>NZ_JAFCWO010000002.1:0-96977 GCF_049897605.1 Sphingomonas sp. DC1600-2
TTATGAACGTCCAGACCAACGTATTTCACTGCCTCCGTCATGACTCGTCTCCGCTGCTAACAAATCCATCATCAGCATCTCAGATTCGAGCCTCCAAGGCTCCGGCAGTCATGGGGTCTTGAACTCACCTCGACCGGCCGAGCGGCGATCACCTCGCTATTCGGGCCGAGCGGCCGACTCGTTCCCAGGCTTTTGAACGGGATCGAAACAACGACGATCAACAACCATAAGATCAAGGCTTGGCCACGAGAACCTGATAGTCCGAGCATCCGCTACGTCGTGAAGCGCTTTGCGTTAAAGCTCGCAATACTTCTCGTCTTTGCCCTTGCGCAAATACCGTCGCGATGGGGGTTCGGTTACGCCTTCGTCGCTTTGACGGCGTTATCGGGCATGATCTGCATTGGTCTGGCGCTCGTGCGTCGTGAGGCCTGGACGCTCGCGCGCCTGAACTACTGGCACGAAGCCGTCGCGTTTCTTGCTCTTGCATTGAGCGGCTGGACTACGATGCGCTGAACACCGGCGAATCCGCGCGGCGGACGGCCAAAGCGCCACGCCGAATATACCCGAGTATATTCTTCAGACACTTTTCGAGCGAAGAACGCCTCCGGGTATAAGTAGCGCAAACAACGATCGCACTCTATAGACACAGCAAATCTGCTTGGCGGGAATCGTCTAGCCTCGCTTGAGCAGTTCTAGGAAACCGAACGATGCCGAACGACGGTAGTCGACAGCTTACGCCGCCACGGACGTTTCGCCGAGCCTAGACAAGAGCTCGCTCGTGACGGCCGGCACGGCTGACACGAGGGCGCCATGGTCTTTCATTCCAGGAGTGACGGCAAACACCGCCATTTCGATAGGAGCTTGGCGCCTCGTCTCGCCGGGCCAAGTTGGGCAGACCTCGCCGCCATAGCCCTTCTGCTAGTCATCGCATTGCTCGTCATCGTCGGGGTTGGCCAAATGCGCCAACCGCTGACGGCTCTCAATGCCGCGCCCGTCGACCTTCAGCTCCTGCACCTTCCTGAATATGCGCTTCTCTCGACCCTGCGCATGTTCGGGGCACTTGCGGCATCTCTGATATTCACTCTGACTGTTGCGACCCTCGCAGCAAAGAGCCGCAAAGCCGAACTGATCATCGTTCCTGCTCTCGACATTCTACAGTCGGTTCCGGTGCTCGGCTTTCTGACGTTCACCGTCATGTTCTTCATGAACTTGTTTCCTGGGCGCCAGCTTGGGGTCGAGTGCGCCGCGATTTTTGCGATCTTCACAAGCCAAGCCTGGAACATGGCGTTCAGCTTCTACCAGTCGCTTCGCACGGTCCCGAAGGATCTCGATGAGGTAAGCAGGCAGTTTGGCTTTTCGTCCTGGCGCAGATTTGTGCGCCTCGAGCTTCCGTTCGCCATGCCAGGTCTGGTCTGGAACGCCATGATGTCGATGTCGGGAGGATGGTTCTTTGTTGTCGCCTCGGAAGCGATCGCGGTTGGCAACACGACGATCGCATTGCCCGGTATCGGCTCCTGGTTGGCGCTCGCAATTGAGCGGAAAGATTTCGGCGCTGTCGCCTGGGCAGTCTTCGCAATGGCCGTCGTCATCGTCCTCTACGACCAGCTCATATTCCGGCCAATCGTCGCTTGGGCTGACAAGTTCAGATTCGAGCAAACCGCGTCGCGTGAACGACCGCGCTCCTGGGTATACGACCTCGCACGCCGCACGCGCCTTCTGCCGTCGATCATCGAGCTTCTGCTGGTGGCTGGCCGAACCCTGAGTGCGCTGAGCTGGTCGGCCCCACCTCGACGTCAAACGCTCCACCCCAATAAACACATCATTCGTGTCCCCGACGGCCTCTGGATCGGTTTCATCGCCGTGGTCTGCTTCGGCGCCTCGCTCTGGCTGCTGCGCTTTATTTCGACATCCCTGACAGCGGCGGACATCATATCAATTGTTGGCCTGGGCTTTGCGACCTTGGTTCGCGTCGCCGTCCTCATTGCGATCGCCAGCATCATTTGGGTGCCGATCGGCGTGTGGATCGGATTACGGCCGACCTGGTCCGAGCGCCTGCAACCCGTCGCCCAATTCCTGGCCGCCTTCCCGGCCAATGTGCTGTTTCCCTTCGCGGTCGTGATCATCATCGGGCTGAGGCTTGATCCGAACATCTGGCTTTCGCCGCTCATGATTCTGGGCACGCAATGGTACATTCTCTTCAATGTCATTGCTGGAGCTATGTGGATTCACATTCGAAGTGCAACGAGTTGAGGAAGGCTTCGGCGGGAGTTTGGAAGCCGAGGCATTTTCGAGGCGTGTTGTTGTAGCGAGCGATGATGGCGTCGAGGGATGCTCGCGGCAAGGCGTTTAGGTTGGTTTTTCGGGGTAGGTTGCGTCGAAGTCTGCCGATGGCGTTTTCGACGCCACCCTTTTGCCAGGGTGAGTGAGGGTCGCAGAAGAAGGTCTGGAGGCCGAGCTGGCGAGCGATGCGGTGATGCCGGGCGAACTCGGTACCGTTGTCGAAGGTGATCGAGCGCCGCATGGTTGGCGGCATGGGGCGCAGCATGCGGGTGAGCGCTGCGGCGACGGGGTCGGCCTTCAGGTTTTGCTGAGGCATGGCGATGGTGAGGCGGGATCGTCGCTCGTGTGCGACGAGGATGGCCTTGCCGGGGGCGGAGAAGAGCATGCCATCTGCCTCCCAATGGCCGACAACCTGGCGTGTGGCGATGTCGTCTGGGCGATCGTGGATCGAGCAACGGTCGGCGATGCGCGGCCATCCGCCGCCTTTGTTGCGCCAGCCGCGCTTGTATTTGGCGCGGGGCAGATAAAGTCGCCAGTGGCGTTCATTGGTTCGTTTCAGCTGGGCATAGACGAAGCGGTAGATGGTCTCGTGGCTGATGACCCGATGGCCCGCTTCATAAGCAAGGCGTCCGGCTATCTGCTCGGGTGACCAGCCCTCGCCAAGGCGGTCCAAGATCACTTCCCGTAATGCCTCCTCGCGCTCCAGGCGTGCTCCATGCCAGCGCCTGGCCCCTGCCTGGGCCTGGGCGTAGCCGGGTTGGTATCCGACCTTCGATCCGCTGTTGCGCCTCAACTCGCGCGAGACGGTCGACGGCTGGCGATCCAGAGCTGCAGCGATCTGCCGGATCGATTGCCCGGCTTCGCGAAGCCGGGCAATCGAACACCGCTCCTCGAGCGATAGCTGACTGTAGTTCGACATGGCATCACCTGCTTGAGGTGTTGCACTTCGTTTGTGAACTCAGACTAGCGCACTTCCTAACGATCTGAGGGAAGCGGCGCGGACGTTTAACATGCGCGGCCTGCAATGGTGGCGCCAAGTCGCCTTGCCCGGCATTTTTCCCTACTTCGTGACCGGCGCGCTCACGGCGTCAGGCGGGTCGTGGAACGCCAGCATCGTCGCCGAATCCGTTTCCTGGGGCGACAAACGTCTGCAGGCCACTGGTCTCGGCTCCTTCATCGCCGACGCGACCGCTGCTGGCGACCTGCCGCGGGTCGCCGTCGGCATCGTCGTGATGTCGGCCTTCGTCGTCACCCTCAATCGCACGCTTTGGCGCCCACTCTATCGGTACGCCGAGCGCCGGCTGCGCTTCGATTAAGAGGAGGATCAGTTCATGGTTGTCATTGAGAGCCGCAATTTAGTCGAAGTGCAGAAAGTCCGCCAGGTCTACGGAAAGTCCGGGGGACCCGATTTGCTGGTCCTCGACGACGTTGATCTCACCCTCAAAGAGAATGAAATCGTCGGGCTGCTCGGCCGATCCGGCTCCGGCAAATCGACGCTGCTCCGGTCCATTGCCGGCCTCGTGACGCCGACACAGGGCGTCATTGAGTTTCCCAAAATCGAAGACGGACAGCGCGCCACCGTTTCGATGGTATTTCAAACCTTCGCGCTTTTTCCATGGCTCACGGTCTTACAGAACGTTGAAGTCGGCCTCGAGGCGAAGAACGTGCCCCCGACTGACCGACGCAAGCGCGCGTTGGCGGCGATCGACCTCATCGGCTTGGACGGTTTCGAAAGCGCTTATCCGAAAGAGCTGTCGGGCGGCATGCGCCAACGCGTCGGCTTGGCGCGAGCATTGGTTGTCGATCCGGACATCCTGCTCATGGACGAACCATTCTCTGCCCTTGACGTGCTAACCGCGGAAACGCTGCGCACGGATCTTCTCGACCTTTGGTCCGAAGGGCGCATGCCAATTCAAATCGATCCTGATCGTCACCCACAATATCGAAGAGGCGGTGCTGATGTGTGACCGCATCTTGCTCTTTTCCTCAAATCCCGGGCGCGTCATCGGCGAAATCAAGGTGGAGATTCCGCAGCCACGCAACCGACAGGACCCGACCTTCCGTGCGCTGGTCGAACAGATCTACGTCCGCATGACGCAAAAGAACGACGACAGTCAGCCCCGAGACGGCCTCTTTCCGGGATCCGGCATAGGGATGGCTCTTCCTGTTGTTTCGACGAATGCGTTGGCCGGTCTGATCGAGGCCATAAATGCAGAACCCAATAACGGCCGAGCCGATCTGCCCGAACTTGCGAGCGGTCTCCTCTATGAGACCGACGATCTATTTCCGATAGCAGAGGTTCTGCAGTTGCTCCGCTTCGCCGAATTGGTAGGTGGGGACATCAAACTTCTTCCGGCGGGCAGACGCTATGCACTGGCCGATGTCGATGAACGCAAGAAGATCTTTGCGCAGCAGCTTCTCAGTTATGTGCCCCTGGCCGCACACATCCGGCGCGTCCTCGACGATCGCCCAAGTCACAAATCCCAAGCCCGGCGTTTTCACGACGAGCTCGAAGACTTCATGTCCGAAAGCTACGCCAGCCGAACACTTAAGGCAGTGACGCAATGGGCACGATACGCGGAGGTCTTTGCCTACCACGAAACCACCGATCTGTTCAGTCTCGATGACCCAACTTAGACGAAAACCGACCAGACACCGTAAGCAACACAGAGTCGCGCCTTGAATTTGGCGACGCATCCCGCACTTTGGGAGCATGTTATGACCAGCTATATTCGTATTGCGCGCAACTTAGCGACCGGCACTAGGCAAGCGCTATTTTCGTTCTTTGAGCCACAGTTACGCACGCTCTGTACAGCTCAGGTCAACACCCCGAATACAGTTCCACAACGGTGCGCGCGCGACGGTTTCGATTCCGCCCAGCGACTGGCGCGGTCCTCCCTTGGATCAGATTTCTACGACCGCGAGCCACCAAGACGTTCCGGCAACACGGGCCGGCGCGCCCGAGCAGGCCGTCGCCCCGTCCGATTACAGCTTTGGCTGGCAGGCGTCGTGCTGGCGAGTGCGGACCGTCTCTGTCATGCAACGCTGTGGCTGTACCGTCGCCGCTTGGTCGACGCACGCTTTACCAAGGCAACGCTCCGAGCTGCACATCGCATTCGCGCCTGGGGATTCAAGCTTGCATTTCGATGAGGCGCCGCAAGGCGGAAAGCTGCCATCTTGTGCGAGGTCATCATGGTTTCCGGGCCTGGTATTGGCACGCACGGCAACCTCGACCGCTCTTCTCGCACAGGCGGTTCGCATACAACCGCACAATATACCTCGGTATACGACTTGGTGCCCTCGGGAGGGCTAGCTAAATCGCGGGAAGGAATTGAAATCAATGCAACCCTATGAACGGTGGCACTCGACAGTTCATAGGCTCTCTGAACGTTTGAGGCTGCTCGATACATGAGCAATCCGATAAACAATTCCAGCGGTCGGCGGGATGTCCCTGCAAACGATCGCCGCAACTCTCCGCGCCGGCGCACACTCCTCGCAGGCCGAATAATTTTCAATCAGCAATCCTCGGTCATCAATTGCATGGTGCGAAATGTTTCGGAGTCCGGCGCCCGTCTCGAAGTCGAGCCCTCGATCCACATCCCGGACAAGTTTGAGCTGGACGTACCGAGTGCCGGCATAACGATGTCATGCCGCATAATCTGGCGCCGCGGGAATCTCATCGGAGTTTCAAGAGAATGAGCACGCCTAAAGTGGTCTGATACGGCGAGCAGGTAAGAGCGCCTCATCCCTCAGCGCCTGTGCATTCTCAGCAAGCCAGCGCAACAAGATGAAAGCGATCACGATAGGGATTCGACAGTGAGTGCTACGCAAATAACGCTTGTTGCAAATCTTTTCACCATGATCGTCGTCGTTATTGCCGCCATAAAGCGCCCGATTCCAAGTTACATTGCCTTGGCTACATTGTCCGTCATCGTCTCGATTGTATGTGGGTACGAGGTAATTACGGGAAAGGCCACGATATTTGCGACGTTGGCCACCTTCGCTCTGGTTATCCTCATAATGATCCGAATAAGTCTAAATAAGTTGCGCCGCTAGGCAATCTCTTCTCGAATGCGGCCGGGTAGGCTGACGAGGCCGCCCCCAAGACACGCAATATCACGGATCGGCGCCGACCGATTGGCGTGAAGGCAGGATGGGCCAAGAGGTCCGGGTGGCATGTCTCGTACGATGGCCATCCGATTTCTAACCTCGCCCATCCTGCGGCCCCATCGCAATCAACAACGACTTCCCACAAGCCGCATCAACTCTCATCTTGCTCGTGCGCCATCGTGACAAGCCGGGACGAGCACCTCCACAATGTGACGGAGACATGCGCAGGCTTCCGCTCGATGCGCGACCGGTGACCAAATCCCGGGTCATAGTCTTGGATTTACGACGGAGGTGCAGATGGCCGAAGAGAAATTTCTGACCACCGAAGAGGTCTCCGAGCGATACCGCGGTCAGATCTCTGTCGGCACCCTTCGCAATTGGCGAGCACAGCGCGTCGGTCCGCCATACATCAAAATCGGCAAGTCGGTGCTTTACCCCGTGCCTGGACTCGAGGATTGGGACAAAAAGAATCTCGTGATCTGCCGTGCTTCGCATAAACTCATTGAGACAGAGGCTGAACGAAAGTGAATGTCACGCAACTTCACGATCTACCGACCCCAAACTCATACCCCCGCCCCCTCGGGCATTACCAGAAACCATCATTAATTCAATAGGTTACCGCATGCGACGCGGTTGATGCACAATCACCCGAGTGGCGACCCCGCCCCGAGCCGCGCCGATATCGAAGTGACCCGCAAGGTCGCCGAAACAGGCAAGCGCCTGGGCATTGCCGTGCACGACCACATCATCATCGGAGCGAACGGGCATTCCAGCCTGCGCGCAATGGGGCTGTTGTAAAACGCGAAGCGCCCGCCGCTCCGGGGTGGAGAGCGGCGGGCGCACATGCGGCAGGCGCGGAATTAGCCCTGCTGCGATAGGAAGCCGGTCAACTCCGATTTGCTGACCTTCTTGTTCTTGTCGGTATCGGCCTGGGCGAACGCCTTGTTCAGCCAGGCCTTGGTGGCGGGCGACGTGGCCTTGGTTGAAGGATCGCTCGCGCTTTTCAGCGCCACCATCCACGTGTCGAACTCCTTGGCGCTCAGCACGCCATCGCCATCCTTGTCATAGGTGGCAAATTCCTGGTTCACCACTTGCGCCACCTGCGTACCCGTCGCTGGCTGGGCCGCCACCGCCGAATCTGCAGCAGGGGCAGTCGCCGAATCGGCGGGTGCTGCGCTCTGCGGCGTCGCTGGAGCAGGCTGCGCCGGAAGCGCCTGATCAGTCGTCGTTGGCGCTGACTGCGACGTTTGCGGACTCACCGGAGTGGTCTGCGCCTCCTGCGCAAGTGCCGGAGCGGCCAACATCATTGCGCCTGCAAGTAAAGCATATTTCAACATCGGATTTCTCCTTCAGCTTTTTATCGATCTCTACGAACGCGACGCCTTACGTCCTCAACGGCGTTCGCTGTATCAACACGCTTGCTTCCGGATCGGTCCCTTTATCGCCGATTTGAACCATCGGCTTGTCCCTGCTAACGCGCGTGTCATCGCGGACCCGTTGCGATTCCGCGATGGCCCGACTCTGCCGCATCAAGGAAATCCGATGGTCCCCCGCTATTCCCGCCCCGACATGGTCGCGATCTGGACGCCTGAAGCGCGTTTTCAGATCTGGTTCGAGATCGAGGCACACGCGACCGATGCGCTCGCCGAACTGGGCGTCGTCCCCAAGGAAGCCGCCGCCGCGATCTGGGCCAAGGGCGCGTTCGAGGTCGAGCGCATCGACGAGATCGAGCGCGAGACCAAGCATGACGTGATCGCCTTCCTGACCAATGTCGCCGAGCATGTCGGCCCCGAAGCGCGCTTCATGCACCAGGGGATGACATCGTCGGACGTGCTCGACACGTGCCTTGCGGTGCAGTTGGCGCGCGCGAGCGATTTGCTGATCGCCGATCTCGACGCGCTGCTGGCGGTGCTCAAGCGCCGCGCGATCGAACACAAGCTGACCCCGACGATCGGCCGCAGCCACGGCATTCATGCCGAGCCGGTCACGTTCGGGCTCAAGCTCGCCCAGGCCTATGCCGAGTTTGCCCGCAACCGCGCGCGGCTCGTCGCGGCGCGGGCCGATATTGCCACCTGCGCGATTTCGGGCGCGGTCGGCACCTTCGCCAATATCGATCCGTTCGTGGAGGCGCATGTCGCCGAGAAGCTCGGCCTTACCGTCGAGCCGGTGTCTACCCAGGTCATCCCGCGCGACCGCCATGCGATGTTCTTCGCGACGCTGGGCGTGATCGCCTCCTCGATCGAGCGGCTCGCAACCGAGATCCGCCATTTGCAGCGCACCGAAGTGCTGGAAGCCGAGGAGTTCTTCTCGCCCGGCCAGAAGGGCTCGTCGGCGATGCCGCACAAGCGCAACCCGGTGCTGACCGAAAACCTGACTGGCCTCGCCCGCATGGTGCGCGGCTATGTGACGCCGGCGCTGGAGAATGTGGCGCTGTGGCATGAGCGCGATATCTCGCACTCCTCGGTCGAGCGCTATATCGGCCCCGACGCCACGATCACGCTCGACTTCGCGCTGGCGCGGCTGACGGGCGTGATGGACAAGCTCGTCGTCTATCCGGCGCGGATGGACAAGAATCTCAATAAGATGGGCGGTCTGGTCCATTCGCAGCGCGTGTTGCTGGCGCTGACGCAAGCGGGGGTGAGCCGCGAGGACGCCTATCGCCTGGTGCAGCGCAACGCAATGAAGGTGTGGGATTCGGACGGCGCGCTATCGCTGATGGAATTGCTCAAGGCCGACCCGGAAGTGACGGCGGCACTGTCGGTTGCGGAGATCGAAGACAAGTTTGACCTCGGCTATCACCTGAAGCACGTCGACACGATCTTTGCGCGCGTCTTCGGTAACGACTGAACGACATTTTTGCACGCTTCAACGTGCAAATGCTGCATGCGCGAATGCGCGTAATAATATTGCGCGCATAAGCAACAATCTCCAAATGCCTCCCTGCCGGAACGGTCCGGCACGGAGATCCTACCATGCGCATTCTGCAAAGCCTCGCGAGCGGCCTCATCGCCGTTGCAGGCGTCGCGCTGGTGGTCGAGGTTCTTAGCCTCTAACCCATCGGCCCACCCGCCCCTTCTTCTTGACGGGGCGGCCAGGGCTGTGGGGTTGAGAGCAGTTTTTCAAATCTTTAGCGGAAGGCGTCCGCCAAACATCCGTCGTCACCCCGGCCCTGTGCCGGGGTCAACCGTGCCGCAAATCCTGTGCGTGCGGTGGGTATTTCCGGTGGACCCCGGGACGAGCCCGGGGTGACAGGTCATAGCGCCGGCCCCGCCCCGCCCCTTAACCCCAGGCGCTCTTCATTTTCTTGAAGAAGCCGCTGGTCTGCGGGCATTCCTTGCCGGTTTCGGTCGCACGAAATTCCTCGAGCAATTCGCGCTGGCGCGAGGTCAGGCTGCTCGGCGTTTCCACCTCGATGCGGATGACCAGGTCACCGCGCCCACGTCCCTGCAGCACCGGCATTCCGGCACCACGCTGCCGCAATTCGCGGCCCGACTGGGTTCCCGCTGGAATCTTGATCGTGTGCTGGACACCGTCTGGTCCCGGGATGGTGATTTCCCCACCCAGCGCCGCCGTAGTGAAACTGATCGGCGCACGCGCAAACAACGTCGTGCCCTCGCGCTGGAACAGCGGATGTCGCGCAACGTGCAGGAAGATATAGAGGTCACCCGGAGGGGCACCCCGCATCCCCGCTTCCCCTTCGCCAGTGAGGCGCACGCGCGTGCCCTCATCGACGCCGGGCGGGATGTTGACCGTGCGGGTCTTGGTCTTTTCGACGCGGCCCTCGCCGCGGCAATTGCCACACGGATCGGAAATGGTCTGGCCCGCGCCGTGGCAGGTCGGGCATGTGCGCTCGACCACGAAGAAACCCTGCTGCGCGCGGACTTTGCCATGGCCGTGGCAGGTCGTGCACGACTTCGCCGATGTACCCTTGGTCGCGCCGGTGCCGTTGCACACGTCGCACACACCGGTCACATCGATCGTGATGTCCGTAGATTTGCCGTGGAACGCCTCTTCGAGCGTGATTTCCATGTCGTAGCGCAAATCGGCACCACGCCGCGGGCCGCTGGCACCGCCCCGCTGCCCGCCCATGAATTCGCCGAAGATATTCTCGAAGATATCCGAAAAGGCGCTAAAATCCTGCGGGCCGCCGCCGCCACCGCCGCCCTGCCTGAACGCGGCATGGCCATAGCGATCATAGGCCGCGCGCTTCTGCGGGTCCTTCAGGCATTCATAGGCTTCGCTGATCGCCTTGAAGCGCGCCTCGGAATCATCGCATCCCGGATTCTTGTCGGGGTGATAGCGCATTGCCAGGCGACGATAGGAGGATTTGAGCGTGCCTTCATCGGCATCGCGCTCGCATTCCAGCAATTCGTAGAAATCGACTTCAGTGCTCATCTTGCGCCTCTAGGCCCTGTCCCGAGCGGGAGAGGGTTTGGGAGAGGGAATGATGAGGAAGCCGCAGTGCGATCTGCAACGCAGCACGGCCCCTCTCCCCGACCCTCTCCCCACATGTGGGGAGAGGGAGATAGTATTTTACGCCTTGTGATCGTCGACTTCGGAGAATTCCGCGTCGACCACGTCTTCCTTCGGAGCCTCGGCGGCGTCAGCGCTCGGCGACGCTTCGGCCTGGGCCTGCTTTTCGTAGATCGCCTGGCCCAGCTTCATCGCGACCTGCGCGAGCGCGCCTGCCTTCTCCTTCATCGCTTCGGGATCGCCACCTTCAACGGCAGTCTTGGTCGCGGCAATCGCGGCCTCGATCTCGCCCTTCAGCGCGGCGTCGACCTTGTCGCCATTTTCGGCGAGCTGACGCTCGGTGGTGTGAACCAGGCTCTCGGCGTTGTTCTTCGCTTCGGCCGCGTCGCGGCGCTTCTTGTCGTCCTCGGCGAACTGCTCGGCGTCGCGCACCATCTGCTCGATGTCGCGCTCCGACAGGCCACCCGAAGCCTGGATGCGGATCTGCTGCTCCTTGCCGGTGCCCTTGTCCTTGGCCGACACGTTGACCAAGCCGTTGGCGTCGATGTCGAAGGTGACTTCGATCTGCGGCACGCCGCGCGGCGCCGGCGGAATGCCGACCAGATCGAACTGGCCGAGCATCTTGTTGTCCGCCGCCATTTCGCGCTCGCCCTGGAACACGCGGATGGTGACAGCCTGCTGGTTGTCGTCTGCGGTCGAATAGGTTTGCGACTTCTTGGTCGGGATCGTGGTGTTGCGATCGATCATGCGGGTGAACACGCCACCCAGTGTCTCGATGCCGAGCGACAGCGGCGTCACGTCGAGCAGCAGCACGTCCTTGACGTCACCCTGCAGCACGCCTGCCTGAATGGCAGCGCCCATCGCCACGACTTCATCGGGGTTGACGCCCGAATGCGGTTCCTTGCCGAAGAAGTCCTTCACGACCTGGCGCACCTTGGGCATGCGGGTCATGCCGCCGACCAGCACCACTTCGCTGATGTCCGACGCCTTGACGCCGGCATCGGCCATCGCCTTGCGGCACGGCTCGAGCGTGCGCTGGATCAGGTCATCGACCAGACGCTCCAGATCGGCGCGCGACACCGACTTGACGAGGTGCTTCGGACCGGTCGCATCGGCGGTAATGAAGGGCAGGTTGACTTCGGTCGTCGCAGCCGACGACAGCTCGATCTTCGCCTTTTCGGCCGCTTCCTTCAAACGCTGGAGCGCCAATTTGTCCTTGGTGAGGTCGATGCCTTCGGCCTTCTTGAAGTCGTCCGACAGGAAGTTCAGCAGCTTGTTGTCGAAATCTTCGCCGCCGAGGAAAGTATCGCCATTGGTGGCCTTCACTTCGAACACGCCATCGCCAATCTCGAGGATCGAGATGTCGAAGGTGCCGCCGCCAAGGTCATAGACCGCGATGGTCTTGTTGGTGTCCTTGTCGAGCCCGTAAGCGAGCGCGGCTGCGGTCGGCTCGTTGATGATGCGGAGCACTTCGAGCCCGGCAATCTGCCCGGCGTCCTTGGTTGCCTGGCGCTGCGCGTCGTTAAAGTATGCAGGAACGGTGATGACCGCCTGGGTCACCGTCTCGCCGAGATAGGCTTCCGCGGTTTCCTTCATCTTCTGGAGCGTGAAGGCCGAGATCTGCGAGGGCGAGTATTCCTTGCCGCCGGCACCGACCCATGCGTCGCCATTGTTGCCGCGCACAATCTTGTACGGGACCAGCTCGGTGTCCTTCTTGGTGATGGGATCGTCGAAGCGACGGCCGATCAGGCGCTTCACCGCGAAAATGGTGTTTTCAGGGTTGGTCACCGCCTGGCGCTTCGCAGGCTGGCCGACCAGTCGCTCGCCATCCTTGGCGAAGGCGACGATCGACGGCGTGGTGCGCGCGCCTTCGGCGTTTTCGATAACCTTGGGCTTGCCGCCCTCCATCACCGAGACGCAGCTGTTGGTGGTGCCGAGATCGATTCCGATTACTTTTGCCATTGGTCCTCTGGGGCCCCCGTCTGTCAAAAAATTGCCATTCCGCCGCGCCCTTACGATAAGCAACGCGACACTTCACTCCGGCGATATAGGGGGGCTTTCGCTTGTCGCAAGATTTCGCAGCACGTAGAGTGACGCGATAAGTTCCCAAAGCGGGAGAAGGTGTTTGCAGATGCGAAAGATTCTGGTGGCGGCAGCACTGGCCGTGGGTGGGTGCAGCCAGCCGCCGGTGCTGTCGGTCGACAAAGGCTATGTGCGGCTTGCGGCAATCCCCAGCCGTCCCGCCGTCGCATACTTTACCATTCATGGCGGCACCGCGGACACCACCCTGCTTTCGGTCAGCAGCGATGTGTCGGTGAAGAGCGAACTGCACGAATCGATGACGTCCGGCAACATGGCGACGATGAAGCCGATCGGCGACCTGGCGATCCCCGCAGCCTCTACCACCGTGTTCAAACCCGGCGGCAAGCATGTGATGTTGTTCGACATGAATCCGGGGATCAAAGCGGGCCGCGCGGTTACGCTGACCTTCACCTTCTCCAACAACCAGCGCGTGCTATACGACGCACCGACCATCGCCGCAGGGGCCCCTGCCCCGACCGAGTGACCGGGCGTGCGCTGACAACAGGCGAGATCTCGCTTGCCCGCGGCGTGTTCGGCGACGCAATCGATTATGCGCCGGTACGGCTCGAGCAACGCAAATGGGCATTTTTCCAGCCGCGCGAAACGGTGATGGCACCGACCGGCACGATCCACTTTCATCCGGAAGGCACCCGCTACCGCGCCGATTTCTCGTGCGGCACCCTTGATGACCAAGGGCTCCTGATCCACGAATTGACGCATATCTGGCAAAGCCAGCAGGGGATTTTCCTGCCGCTGCGCCGCCATCCCTTCTGCCGCTACCATTACGCCATCCGGCCCGGCCTACCGCTGCACCGCTACGGGATCGAGCAGCAGGCCGAAATCGTGCGCCATACCTTCGTGCTGCGCCATGGCGGCTTCGTGCGCGGCGCACTGCCACTCGCTACCTACGAGAGTATTCTGCCGTTTTGAGATAATTGCTCCCTTTTGCGGAATCTGTAATATTGATCCCGAGGGACGACACTATGAAACAAATCGACGATACCCGCATATCGTTAGCAGTAACGCTGCTCGCTCTACCTTCGATTGGCGTATTCTTCCTTAGCGACATGCTGGGATGGATCTTCGCTTGGCAAGGAAAGGTTCCCATCTTAACTGCACTGGACTCCGCAGCAAAGCAAACCGATGCCACGAGCCGCCTGTTCGTAATCGCGGCAGCGTTGGCGGGTTTTGGCCTGTCGTACCTGATTGTGCTGCGTTTTGTCGCGGATCTTCGCGACGAGTTCGGCCCGCAAGTGCGCGGCTGGATTTTACGTTGGTATGGCGGTGGCATCCTGGTGGGCACGCTCTGGGTAGCCGGCGGCTATCTCCTGGTGCCAACCAGCGCCCAGCCCGGAGGTGACCTTTTGGCAAGCGCTCTTGGCTTGTTCGGGTCGATGCAGGGCGTCCCCGATGATACGCTGCTTCCCAAGTTCCAGGCTTTGGCGGTGTGCGATAGAATAGCCTTCATGGTCGCTGCCGGTATTGTCGTGACCGGTGGCATCTCCTCGCTGGTGGAATCCATCAAGCCGCTCGCCGGAGCAGAAGCGTATGCGTTTCTCGTCCACCAGCGCCTCCGCTTGCGCAGCTATGTGAACGCTGCGGCGGGACTGCTGGTCATTTCGCTCTTGTTCCAGATTGCTTGGATGCGCTGGACGCTCATCGCCGCGACACCAGCCGTCGCGGAGACAATGAGGCATCAGGTCGATGCCTGGGCGGTCTTCACTGGAGTCAGCGGCTCGATCGTGATTGCGCTATTTGCGATACCCTCAGCCACGATTCTGGATGCACGGGCAGCGGGCGCGCCGCAAATACCGAGCGACGGGAAGACGGCCCCGCTGCTGGACGCCGGTCTGCTTCCCGCGCTCGGCAAAGTATTGGTGGTTCTCGCCCCGACGTTGGCCGGGACATTGCCGACGATACTCGACTTTGCAGGAAAGGCGACCGGACTTTCGCCGAGTTAATCCGGCCATGGCCCGGGATCGAGGTCAAATAGGATCCCGTTCCGCGCGACCTTGTGGCCTTCCGCGTCGCACGGCACCCTTACGCCGCCAACTCGCTGGCGGCGCGCGGTGCCAGCCCCAGCGTCAACACCGCCACCGCTCCCCGGCCCGGACCTTCGCTTTCCAACCGAAGCGTGCCGTGCATTGCCGCCATCGAATTGGCACACCAATGCAGGCCAAGCCCACCCGATTTGTGGCGGCGCGTGGAAAAGCCACGCTGAAACAGCGTCGGCGTGGCATCTGCGGCAAAGCCCTCCCCATCGTCGCAAATCGCAATTCGGGCGATATCGCCCTGCTCCTCGATCGAAACGGCGATGGAACCGCTGGCATTGCCCTTGGCCGCGATCGCATCGGCGGCGTTGGAGAAAAGATTGCCGATCACCTGGCTCAGGATGATGCGGCTGGCGAGCACGTAACACGGCTGTGCGGGAAAGCTGAACGCGATCGAGACGCTGCCCGAATATCGCGCGATGGTCGCGTTCTTGGCGATGATTTCGGTCACGTCGCATGGCTCGACCGCCGGTCGCTCATGCGCAGCGCTTTGCTGCTCGCCGATGATTTCCAGCACATGGCTCATCGCCTCACGCCCGATCTGGAGTTGATCGCGACGGTGTGCACGATCCGCGTTCTCCGCTTCGATCGCAGCAGTGACGAAGGCGACCAGCTTCGCACGGCGTGGCGCGGGCAGGTCGTCCTTGGCCAATTCCGCCACCGCGCGTTCCAGCACGGCGCGATCCACCGGGGTCGGTTGCGCAATTCCCTGGCTCAGGATCGTGCTGATCGGATTGAGCGCGTTGCGGACATTGTGCATCACCGCAACCGCGCTCTCGCTCTTGCCCAGTGCGAAACTCTGTACTTCCAACTGCTCGCGCAGATCCTTCAATTGCTGCAGCATCGCGTTGAAACTCTTGCCAAGCGATCCGATCTCGTCGCGGCGCGCCTCATCCGGCAACAATCCCAGCGTGCCCGAGGATCGCACCATTTGCATGTGTCCCTCGACCCGCGCGAGCGGGCGCAACACCAGTCGTGTGATCATCCGCCGCAACATCACCAACACGCCCAGCAGCAGGATGATTGCCCCCGTCACCGCGAGCAGCAGCATCCGCCGCCCCAGCACCGACACATCGCGCGGCACGGTGAAGGCTGCGCTGGCAACGGAGTGACCGTCCACGCCCCGGATCGGGACCGCAATCCGCATGATTTCACCCGCCGAAACGATGCGATTGCCATCCGGGGCATGCGCAAGGTCGATCCGCGCGCGCAGTTGCAAGACCTCGGACAGCGCCTTTGACGTGATACGCCGCGCCATCACCACATAGCCGCGCGGCACCCCGCTGCCGTCACTCCGTCGGACCTTGGCCACGCCGACCGCCGCCAATTCGTCGCCGAGGCGCAGATAATAGTGCCCGGAACTCTTCTCGCCCAGAAATCGGCGAAAATCGGTGCGGGTCAGCGCTGTGGCAAAGGCGTCTCGGCGATCGGGCCGATCCAACCCGCGCGCAAGATCGCGCCAGCGCGCGATGACGATCCGTCCGTCATTGCCGATATAGGCCATGCCATCGACACTGAGATTGGCCATCGCCAGCGTCGAGAAACTCTCACGCTCAAATTCGGGCGTGGGGTGCGCCATATAGGTATAGCTTGCGGTCCAGTCGCCATAATCGCGCACCGCATTCTCGACCTTGGTCGCGAAATCGCTCAGCGCTGCGTGCGTACGCTCGACCTGGGCATCGATCGACTTCGCCTCAAGCTGGTTGAAGCTCGGGACAATAACGCTGGCGAGCAGCAAGGTAAGCGCCAGCGAACCGGCGGGGCCGACCGCGGTCAGGATCAGGACGAGCTTGACACCGAGCGAGCCGCGCCCGCGCCATCGTCCGATCCGGCCGCGCGCGGCACGGATCATGCTGCCCGTCATCCGTGCGTCCCGTTACCCAGCTCGGGTATGTCGGCCGCCACGTCGAGCACCCCGGGAACCGCGATGAAGCGCGCCTCGGCAATCTCTTTCGCGCGCTCTTGCACCACCGGACGCGAGAAGAAATAGCCCTGCATATGGCTGCAGCCCGCAACCCGCAGTGCCTGCAACTGGGTTTCGGTCTCGACGCCTTCGGCAACGACGCCAAGCCCGAGCGCGCGACCGAGGTGGATGATCGAATGGACGATCGCGGCACTCTCGCGCTCGCGGCCCATGCCGTCGATGAAACTGCGGTCGATCTTGAGGCAATCGAGCGCGAATTTGCGGATGTTGTACAGGCTCGAATAGCCCGTTCCGAAGTCATCCAGCGCGATGCGAAAGCCCATCTGGCGCAGCTTGTAGAGCGTATCGGCGGCGCGATCGGCATCGTCGAAAATCGCCGTCTCGGTAATTTCGATCTGCACGCGACGTGGATCGATCCCGGCGTGCTGTACGCTCTCGACCAGCCGCCCGACGAAATTGTGGCGACGGAACTGACGCGGTGAAAAGTTCACCGAGACATATTGGCCCGGCCACTCGGCCAGCACCTTGAGCGATTCGGCCAGCACCCAATCGCCCAGTTCGTGAATGAGGTTCGATTCTTCGGCGATCGGGATGAACACGGCAGGCGAGATCGGCCCGTGATCCTCGGTGTTCCAGCGCAGCAGCGCCTCGAAGCCGACCACCTCGAACGCTTCGCGCCCAACGATCGGCTGATAAACGAGGCTCAGTTCGCCCTTCGCAATCGCTTGCGAAAGGCCACCCTCGATCGCGCGGCGCAGGCGGATGTTTTCATCCATGCTTTCATCGAACACGCGCACCACGCCGCGCCCGTCGCGCTTGGCGTCGTTGAGCGCCAAATCGGCGCGGCGCATGAGATCCGTCGGGTCGCGCGATTCGCCGGCCTCGGTCACGATCAAGCCGATCGACGCGCCGCCCTGCACCGTGTTGCCCAGCACCTTGAACGTGCCCGAACAGGCCTTCAACACGCGCGTACAATCCATTTCCGCCGCCTGGACACCGGGCGTATCGAACATCAGCCCGAATTCGTCCCCGCCAAGCCGCGCGACCATGCCGCCCGCTGGCACATTGGCCTGCAGGACCGAGCAGATCTTGCGAATGAGTTCATCGCCAGCCAGGTGACCGAGCGTGTCGTTGACCAGCTTGAAACGATCGAGATCGACCATCGCCACCGCAAAGCGCGCGTCGGTCCGCGCACGGTCGGTCAGCGCGCGGCGGAACGCCAGCCGGTTGGGGGCCTCGGTCAGCGAATCGTGATTCGCCATATGGATCGCGCGGCTTTCGTTCGCGGCGAGTTCATGGCCCTGCTCCTGCAACTGCACCACTTGCGCGGCGAGCACTTCGCGCGCTTCGGCCAATTCGCGGTCGCCCTGCCAGCGATGCGCCAGCGCGCTCGCCATCTGGGTGACCTCGGCGACCTCGAACGGCTTGGCGATGTAGAAGATCTTGTCGGCCGGGCCCGCTGCCTTGGAAATTTCGACCGGAGAGAAGTCGGAATAGCCGGTCACGATGACGAGATTGATATTGGGATCGAGCGCGCGGATCCGCACCGCAGTTTCCTTGCCGTCGATCCCCGGCGGCATCCGTACGTCGATAAACGCCACCGCAAACGGATCTCCATCGCGGAGCGCCGTCTCAACCGCAGCGACGGCGTCGAGCCCCTGCATACAATGCGTCAGTGCGAAATCGGGCCCGGTCTCGTCCGGCGCGGCAGCATCGTCGTCACCGAACAACTCCGCCGCCATCGCGTCGAGCAGGCCCGTAGCGACCGCGACCGGCGCGAAGCTGCGCCGATAGCTGTCGTGCATGGCCGGTTCGTCATCGACGATCAGAATTCGCATGTAAGCACCGCCAGTCGCAAAATCACCGGGCCTAACAGCCCGCTGCAACGACCTAAGCGGACACGGTTAAAGGCCCGTAAACGACGTTGCCGACTTCAGGCCCCAGCGAGGGCACGCGCGCCCAGTTCGATCGCGCCAAGCGGCCCGGCCATGCCGCCCAGCGCGGCGGGCACGACATAGGCGTCGATCGGCAGCAGCCCGCGCGCCGCCACATAGCCACCAAGGCTCGCTTCCAGTCGAGTGCGGATCATCGGCAGCAAATGCGGGATACCGACGATCACGCCGCCGCCCATCACGATCCGCCGCGGGATGCCGGTCAGCACCAGCGTGTGGCACAATTGCGCGAGCGTATGGGCGACGCCCTCCCATACCGGATCGTCCTCGGCCAGCGTCTCCGCGCCCGCGCCGGTACGCGCGCGGATTGCGGTGCCCGAGACCAGCCCCTCGATACAATCACCGTGGAACGAGCAACTCCCGCCCCAACTATCGCCTGCCAGGCGGACCGGCCGGATGTGGCCGAGTTCAGCATGGGTCAGCCCTGCGACCGGGGCGTTGCCCAGCACCAGGCCGACGCCGACCCCGGTGCCGACGGTGATATAGGCATGGTCGGCGACGTCCTGCGCCGCGCCCCAGCGCCCCTCCCCCAGGGCCGCCCCGTTAACGTCGCTGTCGAAACCGGTCGGCACCAGGCCAATGCTGGCGAGCCGCTTGCCGACATCGGTGTTCGACCAGCCTGGCTTGGTAGTCGCGGTAATCGAGCCGTAATCGGGCGCGGTGTGATCGAGCGAGACGGGTCCGAAACTGGCGATGCCCAGCGCATCGTAGTGCGACCAGCCACGCAGCACGTTTTCCACCGCGCCGAGCGTTTCCTCGGGCGTGGTGGTGGGGATCTGGACGCGATCGCGCACATCATCGGGACCGCTGGCGAGGACGCAAATGCACTTGGTCCCGCCCAGTTCTACTCCGGCAATCAACGGCGCTGTCATTCTACGGTCACCGACTTGGCAAGGTTGCGGGGCTGGTCGACATCGGTGCCCTTGGCAACGGCGACATGATAAGCGAGCAATTGCACCGGCACGGCATAGACCAACGGCGCGATCAGCGGATGCACCTTGGGCATTTCGATCGTTGCGATCGTGTTTTCACCGGCCTGCGCAATCCCGTCTGCATCCGAAATCAGCACGACCAGCGCGCCGCGCGCCTGCGCTTCCTGCATGTTGCTGACGGTCTTGTCGAACAACGGGCCGGAGGGCGCGAGCACGATCAGCGGCACGGTGTCGTCGATTAACGCGATCGGCCCGTGCTTCATCTCGCCCGAGGCATAGCCCTCGGCGTGGATGTAGCTGATTTCCTTCAGCTTCAGCGCACCTTCCAGTGCCAGCGGATAATCGGGGCCACGCCCCAGATAGAGCACGTCGCGCGCCGCCGCGATCTTGGGTGCCATCGCGGCGATTTCCTCGTCATGCGCAATCGCGCGGCTCATCGCCTCCGGCACTTCCTGCAGATGATGGACGATGTCGCGCTCGGCCTCAGGCGTCAGTTGCCCCTTGGCGCGGGCGAGATTGACCGCAAGCGCCGCCATGACGGCAAGCTGACAGGTGAACGCCTTGGTCGAGGCAACGCCGATTTCGGGGCCGGCATGGGTCGGCAACAGCAAATCGACTTCACGCGCCATTGAGCTGGTCGGCACGTTGATGATGCCCGCCGTGGTCAGCCCCGCCGCCTTCATGTGGCGCAGCGCCGCCAGCGTATCGGCGGTCTCGCCCGATTGTGAGATGACCACGCCCAGCATATTGGGGGTGAGTACCGGATCGCGATAGCGGAATTCGGAAGCGACATCGACTTCGACCTGGACGCGGGCGAGCTGCTCGATCCAATATTTGCCGATCATGCCGACATAAGACGCGGTGCCGCACGCGACGATAGCGACGCGCTCGACCGAGCCGAGATCGAATTCCATGTCGGGCAGCGCCACGCGCTCTTCCAAGGGGCGCAAATAGCTGCGCAGCGTCTGCGCGACCACCACCGGCTGCTCGTAAATTTCCTTGAGCATGAAATGGCGGTGGTTGCCCTTGTCCATCAACTGGCCCGAGGCACCCGAATTGACGATCGGGCGCGTGACGGGATCATTGTTCTTGTCATAGACCTGCACCGCTGCGCGCGTGACGACCGCCCAGTCCCCCTCTTCGAGATAGGCAATGCGCTGGGTCAGCGGCGCGAGCGCAAGCGCGTCCGAACCGATGAAATTCTCGCCATCACCGTAACCGACGGTGAGCGGTGCGCCGAGCCGTGCGCCGATCAGCAGATCGGGCTCGGACTTAAACATGACGCCCAGCGCGAAGGCACCGTGCAGGCGCGGGAGGACGTTGGCGACAGCCTCTCGCGGCTTGAACCCGCGCGACAATTCGCGGTCGATGAGATGCGCGACGACTTCGGTGTCGGTCTGGGACTTGAACTGCCGCCCCTCAGCGATCAGTTCATCGCGCAGCGGCTTGAAATTCTCGATGATGCCGTTGTGGACCAGCACCACGTCCCCCACGATATGCGGGTGGGCATTGTCGACGGTCGGCGCGCCATGCGTCGCCCAGCGAGTGTGGGCGATGCCGCTGTCGCCGGGCAGCGGGTCTTTGGCCAGTTCGGCGGCGAGATTGACGAGCTTGCCCGGCGCGCGGCGGCGATCGAATTCGCCATCGTGCACGGTGCAAATGCCCGCAGAATCATAGCCGCGATATTCGAGCCGCTTGAGCCCGTCGAGCAGCCGGTCCGCGACCGCGCCCTTGCCGAGAATGCCTACGATACCGCACATAGTTTCGTCTCTCCGTTGCCCGGACCGGGCTATTTCTTGGTGGCGGCTTTCTTCGCCATCATCGCGTCGCGGAAGCGCTTGCCCCAGCCGGGCCGCGCTTCCTGCTTGCCGCGCGCGAGCGCGAGCGCGTCGGCATCGACATCGCCGGTGATCACCGACCCGGCCCCGACAATCGCGCCCGCGCCGATGGTGACCGGGGCGACCAGCGCCGAGTTAGACCCGATGAACGCGCCCGCGCCGATAACCGTTTTGTATTTGAAAAAGCCATCATAATTGCAGGTGATCGTGCCTGCGCCGATATTGACGCCGGGCCCGACCTCGGCATCGCCAAGATAGGTGAGGTGGCTGGCCTTTGCACCCGCGCCGAGCACGGCCTTCTTCATTTCGACGAAATTGCCGATCTTGGAATGCTCGCCCAGCACCGCACCGGGGCGCAACCGCGCGAACGGGCCAACCTCCGCGCCGGCGCCGATCGTCGCCCCTTCGATATGCGAAAAGGCGTGGATCACCACGTCATCGGCGACGGTGACGCCGGGACCGAACACGACATTGGGCTCGATCACGACATCGCGCCCCAGCACGGTATCATAAGCGAACCACACGGTTTCGGGTGCGATCAGCGTTGCGCCATCCGCCATCGCCTGGGCGCGGCGCGCATTTTGCCAGGACAGTTCGACGCCCGCGAGTTCGGCGCGGCTGTTGATCCCGGCGACTTCCGCCGCGCTCGTTTCGATCACCGCCGAGGCGCGTCCATCCGCAGCGGCGAGCATGACCACGTCGGGCAGATAATATTCGCTCGCCGCATTATCGTTGCCGACGCGCGCCAGCAGCGCGAACAGATCGGCGCTGCGCACCGCCATCAGCCCCGAATTGCACAGGTTAATCGCGCGCTCGGCCTCGCTTGCGTCCTTATATTCGACCATCTTGGCGATGACGCCCGCTTCGTCCGCAATGATCCGGCCATAAGCGGCGGGATCGGCGGGGCGGAAGCCGAGCACCACGACGGCAGGCGAATCGGGCGCGTGCAGCCGCGCGACCATCGCCGCCATCGTCGCCGAGGATACCAACGGCACATCGCCATAAAGAACCAGCACGTCACCTTCGAAACCCGCTAGCGCAGCTTCGGCTTGCGCGACCGCATGGCCGGTGCCGAGCTGTTCGGCCTGTATCGCCGTGACGATGCCGAGCGGCGCGACCGCCGCCTCGACCTGCTCGCGCCCAGCGCCTGTTACCACGACGGTACGCTCCGGGTTCAGCGCGGCGACGCTCTCCGCCAGATGCAGCAACATCGGGTGCCCGGCGATTGGATGCAGCACCTTGTGCAGATCCGATTTCATACGCGTTCCCTTGCCGGCAGCGAGGATGACGGCGGCGATGTTCGGTACGGAAGGGATGGTCATGCGTGCCCCCCTGCCACGACACACTTGCCATTTCCAGAGCAACCCTGTCAGGCATCGTCAAATGACACAGAATTCCTTCTCCATCGTCGGTTTCGACCTCGACGGAACCTTGGTCGACAGCAGCGGCGACCTGACCGATGCCGTCAACCACACGCTTGCCTTTGCCGGGCGACCGTTACTGACGGTCGAGCAGGTCAAAACGATGGTCGGCGGCGGGGCCAAGCATATGTTGAGCCAGGGACTGGAGGCGACAGGAGGCAGCTCGCCCGAAACGTTCCGACCGCTCTACAAGCGGATGCTGGCTTATTATGGCGAGCACCTGTCGGTGCATACACGGCCCTTTCCGGGCGTAGTCGCGGCACTCGACCAGCTCGACGCGATGGGCGTGACGGTGGCGATCGTGACCAACAAGTTCGAAGGTTTTGCGCTGCGCTTGCTCGACGATCTCGGCCTGCGCGAGCGGTTCGCGACGATCATCGGAGGCGACACGCTGGGCCCCGGCTTGTCCAAACCCAACCGCGCCCCAATCGACGAAATGATCCGGCGCTGCGGCGGCGGCACGGCAGCTTTCGTCGGCGATTCGATCTACGACATCATGGCGGCGAGGAATGCCGAAATCCCGGGTATCGCCGTCAGCTTCGGCTTCCTGCTCCACCCGGTCGAGGAGATGGGTGCGGACGCCGTGATCGATTCGTTCGATGCACTGGTGCCGACACTGGAACGCCTGTCAACCTGACGCTGGCCCTGCCCCGCCCTTGCGCCATTTGGTCCACAAGTGCCGCGCCAGCATCGCGGGCGGCATGCGCAGCCAGTGCGAGCGGATGTAGAAGGCCATACGCGTGATCGGCCGCGTCGCCCTGCCCCAGCCATCCCGCGCGGTGAGGCGGTACAGGTAAAGCCGGTCGACCGGGGTCAATCGCGCGCCCTCGCCATAGAGCGCCGCCGCCAGCCGCAGCGCCCGCGCCACTTCGTGCGACAGACCATGCTGCGCCGCCCGCCCGGCGAGGCCATCGGCACCGAACTCGGCCACCAGGCAGTGCACGTCCCACAGATTGCGCATACCGCCTGCCAGATCGCCATCGGCGAACAGATGTGCGGCCGCATGGACCAGCATATCATTGGGTGACAGCGCCCATAGGCCAGGCTTCAGTTCCACCGCATCCGCCAACAGCGCGCCTGCATCCGGGGTAATCCGCGCGGTCAGCGGCAGAATGGTGTGGTGGACGTCGATCATCCGGTCGCGGTCACGGTGGATGAGCGGGGGCAGTTCGTGCATCCATTGCCGGTAATACGCATCGTCATAGGGATCGGGCTTTACCCATTCCCAGCCGGCCTCCAGCAGCGCCGCCTCGACCGCATCGAGCGCCGCGCGCGGCACGAGGATGTCGAGATCGCCGATCGAGCGCCCCCGCCCCGCTTGCAAGCCCGCCGCGACGAAGGCGGTGCCCTTGAGCAACACCATGCGCACCCCGAGCGGGGCCAGCACACGCCGCGCGACTTCCGCCTCCCACAGGGCCGCCACCCGCCCCTGTTCGGCGGAGGCGCGCGCGTCGGCGAGGATGCGCGCGACCGATGGCGGCACGTCTATGCCATTAAGCCGCCACGCCAGCGTCCCGATCATTTGTTCCGCGCGGCCAATGGCGAGCAAGGCGGTCCACTCATCCGCGCCCAGCGCCACCGTGCCGCCCGGATCGCGGAGCGCCTGCGCGAGCAGCCAGCCGTCTAGCGCGCGGCCCATGCCGCCTCCACCAGCGCGATCGCGCTGTCGGTATCGGGATAATCGATCGCGCGCGCGGGAACGCCCTGCACCAGCGCGGTCAGCGCATCGAAACCGCGCTCGCCCATCGCGACATAATTGGTCGAGGCCTGAGTAAGACGTACGAATACTTCGCTTTGCGCCACATCGCGCGTGGCCGAGTCGTAGCCGAAACTCGGGAACAGGATCAGCGCAGGTCTGGCCGGAGCATCCATCGCCGCCAGCGCCGCCGCATCGGGGACAAGATGGCGGATGGTCCCCTTGGGCGTGCCCTCCAGCATCGGCCCGAGCCGATCGGCCGGGACTTCGGCGGCGACGGTCGCGACGCTCGCGTTCTTGAGGCTGACCAGCCGGGGAAAGGCGTGCAGCAAGCCGGTCGCGGGATCGAGCAAGGCGAACTCGTCGCCCATCAAGCGCCAGCCGCGTAGCGATAGCAACGCCGCCAATGTCGATTTGCCAGCGCCCGACACGCCGGTGAGGACCAGCGCCTTCCCGTCGCGTTCCACCACGGCGGCGTGCAACAGCAAAAAATGGCGCTGGCCCAGCGCCATCTGCAAATTCATCCCCATTTCGGCCGCGAGCAGCCCCTGCGCGAGCGGAAGCGGGGCCGCCTCGGGCAGGATATAATCCCCGCCGATCATCACCGCCGGCCGCACGACTCGCCGCCACGGCCGCGCCGCGAACAGGCGCACGGTGAAATCGGGCACGCCGTCCTCAGGCTTGGGATAAGCGGCGTAGAGCGTTTCGAGCTGCGCGATGGGCGCGCGCCAGTCCGAGCCGATGCGAAAGCCGATCGGGCCAATCCGCACCTGGAACACATGCCTCATGCGACCGCGACCAGACCGGTTGCCACAAGTTCTTCCAGCCGCGCGTCCAGGGAACCCTCCTCGGCATCGCCCAGCACATAATCGACCGACAACCGCGCCATCAGATCAGCGCGGGTCATCCCCGCCTCGCCCAATGCCGCGAGGATTTCCGGCACGGGCGACGTCACCAAATGCGTGATGCCCGACGCGCGGTGGAAAACCGCAGTGAAGCTGTCCAGGTGCACGATCTTCAGCGTTTCCGGCCGCGCCATGCGATACACAATATCGCCGCGGGAATCGTTCACGGCGTCAGCCGCGCGGCATTTGCAGCGATGCGAAGCAGGTGAAACCGCTCGTCCCCGATTGCAGCCGCCGGATGTAATTGGTGTAAGCGCGGCTCTGCTCGTAATTGGTCCCGGGCAATTGCCCCCCCGCCAGCGCGGTCTTGACCTCTTCGCCCTTGAACGGCCGCCCCGGCGGCGCGAACGCACCACGCGTGCCAGCAGGCACCACCGTCCCGTCGGCGGCGATATAGCTGCCCGCGCGCCCTGAATCCGGCACCGGAATTTCACAGGTCGAAATCGACGCCGCTGTCGACGCCAGGGCCGGGCGGATCGACACCACCGCCGCCGCGCCGACCGCGCCAAGCATCAGCGCCCGACGGCGCGTCGTGTTCGGAAGTTCAGGCGTATCGTCGTTCATTGCACTAGCCCTTTCACATTCGCAAAACGCTGGCAAGCAAGGCTATCGGGGTTAACGATCTTTAGGCTAAGGCGCAGTGCATGCTCCAAGGTTTCGGCTCTCGAACAATCACGGCCATCGCCATCGTCGTCGTGGCGGCGATCGCGGTGTTTTTGCTCGACTGGGATCTGCAGCCCGCCATCATCACCCTGGTCGGCGGCATCGCGGCGGCGTTGGCGGCAACGGGCACGGGCGACGGCCCGATCGAAATGCTACGCCCCGTCGAAAGCATCCGCCAGCCCAGCCCGCCCGACGTACAGGACGTGATTCAGGCGATCGTGCACCCCGTCCTGATCGTGGCGGACGGGCGCGTCACCCATGCCAATGCGGTCGCCCTGGCGCTGCTCGGCAAGCATATCGTGGGCGAGGATGTGCGCGTCGCCATCCGCCACCCCGGTGCCGCCGAACGCCTGGCCAGCCCGACCACCGGCGTTCCGCAAGGGCCGATCAATCTGGTCGGGCTGGGCACGAAGGACCAGCACTGGGAAATGCACGTCGCGCGCGCCAGCGGTGGGCAGCGGATTGTCCAACTGGTCGACCAGACCGGCAATTATGCAGCGGAGCGGATGCGCGTCGATTTCGTCGCCAATGCCAGCCATGAGTTGCGGACGCCACTCGCGTCGATCCTCGGTTATATCGAGACGCTGGGGGACGACAAAGCCGGCGAGGATGCGCAGGTCCGGGGCCGCTTCCTCAAGATCATGTTTGACGAAGCGCGCCGCATGCAGCGCTTGGTCGAGGATCTCATTTCGCTCAGCCGAATCGAGGCCGAGAAATATCGCTTGCCAGATCGGGCGGTCGATCTCGGCGCGTTGATCAGCGAGGTTCGCTCCGAACTGCTGGACGCGCAGGACAAGCGCAGCGGTGACATTGTAACCGATATCGATCTTGGCGTCCCGCCGGTCGCGGGCGACCGCGCCCAATTGAGCCAGGTGCTCCACAATCTCATCGGCAACGCCATGAAATATGGGCGACCGGGGTCGCCGATCACCATCAAATTGTGGCGCGATGCGGCGGGCACGGTGCGGATCAGCGTCGCCGACGAAGGCGACGGGATCGCGCCCGAGCATCTTCCGCGCCTGACCGAACGGTTCTACCGCGTCGATCCGGGCCGCAGCCGTGCGGCGGGCGGAACCGGACTTGGCCTGGCGATCGTCAAACATATTATCGAGCGCCATCGCGGCCGCTTCGACGTCACAAGTCTGTTGGGCAAGGGTACGACGGTCACCGTCATGCTGCCCGCCCACGTCCAGACATATCAAGCCACCCCCGCAAGTTCGGATCCGAATGCCGCTGTCATTAAACGGTAACGTCAATGTCACACAGGCAGCAGGTCGTCGTGGTAGCCCGAGTCCGGGGCCGTCCAGTGCCCGAGGGGAGATTCCATGATCAGGAAATGTGCGATACTCGCTCTTGCCACGAGTGCGGCAGCGCTGACACTCACCGGCTGTCAGGATCAGGCGAATGGCGGCGGCGCGGGCTCGCGCGACCACATCACGGTCGTTGGGTCATCGACGGTCTTTCCGTTTACGACGATTGTCGCCGAGCAATTCGTCAACAAGACCCCCGGCACCAAATCTCCCGCGATCGAGTCGACCGGTACGGGTGCGGGCATGAAGCTGTTTTGCGCCGGGATCGGGGCTGCACATCCTGATATCGAGGATGCTTCGCGCCGGATGAAGGCCACTGAATACAACACGTGTAAGGACAATGGCGTCAGCGACATTATCGAGGCGCAGATCGGCCTCGACGGCATCGCCTTCGCCGAATCGAAAGGCGGCCCCAAGCTGCAATTGACGGCGGTCGATATCTATAAAGCGCTCGCCGCATCGCCGATGGGCCAAAAGAACACGGCCAAGACGTGGAAGGACGTCAATCCTTCGCTGCCCGCAGTGCCGATCCAGGTCTATGGGCCGCCCTCGACCAGCGGCACCCGCGACGCGCTGGCCGAACTGATCCTCGCCAAGGGCTGCGACGCGATCAACCCGACGCTGGCCGACCATAAGGACAAAGACCCGGCGGCTTATGCCAAGGGCTGTACCGCGATCCGGGAGGACGGTGCCTATGTCGACGCTGGCGAGAATGACAATCTGATCGTGCAGAAACTGCAATCGAACCCGAATGCGATCGGTATCTTCGGCTATTCCTATCTCGAAGAGAATAAGGACAAGCTGAACGGCGTGCCGATCAACGGGGTCGAGCCGACCTATGAGACGATCGCGCGCGGGGCCTATCCGGGATCGCGCCCATTGTTCCTCTACGTCAAAAAAGCCCATCTCAGCGCGATCAAGGGCCTGCGCGACTTTCTCGCGCTGTATGCCGCCTCGTGGGATCCCAAGGGTCCGCTTGTCGCCAAAGGCCTGATTGCCGCCCCGGACGACGTCCGCAAGCGCAGCGCGCAAATCCTGAAGGACGAGACCCTGCTCGACCCCAAGAAGCTGCTCTAGTCCTACACTCTTACGCGAAGTCGAACCCTCGCTTTGTCCATGCTCGCTCTTTTCCTGGTCATCGCCGGGCTCGGCCTCATCGGCTGGCTGACGGCGCGGTTGCGCGCCGTCAGCTTTCGCCGTGGCAGTACCGCGCGGTTCAGCTCGCTGCCCTCGCACTTCGGCGGCTATGTCGCCTTGTGGACGGTGATCCCCGCTGCCCTGTTTCTCTGTGTCTGGTCGGCGACCTCACCGGCCTTGGTGACCGACCGCGTGTTGCGCGACCCCGCCGCGGCACAATTGCCCCCGCCGGGGTTCAACCGCGCAGCCATCCTGTCGGAGGCGCGCAGTCTCGCCTCGGGCAACAGCTTCGGGGCGTTCAATCCCCTGTCCAAGCAACTCGCGCCCGCTTATGCGGCCGCGCAGACCCGCAATGACTGGATCGGTGCGGCCGTTGCACTGTTGCTGAGCTTTGCGACCGGCGGCTTCGCCTATACCCGCGTCCGCCCCGATTTCCGCGCCCGCACCAAGATCGAACGGGTGATGATGGCCGGGCTGCTCGCGGCTTCGCTGATCGCAACCCTCACCACGATCGGCATCGTCGCGTCGCTGCTGTTCGAATCCTGGCGCTTTTTCAATATCGTGCCGATTGGCGATTTTCTGTTCGGGACGCATTGGAGCCCGCAAGTGATCGATCCCGCCGCCCCAGGCAAAACGCTGGGCGCGGTGCCGCTGTTCTGGGGAACGTTTTTCATCGGCGCGGTGATCGCCATGCTGGTGGCGATACCGTTCGGGCTGATGAGCGCGGTGTACCTCACCCAATATGCGACGCCCGCCGCGCGTCGCTGGATGAAGCCGATCCTGGAGGTGCTCGCGGGCGTTCCGACCGTTGTCTACGGCTATTTCGCGGCGTTGACGGTCGCCCCGGCGGTGCGCGATTTCGCGGTATCAATCGGGATCACCTGGGCCAGTTCGGAAAGCGCGCTCGCCGCCGGGCTGGTGATGGGGGTGATGATCATCCCGTTCGTCTCGTCGATGGCCGACGATTCGCTCGCCGCCGTGCCCGATGCGATGCGCGACGGCAGTCTGGCGATGGGTGCGACGACGTCTGAAACCATCCAGCGGGTATTGCTTCCGGCAGCGTTGCCGGGCGTGGTTGGCGGCGTGCTGCTCGCGGTGAGCCGCGCGGTCGGCGAGACGATGATCGTGGTGATGGCTGCATCGGGCGTTGCCACGCTGACGCTCAATCCGTTTGCCAGCGCCACCACCGTCACCAAGCAGATCGTCGACCTGCTCACCGGCGAGGCCGAGTTCGACAGCCCGAAGACGCTCGCCGCCTTTGCGCTCGGGCTGACGCTGTTCGTCATTACCTTGCTCCTCAACATCGTCGCGCTGACGGTCGTTAAACGGTATCGCGAAGCTTATGAGTGACAGTCCCGTCGCCCAACCCACAAACCCCGCCCGCGACCGCGAGCCGACCGATTGGCGTGCCCCCGCCATGCAACGGCGTATCCGCCGACGATATGGTGCGGAGCAACGCTTTCGGTTGCTCGGCCTCGCTGCGGTAATCCTCTCGGCCGGGTTTCTTGCGGTACTGCTCGTCACCATGGTGATGAACGGTGCGAGCGGCTTCCTGCAAACGCGGATCGCGCTCCCGATCGATTTCCCACGCGCCGGGCTGATGCTCGACCCAAACCGGCTGCACGGTCCGGGTGCCGACCTGGCGCTGGCCGGTGCCGGAATCGAACGCGCGACCGACGACGCCGCAATCGCCGCTTTCGGCAAGAACGGCGACCAGTGGCTATCGGACGGTGCCTGGCTCAGCGTCCGTGAGGCGGTGAAGCGCGACCCCGCCATCCTCCGTGGGCGCAGCATCATTTGGGTGCCGGCCGCCGACACGATCGACGTCGCCGCCAAGCGCCAGGGCGATCCCGCCGCCGAGGCGATCGTCGCGACGTTGCAGGCACGCGGCGCGATTTCGACCGGGTTCAACCTGCCCTTCCTGACCGCCTCCGATTCCAACGACCCGACCCGCGCCGGGATCTGGGGCGCGTTCAAGGGATCGCTGTTCACGATGTTGGTGACGTTGCTGATCGCGTTTCCGATCGGCGTTCTTTCCGCGCTCTATCTCGAAGAATACGCCCCGCGGAACCGCTGGACCGATTTGATCGAGGTATCGATCAACAACCTCGCGGCAGTCCCTTCGATCATCTTCGGTCTGCTCGGGCTGGCGGTGTTTCTCGGCACCTTCGGCATGCCGCGCTCGGCATCGATCGTCGGCGGATTGACGCTGGCGCTGATGACGATGCCGGTGATCGTCATCGCCGGGCGGAATGCGATAAAGGCGGTGCCGCCGTCGATCCGCGATGCTGCGCTGGGCGTCGGCGCAAGCCCGATCCAGGTGGTGTTCCACCATGTCCTGCCCCTTGCGCTACCCGGCATCCTGACCGGCACGATCATCGGCATGGCGCGCGCACTCGGCGAAACCGCCCCGCTGCTGATGATCGGGATGCGCGCGTTCATCGCCTCGCCCCCGGCGCGGCTGACCGATCCGGCAACCGTGCTGCCGGTGCAGATCTTCCTCTGGTCCGATCAGATCGACCGCGGTTTCGTTGAGAAAACCAGCGCGGCGATCATCGTGCTGCTCGTCTTCCTGCTCGCGATGAATGGCTTCGCGATCTACCTCCGTAACAAATTCGAGACCCGCTGGTGAGCATTCCCAATCAACCGAAAATCTCCGCGCAGCACGTCAACGTGTGGTATGGCGCGAAACAGGCCATTGCCGACGTTTCGCTCACCTTCGGGCAGGACTATGTCACCTCGCTGATTGGCCCGTCCGGCTGCGGCAAATCGACCTTCCTCCGCACGCTCAATCGCATGAACGACACGATCGCCGGGGCGAAGGTCGAAGGGGATATCACGCTTGACGGCGAGAACATCTACTCGCCGGAAATGGACGTGGTGCAACTCCGCGCCCGTGTCGGCATGGTATTTCAGAAACCCAATCCCTTCCCCAAATCGATCTTTGAAAACGTCGCCTACGGCCCGCGCATTCACGGGCTTGCCGCCAACAAGCCGCAACTCGCCGAGATCGTCGAGAAGTCGCTGCGCCGCGCGGGGCTGTGGGAGGAAGTGAAAGATCGCCTGACCGAAAGCGGTACCGCTCTGTCGGGCGGCCAGCAGCAGCGCTTGTGCATCGCGCGCGCGATCGCGGTCGACCCCGAAGTCATCTTGATGGACGAGCCCTGCTCAGCACTCGACCCGATCGCCACCGCCAAGATCGAGGAACTGATCCACGAGCTCAAGGGCCGCTATGCCATCGTGATCGTGACGCATAACATGCAACAGGCGGCGCGCGTGTCGCAGCGCACCGCCTTTTTCCACCTCGGCACGCTGGTCGAATATGGCGCGACCTCGGACATCTTCACCAATCCTCGGCAGGAGCGCACCAAGGATTATATCACCGGCCGCTACGGCTGAACGCAGGACCACGCCCTTGAACGACCATACGGTAAAAGCTTTCGACGAAGATATCGGCCAGTTGCGCGGGCTGATCGCGCAAATGGGCGGGCTGGCGGAGCATGCCATCGCGGCCGCGATGGAAGCGCTCCGTCGTCACGATCTGGAAGGCGCGCGCGAGATTGTCGCGGGCGACAAGCGTATCGACGCGCTGCAGATGGAAGTCGAACAGCTCGCGGTGCGGATCATCGCGTTGCGCGCGCCGCTGGCCGATGATCTGCGTGAAGTCGTCGCCGCATTGAAGATCGCAGGCGTGGTCGAACGCATCGGCGATTATGCCAAGAACATCGCCAAGCGCGTTCCCATGATCGAAAGCCACGGCGAGATCGAGCCACTCTCGGTGTTGCCCGCCATGTCCGCGCTGGCGGTGCAGATGGTGCATGATGCGCTCGACGCCTTTGCCGCGCGCGATGCCGAGGCGGCCGTCGAAGTGTGCGATCGCGACCGGCAGGTCGACGATTTCTACAACAGTCTGTTCCGCGTGCTGGTCACGCACATGATGGAAAACCCCAAGACGATCGGTCAGGTCGCGCAATTGCTGTTCATCGCCAAGAATCTCGAACGTGTCGGCGACCATGCCACCAACATTGCCGAGATGATCTATTTCGCCGCAACCGGCACGCACATGGCCGAACGCGACCGCGGCGACATCCCGACCTCGTAACGGAGTACACGATATGGCCCGCGCCAAGATGTTGCTGGTAGAAGACGACGCCGCGCTCGCCGAGCTGCTGATCTGGCATTTCAAGCGCGAGGATTTCGAAATCGCGCAGACCCCCGATGGCGAGGAAGCGCTGCTGCTCGCCAAGGAGAACACCCCTGATATCGTCCTGCTCGACTGGATGGTCGAGGGGCTGTCGGGCATCGAGGTCTGCCGTCGCCTACGGCGCATGCCCGAGACGGCGAACGTGCCGATCATCATGCTGACGGCACGCGGCGAGGAAGAAGACCGGGTGCGCGGGCTGGAGACGGGCGCGGACGATTATGTCACCAAGCCCTTCTCCCCGCGCGAACTGGTCGCGCGCGTCGGCGCGGTGCTGCGGCGCGTGCGCCCGGCACTGGCGGGCGAGCAACTGACCTATTCCGACATCGAGATGGACACGGTCGGCCACAAGGTGCGCCGTTCGGGCGAGGTCATTCCGCTCGGCCCAACCGAATTCCGCCTGCTCAAGCATTTCCTCGAACATCCCGGCTGGGTGTTCTCGCGTGAGCGCTTGCTCGATGCGGTATGGGGCCATGACAGCGACATCGAAAGCCGCACGGTCGACGTCCACATCCGCCGCCTGCGGAAAGCGATCAATCGCGGCGACCGTCCCGACATCATCCGCACCGTACGCTCGGCGGGCTACGCGCTCGATTCGGGAGCGTAAAGAAAATCGGGAGCCATGCGGGGAAATGTGCGTTGGACCGGACGAGCAGCACAGATTGCTGCCCGTTTGCAGGAGACCCCGCATGAAGCTCATGATGTTCGCGGCGCTCGCCGCCGCCGTCGCGACGCCGACTTTGGCCCAGACCGCCCCCGCAGCGCCCGACGCGGCAATGGCCCAGCCCGCGCCCACCCCACCGGCACCGCCGCCCCCGCCGCCCCCGCCGCCCGCTGAACCCGCTCCAGCGCCTTCCGCTGCGGCCCCGGCACCTGCCGCCCCCGAAAGCTATCCGTGGTGCTCGCGCACGGTCACCGACGGGTGCCGCGAACACTCCAACGCAGCCGGCGCGCGCCTGCACTCCACGCCGCGGCCAAAACGCTAAATTGAAATGACGGAAAGGTAGGCAGAAGGCCTGCCTCCTTTTCCCTTACGGCCGACGTGCGGAACATCCGCACGTCGACCTTTTCGTAAGTTCAGTATGGCGATCGTGGCTTGCACCGTGCGCGCAATCGCCTAGGACGCGCCTCAAATCACTTGGAGGAGTCCTGCTATGTCCATCCGTTTCGACGATAAGGTCGCCATCGTTACCGGTGCCGGCGGTGGCCTGGGCCGCGCTTATGCGCTTGAACTGGCGCGGCGCGGTGCGAAGGTCGTGGTCAACGACCTCGGTGGCGCGCGCGATGGCACCGGCCATTCCGACGCAGCGCTGAAGGTCGTCGAGGAAATCAAAGCAGCCGGCGGCGACGCGATCTCGAATGGCGGCAGCGTCACCGAATATGAGCAGATGGTCGAGATGGTCGCCAAGGCCAAGGAAGCCTGGGGCGGCGTCCATATCCTGATCAACAATGCCGGCGTGCTGCGCGACAAGAGCTTCGCCAAGATGGAGCCGGCCGACTTCAAGTTCGTCATCGACGTCCACCTGAACGGATCGGCCAACTGCACCAAGGCAGTGTGGGAAACGATGCGCGCGCAGAATTATGGCCGCATCCTGATGACCGCATCCTCGACCGGGCTGTACGGCAATTTCGGCCAGGCCAATTATGGCGCGGCCAAGCTCGGCCTTGCCGGGCTCACCAAGACGCTCGCGATCGAGGGGGCCAAGAACAACATCAAGGTCAACACGATCGCGCCGACCGCGGGCACGCGCATGACCGAGGACCTGTTCCCGGCCGAGGCGTTCGCTGCTTTCGCGCCCGAGAAGGTCGCCCCCGCCGCGCTCTATCTCGTGTCCGAAGACGCGCCGACCAACATGATCGTCGGTGCTGGCGCGGGCGTGTTCCAGGCGGCCTATGTCACGCTGACGCAAGGCAAGCTGCTGACCGGTGACGACCTGTCGCCGGAGGGCATTGCGGCGCACTGGGCGGAGATCACCGATCGCACCGGTGAGTTGACCCCGCAGAACGGCGCGGAACAGTCGATGAGCATCCTCAAGAAGCTGCAGGGCGGCTGATCGGCTTAGCGATACGCTGTATTGCTACAGTGACACACGTATGGTAATCCTCCTGCCGACAACAGGAGGATTACCATGTATAGCGAAAGCGATATCGACGGCGCGGTGACGGCAGGCGCGATCTCGCGCGACGCCGCCGCTGCGCTGCGCAACCACGTCGCCGCGCGGAGCGCGGTGCCAGCGGTCGACGAAGAGCACTTCCGGCTGCTGACCGGATTCAACGACATCTTCGTCTCGATCGCGCTGGCGCTGGTGCTGGTCGCGGTGGCGTGGATCGGCAAGTCGATCACCACGCCCCTAGCAGGTGCGCTGGTCGCGGTCGCCGCCTGGGCGCTGGCCGAATATTTCACGCGCGTCCGCCGCATGGCGTTGCCGAGCATCCTGCTGCTGCTCGCCTTTGTCGGTGGGGTCGCGGCGAGCTTGATCGGCGTAATGGTCGAACTCCATCCCGACCTCTCCAATCAGGTCAACGCCGCGATCGGCGCGGGGATTGCACTTATCGCCACAGCGGCAGCCTGGGCGCATTGGCAACGGTTCATGGTACCGATCACCGTCGCGGCGGGGGCAGCAGCGGGCGTCGGCGTCGTGGTCGGTCTGACCTTCGCGGCCTTCCCGACGATGCAAGACCTCGTCTATCCGCTGGTGCTGGTGTGCGGCATCGCCGTGTTCACGCTCGCCATGCGGTGGGACATGTCCGACCGCGAACGGCGTACGCGCCGCGCCGACGTCGCCTTCTGGCTCCACCTCGCCGCCGCACCGATGATTGCGCATCCGATCTTTCACATGCTCGGCGTGTTCGGCGCGAATATCGACATCGGCACTGCGCTGATCGTGCTGGCGCTGTATCTCGCCTTCGCCTTCGTCGCCCTTGCGGTCGACCGGCGTGCGCTACTGGTGTCGAGCCTCGTCTACGTCCTCTACGCGATGTACGCGTTGTTCCAGAATGCAGGGGCAATCGAACTCGCCTGGGCATTCACCGGCCTCGCGATCGGCTCGGCATTGCTGACGCTGTCGGCATTCTGGCCAACGATGCGGCGGATAGTGATCGGCACGCTCGGCCATTTGGGCGAGCGTTTGCCCCCGGTCGGCACGATGGTCGCCGCCTGACCCCGCTCCAAACCCCGCTCGGCCGCGAGCGGGGTTTGTCGTCAGTCCACCACCTTCATCAATCGTCGTTCGACGGGGGCCAGCACCGGGCCCAATTCGTGCCCACGCTTCAAAACGAGGCCCGCTTCATTGACCAGCGCCCACATGCCTTGCCGGTTGCGCAAGGCCGGGCGCTTTTCGATGCGGAATTCGGGGCGCTCGGCGGCACGGCGAAAGGCGGCAAAGATCGCGGCGTCATGGCCCAACTCGATCGCATAGTCGCGCCACAGCCCAGCCGATACCATCCGTCCGTACAAATCGAGGATCCGCGTCAGTTCGACCCGCTCGAACCCGATCTGCGTCGGAACGCCGCGCGGGCTGGGAAAGGGCGTAACCGTCCCCATCAGGCGCGGTCACGCTCCTGATGATTTTCCGCGAGCAATGCGTCGAGCCGCTTGCGCATCGTCTCCAGCTCACACCGCAGCAACTCCACGCGCTGCGTCGCCGGATCGAACATATCGCTGCACGGCGTGCCATAAGCGAGGAAGCCGGTCGGCTTCTGCCCCCCCTCCACCATCGTCGCGCGCGCCGGGATACCGACCATCACCGCGCCTTCGACGACATCCTTGGTCACCACCGCATTGGCACCGACGCGAGAGCCCTTGCCCAGCGTGATCGGCCCCAGCACCTGTGCGCCGGAGCCAATGATGACATTGTCACAAAGGGTCGGATGACGCTTGCCCGCGACGCCATTGTCTGGGCTCGTGCCGCCGAGCGTGACGCACTGATAGATGGTGACGTTGTCTCCGATCTCGGCGGTTTCCCCAATCACCACGAAGCCATGGTCGATAAAGAAATTGCGCCCGATCGTCGCGCCGGGATGAATGTCGATCGCGGTCAGAAAACGCGAAAAATGGTTCACCGCACGCGCCAGAAAGAACAGCCGCGCCTTGAAAAGACGATGCGCGATCCGGTGGTACGCGAGCGCCCACACACCCGGATATGTGAGAATCTCAAGCCGCGACCGGGGGGCCGGATCGCGCGCCTTAATTGAATCGAGATAGGCGAGCAATCGTCCCATCGTGGCGGTGTCCCCTTATTATGGGAGATTATCTAGGCGCTCAGTCGAGCGAATAAAAGGACCAGTTCACCGCCGACCACGCCGCATAAATCCCTATCTACCTTGTGGGATTTGGGAAATTCCGCGAAAGTTCGCCGATGTTCGATCTCTCCTCATGGGATTTCACGGCGATCCTAGCCGTGATGCTGCCCTTCATTCTGGTCGGTTTTGCCGCACAGATGATCGATGGTGCGCTCGGAATGGCTTTCGGCATCATCAACAACACCTTGCTGGTGGTGTTTCTGGGCGTGCCCCCTGCCCTCGCATCGGCCAGCGTCCATGCGGTCGAAACGTTCACCACCGCCGCATCGGGCGTAAGCCACATTCTGCATCGCAATGTCGATTGGCGGCTGTTCCGCCGACTGGTGATCCCAGGCGTGCTTGGCGGCATTCTGGGTGCCTATGTGCTGAGCACCATCGATGCATCGGTCGCGCGACCGTTCGTGATGGCCTATCTCGCGGCAATCGGGTTGTACCTGCTGTTTCGCGCCTATCGCGGCAAGGTCCACCCGCGCGAACCCAAGATCATTGAACCGCTCGGCTTTGCCGGCGGCTTTCTCGATGCGGCGGGCGGCGGTGGCTGGGGTCCAGTGGTGACCTCCAATTTGCTGGTGCAGGGGGCGCCGCCGCGCACCACCATCGGCACCGTCAACACCTCGGAATTTTTCCTGACCTCGACGATCTCGATAACCTTCATCACCACGATGGGGTGGAAGGCATTCACGCTTCAGACGCTGGGCCTGCTGATCGGCGGGTTGCTGGCGGCCCCCTTTGGTGCTGTCATCGCCAAGCGCGTGCCGACGCGCCCGCTGATGGGGCTGATCGGCACGCTGCTGACCGCGACGAGCGCTTACTCGGTTTGGGCGGCGCTCGCCTGAACGACGTTTAATTGACGGCGGCGTGGACCGTCGCAACCGCTTTCATCACCGCACCGATCCGCACCGCGGTCTGGATCGCTTCGGCGGTGGCACCGGCCTTCTTGAGCACTTGCTCATGGCTGTCGATGCACATCCCGCAGCCGTTCATCGCGCTCACGGCAAGGCTGAACAGCTCGAAATCGACCTTGTCGATGCCAGGCGCACCGATCACATTCATGCGGAGCTTGGCCGGCATCGTCTGATATTCGGCGTTCCCGGCGAGGTGGGTGAAGCGATAGTACACATTGTTCATCGCCATCACCGCCGCCGCCGCACGCGCCGCGTTGGCGGCTTCAGGCGTCAGCTTCGCGGCAACCTCGGCCTCGGTCACATCGACCAGCGGCTTGTAGCCGGTGGCGTGGGCGCAGGACAGGAACAGGCCATATTTCTGCTGGTCGGGCAAATGCGCCTCGTTGAGCAGCGAGCCGACGTTGAGACGAATATCCTTGGCGAAATCCGGGAGCGTCCCGGCGAAATCCTTGAGTGACATGATGTTTCTTTCTCGCACCCCTCCCGCTGTGCGGGAGGGGTGGGGGGAGGGCCTGACATAGAAAAGGGGCGCTCCGACCTACGGTACGCCCCTCCCCTAGCCCCTCCCGCAGAGCGGGAGGGGAATTTTACCGACTTACGCCGCGATCTTCAGGACGTCGTCGCCCTTGTTCCAGTTGCACGGGCACAGCTCGTCGGTCTGCAGTGCGTCGAGCACGCGCAGCGTTTCCGCCGGGTTGCGACCGACGTTCAGGCCGTTGACCTGCACCGCCTGGATGACGTTGTCGGGATCGATGATGAAGGTCGCGCGGAACGCGACATGCTCGTTCTTGTCGAGAATGCCGAGCTGCGACGCCAGCACGCCACCGTTATCCGCCAGCCAGGGGAAATCCGCCGCGGCCAGATCGGGGTCGGACTTGCGCCAGGCGAGGTGAACGTGCGCGGTATCGGTCGACGCACCGATCAGCACCGCGTCACGATCTTCGAAATCGCCCTTCAGGCCCGCATAACCGACGATTTCGGTCGGGCAGACGAAGGTGAAATCCTTTGGCCAGTAGAACAGCACCTTCCACTTGCCTGGGAACGCGTCCTGGCTGAGCGTTTCACCGGCGGGAAGCGCGTTGACGCCCTGCTGAACGGGAACCGTGAAATCGGGGAGCTTATCGCCAATGGTCAACATATTCTGGGCCTCCTAAAAATGGGGCCTCTTCTGGCATCCTCCACCGCAGCGCTTCTGCACCGTCTGTTGCACAGGCTCATATAGGGCCTGTTTTTATCGATCCAATGGGTTATTTACACGCTTCTGATCGAGTGGAGCGATAAATGGCGACCTATTTGCCGACCCTGAAACAGTTGCAATATCTCGCTGCCCTGCAGGATCACGGGCATTTCGGGCGTGCCGCCGAGGCGTGTTTCGTGACACAGTCGACCTTGTCGGCGGGGATCCGCGAACTCGAAACCCTGATCGGGGTGACCCTGGTCGAGCGCACCCGCCGCGTCGTGCGCTTCACCCCGCTGGGCGACCGCATCGCCGACAAAGCGCGCCGCGTGCTGCGCGAAGCCGATGAACTGGGCGACATGGCGCGCGCCGCCGGACGCCCCTTATCGGGGGAGATGCGGATGAGCGTGATCCCGACGATCGCGCCGTTCATGCTTCCGCGCATCCTGCCGCGGTTGCGGCGCGACTATCCCGACCTCAAACTCTTCCTGCGCGAGGAACCCAGCGGTGCCGCCTGTGAGGGCCTCCATCACGGGCGTGCCGATTGCGTGTTGCTGGCGCTCCCGTTCGCGTGTGGCGAGGTGAGCGCGCAGGTGCTGTTCGAGGATCGCTTGTTCGTGGCAGGCCAGCCGGGCGAGATGGGCAATATCGCGCGTGCGATGCCCTCTGCGGAAATCGACGAGACACGGCTGTTGCTGCTCGAGGACGGGCATTGCCTTAAGGACCATGCGCTATCCGCTTGTGCCCGGCCGGAATTGCGAGCCGAGGCGACGATGATGGGCACGTCGCTCCACACGATCGTACAGATGATCGACAATGGGCTGGGGCTCACGATGTTGCCCGAAATGGCGCTGAAGGCCGGCATCCTCGATCATACCGGTTTGGTCTCGCGCCCGCTCGATGCCGCCAATCCGGCGCGAAAAATCGCACTGGTCTGGCGACGCGGTTCGCCGAGGGAGAAAGACTTTCAATTGCTGGCGACGGCGTTGGCGGAACCGGCTTGACGAAACTATTCGGCCGCTCGACCGTAGTTTGGGGGTGCCTCCTGTAACAGAGGCTCCCTGATCCAGTGGAGAAACTGATGACGTTCAAGACCAACCTGTATCTGGCAACCGTTGCTGGCGCACTCGCCTTCGGTGCTGCCGCCACCGCACAGACCGCGCCAGCCGCTCCGGCAGCGCCCGCAGCCCCGGCAGCAGCCCCCGCACCGAACCCGACGGTCGGCGGGGCCGTAATGGATGCGACCAAGCCGATCGCTACGAACGCGGCCGCTGCCCCCAACCTCACCACGCTGGTGTCCGCAGTGAAGGCTGCAGGCCTTGCCACGACCCTGGCGGGCCCTGGCCCCTTCACCGTCTTCGCGCCGACGAACGATGCCTTCAGCCGCCTCGCGCCGGGCACGGTCGACACGCTGCTGAAGCCTGAGAACAAGGCCACGCTGGCCAAGGTGCTGACCTATCACGTCGTGCCGGGTACGCTGACGCTGACCGACATCCAGGCGAAGGTCACCGCTGGTGGTGGCAAGGCGGTATTGACCACGGTCGAAGGCGAACCGCTGACGATCGAGCTGATCGGTGGCGGCGTGCAGCTGACCGACGTCAACGGCAATAAGAGCTACATCGAAACCCCCGACGTCGCCCAGTCGAACGGCGTCGTGCATGTCGTCAACGGCGTACTGTCGCCCAAGCTCGGCTAAAGCGTCCACCGCGCGGCGGCGGCATCGTCGCTGCCGCGTGGTTCTACCCAACGGGTCTCGTCGCCGCGTGTTTCCTTTTTCCAAAAGGGCGCGTCGGTCTTCAAGCGATCGATCAGAAAGGCGCAAGCCTCCAGCGCGGGCGCGCGGTGCGGTGCCGCTGTGCCGACAAACACCACCACATCCCCCGGTGCCATCGCACCGACCCGGTGCGTGATCCGCGCATCGATCAGCGCCCAACGCTCACGCGCTTCGTCCACCAGCCTCTGCAGGGCCGCCTCGGTCGCCCCGGGATAATGTTCGAGTTCCAGCGTCGCGACGCCGTCATCGGCGCGGACGAGGCCCACGAAGGTGGCGATGCCCCCTGCCCCGGCGGCAGACAAGGCTGCGAATTGCTCGGCGGCGTCGATGCGGGCAGGATCGACGACGATCATCCGCCGGTCACCGGTGGGAAAATAGCAACTTCACGCGCCGACCCCAGCACCGCGTCCAGCGGCACGAACACCTGATCGACCGCGGCGCGCAAGCGCGCCGGGTCGGCGAAGGCCGCGCCGTGCACCGCGCTCCCGTTCGCCAGCCAGCCGATCAGATCGGCGACCGTCACGACGTCGCCTGGCGGGTCAACCATCTCGCCGCCACGTCCAATCCGTTCGCGTACCCACGCGAAATAGAGCATCTCGATCGCCACAGTTCAGTCCATATGCTTCAGGCCGACGCGCAGATAGTCCCAACCGGTGATCACCGTCAGCACCGCTGCGCCCCACAGGGTAACCAGGCCGACGTGCGCCACCCACGGGTAGAGCGGCACCGCGCCACCCAGAATCAACGCTCCCAGCGACACCATCTGCAGCGTGGTTTTCCATTTGGCGAGCCGCGACACCGGCACCGACACCTGCAATTGCGCGAGGAACTCGCGCAGGCCCGACACCGTGATTTCCCGCAGCAGGATGATCAGCGCGGCGATCTGATGCACGCCCTGGATAACCGCCGGATTGCCATCGCGGGTGCCCACCAGCAGCAGGATGACGGCCGCGACCATGATCTTGTCAGCGATCGGGTCAAGGAACACGCCGAGCTTCGACACCGTTCCGTTGGCCCGCGCGAGATACCCGTCGAAATAATCGGTGATGCCCATCAGGCAATACAGCACGAATCCCGCTGCATAGCCCTCCGCCCAGCCCGGCCACCACAGGAACCAGGCAAGCAGCGGCACCACGACGATCCGCGACAGGGTGAGCAAGTTGGGTAAGGTCAGCACACACCCGCTCTACTCGCCCGATCCCGCGCGCGAAACCCCAACATGACAAGCGGGTTGCTGGCGCTAGCCCGGCTGGGCTATGGGCGGTCCTTATTTCGCGATATCGAGGCCTCGAAACACATCATGCTCAACGCGCTCGGCTTGCTGAAAGAGCGCCGATTTCTGCCCTTGTTCGTCACGCAGTTCCTTGGGGCGTTCAACGACAATCTGTTCAAGACGGTGATGGTGCAATTCGCCATTTACCGGATTTTCGCCGACCAACGGCTTGAGCAGAATTTCACGGCATTCGCGACCGCGCTTGGTATTCTGCCGTTTTTCTTGCTGTCCGCGCTTGCGGGGCAATTGGCTGACACGCACGACAAGGCCAAGATTATCCGGGTGGTGAAGACCGCCGAGATCGGCATCATGATCGTCGGTGCGAGCGGACTGATGATCGCCTGGGCGGGGTATACCACCGCCGGGCTGGTACTGATGCTGGCCGCAGTGCTGTTCCTCGGCGTGCACTCCGCGTTTTTCGGCCCGATCAAATACGCGATTCTGCCGCAGCATCTGCATGAGGATGAAGTGCTGGGCGGCACTGGTCTGGTCGAATCGGGCACCTATCTCGCGATCCTGATCGGCACCGTGCTCGGCGGGTTCATCGCCGTGCAGCATGCCGCGATCGTGGTACTGGTGGTCGCAGCGGTCGGCTGGATCGCATCGCTGCAAATCCCGCCCGCACTGCGCGAAGGCCGCGAACTGGTGGTGAGCTACAATCCCTTCACGTCGTCGTGGCGCTTGATTTCCGCTACGATGCACATCCGCCGCCTGTTCCTCGCTATCTGCGCGATCAGCTTCTTCTGGACGATGGGGGCAGTGCTCATCATCATCTTCCAGCCGCTCGCCAAGAATGTGCTGACGGCCGACAAACATGTCCTGACGCTGATGATCGCGCTGTTTTCGATTGGTGTCGCGGTCGGATCGGTGCTGATCAACGCGCTGCTGAAAGGCCACACCTCGGCGAAATATGCCCCTGCCTCGGTGCTGGCGATGGGCGCGTTTATCGTCGCTTTCTCGTTCCTCTGCCGCGACTGGCCCGCCGCACCGCACGGCACGCTGTACGACGTGATGACCTTTATCGAGATTCCCCGCGCTGTGCTGGTGATTGTGGCGCTGATGGGGATTGCGGTGACCGGCGGCATGTTCGTCGTTCCGCTTTACGCCTTCCTCACCACCACGGTGACCAAGGACCAAACCGCCCGCACCGTCGCCGCCAACAATGTCGTCAATGCCGGCGCGATGACCATCGGTGCGGTGGCGGTGCAGGGACTGGCGGTCGCCGGGCTATCGCCCGAAAACATGCTGCTGATCGTGGCGGCGATGTGTCCTGTATCGGCGTGGCTGGCGCAAAAGCTGCACCTCGCCTGCGACTGACGACCCAGCTCAAACGGCGGCGACTCGCCGCTTCAGAAAATGAACGTGTAGAAGCACACGAAGAAGGCTGTGAAGCTGAGCGCGAACAGTCTGATGTCGCCCTCATCGCGGACCCGCGCGCGCTCTACCCGCCCGGTTACGACGGAGCGGCGGAACGGGTGACGGGCGCTGGGCGCGGCGAGCAAGAGGGTCCGTTGCATGGCAACAGGTTAACGCCGCGTTTACGATTTCGACCAGTGCTTCTTTTGGTTAGCGGCGTCTAAATGCGGGACACCCGCGCAACGCGGCACCGCCCAGCCGTGAGCTGCTCAGACAAATTCGACGTTCGCGCCGGTCAATGCTGCAAAAGTGGTGTCGTCGAGCGGTTCCTGAAACTGGCAACCGGCTTCGAAATCATCGGCCCACACGATCGTGGCGATGACTTGCCCGATACGCGGCAAGGTCAGCCAGATCCTGGCACCCTTTTTCATCGGGGAATATGTGTGCAATTTGGCACCATGCAGCGACACGTTGGTCACCTTGCACAGCGCGCGATCGAATCCGCCACGACCCAGCTTTGCGTCAAGCGAGATCGGCGCACGCGGACTGCGGCGGCGATCGGTCTGGACGACAGGTTCGAATTCGGCGGCAATCATTTAACGTCCCTCCCCGCGAAAACCGCGAGGAGGGAAGAGTAGGCGACTATCGCTAATGCGTCGTTAACGACGCGAAGAAGCTTACTTCTTGCCGATCGACGACATCGCGCCGAAGCGCTTGTTGAAGCGCGCAACCTGGCCGCCCGAATCGAGCATCGTGCCGCGACCACCGGTCCAGGCCGGATGCGCGAGCGGATCGATGTCGAGCGTCATCAGATCGCCTTCCTTGCCCCAGGTCGTGCGGGTCTGGAACTGCGTGCCGTCGGTCATCTGCACCGTGATGGTGTGATAATCGGGGTGAATGCCTTTTTTCACGTCGTAAATCTCCGAAAGGCCGCTGGTTACCGACCAGCAGCGAAGGCGCGGGCCCTATCAGAGCCCGCGCCGTGTAGCAATGCGTCTTGTGCGGCCGTTATGCCTTGGGCGGGTCGGCGATCATCGCGGTGAAGTTCGCCTCGGCCGCCAATTGCCCGTCGATCGTCGCGCGTCCGGCGAATTTGCACACGCTGGAACGCTTCTGGACGAATTCGACCTCGAGCTTGAGCAGCACCCCGGGTTCGACCGGCTTGCGGAACTTCGCCCCGTCGATCGCCATGAAATAGACGAGCTTGCCCGAGCCCGCGAGCCCCAACGACTCGACCGCGAGAATCCCCGCAGCCTGCGCCATCGCCTCGACGATCAGCACGCCGGGCATGATCGGTCGTCCTGGGAAATGCCCCTGGAAGAACTGCTCGTTGATCGTCACCGCCTTGATCGCGGTGATCGACCGGTCGAGGATAAGATCCTCGACACGGTCGACCAACAGCATCGGGTAGCGATGCGGCAATGCCGCCATCACTCGCCCAATGTCGAGCGGGCCGATTGCGCCCCGCCCTGTTTCGTCTGCATCCGCCATCGTGTCGCTCAGCGGCCCTGCGGTGCCTTGCCGGTCGGTGCCGGCGCGGCGGCCGCAGCGCGGCGTGCCTGGATCGCGGCGGCATATTGCTGTTGTTGCAGATATTGCTGGAGGAGCTGCTGGGTCTGCTGGCTCGGCTGCCACCCGGCCGGCGGCGTGATCGGAACCGACGGGTTGGTACGGTCGAGTTCAGCCTTGATGTCGTCGGTCACGTCGACGGCGGGCGTGCTGAACTGCACCGTGTTAGCCGACAGCAACAGGCTGATCTTCTTGGCGGTCACGACCGCGTTCATCGCAGCCGAATATTTCTGCGAGATCTGCTCGATCGCGTAGGCCTGCGCGAGGATCGCCGGGCCGCGCAGACGGGCGAGATCGGTCTGGGCCGATTTCTGCGCCGCTTCGATCTTGGCCAGTGCCGGGTTCTTCGCGGCTTCGGCGGCGGCGATTTCAGCGTCGTCGAGCTTCTTGTCCTTGTTGAGGTCAAGCGGCGCGTACAGCGTGTTCAACTCGGTCTGCAAAGCCTGCTGGCGAGCATTGGCCTGGTCGAGCTGTGCCTTGTAGGTCGTCGCGATCGAGGTGTTGGCGGCATCGAGTGCCTTGGCGGTGAGGATCACGGTTTCCGGATCGGCGATCGCTACGCCAGAAACCTGCGCCTGTGCAGAGCCCGCCGCAACGAGCGTCGGCGCGATCAGCGCGCAGCCGAGCATGAGCTTTTGATACATTTTCATCAGAACTGTGTCCCTACGTTGAAAGTAATGAGTTTGGAGTCGTCGCTCTTGTCCTTGAGGACAGCGTAAGCAAGATCGATGCGCAGCGGCCCGAACGGCGAGTTCCAGTTGACGCCCGCGCCAACCGAGATGCGCGGACGCGCCGAGTTGCCGCCGAAGACTTCTTTGAACGGAGCCTGTGTGGTCGTGTAGGGCGTATTGGTCGATGTGCCGACGCACGTGCCGCCGATCGTCGCAGAATAGCCGGTCTGACACGTCGTGGTTGCCCCGGGATTGGTCGCATCGGTCGCCGGCACCGTGTAATAAGGCTGGCCGTTGGTCGCATAGACCGGCGAGATCAACGGCTGGTACGTTACCCGCCCCGTGACCGGGTCCACTGTTGTCGGAAACTGGCTGCCCGACAAAACCGGCGATGTGATGCCGAACAACGCACCGGCCTGCACATAGATGGACGGCCGCAACCCGAGCTCACGCGCGCCCGCGCCGAGCGGGATCTCGATTTCGAATTTGCCGAGATAATAAGCCCGGCCACCCAATGCGTCGTCGACGAACTGGGTACGGTCGGTCACCAGCGTCTGGTTGCCGGACGCATCGGTCGTATAGCCGATGCGCTGGACGCGCGGCCCAACGCCGCGAATGTCGAAGCCACGGAAATCCGGCTCGCCCAGGTAGAAGCGATCGGTAATGCGGACATTGTCGATCCCAACGCCACGGCTCTTCTCCAGCGAATGGATGTAACCACCCTCGGCATTGAGCGACCCGATGAACCCCGCACCAATGTTGAAGAATTTCGATCCTTCAATCTTCGAGCGAATATATTTCACATCGCCGCCAAGCCCTGCGAAATCCTGGCTGAAGATGAAGCGCTGGCCGGCAGTCGGGCGCAGTCGGCTGTTGAGGCTGTCGAACACCAGCGAATAGCCGATCGACGACGTCCAGCGATTACCGATCGCGTCGCACAAATATCGGCCGGCAAGCAGCGGCTCGCAGGTGTCCCCCGGAGAATTGCCGCGAATGCCGTCGTTATTCGAGTCGCTGAAATAGGTGCTCTTGTCGAGGCCGACTTCGTCATAGCTTAGGCCATAACGCCCGGCGAGCTGCCAATATTCGGTCAACGGAACACCGGCACGGACCTGGAAGCCAGTCGACACCTGCGTGTAGGTGGTCTGCCGCGTATTGCCGAGATAGTTGAAGGCGTTGTAATCGCGCCGGAAAATGTCGCCGCCGATCGCGATATTCTTGTTGAACAGATAGGGCTCGGTAAAGCCCAGCTCAACCGACTTGGAATAGGTCGAATAATTGACGCTGGCGCGCAACTCCTGGCCCTTGCCGCGGAAATTGCGTTGTTTGATCGACGCCTGAATGATGAACTGTTCAAGGCTGGAATAGCCTGCCGACAGCGACAATTCGCCCGTGGATTTCTCTTCGACATCGGCCGTCAAAACCACACGGTCGGGGGCCGACCCCTGCGTCTGCTTGATCTCGAACTTGTCCTGGAAGAAACCGAGCGAGTTGATGCGGTCCTGCGAACGCTTGACCTGGAAGCTGTTGAACGCGTCGCCTTCCGACAGGCGGATTTCGCGACGGATGATCTTGTCCTGAGTCTGCGTGTTGCCGTTGATTTCGACGCGCTCGACATAGGTGCGCTTGGCTTCGGCGATGTGGAAATTGATCCCCATCGTCAGCGTGTCCTTGTCACGCTGGAAGTCCGGATTCACTTCGGTGAAAGCGTAACCGAACAGGCCCGCCGCCTCGCTAAGCGAATCGACCGAGGTCTCGACCTTCTTGGCGTTGTACCAGTCGCCCTTCTTGATCCCGAGGTTCGCCGCGAGCCGCTTGTTGTCGAAATCGCGAATGTCGCTGTCGACGGTCACGTCACCGAATTTGTAGCGCTTCCCCTCTTCCACCACATAAGTGATGATGAAGTCCTTCTTGTCCGGGGTCAGCTCGGCAACGGCGGAAGTGACGCGGAAGTCGGCATAGCCTTCGGTCAGATAGAATTGGCGCAGCTTCTGCTGGTCATAGGCCAGGCGATCCTGGTCATAGCTGGTGTTCGAGCTGAGCAGCGTCGTCAGGCGCGCTTGCTTGGTCGCCATCTGCTCGCGCAGCTTGCTGTCGGAAAACACTTCGTTGCCGAGGATGTTGATCTGGCGGACCTTCGACTTCGGCCCCTCGGTCACCTCGAAGATGACATCGACGCGGTTCTGGTCGAGCGACACCATCTTGGGATCGACGACTGCGGCAAAGCGCCCCTGGCGGCGATACAGTTCGATGATGCGCGCCACGTCCTGACGCACGGCGGTGCGGGTGAAGATCTGGCGGGGGGCGAGTTTCACCTCCTTCTTGATCTTGTCTTCCTTCAGCCGCTTATTGCCCTCGAAGATGACGCGGTTGATGATCGGGTTTTCGCGCACGCGCAGCACGATGTCGCCGGTCTCGGCACCGCCGATCGTCACATCGGCGAACAGGTCGCTGGCGTAGAGATCCTTGATCGCCTGATCGAGCGTCTCGTTGGTGAAGACCTGACCGGTGCGCAGCTTGGTGTAAGACAGCACCGTCTCGGGTTCGAGACGCTGCGAACCTTCGACCCGGATCGCCTTGATCGTGCGGGTGACCGGTGCGACGACCTGCGCTGGTGCAGGTGCCGGTGCCGGCTGCGGTGTCGCCGCGGGTTGGCCCGTCGTCTGCGCGACCGCAACGGTCGGCACGCCGGTGAGCATCGTGCCTGCGAGCAACACGGCGGTGGCCCGTGCGCCGTATTTGGAAACCTTGATTGCTGTCACATCCCACCCCAAATCGGAGAAAATTCCGCGTGGCCGAAAACTCGTCGGCCCGCCCTGCCTCACCTGCGTCAACCGATCAAGAGCCGGTCAGGGCCTTCCACAGGCCGAAAGCGCCGAGATCGTTAAACGTTACCATCACCATCAAGGCGAGAATCGCCGCCAATCCTGCACGAAACGCCCATTCCTGCACATTCGGCGCGACCGGCCTGCGCCGGATCGCCTCGATTGCGTAGAAAAACAAATGGCCGCCGTCCAACAGAGGGACTGGCAAGAGGTTGATGAATCCCAGATTAATCGACACACCGGCGATGAAATAGATCAACACCGGCCAGCCCAGCGAGAATTGCTCGCCCGACACTTTGGCGATGCGGAGCGGCCCTCCAAGTTCGTCGGTTGAGCGGCGCCCGCTAAGGATTTGGCCCAATCCTTCGACCGTGGACCGCAGGATTCTGCCGGTCATTTCGACGCCGACCACCGGTGCTTCGAACAGGCCCACCCGATGCGGCACCGGGGTGGTCGGCGATATGCCGAGCAGCCCTTTTTTGAAGGTGTTGCCAAAACTGTCGCGCTGCACGGCGGTACCCAGGACGCCAACGCGCCGAATCCGGCTTCCCGCGTGCTCATATTCGACCACCACCGGGTAACCGGGCCGTAACACCGCGAATTCGTAGACATCTTCGAAAGTGTTGATCGCGCGCCCATCGATCGCGGTGATTCGATCACCGGTCTGCAAGCCGATCGCTGCCGCCGTGCTGCCGGGGCTGACGCCGCCGACGATGGAGGGGGTACGATCGACACCATAGGCCATCGCGAACGCCGCCAGAATCACAACCGCGACAACGAAATTGGTGATCGGTCCCGCTGCCACGACGATCGCGCGCTGCCACACCGGACGCCCTTGCAACGTGCGTGCGCGCTCCTCGGCAGGCAATTCCAGCCATGCCGGGTCGGGCGTGCTGGCGGCGTTGAGATCGCCCGCAAACTTCACATAGCCGCCGAGCGGCAGCACGCTGAACTTCCAGCGAGTCCCGCGTCGGTCGGTCCAGCCGAACAGCTCGCGCCCGAAACCGATCGAAAAGGCATCGATCTTCACGCCGAACACCCGCCCAGCCAGATAATGCCCCATCTCATGCAGGAAGACGAGCGGGCCGATCACCAGCGCAAAGCCGACAAGGGTGACCAGCAGTCCGGGAGAATGGCTCAAGCGACGATATCCTTCACATTCGTCCCTCTTAACGCCCCGCCACGAACCGCAATCTGCCTGCGCGCCATGCTGCGCGCTTCGGCATCGACCGCCAGAACATCATCCACGCTTTCCGGTGCGGCCGGATCATATGCCGACAGGGTATCTTCGACGATTGCGGCAATTTCGAGGAAGCCGATCTCCCGGTCGAGAAAGGCCGCGACCGCCACCTCGTTCGCCGCATTCAGGATCGCGGGGCGTGCGCCCCCTGCGTCGAGTGCCGCCCGCGTCAGCCGGATCGCGGGGAAACGCTCAGCATCGGGTGCCTCGAAATCGAGCCGCCCGATTGCAACGAGATCGAGCGGAGCCATCGGCGTCGCCATGCGATCGGGCCAGGCGAGGCAGTGCGCGATCGGCGTGCGCATGTCGGGCGGACCCATCTGCGCCAGCACCGAGCCATCGACATAATCGACCAGCGAATGGATCACCGATTGCGGATGAATGACGATTTCGATGGAATCATGCGGCACCGGGAACAGCCGCGCCGCCTCGATCAACTCCAGCCCCTTGTTGAACAAGGTGGCCGAATCGATCGAAATCTTCGCGCCCATCGACCAGTTCGGATGCGCGACCGCCTGTTCGGGGGTGACGGTGCGCATCGCCTCGGTCGTCCAGGTACGGAACGGACCACCGCTACAGGTCAGGATGATGCGGCGCACGCGCTCGGGCCGTGCGGCATCGAAGCATTGGAAGATCGCGTTGTGCTCGGAATCGGCTGGCAGCAAGGTCGCGCCATGCCGGGCCGCCGCCGCCAGCACGACATCGCCCGCCGAGACCAACGGTTCCTTATTGGCGAGGATCACGGTCTTGCCGCCCGCAATCGCCGCCATCACCGGCTCCAGCCCGATACAGCCGACGATCGCGCCCATCGTGATATCGGCCCCAAGGCTGGCCGCCTCGACCACAGCCGAGCGTCCGCCCGCCGTCCCGATATTGGTGCCCGCCAGCGCCGCGCGCAGATCGGGCAGGCAAGCCTCGTCCGCCACCACGGCCAGCTTCGCGCGCGTGCGGATCGCCGCCGCCGCCAGTCCCGCAACATCCCGATTGGCGGTCAGCGCCAGAACCTCGAACCGGTCCGGCTCGCGCTCGACCAGGTCGAGCGTCGAGGTGCCGATCGAGCCCGTTGCCCCAAGGATCGTTATCGTCTTCACCACCAATATACCTTCGGTAACAGCACCAGCAACGCAGCGACCGGCGCGACCGGCACCAGCCCGTCAAGGCGGTCCAACACCCCGCCATGCCCGGGCAGCAGCGAGCCGCTATCCTTCACCCCTGCCCGCCGCTTCAGCCAGCTTTCGTAAAAGTCCCCGGCCTGCGCCAACACTGCCAGCACCGGCGTCGCCAGCGCCATGCGCAGCGGCAAGCCATAGCGATAATGCAGGAACGCGGCGAACAGGCCCGCCGCCAAAACGCCACCGCCCAGCCCGGCCCAGGTCTTGTTCGGGCTGATGGCCGGCGCAATCTTCGCCCCGCCTATAACGCGACCCGCCGCATAGGCACCGATGTCGCATGCCCACACCAACGCCAGCGCCCACAGCGTAAAGAGAATACCCTCATCTTGCCGCCGGATCACCAGCAAGGCCATGATCGGCAGCCCGACATAGAAAATCCCCTGCGCCAGCCCACGTCGCCCGGTCACGATCACCACGAAGAAGCCCGCGCCGATTAGCAAGCCGAGCGTGAGAAACCCCGCTCCCGCACCAATTACGGGGGCCATAATCGCAAGCGGCACCGACAACGCATATTGCGCAAGCCGCTTGGTCTCGTTCGGCGCGGACTGCAGTCCCGCCCATTCCCCCATCATGACGATGCCGAGCACCACGCAAAGTAGCCAGAATGCGATCCCGCCCAATACAACGCCGGTCAATGCGACCGCGACCAGCGCGATCCCGACGATGATGCGCAGCGTCAGATTGGACGGGCCACGCGGCTCGGCAGGCGGCGTCACGGGAGGTGGCGTCACAGGCCCCCGAACCGGCGCTGTCGTTGGCCGAAGGCTTCGACCGCAGCAGCCAGCGTATCTGCGTCAAAATCGGGCCACAGCGTATCGACGAACAGCAATTCGGCATAGGCCGCTTGCCACAACAGGAAGTTGGACAAACGGACCTCACCGGAGGTGCGAATCAACAGATCCAGCGGCGGCAGGTCGCGCGTGTCGAGCTCGTCCTCGAACACGGCTTCGTCGATCGTCGTCGGATCGAGCGTGCCTGCTTGCGCGCGTTCCGCAAGCCGCCGCGCGGCCGCCGCAATCTCCGCTTGCGCGCCGTAATTGAGCGCGATCACCAGGATCGGCCCGGTGTTGACTGCGGTACGCGCGACTGCGGTGTCGATCAGTTCGACCAGATCGGGGGTGAACCGGCGATAATCGCCAATCACCCGCAGTTGCACATTGTCGCGCACCATCTCATCAAGGTCATTGCGGATGAACAGCCGCAACAATCCCATCAGGTCACTGACTTCGCTCTCCGGGCGTCGCCAGTTCTCGCTCGAAAAGGCATAGAGCGTCAGCGCCTCAATCCCCATCGCGCGCGCAGCACGCGAGATACGACGCACCGCTTCGACGCCTTGCCGATGGCCAGCGACCCGCGGCAAATGGCGTTTCTTGGCCCAGCGCCCATTGCCATCCATGATGATCGCGACATGGCGCGGCAACACCCCCGCGCCCTTGCCGGTCACCAACTCGGGAGCAGAGGCGGCAAATGGCCTCACTTGCCCAAAATTTCCTTTTCCTTGGCGCTCGCCGCCGCATCGATTTCGCCAATCGTCTTGTCGGTCAGCTTCTGCACTTCGGTTTCGAGCTTCTTGCGCTCATCCTCGCCGAACAGGCCCTTCTTTTCATCGACCTTGAGCGAATCCATGCCGTCACGACGCACATTGCGCGCGGCGATGCGCGCATCCTCGGCATATTTACCCGCGAGCTTGGCCAGTTCCTTGCGGCGCTCCTCGGTCAGATCGGGAATCGGCAAGCGCAGGGTGGTGCCATCGACGATCGGGTTGAGCCCGAGCCCGGCCGAGCGAATCGCCTTGTCGCACGGGCCGACATTGGACTTGTCCCACACCTGTACCGACAGCATCCGCGGCTCGGGTGCCGACACGGTCGCCACCTGATTGAGCGGCATTTGCGCGCCGTAGACCTCGACGGTGACGGGATCGAGCAGCGAGGTCGATGCGCGTCCGGTGCGCAGACCGGCGAGATCGCCCTTCAACGATTCGACACTGCCCGCCATGCGGCGTTCGAGATCGGCCTTGTCATAAGCGGCCATGACTTAATCTCCTGCTGTGGTTTGAACGACCGTCGACACGCCTTCACCGCGCAGAACCGCAGCAAGATTGCCGGGCTGACGGATGTTGAAGACGACGATCGGGATTTTGTTGTCGCGGCAAAGCGCGATCGCGCTCGCGTCCATCACCTTGAGATCCTGCGCGAGCACAGTGCCGTAACTCACGGTTTCAAAACGCTTGGCGGTCGGGACCAATTTCGGGTCGGCATCATAGACGCCGTCGACCGACGTGCCCTTGAACAGGGCGTCGCACTTCATCTCGGCGGCGCGCAACGCGGCCCCGCTATCGGTGGTGAAGAACGGGCTGCCGACGCCCGCTGCAAAAATCACGATCCGACCCTTTTCGAGATGGCGCTCGGCGCGGCGGCGGATGAAGGGTTCACACACCGACGCCATGGGGATCGCCGATTGCACGCGCGTCTCGACGCCGATCTTTTCCAGCGCGTTCTGCACGGCGAGCGCGTTCATCACGGTCGCCAGCATCCCCATATAATCGCCGGTGGCGCGGTCCATGCCGCGCGCCGCGCCGGAAATACCCCGGAAGATGTTACCCCCGCCGACGACGACGCAGAGTTCATACCCCTGGTGCTTCACATCGGCGATTTCGGCGGCCACACGGGCAATGACGTCAGGGTCGATCGAAAGGCCACCGGCCCCCATCAGGACCTCGCCCGACAATTTTAGCAGGATACGTTTAAAGTGCGGGGTGGTCACGGCATTCCAGACTGCAAAGGGTCATGATCGCCCTGGGGGCGGTGCGGCGCGGACCTTATCGGGCACGCACTGCGATTGGAAGCGCGGAAACCGTGCAGATCGAATACACGAAGGGCCGCACCTCACCGGCACGGCCCTTCGGCATTTGCGGCCTCGCGCGCGAGCGGGGCCGAGTGTTATGCAGTCGCCTGCGGCACACCCGAAGCGGCCGCGACTTCCGCCGCGAAATCGCTCGTTTCCTTCTCGATGCCTTCGCCGAGCTGGAAGCGGACATAGTCCTTGAGCACGATCGCGGTGCCGGCTGCCTTGGCGGCATTGGCAACGACGTCCGAGATCTTGGTCTTGCCGTCCATCACCAGCAGCTGGCTGACGAGCGCGTTTTCCTTGCGATACTTGGCGATCGCACCCTCGACCATCTTGGCGACGATGTCGGCGGGCTTGCCGCTTTCCGCTGCCTTTTCGGTCGCGATCGCGCGCTCACGCTCGACGATCTCGGGGTCGAGGCCATCTTCGTTCAGCGCCAGCGGGAAGGCTGCTGCGATGTGCATGGCGATCTGCTTGCCGAGCGGCTCGAGCACGTCCTTGCCCGCTTCGCTCTCCAGCGCGACGAGCACGCCGATCTTGCCGAGGCCGGGGGCCGCTGCGTTGTGGATGTAGGGAACAACCGCGCCAGCCGACACTTCGAGGCGCTTGGCGCGACGCAGGTTCTGGTTCTCGCCGATCGTGGCGATGTTGTTGGTCAGGATTTCCTCGACCGTCTTGGCACCCAGCGGGGCGGCCTTGATCGTCGCGATATCGTCACCCAGTTCGAGCGCGACCGAAGTCACGTCGCGAACGAAGGTCTGGAACTGCTCGTTCTTGGCGACGAAATCCGTCTCCGAGTTCACTTCGACCGCAGCACCCTTGGTGCCCGATACTTCGACGCCGATCAGGCCCTCGGCCGCAGTGCGGCTGGACTTCTTGGCGGCCGCGGCGAGGCCCTTGGCGCGCAGCCAGTCCATCGCCACCGTCATGTCGCCATTGGCTTCGGTCAGCGCCTTCTTGCAATCCATCATGCCCGCGCCGCTCTTTTCGCGCAGGTCCTTTACCGCAGCTGCCGTGATCTCGGCCATGTCGTTGGTCCTTATCTCAGTAGAATATGGTTTTGGACGGGATAGAGCCGCGCCCTACCCCGTCCGTATGTCAGTTCTGCGACGCTTACGCGTCGATCTGGCGCTCGGTTTCCGCAGCCAGCTCGGCCTGCAGAGCCGCGTCGGTTGCCGGCGTGATGTCGGCGGCCGCAGCCGGAGCAACGCTCAGCGCTTCCTCGACGGGCGGAGCTTCCATCGAACCGATGTCCTGGCGACGCGACAGCTGCTCATGGCCACCGCGGGTCGCGGCGATCGCAATCGCTTCGCAATACAGGCGGATGGCGCGGCTGGCGTCGTCATTGGCCGGAACCGGGAAGGCGATGCCGTCGGGCGAAACGTTCGAATCGAGGATCGCGACGACCGGGATCCCCAGCGTGTTGGCTTCCTTGATCGCCAGCTCTTCCTTGTTGGCGTCGATCACGAACATCACGTCGGGAATGCCGCCCATGTCGCGGATGCCGCCGAGCGACAGCTCGAGCTTGTCCTTCTCACGGGTAAGCTGCAGCACTTCCTTCTTGGTCAGGCCGTGCGTGTCGCCCGAAAGCTGCTCTTCCAGCGTCTTGAGGCGCTTGATCGAACCCGAAATGGTCTTCCAGTTGGTGAGCATGCCGCCCAGCCAACGATGGTTGACGAAATGCTGGCCCGAACGACGGGCTGCTTCTGCAACGGGCTCCTGCGCCTGGCGCTTGGTGCCGACGAACAGCACCTTGCCGCCAGCGGCGGTCGACGCTGCGACGAATTCGAGCGCGCGCGCGAACAGCGGAACGGTCTGCGAGAGATCGAGAATGTGGACGCCGTTGCGGTCGCCAAAGATGTAGGGCTTCATCTTCGGATTCCAGCGGTGCGTCTGGTGGCCGAAATGCGCGCCCGTTTCGAGCAATTGCTGCATGGAGACGACAGGTGCCGCCATAAGGTAGTTCCTTTCCGGTTGATCCTCTGGGAAGCGAGTAATCCGGACAGGCGAACCTGCTCGGACACCGGTGATGTGTGCTTCCCATGCGGTGTGAAGGCGCGCCCTTTATCCGAGACGCTCCGGCAAATCAAGTCCGGCAATGCGCTTGACGACGGAACGCAATGAGAACATAACGGGTCTCAGAGCGGAACGTGGAACGGAACACGGCCCGTGAATGTTGCGACTTTGTGACTCTTCACCGTGAATGAAGGAGTTGAACGATGGCCGTTGTGAGTTTTCTGGTGTTCGCGAGTGCCTTCGCCGCGAGCCTTGCTGTTTTCTACCTGACCTTGGCACCTGCGCTGCCGCGGATCGTCGCGATCTTGCGCGATGGAGCCGACCCTCTCGCTGCTCTCCAAACGCAGGTAACGGTCAGGGAGCCGCGTCTGCGGGTGCGGGGGACGACCGCCCCAGCGCTGGCACGGACGCCGCTGCGCGCAGCCGCTTGACCCGGGCATAGGCGACGATGCTGAACGGCAATGTCGCGAGATATGCGACGCACAGGAAGCTGAGCGTGTGCCAGGGAGCGGAGATGAGCGCTGCCCCCAGTAGAACCACCACCGCAATTGCTTCGAAGCGGATATTGTTGCGCAAACGCAGCGAAGACCAACTGAAGGTCGCGACGCTCGACACCATCAACGCTGCCATCAGCGCGACCCAGGGCGCTACGATCAGCGGCGAACGCCACCAGTCGAGACCGGTCCAGAACCACAAATAAAGGGGTAGCATCGCCAGCCCGGCACCGACCGGAGAGGGCGCGCCAGTCAAAAAACCTGCGGATTTATGCGGTTGCTCCACCACGTCGATCGCTGCGTTGAACCGGGCGAGACGCAGCGCGCAGAACACCGCGAACACCAGCGCGCACAGCCAGCCGACGCGGGGCAGATCCTTCAGCGACCACAAATAGAGGATCAGCGCGGGCGATACGCCGAACGAAATGGCATCCGACAGCGAATCGAGCTCGGCCCCAAAGCGGCTCTCGCCGCGCACCATGCGCGCGATCCGCCCGTCGATCCCGTCGAGCACGCTGGCGATCATCACCATCACGACTGCGGTTTCCCACTGACCGGCAATCGCGAAGCGAATGCCGGTCAGGCCGGAACACAAAGCAAGCGCGGTAACGGCGTTGGGCGCGACCGCGCGCAGTGGCAGCCCCCGTGCCGCGCCGCGCCGATACGGAGACCTCATGCGATGACAATCCGTCGCATCACTGCGCGATCCCGGCCGCCATAGTGCCGCCTACGCGGCCAAGGATCGTTTCGCCCGCTACGCTCCGCTGGCCAAGCACAACCTGGCACGCGCAATCATCGGGCAGATAGACGTCAACCCGGCTGCCGAAGCGAATCAAACCGATGCGCTGCCCCGCCGCGACCATGTCGCCCGGCTTGACGAACGGCACGATCCGACGCGCGAGCAGGCCAGCAATTTGCGTAAAACCAATGCGCCGCACGGTGCCATCCGCAGCCGGTCGGCCTTCGACGACGATATGCTGACGCTCATTGTCCTCGCTTGCTTTGTCGAGCTCGGCATTCACGAACTTGCCCGAGATATAGACAACCTGCTTCACCGTTCCCGCGATCGGCGTGCGGTTGATATGGACGTCGAACACCGACATGAACACCGACACGCGCACCAGCGGCGCATCGCCCAGGCCATTCGGGCCGGCCAGTTCGCGCGGCACCGGTACGCGCTGAATCATCGAAATCAGCCCGTCGGCAGGAGATACGATCAGCCCCTCGCCGCTCGGCGTTACGCGTACCGGATCGCGAAAGAACAAGGCGACCCATAAGGTGATGCCGATCAACGGCCACGCCACGAACCAGCCGAACCAGACCAATGCGACCAGCGCGATCACCCCGGCGATGGCGACATATTTGCGCCCTTCCGGGTGCAGATCGGGGATGCGCCATTTCACGGCTTCGGCGGACGGATTTGGTGTTTCGGGAGGAAGCATCCCCCTTCCCTACCCCACACGTCCCCGTGCCACAATCATCATCCCGCGCTCCTGCCGTTCCGCACCGGGTTGATCGCCGCGCGCCATGCTCCTAGACGCTCCTCGAAACTCCCATAGGAAAGATCGTGATGGCGAAGATCAAGGTGAAGACGCCCGTCGTGGAAATCGATGGCGACGAGATGACGCGGATCATCTGGCAGTGGATCCGCGAACGGCTCATTCTCCCCTATCTCGATATCGATCTGGAATATTACGACCTCGGCATGATGAGCCGCGATGCGACCGACGACAAGATCACGGTCGATAGCGCAAAGGCGATCCAGAAATACGGCGTCGGCGTGAAATGCGCGACGATCACCCCCGACGAGGCCCGCGTCGAGGAATTCGGCCTGAAGAAGATGTGGAAGTCGCCCAACGGCACAATCCGCAACATTCTCGGCGGCACCATCTTCCGCGAGCCGATCGTGATCAAGAACGTGCCCCGCCTGATCCCGGGCTGGACGCACCCGATCGTCGTTGGCCGCCACGCATTCGGCGATCAGTATCGCGCGACCGACTTCCTCGTTCCCGGCCCGGGCAAGCTGCGCCTGGTGTTCGACGGGGATGACGGCGAAGTGATCGACCGCGAAGTGTTCCAATTCCCGTCGGCGGGCGTCGCGCTGGCGATGTACAATCTTGACGATTCGATTCGCGATTTCGCGCGCGCCTCGATGCATTACGGCCTGAACCTGAAATGGCCGGTGTACCTGTCGACCAAGAACACCATCCTCAAGGCCTATGACGGCCGCTTCAAGGATCTGTTCGCCGAGGTTTTCGAGACCGAGTTCAAGGACAAGTTCAAGGAAGCGGGGATCGTCTACGAACATCGCCTGATCGACGACATGGTCGCCTCGGCACTCAAGTGGCACGGCGAATTCGTCTGGGCATGCAAGAATTATGATGGCGACGTGCAGTCCGACCAGGTCGCGCAGGGCTTCGGCTCGCTCGGCCTGATGACCTCGGTGCTGCTCACCCCCGATGGCAAGACGGTCGAGGCGGAAGCCGCACACGGCACCGTTACGCGCCACTTCCGCCAGCACGAGCAAGGCAAGGCAACTTCGACCAACCCGATCGCGTCGATCTTCGCCTGGACCGGCGGCCTGAAATATCGCGGCAAGTTCGACGGCACCCCCGAGGTGACCCAATTCGCCGAGACGCTCGAGCGTGTCTGCATCCAGACCGTCGAGAACGGCCACATGACCAAGGATCTGGCGCTGCTGATCGGCCCCGATCAGCCGTGGATGACGACCGAGCAGTTCTTCGAGCAGGTGCGCGTCAATCTCGAACAGGCGATGGGCGCTTCGGCCTAACCCTCCTCCCAAATCTACTTGGCGGCCACCGCGTCCGATACGGACCCGTGGCCGCCGAACCGTCTTTCGGCCACTAAAGGTCTTTTTTGTCAGTCAAAAGCTGACAAGCCGCCAATGTGTTGCGTACAGTGGCGCAATGGCATCTCCCCTAAACTCCACCGGTTTCAGCGACGCCCTTGTAATCCTGGGGGCAGCCGGGCTCGTTATCCCCGCTTTTGCGCGGGCCAAGATCAGCCCGGTCATCGGTTTCATTCTCGTCGGATTACTGGTCGGCCCGTCGGGGCTGGGCGCGCTCGTCCCCAGCTATCCCTGGCTTTACCACATCACCATTTCCGATCCGCACGCGATCGAGCCTTTTGCCGAATTCGGCATCGTGCTGCTGCTGTTTTCGATCGGGCTCGAGTTGTCGTTCAAACGCTTGTGGTCGATGCGCCGACTTGTCTTCGGCACCGGTGCGGCGGAATTGATCGGATCGGGGCTGATACTCGGTACCGGCTTGCACCTGTTGACGGACGTGGCGTGGACCGGATCGTTCGCGCTGGGTATTGCGCTTGCGCTTTCGTCCACCGCACTGGTGCTCCCGATCGCGGGCACGTCGAGCCCTGTCGGGCGTACGGCGTTTGCCATGCTGTTGTTCGAGGATCTGGCGCTGGTGCCGATCATCTTCATTCTGGGCGCGCTGGGGCCGATGGCGGCGGCGGGCGGATGGATGGGATTCGCGCGCGTTGGCGGCGGCGCGATCCTGACGGTCGCAATCCTGTTCGTCGGCGGGCGCTTCTTCCTGCCCAAATTGTTCGCCCAGGCGGCGCGCACCAAGAGCCCGGAACTGTTCCTCGCGGCGTCGTTGCTGGTGGTGATCGCCGCGAGCCTGGCGACGACGGCAGCCGGGCTCTCCCCGATCGTCGGCGCGTTGATCGCCGGGCTGCTCATCGCCGAAACCAATTACCACAGCGAAGTCGAAGTGATGACCGCGCCGTTCAAGGGGCTGGCGCTCGGCGTGTTCCTCATCACCGTCGGCATGAGCGTCGATCTCGGCGCGATCGTCGCCGACTGGGGATCGTATCTGCTCGCCATCATCGCCGTCGTCGCGATCAAGGCGCTGGTCACTTTCGGTTTGCTGCGGCTGGCCGGGATTAGGGGTGGGGTGGCAGCGGAAACCGGCATGTTGATGGGCAGCCCGTCCGAAACGACGCTGATCGTGCTCGGCGCGGCGGGTCAGGCGCAACTGCTTGCCCCGGGACTCGCCAGCTTCTGGCAGACCGTCACCGCGATCGGCCTGACGATCACGCCATTGCTCGCTTTGCTCGGCAAGCGCGCCGCCAAGCGGATCGAGCGTCGCCAGGGTGATTCGCCCGAAGCCTCGATCCCGGAGGACGGCCCCGGCACCGTTGTCATCGGCTTTGGCCGCGTCGGGCGGATGGTGTGCGACATGCTCACAATCCACGGCCAGCCCTATGTCGCGGTGGAAGCCGATATCGACGCGGTGAAGGCTGCCCGCAGGGACGGCTATCCCGTCATTTTCGGGGATGTCGTGCGGCCGGAACTGGTCGACCGGCTCAATCTCGGCCGCGCGCGCGCGCTGATCCTGACGATGGACGATCCGGTGCTGAGCATCGCCTTGACGCGGCGCGTGCGCGGCTGGGTGCCCGATCTGACGATCATCGCGCGCGCCCGCGACACCGCCCATGCCGCCGATCTTTACAAAGCGGGCGCGAGCGACGCGGTGCCCGAAACGCTGGAAAGCTCGCTGCAATTGGCGGAGGCGGTACTGACGGATCTTGGCGTCGCGGTCGGCCCGGTCATCGCCTCGATCCACGAAAAGCGCGCCGAATTGCGCGAGGAAATCAAGGCGGCGGCGGAGATGGACGTGACCCCACGCTTGCGCCGCGCGCGCCTTAAAGCAGAGTAGCCGCAAACAGCGCCCCCGGCGCAAAGCCGGGGTGGCAAGATCACCCCGCCAGCGCCGCCTTCACCGCCGCGACCGCTTCAGCCCCCTTCGCACCGTCCGGCCCACCGCCTTGCGCCATGTCGGGGCGACCGCCGCCACCCTGCCCGCCCAGCGTCGCTACCGCGATCTTGAGCAGATCGACCGCGCTGCGCGTCGCGACCAGATCGGCCGTCACACCAACCGCCACCGACGCACGTCCCTCATTGACCGCGACGATCATCGCAATGCCAGAGCCGACGCGCTGCTTCATCTCGTCCACCGCGCCGCGCAGGCCCTTGGGGTCGAGCCCCTCGACCACCTGGCCGAGGAACTGCACGCCGCCAACCTCTTCCGGCCCCGCCGCAGCCGCACCGGCCCCGCCGCCCAGCGCCAGCGCCTTCTTGGCTTCGGCCAATTCACGCTCCAGCCGCCGCCGGTCCTCGACCAAAGCCGCCACGCGCGCGGGCACTTCGTCGGGCGAGGATTTCAGCGCCGTCGCCGCCTCGCGCAATTTCTCGTCGCGCGAGGTGAGGTAGGAGCGCGCGGCTTCCCCGGTCAGCGCCTCGACGCGGCGCACGCCGCTCGACACCGCGCCTTCGCTCACCACGGTGAACAGGCCAATGTCGCCCAGCGCGCGGACATGCGTGCCGCCGCACAGTTCGAGCGAGTAGATCTCGTCGCCCTCGCGCCCCATCGACACGACGCGCACTTCGTCGCCATATTTCTCGCCGAACAGCGCCATCGCCCCTTCCGCAATCGCTTCGTCGGGCGTCATCAACCGCGTGGTGACCGGGCCGTTGGCACGGATCTGGTGGTTCACGTCGACCTCGACCTGCGCCAGCGCAGCGGGGTCGATCGCGGTCGGTTGCGAAAAGTCGAAGCGCAGCCGCTCGGGCGCGACCATGCTGCCCTTTTGCGCGACATGCAGCCCCAGCCGCTGGCGCAGCGCCTCGTGCAGCAAATGCGTCGCCGAATGGTTGGCGCGAATCCGGTCGCGCCGCCCGCTGTCGATCGTCAGATGCAGCGCATCGCCAACCGCGATCTCGCCCTGCTCGATCTTCGCCTGATGCGCGAACAGGCGGCCCAGATATTTGCGCGTATCCTCGACATGCGCCAGCACCCCGCCACCCGTCAGCGTGCCGGTATCGCCGACCTGACCGCCGCTCTCCGCGTAAAAAGGCGTCTGGTTGACGACGATCTCGACCGTCTCCCCCGGCCCCGCACGCTCGACCCGCGCGCCGTCCTTGACGATCGCGACGACCTGGCCCTCGCCCTCTTCGCTCGCGTACCCGATGAACTCGGTGCTGCCGCTCGCTTCGGCAATGTCGAACCACACGTCATCCGACGCGCGCTGACCCGATCCCTTCCAGGCCGCCCGCGCGGCGCGCTTCTGCTCGGCCATGGCGGTGTCGAACCCGGCGCGATCAATCCCGAAGCCCTGACGCCGCAACGCGTCTTCGGTCAAATCATACGGAAAACCGAACGTGTCGTAGAGCTTGAACGCGGTCTCGCCCGGCAGCGTGTCGCCTTCGGCCATCCCCGCCGTCGCTTCTTCCAGCAGCCGCAAGCCGTTCACCAAGGTGCGGCGGAACTGCGTTTCTTCCTGCAGCAAGGTCGATTCGATCGACGCCTGCGCGCGCACCAGCTCCGGGTAAGCCGCGCCCATTTCGGAAACCAGCGCCGGCACCAGCCGGTGCATCAACGGCTCCTTCGCACCCAGCAAATGCGCATGGCGCATCGCGCGACGCATGATACGGCGCAGCACGTAACCGCGCCCCTCATTGGCGGGCAGCACGCCATCAGCCACCAGAAAACCCGACGAGCGCAAATGATCGGCAATCACGCGGTGGCTCGCCTGCGTCTCGGGGGTCAGCGGCGCGCCCGACAGCGCGACCGAGGCCGCGATCAGCGCCTTGAAGGTGTCGGTATCATAATTGTCGTGCACGCCCTGCAGCACGGCGGCCACGCGCTCCAGCCCCATGCCGGTGTCGATCGACGGGCGCGGCAGCGGCGTGCGCGTGCCATCGGCGGCCTGGTCGAACTGCATGAACACGAGGTTCCAGATCTCGACGAACCGGTCGCCATCTTCCTCGGGGCTGCCCGGCGGGCCGCCATAAATATGGTCGCCATGGTCGAAGAAGATTTCCGAACATGGCCCGCACGGCCCCGTGTCCCCCATCGACCAGAAATTGTCGTTGGTGGCGATGCGGATGATGCGCTCTTCCGGCAATCCAGCGATCTTGCGCCACAAATCGAACGCTTCGTCATCGGTGTGATAAACGGTGACGGTCAGCCGGTTGGGGTCGATCCCCCATTCCTTGGTCAGCAAATTCCAGGCGAGCGTGATTGCGCGTTCCTTGAAATAATCGCCGAACGAGAAATTGCCGAGCATCTCGAAAAAGGTGTGATGCCGCGCCGTATAGCCGACATTGTCGAGGTCATTATGCTTGCCGCCCGCGCGCACCGATTTCTGCGAAGACGTCGCGGTCGAATACGGCCGCGATTCCAGGCCGGTGAACACGTTCTTGAACGGCACCATCCCGGCATTAACGAACATCAGCGTCGGGTCGTTCTGCGGCACCAACGGCGCAGACGGGACCTTCGCATGGCCGTTGGCCGCGAAATAATCGAGGAAGCTGCGACGAATGTCGTTGGTCGAGATCGAGAGCTGGGTCATGCGCGGTGCTTAGGCGAGGCGCGTGCGTATCTCAAGCATGGCTCGGTTCGTCGCGATCGGCTATCGCGCAGGGAACTTGCCTGGGGACCCGTGATGCGCGTGTTGAAGATTGCGCCACTGCTGCTGTTGCTTGCCCCCACGGCCGAGGTGACGGGTGCCACCGCCAGCGCGCCGCCGCACGCCATTTGCGGCGATGACACCATAGCCCCTAGCGTTGCGCGCCTCCTGCCCGGCTTCGGCGCGGGCGCGCTCGCCATCCGCACCGCCAAACCGCAAGCCCAGGCCTTTTTCGACAACGGCCTGCAACTCAGCCACGCCTTCGCGCACGATGCAGGACGCGCCGCCTTTGCCGAGGCCGCGCGACTCGACCCGGCCTGCGCAATGTGCCGCTGGGGCGAAGCCTGGTCGGGCGGCCCGACGATCAACTTCCCCGTCGACGCCGCCACCCAAGTGAAGATGGGCAAGCTGGTCGATGCGGCGATCCCGATGGCTGCGACCGGCCCACTGCTCGAACGCCAGCTGCTCGCGGCGCTGGCGCTGCGCTACCGCGATGGCGGCGGCAAGGGGAAGGGCGACATCACTTTTGCCCGTGCGATGGAAGCGATCGCGGTCGCGCACCCCGACAGTGACGAGCTGCTGACGCTCGCCGCCGATGCCTGGATGATCCCGGCGGCGCTGGGCGAGCGCGGCGACACGCTGCCGCGCGCGGTCGCGCTGCTCGAGACGGTGCTCAAGCGCAACCCGGATTTCACCCCCGCCATCCATTTCTACATCCACGCGACCGAGATGAGCGGCTTCCCGGCGCGCGCCGAGCGCTATGCCGACCGCCTCGCCGCGCTCGCCCCCGCCGCCAGCCATTTGATCCACATGCCGAGCCATACCTATTATTGGATCGGCCGCTATCAGGATGCCGCCACCGCCAATGTCCGCGCGGCGGCGCTGGGCGTCGCCGATGCGAAGGCCGCGCATGCGCCCGAGCCAGACGGCGTGTTCCGCCAGCCTTACCACGCGCACAATGTCCATTTCGGCATTGGCGGCGCGTTGATCGCGGGTGACGCGAAAGATGCGCTGGCGCTGTCCGCGCCCGTGCTCGGGGCACTGTCGCGCGCGCCCAAATCCGACCCGTTCCAGCAAATGGTCGGCGGCACCGCTTATTTCGCGCAAGGCCGCTTCGCCGATCCGGCCGCGGTGCTGGCGCTGCCCGAACCCGGCGCGGCGTACGGTTTCCTGCGCGCCTATCGCCATTATGCGCGCGGCGAAGCCTATGCACGCCTCGGCAATGCCGCCGCAGTCCGTGCCGAAGCGGCGGCGATCCCGCTGCGCGCTGGCCCTGCCAACAAAGAGGATGCCAGCCTGCAGGCAACCGCGCTGATGCGCATCGCCAAGGCCGTGCTCGAAGGCCGCGCAGCCATGCTGGAACACCGCCCGGCCGATGCGGTGAAGGCGTATCGCACGGCGGCGAAGATCGAAACCTCCAAGGTCCTGACCCATTTCGACGATCCGCCCGTGTGGTGGTATCCAACCGAACGCAGCCTCGCCGCCGCCTTGCTGGCCGCAGGCGATGCCAAGCAAGCGCTCGCCCAAGCCAACGCCGCCCTCACCCGCCGCCCGCGCGACCCAGTGAGCCTGTCGGTCAGGGCCGACGCGCTGACCGCGCTGGGGCAGACGGCAGCGGCGGAAAAGGACCGGGCGGCGGCGGTGGCGCGCTGGCACGGAGACAAGAGCGCGTTCACGGCGGCGTTGATCTGACGGGAGCGGGGCGCCCCAAGACGCCCCCCACCACACGCTTCCCCGGCGAAGGCCGGGGCCCAGTAGGTAGGGCAGATGCAAGAAAGACCAGCCCCCGCCATAACCCGCCCACCACTGGGCCCCGGCCTTCGCCGGGGAAGCGGGGTGTGGCGCAACTGACAATAGTATCAAAACTGCGGGAAATCTCTTTCCGACCAATATACGACATCGGAGATAGCCGTTAGATAGGAGCTATGAAGCCTTTTTCATCATCCATAGTGGCGGCTGGCGCAATGTTGCTAACAGGCTGTTCGGTCGAAATCGATGCCAGGAATGCAATTGTTCGACCGGCCTCGTCGACTGAATTTCAGAATGACGCCGAAGCGGCATCACGCAAGCCTTATGGCTTCGGGATATGGGTGCTACTCACCGCATTATTAGAAAAGGAAGACGTTCAGCGTATTTCTCACTCAGAGGTGTATCCTCATGTTTATGTTGTCGAATGCTCGAGCGGGAAGGATACTAACGTAGGGACAGAACCAAAGCTGGAGGGCATTGATTTGGGAAATGCCAATACCGTCAAAGCTTTGCTGAAAGCGCGGCCAGCCAAGTCAATCTATCAGATGAAAAGTCTCATCTTTGCCCGAAAAGGGGACTTTGAAACGCCGCAGTGCTTGCAACTCAGGGGCGGCAGCTACCTGGGTCAGAAGATCATTGAAAAGCGAATTCCCATCCAAGGCAGTGGCCCACTCCCCTAGGGCCATTACCCACCAATCCGGCAACGTCGGCACAACTAGCCCCCTCACCCCAGCGGCGCATCAATCGAAGTCGGCGGCACGCTGAACCATTTCGGCCCGGTCGCGGTCATGTGGAAGCAATCCTCCAGCCGCACGCCGAACTTGCCCGGCAGATACAGGCCCGGCTCGTCCGAAAAACACATACCCTCGGCCAGCCGCATGGTTTCGCCGTGGACGAGGTTGACCGGCTCATGCCCGTCAAGCCCGATGCCGTGCCCGGTGCGGTGCGACAGGCCGGGCAAGCGATAGCCCGGCCCATAGCCGAGCGACGCATAGAACCCGCGCACCGCATCATCCACCGCCCCCGCCGGCGTGCCGATTTGCGCGGCGGCGAAGGCCTTGGCCTGGCCAGCGCGGACCTGATCCCACACCGTGCGCTGTTCCTTGTTCGCGCTGCCGAACACGAAGGTGCGCGAGACGTCGGACTGATAGCCTTGCACGGTGCAGCCGCAATCCATCAGCACGATCTGCCCGTCCGCCACCACTTGCGGTTCGTGGCTGCCGTGCGGCAGCGCCGCCGCCGGGCCGATCAGCACCAGCGCGAATTCGGGCGCGCCGCCCAATTGCCGCGTCGCGGCGTTCATCAGCGCGGCGATGTCGGCGGGTTTCATGCCTTTTTCGACGCGCGGCACAGTCCAGCGATAGGCAGCGATCGTCACGTCGGTCGCGGTCTGCATCAGCGCGATCTCGGGCGCGGTCTTGCGCATCCGCACCCCGCGCACGACCGGATTGGCCGAGACGATCTTCGCCCCCGGCAGCGCGCGCGCCAGGCCATCGACCGCGAAATAGCGCACCGTTTCCTCAATGCCGATCGGCCGCTCCGCCAGCTTGCGTTCGCGCAGGAAGCCCGCGACCAGCTTCAGCGGATCCTCATCCTCCTGCCACACGCGCACCTCAGCCGCGACGCCCAGCGTCTGGCGGACCGAGGGTTCCTCGAAGAATGGCGTGACGATGCACGGCTCGCCCTCGACCGGCAGGATCGCCGCGGTCAGCCGTTCGCTGCGAAACCACGTCACGCCGGTGAAATACACCAGGCTCGATCCCGATTCGATCAGCACCGCGCCAATGCCCTGCGCCTTCATCAGCGCCTGCGCGCGGGCGATGCGCGCGCGGCGCTCGTCCGGCCCGATCGGCGTCGCGCCACTGGCGATGTTGCGCAGACTCGTCAGATCCGGCTCAGCCGCGCGCAGAACACCACTGGCCGAAAGCACCGGCAGCATCGCTGCTCCGGCTGCAAACCCACGCCGCGTCAACATCTTCATCGTCTCGCGCCCCTTTGTCGTTGGCGCAACTGTGCCAGCGGCAGGCGGCCGCCGCAACGCAGCAACGCCGCACTTCGGCTTGACCGCTCGCACTTTCTCCCGTTGATGACACGAACGACAAAAAGGGGTGAAACGTGGCGAAGCGATTGACGACCTATATCCTGATCGCGCTGGTGCTGGGCCTCGCCGTGGGATGGACGCTCAACGCCGCGATCGACAACGGCACCCCCGCCAGCGCGGCGCGGCTGAAGGAAATCGCCGGCTATATTTCGATCATCACCACGGTGTTCCTGCGGCTGATCAAGATGATCATCGCGCCGCTGGTGCTCTCGACCCTCGTCGTCGGCATCACGCATATGGGCGGCACCGGCGCGCTCGGGCGGATCGGCCTGCGCGCCGTCGCGTGGTTCGTCGGCGCGAGCTTGCTGTCGCTCTCGCTCGGGCTGGTGCTGTTCCATGTCACCGCGTCGCTGGGTGAAGTGCTCGGCCTCACGCCGCATCTGGCGCTGCCGCCCGTGACCGAGGGCAGCGGGCTCGACAAAGCCGGGTTCGATCTCGCCAAGTTCGTCACCCATGTCGTGCCCTCGTCGATCTTCGATGCGATGGCGACCAACGAAATCCTGCAGATCGTGGTCTTTTCGGTGTTTCTCGGCGTCGCGATATCGGCGGTCGGCGAGAAAGCCGCGCCGCTCGTCCGCGCGACCGAGGCGCTGGTCGCGGTGATGTTGCAAGTCACCAATTACGTGATGATGTTCGCGCCGATCGCGGTGTTCGCCGCCGTCTCCGCCACGCTGACCGAGCAAGGCCCCGGCGTCATCAAGAACCTCGCTTATTTCATGGGCAGCTTCTATTTCGGGCTGGCGGTCTTGTGGGCGCTGCTGTTCGGTCTGTGCTACCTCATCGTCGGTCCGCGCACCCGCAGCTTGCTCCGCTATATCGGCGCGCCGCTGATGATCGGCTTTTCCACCGCCTCGTCCGAAGCCGCGCTGCCGCGCGTGCTGGAGGCGCTCGAACGCTTCGGCGTGCCGCCCAAGATCGCCGGCTTTGTCGTCCCGCTCGGCTATTCGTTCAACCTCGACGGGTCGATGATGTACATGACCTTCGCGTCGCTGTTCATCGCCCAGGCTTACGACATCCATCTGTCGATCGGCGCGCAGGTGACGATGCTGCTGACCTTGCTGATCACCTCCAAGGGGATCGCCGGCGTGCCGCGCGCCAGCCTGGTGGTGATCGCGGCGACCTTGCCGGTGTTCCACATCCCCGAGGCCGGCCTGCTGCTGATCCTCGCCGTCGACCATTTCCTCGACATGGGGCGCTCGGCCACCAACGTCGTCGGCAATGCCATCGCCGCCAGCGTCATCGCCAAATGGGAGGGGACGCTGGAAGCGCCCGAGCCTCCCGAGATCGGCCTGAACGAACTGCCGCGCGCCGATCACGCATAGCGCCGGTTAATCTTAAGCAGGACCGCCCAAAAGCCGTTCGGGCTGAGCCTGTCGAAGCCCTTCTTCCCCGCGCGCTCACCGCGCTGGGATAGGAGCCCTTCGACAAGCTCAGGGCGAACGGGGTCCGATCCGCTTTAAAGACGCCCGTCACGCATAGGCATAGGGTCCACCCTTGGCGAGCGCCGCCTGATAGGCCGGGCGCGCGTGGATCTTGTCGAGCCACGCGATCGTCGCCGGGCGCGAGGCATCGAGGCCCGCGCGGCTGCGCGCGGCTTCCAGCGGGAAGCTCATCATGATGTCGGCCCCCGTGATCGTGTCGCCCGCAAACCATGGACGGCTCGACAGCTCGGCTTCGACATAATCGAGATGGACGTCGATCATCGGTTGGATGCGCTTGGCGGCGGTCTTGCCGAGCAGCGGAATGCGGTTGACCACCAGCAGCACGAGCAGCGGCGGCATCATCGACCCTTCGGCATAATGCAGGAACTGGCGATAGCGCAGCACACCATCGCGGTGCGCGGGCGGCCCCAACCGACCATCGCCGCGCTCGACCAGATACTCGACGATAGCGCCCGTTTCGACGATCACATCCCCCAGCTCGGTATCCTCGAGCACCGGCGATTTGCCAAGCGGGTGGATTCGCTTGAGTTCGGGCGGAGCCAGCATCGTCTGCTTGTTCCGTTCATAGCGCTTGATCTCATAGGGGAGCCCGAGTTCCTCGAGCATCCACAGAATTCGCTGCGAGCGCGAGTTTTCGAGATGGTGGACGATCAAGGTCATGAGAGCTCTCCGGGTCGGCTTGTTGCCCGCATCCTAGCAGCGATGCGGCACACAAGTCACACGCTACCTTGCGGTGCCCGACGCCGGGGGTCGCCACTCTGCACTCCGGCCATCCCGCCGCCGCAATATGAAAGGCCCGCCATCGCTGGCGGGCCTTCCCGGTCTCTGCGACGGCACCGAGAGCGCTCGATACCGCCATCGTGGTGGGACGCAGCCGTGCACTGCCGCCATCCCCTGCTCCGGCCCGCCGCAGCAGACCGGGGCGAAACTCACATCTCGTCGTCACCTTCATCGGGTTCCGCACCCGCCATCATTTCCTCGGCGACCTTGTCGGTCCGTGCGCGAATCGCCTTTTCCAGACGATCGGACATTTCGACATTTTCCTTGAGGAAGGTCTTGGCGTTCTCACGCCCCTGCCCGATGCGGACGCTGTCATAGCTGAACCACGCGCCCGATTTCTCGACCAGCCCAGCCTTGACGCCCAGATCCAGAATCTCGCCAATCTTGGACACGCCCTGCCCGTACATGATGTCGAATTCGACTTGCTTGAACGGCGGCGCGACCTTGTTCTTGACGACCTTCACGCGTGTGGTGTTGCCGATGATCTCGTCGCGATCCTTGATCTGGCCGGTGCGACGAATGTCGAGGCGCACCGAGGCGTAGAATTTCAGCGCATTACCGCCCGTCGTCGTCTCGGGGTTGCCGTACATCACGCCGATCTTCATGCGCAGCTGGTTGATGAAAATTACCATGCAGCGCGAGCGGCTGATCGAGCCCGTCAGTTTGCGCAGCGATTGCGACATCAGTCGCGCCTGCAAACCGACATGGCTGTCGCCCATTTCGCCTTCGATTTCCGCGCGCGGCACCAAGGCTGCGACCGAATCGACCACCAGCACGTCGATCGCGTTGGAGCGCACCAGCGTATCGACGATTTCGAGCGCCTGCTCGCCCGTGTCGGGCTGCGAGACGATCAGCTCGTCGATATTTACGCCCAGTTTTTTGGCATAAACGGGATCGAGCGCATGTTCAGCATCGACGAACGCCGCCGTGCCCCCGCCCTTTTGCGCCTCGGCGATCACGTGCAGCGCCAGCGTCGTTTTGCCCGAACTTTCCGGCCCGTAAATCTCGATCACGCGCCCACGCGGCAACCCGCCGACGCCGAGCGCAATGTCGAGCCCGAGCGAGCCGGTCGAGATCACCTCGACCTGCATCGTCTGTTTCGAGCCCAGCTTCATCGCCGACCCCTTGCCAAAGGCGCGGTCGATTTGTGCGAGCGCCGCTTCCAGCGCCTTGGCGCGTTCTGCGGTGGCTTTGTCTGCTTGCTTGTCTGAGGCTGCCATTTTGCTGTCGATGACCTTCAACGATACCGCCATTGGTAGCCTCCTGCGCTAGACCGAACGCCGGGTGCGTTCAATGCGTGATGCACCGTGTATCGTGTTTGTTCTTATGGAACAAGAGTAGAACGACAACCTCTTTAAAAAAACCGGCAGGATCACGGCATTCCGCTGCCGCCCGCTGCGCCATAGACTTGTCCGGTGGCGTAGCTGCCGCCACTTTCGGCCAGCAGAACGTAGATCCCGGCAAGCTCGCCCGGTTGCCCCGGGCGACCGAGCGGCGTCTGACCACCAAACTGCTCGAGCTTTTCCATCGTCGCGCCGCCAGACACCTGCAGCGGGGTCCAGATCGGCCCCGGTGCGACGCCGTTCACGCGGATTCCCCGCGACGCCAGTTGTTTGGCGAGGCTGCGGACATAATTGGTGGTTGCTGCCTTGGTTTGCGCGTAATCATACAGATCTTCTGACGGATCGGTTGCCTGCTCCGACGTCGTCCCGATGATCGACGATCCCGGTGCCAGATGCGGCAGCGCCGCCTTGATGAGCCAGAACGGCGCGTAGATATTGGTCTTCATCGTCCGGTCGAATTCCTCGGTGGAAATGTCGAGGATCGAGCCGTGGGTTTGTTGTCGGGCGGCATTGCTGACCAGAATGTCGAGCCCACCAAGCGTATCGACTGCGGTCTGGACCAGGGTGGTGCAGAAATCCTCGCTGCACAAATCCCCGGGGATGGCGACTCCGACTCGGCCCGAAGCGCGGATCAGATCGATCACGTCCCGGGCATCCGCCTCCTCTTCCAGCAGATAGTTGATGGCAACGTCGGCTCCTTCGCGCGCGTAAGCGATGGCGGCCGCCCGTCCCATCCCGGAGTCGCCACCGGTAATCAAAGCCTTGCGACCGGCCAGACGACCGGAGCCACGATAGGTCGATTCACCGTGATCGGGCCGGGGCCGCATGTCGCGCGCAAGGCCCGGCCAAGGCTGGCTCTGGCGTTCGAACGGCGGTTTGGGACCAACCTTTTGCGGGTTTGTCAAAGCGGATGGCGAAATGTCTGAGCTGGAAAGTGCCACGATCGGTCTCCGTGCCGGGATTGTGGCAGGAGAAACGGCAGAGCGCCGCGATGGGTCCGCATCAGGCCGGCTTTGTTGGGTTGATCGTGATCAGCCCCCCATCAGCCGCCTGATTAGCCCAATGCCGCCAATGCCTTGGAAACCCCATCCATCGTGAAAGGTTTGGCCAGAGTCGGACGATCGCGATACTCTTCCCCGACGCTATCATGCGACCCGCCGGTCGCGAAAACGAACGGAATGCCCTTCTCCGCAAGCACCGCCGCGATCGGGAAGCTCTTCTCCCCGCCGCGCAAATTGACGTCCAGGATGGCAGCGTCGATGCCACCCGCTTCAATCAACGCCAGCGCGGCCACAACGCTATCCGCCGTGCCGCCATGACGCTTTCCCAAGACATCGAGAAAATCCTCGATCATCATCGCAATCAAGGGTTCGTCCTCGACGATCAAAATGGTCTGTGGCCCGCTCATAATAGGCCCTTAGCCGGGCATGCCGGAATGCGCCAAATCATTTCGCACCCAATACCGCCCGCACCGCTTCAGCAAGCTGTTGTACCGAAAACGGTTTTGCCAGGAAGGCGACGTTGTCGAGATCGATCGACTTGCGAATCGTCTCCTCGGCATAGCCCGACATGAACACGATCGGCAGATCGGGATAGCGCGCGCGCGCTTGCCGCACCATGGTCGGTCCATCCATCAACGGCATCATCACGTCCGATATGAGCAGATCGGGCTTTGGGCCGGATGCCAACAGTTCGAGCGCAGCCTCCCCATGTTCGGCGCACAGCACGGTATAGCCCTGCCGTGTCAGCGCCCGTTCGGCAACGGCCCGCACCATGTCCTCGTCTTCGACCAGCAGGATCGTGCCTGTGCCCCAGAGATCGACCGGCTTCTCGCGCGGCAAAATCCGTGCGGGTGGCGCTTCCGCCAAGGCACCGACGGTGTGGACCGGCAAGTAGATGGTAAATACCGCCCCCGCCTGCCCGCGCGGTCCAGCCTTCACATTATCGGCAAAGATATAGCCACCCGATTGTTTGACGATCCCATAAACGGTGGACAAACCGAGCCCGGTGCCCTTTCCCACCTCCTTGGTCGTAAAAAAGGGCTCGAAGATTTTTGGCAGCACATCGGGCGGGATACCGCCGCCGGTATCGGCCACTTCAAGCACGACATAATCGGCGGCCGGAAGGATATCCGATGCGAGCTTGCGCACTTCGGCGGTGGTGACCGCATAGGTCTGGATCGCCAGCGTGCCGGTGCCGCGCGGATCCTTCGCCATCATCGCATCGCGCGCGTTCACCGCGAGATTGACGACGACCTGTTCGAGTTGCCCGGGGTCTGCACGCACCGGCCCCAGGTTGCGCCCATGTTTGACGGTAAGCGTGACGCTTTCGCCCAACAAGCGCTTAAGCAAATTGGTGACTTCGGAAATCACGTCGGGCAGTTGCAGCACTTGCGGCCTGAGCGTCTGCTGGCGGGAGAAAGCGAGCAATTGCCGCGTCAGGCTGGCCGCGCGGTTGGAGTTGGCGCGGATTTGCTGGATGTCGTCATAATCACTGTCGCCGGGCGAATGGCGCATCAGCATCAAATCGCAATGCCCGATGATCGCGGTGAGGATGTTGTTGAAATCGTGCGCAACACCGCCCGCGAGCTGCCCCACCGCCTGCATCTTGGTGGCCTGCGCCACTTCGCGCTTCAGCCGCGTTTCCTCGCTATTGTCCTTGAGGCTCAACAACACTGCCGAATTGCCGAGGCCGCGCGCACCCGCGATCGACAGGGCGACCGGCTCGTCGGGATGATCCTTCAGCCGCACCGCAAGGTCGGTTGAATGCGTCGCGCCACCGGCAAAACGGCGGATCGCGTCGGCGACCACACCCTTGTCTTCGCGCACCAGCAAATCGCCGGGATAGATGGGCGGGCTGTGCGGATCGACCGCCGCCGCCCGCGCAAAGGCGTCGTTCATCTGCACGAAGCGCCCGTCGCCGCCGATCAAGGCAACGCCGAACGGCATCAACGACACCAGGCTCTTGATATGCGCCGCCGCGCTTTCGCCAATGGCAGGCTGGCTATTCTCTTCCTCGTCGATCAGCGCGACCAGCATCGGCGCGTCTTCCCCATCGAGAAACGGGATCTGGAGAACGCGCAACGGGTTCTGCGCCAGCCCTTCGCGTTCGAACCGCGCCATGCCGTGCGAGTCGGTGATCAGAAAGCGCGCAAAGTCGCGACCGACGATCGCGCCTTCCTCATGCCCCATCGCGCGTGCCCGCAACACGCGGTTCGCCGCCCGGATCCGCCCGTCGGGATTGATCAACGCCGCCATGATCCCGGCGCTGCCGAGTCGATCGCCCGTCGCTCCCGAGATCAAATTCTCCATCGTCTGGGCGAGATCCAGGCCCTGCGTTGCATGGAAACGCCAGACCAGAAGGTTGCCGTCTTCGCCGGCCCGCGTCACTTCGGCGGAAAGCTGCGCGCCTTTGATGAGGAGTCGGGCGACTCCCGCCGAGCCATCACGCCAGGCGGCGCGTCCGGCAGCCCCCAAAAGCTCCACACCAGTCGCATCAAACGGCAGCCCCGGCGGGGTCGCAAAGCCGCCGAACAGCGTCTCGTAGCGATTGTTGGCGCACACCAACCGTCCGGCTCGATCGGTCACCGCAATCGCATCCGGGCTGCTCTCCGCAACCGTACGCGCGACGCTCCAATCCGGCTCGGCAGCGAGTTCCGCGGTGCGCGGGAACAGACGGCGGAACAACAGCAGCCCGCCCGTCGCCACGAGCGCGGTCGCAAAGAACGCCGCCGCAATCGGCGCGCTGCCGATCACCACCAGAACGATCGCCGCAGCCGCGCAGCCGCAGCCAATCGCGATCAAAGCTGCGCCGCGAGACGGGTTCGGAGACGTTGGAAGCGATGCCATCCGCACCTGCATTGGGCGATGCGCCGGGAGCGTCAAGGGCAAAGCGGCCAGACACCGCCGCACCGCGCCACCCGTCCAGGCGGCGCGGTGCAGAATACCGCCTTTACCAGACCTTCACACGGTCAGCCGGGGCAAGATACAGCTTCTCGCCCGCCTTCACGCCGAACGCCTTGTACCAGGCATCGACGTTGCGCACCTCGGCGGTGCGGAAGGGCCCGGGCGAATGTTCGTTCGAAATCACCTGCGAACGCAGCGCCGGTTCGCGGAACTTGATCCGCCAGACCTGCGCATAGCCAAGGAAGAAGCGCTGGTCGCCAGTCAGCCCGTCGATCACCGGAGCAGGCTTCCCGCCAAGCGAGCGGTGATACGCATCATAAGCCAGCGCCAGCCCGGCAAGATCCGCCATGTTTTCGCCCAGTGTCAGCCCGCCCTTGATGTGCAGGCCCGGCAGCGGCTCATACGCGTCATACTGCTTGACCAGCTTGTCGGTCATCGCGGTGAAGCGTTTGACGTCCTCTGCGGTCCACCAATCGGCGAGCTTGCCGGTCGGATCGTATTTGCGCCCCTGATCGTCGAAATGGTGGCTCAGTTCATGCCCGATCACCACGCCGATGCCGCCGTAGTTGACCGCCGGGTCCGCCTTGGCATCGAAGAAGGGGGGCTGCAGGATCGCCGCCGGGAAGACGATCTCGTTCATCGGCGGATTGGCATAGGCGTTCACCGTCATCGGCGTCATGCCCCATTCGGTGCGATCGATCGGCTGGCCGAGCTTGTGCAGATCGCGCTCATATTCAAACGCGTTCGCCGCCGCGACATTGCTGACGATGTCGTCGCGCTTCACCGTCAGCGCCGAATAGTCGCGCCACTTCGACGGATAGCCGATCTTGGGGGTAAAGGCGGCGAGCTTGGCGTGCGCCTTCACCTTGGTTTCCGGGGCCATCCAGGTCAGATTGTCCAGCCGCACGCTCATCGCCGCGATGATGTTCTTGACGAGCTGGTCCGCCGCCGCCTTGGTCGCGGGCGGGAAATATTGCGCGACATATTCCTGGCCGACCTGTTCGCCCATCGCCCCGCTGACGATCCCCACGCCGCGCTTCCACCGCACCGGCTGCTGCGGCGCACCGCTCAGCACCGTGCCATAAAAGGCGAAATTGGCGTCGTTGATCGGCTTGGCGAGAACGCCGGCGTAGCTGCGCAGCAAGCGCAGGATCAGGAAATCCTGGACCACCTGGACCGGGGCATCGGCGAAAGCCTTGGCTTCGTCGGTCAACGCGCTGGGCATCCCGACCAGATAATTGCCCTGGCCTGCGGTCCCCGCCGTCTTCATGTAGACCTCCCACGGGAAGCCCGGGGCCTTGGCCGCGAAGTCAGCCGCCGACCACTTATTGTAGGTCAGATCGGAATCGCGCGATTTGATGCGGTCCCAATGCGCGGTCGCCAGCGTCTTTTCAAAGGCGTAGACCGCCGCGCCGCGCGCCGCGGCATCGTCCACACCGGCGAGGCCCAGCATCTGCACCTGATAGGCCTGATATTTTGCGCGCGTGTCGGCGAGCTTGGGGTCGTCCTTCAGATAATAATCACGATCGGGCAAGCCGATGCCCGATTGGCTCAGCCCGACGATGTAGGTATCGGGGGCCTTGTCGTCCTGGCCTACGCCCATGCGGAACAGGCCGCCCACGCCAATCCGTTGCAGCTTGGCCATCTCGACCGCCAGCGCAGTCTTGTCGCCCGCTGCGCGGATTTCGGCGATCCACGGCTTGATCGGATCGATGCCCTTGGCGTTGATCGCGGCGTCATCCATGAAGCTCGCATAGAAATCGCCGATCTTGTCGCCGGGACGCTTCGCCGCAGCATCCAGGATCGTGCGGGTCTGTTCCAGCGAGCGGTCGGCCAAGCGGTTGAACATACCGTACGTCGCCTTGTCCGCCGGAATCTCGGTGGCTGCTTCCCACTTGCCGCCTGCGAACTTCACGAAATCATCACCCGGCTTAACGCTGGTGTCCATGCCGGCAATATCGAGCCCGAACGCGCCGATCTCGGCACCGGCCGCTTTCGGCGCGGGCTCTGCCTTCGCTGCAACCTTGGGCTTCGGTGCCGGATTTGCGTGGGTCACCCCCACCAGTGCCGCAGACGCGAGCAGGGAAACCGTGACCAACGAACGACGCATGCAAAAATCCTCTCAACGGACATTTAATGGAGCGTGTTGTAACCGCATGACACATTCCGTCAAATCGCTTGTTTCGGCCCTTTTTGCGCAGCACGCCTGCGCCATTTGCGACCGATGCGGACGCGCCACACCAGTCCGGCCAGAAAAAAACCTGCCGCCGACAGCGCTACAGCGATCAAAATCAGGCCGACAATCGTCGCCGGACCACCCTGCGAAACCAGCCAATGGAGCAGGCCGACATTGGCCTTCACATTGCTGGCAATCGGCGCGCCCGGCACGCTGCGATCGAGCCGCAACACCCAATGCCCGAGTTCGTAGGCGCACCAGAATAGCGGCACCGTTGTGACCGGGTTGTGCAACAACGTCGTCCCGACGGCGACCGGTACGTTGGCACGCACCGGAAGCGCAGTCACCGCCGCCAGGGGCATGTGCGCGAATGGGAACAGGACGCCCGTAAAGAGCCCCAAAGCGACGCCCCGCGGCACCGAACGACGCGTAAAGCGCCACAATTCCGGGGCGAGAATGCGGTGCGCAACGGGACGAAGATAGCGATTCGCCTCCACGCTTTCCCGCGTGGGGATGTGGCGACGCGCGAATGCGATGATCTGTGCCGTGCGGCGGGCGCGGATGACGACGTCAACCACGGTCGCGCATCAGCCTCCCTTGCTCGCGCTTCCAGTCGCGTTCCTTGATCGAATCGCGCTTGTCATGCGCCTTCTTGCCCTTGGCCAGCGCCAGCTCGACTTTCGCGCGGCCCTTGGAATTGAAATAGACCATCAGCGGCACGAGCGTCATGCCCTCGCGCGCCACCGCGCCGTGCATCTTGTTGATCTCGCGCTCATGCAACAGCAGCTTGCGCGCGCGCTTGGGCTCATGGTTGAAGCGGTTGCCGTGGCTGAATTCGGGCACGTTGGAATTGATCAGCCACACCTGCCCGTCCTTCACCTCGGCATAGCTTTCGGCGATCGAGCCGGTGCCGCTGCGCAGGCTCTTCACCTCGGTCCCGGTCAGCGCGATGCCCGCTTCATAGACGGTATCGATCGCATAATCGTAACGCGCGCGCCGGTTCTCGGCGACGATCTTGGTTTTTTCGAAAACGGGGGGCTTTGGACGGGCCATAAGAGCGGCGATGTAGGCGCTGTCGCCGCGAAACAAAAGCCACAAGCGCAGATTGGCACCGACCCACCGCAAGATCGCACATTTTGCGCAGGTCGCGCGCGTTGTTCGCTCGCTATGCGCGCGCCAATCCTATAAGGTGAGGGTATGACCGAGTGCCTGAGCCCCAAATTCGCGACGCACAGCTTCGCCATCGCCATCGATGCCGCCGACATCGATTTCATGGGCCATGTCAACAATGCCTCCTATCTCAAATGGGTACAGGATGCGGTGGTCAGCCACTGGCAGCGCTTTGCCCCGGCAGAAGCGCTGGCGACTCACGCCTGGGTCGCGCTGAAGCACGAGATCACCTATCGCAAGCCGACCTTTCTCGACGACGAAGTGATCGCCACCGTGCTGCTCGAAAAGGTGCAGGGCGCGCGCGCTTTCTACGAAACGATCATCAAGCGCGGCGAAGACGTGCTCGCCGAAGTCAAATCGAGCTGGTGCTGCCTCGACGCCACCACCCTGCGCCCGGCCCGCCTGGCGCGCGACGTGATCGACCGCTTTTTCGCCAAGGATTGAGCGGCGGGGGCGCACTTAACGCCTCGCATCTCCCCCAACCGTTCGTTTCGAGCGAAGTCGAGAAACCCCGCGCAACGCAAGCTGCCATTTCTCGACTACGCTCGAAACGAACGGGGAAGGTGCGACAATCTGTCCCGGTGCAGTGTTGCCAGAGTGAGCATGTGTGATTTCGCTCCACTTGCAGCCATGAACCCCACCTCATAGGCTGCCCAAATGCGGTCATTCGTTTTATTGCTTCTGCCATTCCTTTCAGGCTGTGACGCGTGGCCCACCGTCGTCGACAATCGAGCAAATTCACAGTTGATGGTGCGGTATCTCCAGAAGGACTATAACCACTGGTCGGGCTCATTCCCTATCTCGGCTGGAAAAGCGATGCCGTTGGCGCGAGCTCATTGGATACAGGACATACGCGCAATTCAGATCAAAGATGGAGTGCGTCTCTACTCTTTGTCCGGTGATGCCATGCGGTCAATTCAAGACGCGTGTCCGAGTAGCGAGCTGGAACGACGCTTCTCTACAGCGGGAAACTGCTACTTGGTCTACTTGGGCAAGGGACGATTGCAAACGATGGCTGTTGTGCCGCAAGGGCTCGAATACGAGCAGGTCGGGAACGGCAGCTAACACGCGCCTGCCGCCGAAAGCCGCCTGTCCGCTTCCCACCAACCCCAAACGTCCCTACCCCCTCAAACCAACCCGGCCGCCGCCAGCCCCGCATCCACCGCGCGCTGGCTCGTCTCGCTCGGCCAGGTCATCGGCAAGCGCAGCGCTTTCGGAAAGTCCGGCCGCACCCGGCTCAGCGCATATTTCACCGGCCCCGGCGAAGCATCGGTGAACAGCGCCACATGCAGCGCGAAAAGCCGGTCGTGCAGCTCCAGCGCCGCCGCATAGTCCCCCGCCGCACACGCCGCCTGGAACGCCGCGCACAAAGCCGGCGCGACATTGGCGGTCACCGAAATGCACCCCACCCCGCCGGTCGCGTTGAACGCCAGCGCCATGTCGTCATTGCCCGAAAGCTGCACGAACCCCGCCGGGCACGCCGCGCGCTGCGCCGATGCGCGCTGGATCACCCCCGTCGCATCCTTGATGCCGACCACGCTGGGGAAGGCATGCGCAATCCGCGCGACCGTCTCCACGGCAATGTCGGTCACGGTGCGACCGGGCACATTGTACAGCACGATCGGCAAGTCGCACGCCTGCGCCACCGCCTCGAAATGGCGGAAGATGCCCTCCTGATTGGGCCGGTTGTAATATGGTGGCACCATCAGCGCGGCATCTGCGCCCGCCGCCTTGGCCGCCTTGATATTCTGGATCGCGACGCGCGTGTCGTTGGAGCCCGCCCCCGCGATCACCGGCACGCGGCCCCTGGTCTGGTCGACGCAGATGCCGACGATGTGGAAATGCTCCTCCACGCTCAGCGTTGCTGCTTCACCGGTGGTGCCGCAGGGCACGAGACCGGTCGAACCCTCGTCAATCTGCCATTCAACCAGATCGCGATACGCCGACTCATCGAACGCGCCGTCGGTGGAGAACGGCGTGACGAGCGCCGGGATTGATCCCGAAAACATGGTTAAGTTGCTCCTGAGAGACGGAATTCCGTCGCATTTTTAGATTTGTCGCGCGACAAATACGGACGAAAGGCATATTCTGTCCACATGATTGCTTCGCTCCTTAAATCAGCCCTGTTGCTGGCGGGGGTTTCCACCATCGCGGTGACGTCGAGCGACGCACAGGATCAACTCGGCTGGGGCCGGGCAACACAGGTGCTGGCGGGCACGACCGCAACCAACGCCGCGCTGGCGGCGTCGATCGCCGAGTGGAAGGCGCTGCAACAACCGAGCGGCTATAGCTTCGAACGCTATGCCCGCTTTCTCCTCGCCCACCCCGGCTGGCCCGGGGAAATGGGCCTGCGGCGTGCGGCGGAGCGGTCGCTCGATCTGGGCGGTTGGTCGCCCTCCACCGTTGTCGCATTTTTCCACCGGTTCCCAGCTTTGACGGGTTCAGGCCGCACGCGCTTTGCCGAGGCACTGGCGGCCACGGGCGTGCGCGAGGAGGCCAATGCGGCTGCGCGCGCCGCCTGGGTCGCAGGGTCGCTCTCCACCGCCGATGAAGCGCGGATCATTACCGGCTTTGCGAACGCGCTGACGCCCTCCGACCATAATGCGCGGATGGACATGCTGCTGTGGCAGGGCGCGCTTGCGGCGGCACAGCGGCAGATGGCGCTGGTCAGCCCCGCCTGGCAACCGGTGTTCGCCGCCCGCCTTGCCTTCCGTACCAACGCCCCCGATGCGGCCGAGCGTGCAGTAGCGACCCAGCAATATGGCGCGGCCGATCCGGGCTGGCTGGCGGATCGCGCCAATTGGCTGCGGAGCACTGGTGCCTCCGCCAGCGCGCGCACCTTGCTGGCGCAGCGTCCGGCGCTGGCGATGATGCCCGGCAGCCCCGAACAATGGTTCGAAGTGCTGCTGACCAACGCCAAGGCAGCCGCAGCAGACGGTCAGGCGACGCTGGCATATGATATCGCCCGCAAGGTCAGCGATGCCTATCCCGCAGGCACCGACGTCAGCACCCGCCCCTATGGCGAGCGCGACGACTATACGAGCCTCACCTGGCTGGCCGGACAGACCGCGCTGAAGCAACTCGCGCGCCCGGCCGATGCCGTGCCGCTGTTCCTGCTCTATGCCAGTGCATCGCGGACTCCAACAACGCAGTCCAAGGGCCTGTACTGGGCCGGACGTGCGGCAGAGGCCGCCGGGCACCGCGACGAGGCCAATGGCTATTATGCGCGCGCAGCGGGCTTCCACGACCTGTTTTACGGCCAATTGGCGAGCGAGCGCATCGGCCAGCCGCTCAATCCGCCGGGCGACCCGATCCTGCGCCCGGTCGCGCCGGAAATCCGCGCGGCTTTCTATGCGCGCGAGACGGTACGCGCCGCGCAATATCTCGGGACGACGGCGGCGTGGGTCGACCAGACCGCCTTCGTCCGCCAGATCGCGATCGACGCCAAGACCGATAGCGACCATGTCCTGTCGACCGAATTGTCGCGCACGCTCGGTCGCCCCGATCTGGGCGTCATGGTCGGGCGCAGTGCGCTGCAAAATGGCCTGAGCGAATATTCCACCGTCGGCTTCCCCAATGTCCGCGTGCCCGTCGCAAGCCAGGACGACTGGACGATGATCCACGCCATCGCCCGCCAGGAAAGCCAGTTCGACCGCGCCGCGATCAGCCATGCCGGCGCGCGCGGGCTGATGCAGTTGATGCCGGGAACCGCCCGCGACACCGCGACCAAGCTCGGGCTCAGCTACGATCCGTCGGCGCTGACCACCGATACCGATTACAACATCATGGTCGGATCGACTTATTTCCGGCACATTTACGGGATTTACGGCAGCTACCCGCTCGCCGTTGCCGCCTATAATGCCGGTCCCGGCAATGTGAACAAATGGCTGCGCGCCAATGGCGACCCGCGCTTGCCCGGCGTCGATATGGTCGACTGGATCGAGGCGATCCCGATCTACGAAACCAAGAATTACGTGCAGCGCGTGCTCGAAAATGCCGTGGTCTATGATTTGATGAACCCGAGCCGTTCGCGGTCGTCGGGCGCGAACCGGATCAGTTGGTATCTTGGGAAGAGCACCCCAGGCTGAAACACCCCATCTTGGGGATGACAGCGCACCGGCAGATGTGGTGTAGCATCCGCGATGGACGATCGCCCCAATTACATGACCCCGGCGGGCTATGCCGCGCTCAGTGCCGAATATCAGCAGTTGCTGGGCGATGAGCGCCCCAAGCTGGTCGACGTCATCTCCTGGGCGGCGGGCAATGGCGACCGCTCGGAGAATGGCGACTATATTTACGGCCGCAAACGCCTGCGTGAAATCGATCGGCGGCTGGGGTTTCTCGCCCGGCGGATGAAGGCGGCTAAGGTCATCGACCCAGCAGCGCAGCCGGACCGGGGGCGCGTATGGTTCGGGGCGACGGTGACGATCGCCGACCCTGAAGACTTTAGCGACACCGCCGAACGCGTACTGACGCTGGTCGGCGACGACGAGACCGACGCCGCCGCCGGGCGGATCGGCTGGAACGCGCCGATCGCGCGGGCGCTGCGGGGGGCCGCAATCGGCGACGTGCGCCGCGTTACACTCCCGGCAGGCGAGCGGCAATATGAGGTGATCGCGATCTCCTATCCGTGAAGAAACGCCAACACGCGACGGAAACTGCAGGATTTACGACGGATTCGTGACGAACCCCGATGACTTCGCGCGCTTGGTGCTACAGCACGGTAATCGCGCGCAAGACGATGCGCCGAGTAAAAGGTTGATGACAATGGCAGTGGTGCAGCGGGTGTTCGTCACCGGCAAGGTTCAAAATACGGGATTTCGGGACTGGGCGGTGCGCCGCGCGCAGGAATTTGGCGTGACCGGATGGGTACGCAATTTGAAGGACGGGCGGATCGAAATGCTTGTCGCGGGCGAGGATGACGCTGTCACGGCAATGACCGAAGCGTGCCGACAAGGGCCTCCCCTCGCGCGGGTCGACCATCTGGAAGCCAATGCCGACGGCGAGCGCGTCCCCAAGGGGTTTACCAAGCGCTTCACCGCCTGAGCGGCAGGCGGAACGGCGTGGCCCCGCCACGCCGTTCCGCCCCGCGCCTATCGTGTCAGTTTCTTGTAGGCGAGCCGCGTCGGGCGGTCCGCCGCATCGCCCAGGCGACGGCGCTTGTCTTCCTCATAGCTCTCGAAATTGCCCTCGAACCATTCGACATGGCTGTCGCCCTCGAACGCGAGAATGTGCGTGGCGAGGCGATCGAGGAAGAAGCGATCGTGGCTGATCACCACGGCGCAACCTGCGAACGATTCGAGCGCCTCTTCCAGCGCGCGCAGCGTCTCGACGTCGAGATCGTTGGTCGGTTCGTCGAGCAGCAGGACGTTGCCACCCTCCTTCAGCATCTTGGCCAAGTGAACGCGGTTACGCTCACCGCCCGAAAGCTGGCCGACCTTCTTCTGCTGGTCCTGCCCCTTGAAGTTGAACGCGCCAACATAAGCCCGCGTGCCCAGCTCCTGCTTGCCGAAGCGGAAGATTTCGAGCTTGTCCGAGATTTCCTCCCAGACATTGTTGTTCGGGTCGAGATCGTCGCGCGACTGGTCGACATAGCCGAGCTTCACCGTCTGGCCGATTTCGATCGTGCCTTCGTCAGGGGTTTCCTGGCCGGTGATCAGCTTGAACAGCGTCGATTTACCCGCGCCGTTCGGCCCGATCACCCCGACAATGCCGCCCGGCGGCAGCGTGAAATCGAGATTCTCGAACAGCAATTTGTCGCCGTAGGATTTGGTCAGGCCCTTGGCCTCGATCACCTTGCCGCCAAGCCGTTCGGGCAGCTGGATCAGGATCTGCGCCTTGCCGACGGCGCGGTTTTCCTGCTTCTCCATCAGCTCGTCAAACGCGCGGATACGGGCCTTGGACTTGGTCTGGCGCGCCTTGGGGGTCTGCCGCATCCACGCCAGCTCGTCGGCGATCGCCTTGGCCTTGCCCTGCTCCTCGCGCTCTTCCTGCTCGAGCCGCTTCACCTTCTTTTCGAGATAGCCCGAATAGTTCGATTCATAGGTGTAATAGCGCCCGCGATCGAGCTCGAGCACCCAGTTGACGACATTGTCGAGGAAGTAGCGATCGTGGGTGACGAGAATGACGTTGCCGACATAATCGCGCAGGTAATTTTCGAGCCACGCGACGCTTTCGGCATCGAGATGGTTGGTCGGTTCGTCGAGCAGCAGGATGTTCGGCTTTTCGAGCAGCAGCTTGCACAGCGCAACACGACGCTTCTCACCACCCGACAGGTTGGTGACGGCGCTGTCGCCCGGCGGGCAGCGCAAGGCTTCCATCGCGATCTCGAGCTGGTTGTCGAGGCTCCAGCCATCGGCCGCGTCGATCTTTTCCTGCAACTCGCCCATTTCGCCGAGCAGCGCGTCATAATCGCAATCCTCGGGCGGATCGCCCATGATCGCGACGATTTCGTTATAGCGCTCGACCATCTGCGCGATCGGCCCGGCACCCATCTTGACGTTTTCGAGCACGGTCTTGGTTGGGTCGAGCTGCGGCTCCTGCGGCAGATAGCCGACCTTGATGCCATCGGCCGCCCATGCCTCGCCCGTGAAATCGGGGTCGATGCCGCCCATGATCTTCATCAGCGTGGATTTGCCCGAGCCGTTCGGTCCGATGATCGCGATCTTGGCGTCGGGCAGGAACTGCAGGTGGATGTTGTTGAGCACCGGCTTGGCGGCACCGGGGAAGGTCTTGGTCAGGCCCTTCATTACATAGCTGTACTGCACGGCCATCGGCTGCGGGCTCCGGGATCGAGAAGGATGGATTTGAGTGGCGGCAGATAGCGACCGCCAGCGCGCTTGGCAACGCGCCGACGATATGGTTGGCGGTCGGCCGCGCAGGACATGAGGATCGCAGGCGGCCCCATCGGCACCATGACAGACCTGATCGCCCTAGTTGCGTTCGGATTTCGATTGTCGGACGCGATTCCCGTTGCAACCATGCCGCGTCTTGGTCTTACTCTACCCTCGATCGACCTTCCACCATCCGCGCGGCAACGACGCTCGGGACCTTCAGCATCAACTCTTTACCACCAGACGGGAACCGCCCTTGATCAAGCTTCGCGCCCTCGCCCCTGCCACGATGCTTCTTGCCACCACCGTGCTGGCGACGCCAACGTTCGCCCAGCGTGTAGCACCGCCTGCGGTCGCGATCGCGCCAGCAGTCACGGCGCTGCGCGATGGGGCCCTAAAGGACGATGTCGCCTATGACATCGTATCCGGCATCACGACCGAGGTCGGCCCGCGCCCCGACGGCTCCCCCGCCGAGGAGCGCGCCCGGCAATGGGCGGTGGCGAAGCTGAAGGCGCTGGGTTTCAAGAATGTGCGGATCGAACCGTATGAACTCCAGAACGTATGGGTGCGCGGCATCGAGACGGCAGAGGTGGTAGGGCCCTTTCGCCAGCCGCTACGCCTGACCGCACTCGGCAATTCGGGCGCGACACCGCCGGAGGGGCTGACGTTGCCCGTCGCTTATTTCGCCAGCTTCAATGATTTGCTGCTCGCGCCCGCAGGCAGCCTCGCCGGAAAGATCGCCTTTGTCTCCAATGCGATGCAACCGACCCAGGACGGATCAAGCTATGGCAGCCAGGGCATGGCGCGCTTCGTCGGCCCGAATATCGCGGCGAGCAAGGGGGCGAGCGCGATCGTCATCCGATCGATCGGTACCGATCACGGACGTGGGCCGCACGCTGGCACGACCAACTTCGCGCCGGGCGTAACGCCAATTCCCGCTGCCGCGCTTTCGGTCGCCGACGCCGAAAATCTCGAGCGGATCGTCAAACTCGACAAGCAGGTGAAGCTGCACCTCACGCTGACGCCGACGGTGGTGCCAAGCCGCACGTCAGGCAATGTCATTGCCGAAGTGCCCGGCACCGACCCCGCGGCGGGGACGATCCTGATTGGCGGGCATCTCGACAGTTGGGATCTCGGCACCGGCGCGATCGACGATGGTGCGGGCATTGCGATTACGGCAGCCGCCGCCAAGCGTTTGCTGGATTCGGGCCCGCATCGCCGGACAATCCGTGTGGTGTGGTTCGGCGACGAGGAAACAGGCGGCTTTGGCGGCGCGGCCTATGCCAAGGCGCATGCCGGCGAAAACCACGCACTGGCATCCGAATCCGATTTCGGAGCGGATCGTGTGTGGCGCTTCGAAACCAATTTGCCCGAAAGCGCCAAAGCGGTTGGCGACCGTCTGGCCGTCGCGCTGGCCCCGCTCGGCATCGTGCGTGGTGCGGGTGTGGGGGGTGACGGAACCGATGTCGGTCCAACGCTCAAGACCGGCGTTCCGGCAGTTGATCTTAACCAATCGGGCTTGCGCTATTTCGACTATCACCACACGCCCGAGGACACGCTCGATCGTATCGACCCGGAACAACTCCGCCAGAATGTCGCCGCCTGGACCACGCTGCTCGCGATCGTCGCCGATGCGCCCGAAGCGATGGGCGCAGTGACCCCAAAGAAGTAACCATAACTCAACCCGTCGCAAATGTGGCGGAAAGGTGGCATTTGCGGTGACTTATGGCGAATTTAAGATTGACGCACCGCAGCAGGACGTTATGCCACGAGCCTTCGCGACGGCGTTGGGCCGTTCGTGAAACTGCTAATTTGCTTGGGAGCAATTGCATGAAGAAGATCGCCCTTGTTCTCGTTGCCGCCGGTGCCCTGTCGCTTGCTGCGTGCCACAAGAACCCTGAAGCAGCCGCCATCGAGAACAACGCCGACGTCATCGCCGACGGCATTGATAACAACGCTTCGGTCCTCGACGACGTTGCGTCGAACACCTCGAACGCTGCTGCTGCAGACGTGATCGCAAACTCGGCTGACGCGCTGCACGACAAGGCGGACAACGTCCGTGACGCAGGCGCAGCCAAGGCTGACAACGTTACCAAGTAAGACTGTCGGGCGTTTCGCCCAGGTCTGATGAATTGGGCGCTTCCTTCGCGGGAAGCGCCCTTTTTCGTGGCCGCTCAATATCCGCGTTGCGCGAGCGCGACATTCAGCGCGTACAAACGCACCGCTATCTCGCGCCGATATGATATTTCGGGAGGGGACAAGGCCAGCGCCTTTGCCCAATATCGCTGCGCGGTACGGAAATCGCCTGCCTCCACATAGGCAAGTCCTTCAAAAAAGGGCGGTGCAGGATGATCCGGCGCAATCCGAGTCGCGTGATCGAAGGCGAGCCGCGCGGCGGGCGAAACCGTATTATCATGCTGCGCCAGGGCGGTGCCAAGGCCAACCCACAAGGTTAAGCTGCGCGGATAGTGGCCAAGCCCCATCAGCACTACCTGCGCACCGCTGTCGCGGCTGCCACGTCGCATCAGCGCGTCGGATGCGACCAGATAGGCCCCATCCCCCGAAAATCGACCGAGCAACGCCCCGCGCAAATCGACGATCGAGGGATCGATCACGACCGTGGCGGCATTCGCCTGCGCCGGTCGGCCCGGCAGGGTTGCATGGCCCTGCATCGCGTACCCGACCGCCCCCAGCACCATGATGGGCACGACAACACCCCATAAGTGCGGCGAAACGCCCGCCCGCCACAGAACAAGAACGACCGTCAACGCAATCAGCGCCAGTGTCACCCAACCGTTCATTGCGGACCCATCAAGCTTGCCATCGCGTTACATTAGACCATTTTGTGTGCGCGTCGACGCGCAACCCCATGTCCGGCCGCGCGTTCGCCCACCAAACGGTCTAAGGAATCGATATCGTGAAACAGTTAATCGCTTTCGACCTCGACGGGACGCTCGCCGAGAGCAAGCAGAAGATCGGGGATGAGATGGCAGGCTTGCTCGGCCAGCTGCTCGCACGCGTTTCGGTTGCCGTCATCTCCGGCGGCGATTGGCCGCAATTCGAAAAGCAGGTGGTTGCGGCCCTGCCCGCCCCCGCCGCGATCGAGCATCTGTTCATCATGCCGACCACCGGCACCAAGCTCTATCGCTTCATCGATGGCATATGGAGCCCGGTCTATGCCGAGATCTTCGCGCCTGACGAGCGCGACCATATCCTAAGCGCGCTGACTGAAGCGACCAAGGAAGCGGGCTTTGCCGACGAGAAGATCTGGGGTGAGCGCGTCGAGGATCGCGGCAGCCAGATCACCTTTTCCGGGCTGGGGCAGGAAGCGCCGCTCGACGCAAAAAAGGCCTGGGACCCCGATTTCTCCAAGCGCAAGGCGATGCAGGTGCTGCTGCGCAAGGCCCTGCCCGATCTATCAGTCAATATCGGCGGATCGACCTCGCTCGACATCACCCATGCGGGGATCGACAAGGCCTATGCGATGCGGCGGCTTGCCGAACATTCGGGCATCGCGACCGCCGACATGCTGTTCCTCGGCGACGCGATCTATCCCGGCGGCAATGACGATGCCGTGCGCGCGGCGGGTATGGACACGATCGCGGTGCGCGACGTGGCGGAAACCGCCACAGCCGTGCGTGCGATGATCGCCTGCCTGCCCGTGCGTTAGCCCCGGCCGATCAAGCGGCGCGCGATGCTGTCCGCCACGTCGGCGGCAGGCGCGCCGGTGCGGTCGCTCTCGTCCCACACTTCGATCAGGCGGTCGGGGATACGCGCGATGCGGGCGTTGACCTCGGCCTGGTCACCGTGGCCGAGATATTCCAGCCCGACATTGATGATGCCGCCGGCGTTGATCACATAATCGGGCGCGTAGAGGATCCCGCGCGCCTGCAGCGCCGCGCCCTCGGCCTTGGTTGCCAACTGGTTGTTGGCGCCACCCGCCACCACCGTGGTCTGCAACGCGGCGATCGATTCGGGGGTCAGGATCGCGCCCAACGCATTGGGGCTGACGATGTCCGCCTTGATGCCGAGGATTGCGTCCGCCGCCACGGTTTCGCCGCCAAGCTCTTCGGCCAGCGCCTTCGCACGGTCGGCATTCACGTCCGCCAGCGTCAGCCGCGCGCCATCCTTGGCGAGCAGCCGGGCAAGACCACCGCCAACGCTGCCCACACCCTGGATCGCGACATGCACGTCCTTCATCACGTCCGCACCAAGACCACGCTTGGCGGCGACCTTGACGCCGAGATACACGCCCATCGCGGTATAAGGTCCGGGATCACCGCCCGCGCTGCCTGCCGCGACCGGCAGGCCGGAGACGTGCTTGGTCATTGTCGCGATCGTCTTCATGCTCGCTTCGGACATGCCAACGTCTTCCGCCGTGACATACCGTCCGCCCAGCGATTCGACCACGCGGCCAAAGGCTTCCAGTTGCGCGTGGCTGATCGAATCGCCCGGCTTTTCCGCCAGCACGACGCCCTTGCCGCCACCCATGGGCAGGCCCGCCATCGCGTTCTTGAAGCTCATGCCACGCGACAGGCGCAGCGCGTCGGTGATCGCACCGTCGCTATCGGCATAATGCCAGAAGCGCACGCCACCCGCTGCCGGACCTAGCTTGGTCGAGTGAATCGCAATGACCGCACGGAGCCCCGAGGCAGGATCGGTGAAGAGGTGTACGCCCTCATGATCGTCGAAATCGGGGAAGCCCCAGCCGCTGGTCACGCTAGAATTCCTGGCTGCTTGAAGAAATGGGGCGACCGACGGGACTTGAACCCGCAACATCCGGCATCACAAGCCGACGCTCTAACCAATTGAACTACGATCGCCGCAGAGCAAGCGCCCCTAGCGGGCGGGGGGGGCCAGCGTCAAGAATACAAGCTCAAAATTTCCCCTCAACCGAGAGAAGATATCCATTGGGCATGTGCTGAAACCCGCTGCGCTCCAGCTTTTGCGCGGCCGCAGCGTCACTCGGCTTGGCCAAAAATTCGGCGCGAAAGCGTCCCGAATCCCACAACCGCACCGTCACTTGCTCGGTCCCGGCCTGGCTGACGAGCGGCAACAGCAGCGCGCCCGCATCACACCGCGCCGCGCCCGCCAGGCCCTGCCCCAACGTGATTCCGGCGATATCGCCACCCAGCGTTGCCTTGACGCGCCCTTCGGCGCGCTCGCACCGCCCGTCCACAAACCGCACGCTGACATCGTCCAGATCGATGGCCGTAATGGGCAGCGGCGCAAACGCGTCCCCGACGGGTACGCCAGCGGTCATCTGCTCGATTCCGACGCTGTGCCGCGAGACGCTGACCGCGCCGTGCAAGGCACGCCCGGTGCCCGAAGGGTGCCCCTCCAGCGCGAGTCGCGCGCGCCCCGCGAGCAAGGCCCATGGCGACAATGCAGCATCGACATCGCCCAAGGCGATGCTGCCCAGTTGCGCCTCGCGCAGTGAGCCCCCCCACACGCTGCCGCTGGCTGCCCGCGCAGCAAAGCCGGTGCGATCGAGATCGAACCACCCCAGCGCGAACCGCAGCGGCAACAGCAGGATCAATGCCAGCACAAAGATCGCGCTGAACAGCGCCGCCAGTCCGGTGCGGAGACGGATCATTGGCCCTGCGCCTTCAAGGTCATTTGCACCGCCACCGTGCGATCGCCATTGTCGGTCGTTCCCAATCGATCGACCAGGATGCCCGAAGCTTCCAGATCGGCGATCCAGCCGATCAAAGCCCCCGGCCGGGCCGAGGCGATCGTGATCTGCACCCGGTCGCCACCCTGCGGCACGACACTGGTAAGCGCGAACCCGGCATCGTTGGCGCGCATCCGCACGGTGGTTTCGAGAGGGCCGCCCAGCGGCGCGGCGCGGTCGGCCTGCGCCGCCTTTACCGCGTCGACTCGCGCTTGCGTCTCGCCAAGGCGGATCACCGCATCTGCATGGCGCGTCTTGGCCGATTCGAGCGCATCGCCGAGCGGCACGACCAGGAAATAGCCCAAGGCGAGCACCGCCATCGCCCCACCGGCCAGCAGCAGATATTGTTCGCGCCGGGAGCGTGCGCGATACCAGAGGAGCAGGCGTTCGGTCATCGCGGCTTCACCATGATGTCCCCCGTCACGCGCCCGCCGACCGACTGAAACTGCCCCATCGGCGTAGCGCTGAGCCCGCTCGCTTCGATCCGGCGCTGCAAATCGAGGATCTGCCCCTCATTCTGAACGCCCACTGTCACGCGCATCGCCCCGTTCGAATCGAAGGATAGCGTGCGGATCTCGGTACCGGGCGTCGCGCGCATTGCCGCGAAAACGGTCGCGGCGGTGCGGCTGAAGCCGAGCCCGCCGCCGCGCAACCGCTCGAGCCGCGCGCTGAGTTGGCGGTCAGCGTCGTTCACCGCCTCGCCGCGCGCCAGGCCACTGCGCGCTAGCAGATCGGCGCGGCGTTCGAGATCGTCGGCGGCGAGCGAATAGGTCAGCAGTTGAACGCAGGTGATCAGCAACGTCACCGCCAACACCGCCCCGGCCAGCCAGCCGAGCCGCCGGATCAACGCCCAATCGATCGCCGTGGCGACCACCTTCGCAAACGGCCCCTGTCGCAGGTTGAGTACGGGCGCATGGGCCGCCGCGATGATCGCCGCCTCCATTTGGTCGCGCGGCAAGGTCTCGGGCGTAACCCCGCCGGTGATAAGATCGGTCAGCCCGGCCTCGTCGGCAAAGCCGCTGGTCGGCCCCCGCACCACCCCCGCACCGCCGAGATCGGCGCGGACATAGCCCGCCTCCGGTCGCGGCAACAGCAACGGCGCGGGCAGCAGTACATCGGGATCGATGCCATAGTCTGCCAGGACGTTGAGCCAGTCCCGCATCTGGGTCGCCGCCACGACGGCGATCGGCCGTTCGACCAGCGCCTCCTCGCGCCCCACCGCGACATGCACTTCGCCAATCGGGGTTGCGCTCGCATCTGCGGCAAGCAAGCGCGCCGCCGCCACCGCCTGGGCGAGCGAGCGGTCGGGCAGTTCGGCCCAGTGCAGCGTCACCGCATCGGCGGGCACCACCGCGACCAGGCGTTCCTCGCCAACGGCGGCCAATACGGGCATCCCCTCGCCCCGCCCGGCCACGCCATCGCCCGCGATCCGCAGCCAACGCCACGCGGTGTCGTGCGTCGGAAGAAAGAGGACGAGCGTATCGGTCATGGTCGCTCACCCCATTGGCGCGATACCAGCCGCGCGGGAAGGGCCGTTGCGTCGATCAGGCCAGTTTGTTCGAGCCGAGTGCCGCCCAGCGCAACATCGACGCGCAGCGCGAACCACGTCGTCTTGACATCGGTCTGCCCCGCGCCGTTCGCGCCCGCCCCGCCAGCGAGTGCCGATTGCGACCAGAACGCCCCCGCATTGGCGAATCCTTTTGGCGGGCGCTGCAACAGCGCCTGACGCACCGCCTCGACCGAGAGGGTCTGGCCGAGCATCGCGATCAACGGTGCCTGTTCCGGCAACACTGTGTTGACGTTGATCTTCGACGGCGTCGCGACCGGCAGTGTGCACAGCCACGGCCGCAGCCGCTCGTAATCGAGCCGCGTCAAGCCCGCGACCGCGCGCAATTCGCTGGGATCGGTCATCAGCGTGTTGGCGGTGCGATAGGCGAGCTTGCCGCCGCCATAGACATTATCCTCGGCACCGCCATCGAGCGGACTGTTATCGCTGTCGATCCAGTCCGCCGCCGCCGCCGCAATCGCATCGGGCGAGCGCGCGGTGGGATCAACCAGCGCGATCAAGCGCGCGAACTGGGTTCGCGCCGGGGTATAAGCGGCGTAGACGCCCGGCGTTACCTCAATGGCGAGGCTGTTGAGGTTGAAGCAATTGCCGCCATCGGTGACGGTCGCGGTGGCGGTGCCGTTGGGAATCGGCAGCGCGAAGGGCTGGCCGCTCCAGCCGCCCTCGAGCGTCACCTTGTCCGGGCTCTTCGACAAGAGATCGCTGATCTTGAACACGGCGAGCGTTTCCGCGGCAAACGAGAAGGCGCGGGCCTGGTCGAGCGCAACGGCATTGCCGCCCAACCGAGTCGCCAGCCGCAGCTTTTCGAGCGCGACCCCCGCCAGGACGGCGATGACGGCGACCAGCAGCAGCACCGTCAACAGCGCCGCGCCGCGCTCGGTCCTGGGCACCTCAGCGCGCATTGGTCACGCGCTTGCCATATCCGGTGCCGACGAGGAACAGTTCGCGCGTCTCCACCCCCGGATCGCGCACGATGCGGAGTTCGAACGCATCGGGCAGCGGATTTTCCGCGTTGCCGATCCAGCGATCGCTCCACGCGCCCTTGAGGCGATAGCGGAGTGCGACCGTGCGGATGTGCGACAGGAGCGGGGTTTGCGGCAGAGCTTGCGCGCCATCAAGCATCGGATAGGCAATGCGGACGAGCGCGCCATCGTCGATCCGATATTCGACCTTCTGTTCGGACGGGCGCGGCGCGCCATCGAGATTGCTCCAGCCACCGCGCACCACGCGCAGCAGCACCGCGCCATTGCTGCCAGATTCCCCGGCAAAGGCGGGCAGCATCTCGCCCCCCTCGCCGCGCGTCGTGCGCACCACGGCCTGCGCGAGGTCTGCGGTCAGGATCGAGGACAAGCGATTACGCGCCGACACCGCCTCCAGCCGGGCCCCGGTCAGCCCCTGCGCCCGCACCGAGAAGGACAGGAGCGCGACGCCAGCCGCCGCCAGCAGGCCGAAGATCAGCAGCGAAATCATCACTTCGACCAGCGTGAAGCCGTGTTCGGCGAAGCGCCTCACGGGCGTGAAGCCGTGTTCGGCGAAGCGCCTCATGGCTTGGTCGCCCCGTCACGCACCATCGTAATATGCCCGGCGCTGCGACCCGCCTGATCCAGCACGGTCACGTCGATGCGCAGGATGCGCGCGTCGCCGGTCGGCTGCACCACGCGCGTCCACGCCCAGTCGCGCCCGCCATTCGCTTCGGTGCCGGTGGCAGTGCCGATGGTGGGCGGTCGGGCATCGGTCATCGCCTCGATCGCGATGTTGCGCGCCACCATTTGCGCCATCAGCGTGGTGTCGAGTGTCGCCGCCCCCCGGATCGTCGCGCCTTCCAGCCGGATCAGCGCGAGCGCAGCGAGGCTGAACACGGCGAGCGCGACCATCATCTCGATCAGCGTGAAACCGCGCATCGCTGACGGCACCCTAACCACCGATCCGCACCGCGCCATCGGCCCCGACATGCACCACCATGCTCTCGCGCGACCGCGTGAGCGTCACGTCGAGCGGGCGATCGGCCATGCCGGTCGAATCGAACAGGATACGGTCGCGCGGCGTCGCGCCGCTCGGCACCGCCCGCGTGCCGCTGCTCCAACGTGTCACCCGCAATGGCTTTTCCGCCATCGCCACCCATCCGCCGTCCTGCCGTTCGTCAAAACCATAGCCGCCCTCGGACACCCACACGCTGATCGGCCGCGCTCCCACCACCGCCAGATCATGCGCCGCGCGCGTCCGGGCGGCGAAGCGCGCGGCCTCATCGGTCAGCCGCCCGCGCGGATCGGGCAGCGCCAGCACCACCACCGCGCTGGCCAGGCCGATGATCGCGATCACGATCATCAGCTCGATCAGCGTGAAGCCGCGCTCGCGCGCGTTATTGCCAGCTACCGATATCGGCATTGGCCCCCTCGCCGCCTTCCTTATGATCCGCGCCCAGCGTCCACACATCGGCCTCGCCATGCGCGCCGGGAGACGCATAAAGATAGGGCTTGCCCCACGGGTCGAGCGGCAATTTCTTGATATAGCCGCCGCGCTGATATTTCGACGCGTCGGCGTCGGCGGGGGGTGAGACCAGCGCCTGCAAACCATCGGTGGTCGAGGGATAGACATCATTTTGCAGTTTGTAGAGATCGAGCGCGCCTTCGATCTGCGCGATATCGGCCTTGGCCTTGGTGATCTTGCCCCGGTCACCCAGCGGCAGCACATTGTAGGTCACGATCGCGGCGAGCAAGCCGAGGATGACGACCACCACCATCAGCTCGATCAGCGTAAAGCCTTGTTCGCTCGGGCGAACACGGCGGCGAGTGCGGGGAACAGACATTTCAGACCTCATTGTCCGGCAAGCGTGTTGAGTTGCAGGATCGGCAGCAGGATCGATAGCACGATCGTGGCGACAATGCCCCCCATCACCACGATGATGAGCGGTTCGAGCAGTGACAGCGCGGTGGTGGTGAAGCGATCGAATTCGCGCTCCAGATAATCCGCCGCGCGTTCGAGCATGTCGTCGAGCTGCCCCGCTGCCTCGCCCGATGCCGCCAGATAGGTCAGCAAGGGCGGGAACACACCCGTGCGCCGCATCGCCGCCGACAGGCTGCCGCCACCCCGGATCGATTCGATGATGTCGTCCGACGCGCGTTTGAGGCGGAGGTTGTGGATCGTGCCGCCGGTCAGCGTCAGCCCTTCGAGCAGCGGCAAGCGGCTCGCCACCATCGTCGCCAGCGTGCGCGCCATCCGCGCGGCGTGGAGATCGCGTAGCAACCGACCGAGCAAGGGGATCTTCAGGAGCCACGTATCGAAGGCGAGCTTCGCGCGGGGGTCTTTCAGCACCCGCCAAACGCCAACGCCGATCAGCGCGGCTCCCGTCAGCAATGCCCACCAATAGCCGACCAGGAAGGCCGACAGCCCCATCACCGCGCGCGTGAGGAAGGGCAATTGCTGCCCGACCGTGTCGAACTGTTCGACCACTTGCGGCACCACGAACACCATCAGCGCGGTTACCACCGCCATCGCCACCACCGCCAGCACCATAGGGTAAGCCAGCGTAGTGATAATCTTGCCGTTAATCTCGGCTTGCCGCTCCAGCAGCAGCGACAGGCGTTCGAGAATGATCGGCAGCGCGCCTGACGTTTCGCCCGCCGACACCATCGCGCGGTACAAGGCCGGGAAGCTCCTGGCCTCGCGCGCCATCGCCTCGTGCAGCCGCCGCCCTTCGACCACGCCGGCATGGACCGATTCGACGATCGCGCGGACATGCTCCTGCTCGGTCTGGCGCGCGATCGTGCGCAGCGATTCCTCCAGCGGCGACACGCGGTTGAGCGTGGCAAGCTGACGTGTGAACAGCGTCAATTGCTTGGTGCTCATGCGGCGACGGCCAAGGCGCAGGTCAGCCAGCAGCGGCTTGCCCTTGGCCGGGCGGCCCGAACCCGGCTCGACCTTGACGACATACAGTCGCCGCCGATCGAGCAACACGCGCGCATCATCGATCGACGGCGCCGCGATATGCCCGCGCGCCTCGCGCCCCTTGGTGTCGATCGCGAGATAATCGAAATCAGGCATGAGCCCCCCAAAACCCCTCTCCCTTTGGGAGAGGGAGGGGCCCGCCCGGCCAAGCCCGGCGGGGGGGGGGGGGGGGCCGCCCCAAACCAAAGGGGCCCCCCCCACCCCACCCCCCCCGGGCCGCGGCGCCCCCCCCCGCCCCAACATA
>NZ_JAFCWO010000002.1:96987-689458 GCF_049897605.1 Sphingomonas sp. DC1600-2
CCCCCCCTGCGGGGCCCGGGGGGCCCCCGCCGCCCCCCGCGGGGGGGGTGGGTGAGGGCGACCGCCGAAACCAAAGGGTGCCACCCTCACCCTTCCGCCGCCTGGCGGCGGCTCCCTCCCTCTCCCAAAGAGAGAGGGATAAGGGCGCGCACTCCCTCACGCCGCATCCTCCGGTACCACCATCGGCGCTTCCGCATCGGCCATGTCGCGCCGCGACACGCGCACCGCTTCCTCCGCCGTGGTCACGCCGTCGCGCACCAACTGCCGCGCCGCTGCGCCCAGCGTCGGCGCATGGAGAAAGGCATGGCGCGCTATCAGCGCTTCATCGCCGCCATCGTTGATCAGGCGGCGTACCGTCTCATCGACGCGGACCGCTTCATACACGCCCACGCGCCCCTTGAAGCCGCTGCCCTGGCACTGTTCGCACCCAACCGCCTCATAGACGATCGTGCCGGGTTCAAAGCCGAGCAACGCCGCCACCGGCCCATCCGCCGCGACCGGCCGGCGGCAATGCTCGCACAACCGCCGCACCAGCCGCTGCGCGATCACCGCGCGCAAGGTGGACGCCAGCAGGAACGGCTCGACCTTCATGTCGCGCATCCGCGTGATGGCGCCGACCGCATCATTGGTGTGAACGGTCGACAGCACTAGATGCCCGGTGAGCGAGGCCTGCACCGCAATCTCGGCGGTCTCGCGGTCGCGGATTTCGCCGACCATCACCACATCGGGGTCCTGCCGCAGGATCGCGCGCAGGCCCGCCGCAAAGGTCAGCCCGACCTTGGGGTTGACCTGCGTCTGCCCGACGCCCTCCATCGCATATTCGACCGGGTCCTCGACCGTCAGGATGTTGCGGCTACCATCGTTGAGCAGCCGCATCGATGCGTACAGCGTCGTCGTCTTGCCGGAGCCGGTCGGCCCGGTGACGAGGATGATGCCGTTGGGCTCCGTCACCGCATCCTTCAGCAATTGATGGATAGCGGGCGTCATGCCCAGCGCATCCAGCGTGATCCCGGCATTTTCCTTGTCGAGAATACGCAGCACCACGCGCTCGCCCGCGCGGCTCGGCAAGGTCGATACGCGCACGTCGAGCAACTTGCCGCCCAGCGTCAGCCCGATCCGCCCGTCCTGCGGCACGCGCCGCTCGGCAATGTCGAGCCGCGCCATCACCTTGATGCGGCTGACGACGACCGGCGCGACATGCGGCGGCATGCGCAGCGTCTCGCGCAGCACGCCATCGATCCGCATCCGCACCACCAGCCCGGTTTCATACGGCTCGACATGGATGTCGGACACGCCGTTGCGCGCGGCATCGGCGATGATGCCGTTGATCAGCCGGATCGCGGGCGCATCGTCGGCGGTGTCGAGCAAATCGTCGGCTGTCGGCAGGTGGTCGGCCAGCATGTCGAGTTCATCGCCCAGCCCCAGCGCCCCCGCCGCCATCGCCGCCGCTTGCCCGTCCATCGCATAGACTTCGGAGAGCAAGCGGTCGAAATCGCTCGGCGTAACGGGTGTTACCTGAAACGGCCGGGCCAGATGGCGGCGCAGCTCGATCAAGGTTTTGGGGTCGGCTCCTTCGCGCATCGCGACGGTGAGGTGCCCTTCATGGTTCGGCGCGACCACCACGCCGAACCGACGCGCAAAGGCGTAGGGAATGGTGATTTGCGGCAAGGCATCAAAATCTCCCCTCCCGCTTGCGGCAGGGGTTGGGGGAGGGTTGTCGCTGGACAAGACGGTGGCGAGAGTGCCCTCCCCTAGCCCCTGCCGCAAGCGGGAGGGGAAAGTTCCAGGATCACCGCCCGTCCCCATCACCGCCCCCGCTTGGTGTGGATCACGGTGCTCGAACTGCGCTGCACCGGCACCGCGATGCGGGGATCCTCGATGTTGCCCGGCACCGGCGCGCTCGGGATCGGCGGGGCCGCGCCCATATAGTCGCGCACCAACTGGTCGATCGAAGGCTCGTCATTCGGCGCGGCCAAGCCCTGCTGCAGGCGCAGATAGCCATAGCGTTGCTCGGTCAGGCGACGGCTGTCCTCGGCGGTGCGCAGGATCGTCGGGCGGATGAAGATCATCAAATTGGTCTTGGTCCGCGACTTCGCCTTGGAGCGGAACAGATTGCCCAGCCCCGGCAGATCGCCCAGCAGCGGAATCTTCTGGATCGTGCGGCGTTCATTATCGTCGAGCAGGCCGCTGATGACGGCGATGTCGCCATCGTCGACGGTGCGCACTGTCTCGACTTCGCGCTTGTTGAGGATCAGGTCGCTATTGTCGCTCGACACCGGCCCCGCGATCGAACTCACCCCCAGCCGCAGATTGAGCTTCACGGTGCCCGAGGAATTGACTTGCGGCCGTACCGTCAACTCGATCCCGACATTCTCGCGCTGGGTCGTGCGGAAGGTGTTGTTGAAATTGTTCGACAACGCCTGCCCAGTGGTGATCGGGATTTCCTGCCCGACCAGGCTGTGCGCTTCCTGATTGTCGAGCATTACCAGATGCGGGACTTGCAACAGGTTGGAGGTGGTGTCGCTCTTCAGGGCGTTGATGATCGACCCGAACACCGTATCGCCGATCTTGCCTGCCCAGCCGCCAAAGCCGCCGCTTGCCCCCAGAATCGAGCTGATCGCCGATTGCGCGAGCGAGTCGCTGGCGCTGCTGTTGGTGCTGGTGGTTACGGTCGTGCCGTTGACCACCGTGGTCGTGGTGTTGAGCTGACGCGCCCCAATGGCACCAGCGATGGTCAGCAGGCTGGGCGCAGTGTTCTGAAAACTGGAGGCGGCAAACACGCCGCCCTTGATGTTGGCGATGGCGAATTGCGCGCCAAGCTGGCTGGCGGTCTGGTCCGAAACTTCGGCGACGATCGCTTCGACCAGCACTTGCTCGCGCCGGGTGTCGAGTTGATGCACCACATCGGCCAATTGGCGCTGCACCTCGGCTGGCGCGGCGATGACGATCGCGTTCGCGCCAACGAAACGCGTGACGACCGCAGCAGTGCGCCCGGCCGAACTGATCGCGGCTTGCCCGGTGGAGGTACCGCCACCGGTCGAGATGTCTTGTTGAGCGGCTGGCGCGGCGGTCTGCCGTGCGGTCGTCTGAAACCCGCTGCCGTTGCTACCGCTCGACTGGCCGTTATTGCTGCCAAAGGTCGATGCGGAAAGCTGCTGGTTCGAAATGGGCGACGGGGCCTGGCCGACCAGTTGCTGAAGCACCGGCAAAAGCTGCTCGGCATCGGCATTTTCGAGGAAAATGACCTTGATCTCGGTGCCGTTCTTGGCCCGCCGGTCCAAATCCTCGGCCACCGCCGCCAGACGCGCGACCGACGCTGCATCGCCGCGGATCGCCACCGAATTGGAACTGGTCACGGCCACCACGCTCGCGCTCGAGCCAGTCGACGGTCCACCGCCGCCTGCGCCCTGCCCGGTCAGCGCTTGCAACGCCGTTGCGATTTCACGGGCACCGGCATTCTTCAACGCGACAATACGCGTTGCGGCATTGTCGGTGTCGATCTGGCGGATCACCTCGCGCACGCGGCGGACATTGTCGGCGAAATCGACGATGACCAGGCTATTCCCACCGCGATTGGCGGTGACCGAGCCCTGCGGCGAGATCAACCCGCGCACGGTATCCACCGCCGAGGCGGCGTCGATCGAGCGCAAACGAACGATTTCGGTCACGTAACTGTTGCTCGCCGCCCCACGCGCACCCACGCGGCTGGGCTGCGACGCGGCATTGTCGGTCGGCTGCACTCGAAACGCGCCGTTGCTGGTCGGCACCGCGACCAGGCCATTGGCGCGCAGCGTCGACAGGAAAATCTCGAAATATTGCGATTTGCTGACCGGGTGGTCGGTCACAACCGTCACCTTGCCCTGCACGCGCGAATCTATGATGAAAGTCCGCCCGGTCACGCGCGCCGCATCGGCGATGAACGCGCGGATGTCGGCGTCGCGCACGTTCATCGTGGTCTGCGCGACGGCAGTGCCTGCGAGCGCAAGCGCCAGAAACGGTGCCAGAGTTAGTGTCTTCATTGCCCCGCAATCGTGATGGAAAGTGGAATCGTGTCCTTGCCGCGCTCCACCGCGATGGAGAGCAGACCGCCCTTGGCAAATTGCGCGGCGAGGCGCTCGATATCGCCCGTCCCTCCGACCGGCTTGCCGGCGATCTGGGTCACGACGTCGCCCTCGTGCAACCCCGCAGTGCGAAAGGCCATGCCACTGCCTTGCGATCGGACTGTCAGCCCAGTCACCCGGCCATTATCGATGCGCGGGATGAACCCAACGTCCGAACGAAGCTGGGCGAAGGTGATCCCCGAGGGAGCCGAAGGCATCGGCCGCGTCGGACCACCGCCAACCAGCGGCGGCGCAGCGGGCGCAGGCGTGGCGACTGGCGTGGTTTCCGGCTGGACCAGGAAGAGATCTTCAGACGCGCCGCTCCGGTCAATCGTGACATGGTCGAACGCGACTGCCTTCAAGCGCACGCCGGGCATGATCTCCTGCCCGACGCCGACGCTTTGCTGCACCCCGTCAGGCCCAGCGATAATCGCCGAGCCGCCGCCCTGCGCTTCATCGACCCGCGTGCCGAACAAGGTCAGTTGCAGGCTGGTGACGACGGCCGGTCCCGCCGCATCGCCGCCGCTGATGCGAAAGAACGGATCGAAGCCGCTCAAGAGCGCTTGCGGCGCTCCGGCGAACCCGCTGTGTGCCGGACGCCAGACACCGATCGCGCCGACCGGCGTGACCACCGTCCATACCAGCCGCGCACCTTGCACCGCGAGCAGAGCGATCAGCAGCAGCTCGAGCGCGCTATACACTTTCGTCACGGGTACGCGTCGCAAAATACTCCGCGCTCGCGCATCCAACACCAACCGCATGCGGCATTATTCCTCGATCGCGCGTCCAACCTTATCCGCGTGTTACAGGTAGCAGACGACGCTGTGAACCTCGCACGGTCGCAGGGGCTGGAAAAGCCACAACGGCTTTGGCAGGGATAGGCCGATGACCGCGCAGACACATTTCGGATCCGGCAACCCGGCCGACGCCATGATCGAGCATATCCTCGCCCAACCGGGCGTGCAGCGCGTACCCAGCACGAAACTGACGCTGTTTGTTCGCCGCGGCTTTCTCGATCCCGAAACGTCCACGGCCTTATGCGCGCGAGTCGATGCGACGCGACGGCCATCGACCCTGTCCGATTTCAACGGCGACCCGACCTTTCGGACCAGCGAGACGGGCGATCTCGATCCGTTCGATCCGCTGGTGATCGATCTCAATGCGCGGATCGCCGCCTTTACCGGACTCGATCCGGCACATGGCGAGCCGATCCAGGGGCAACGCTATGCGGTGGGACAGGAGTTTAAAGCTCACACCGATTATTTCGAACCCAACGGGATCGACTATCAGCGGTATTGCGGCATTGCGGGCAACCGTACGTGGACGGTGATGATCTACCTCAACCAGCCCGAAGCTGGCGGTGCGACCCGCTTCAAGGCGATCGACAAGATCATCCAGCCCGAAACCGGGAAGCTGCTGGCGTGGAACAATCGCCTACCCGACGGGCGGCTCAATCCCGCCACGTTGCACCACGGGATGAAAGTCCGCGCGGGCACCAAATATGTCATCACCAAATGGTTCCGGGAACTGCCCTGGCGCTGAGGCCAGAACGCGGCTGGCTCCGAGGGAGCGCCAAGCGCGAATGGTGGGCGCGGCAGGGATTGAACCTGCGACCCCACCCGTGTGAAGGGTGTGCTCTACCACTGAGCTACGCGCCCGTTGCCGTCCTGCACATGCGTATGTGGGAGGGCTAAACGGATGAGGGCGGCGTTACCGCCGCCCTCTTCACCAATCCCTTAAAACGAGCGAGTGCCGCTTGTCCAGCGGCACCTAACATGTTTTCGGGAGATTAGATCAATTGACCGAATCCTTCAGGCCCTTGCCGGCCTTGAACTTCGGCTGCGACGACGCCTTGATTGTCATCGGTTCGCCGGTGCGCGGGTTGCGGCCGGTCGAGGCCTTGCGCTTGCTGACCGAGAACGTGCCGAACCCAACCAGGCGGACTTCGTCACCCTTTTTCAGCGCCGCCGAGACCGCGTCGAACACCGCCTCGACCGCCTTGCTTGCATCACCCTTCGTCAGACCCGACGTGTCGGCCACCGTCGCGATCAATTCCTGTTTGTTCATCGCCACCAAACCCCCGATACAAAATGGAAAAATATACCCAGGCAAAAAGCCGGTTGCGCACTAAGACGGCTAGCGCGGGGGCTGTCAAAACAAAAAGCGACAGCCCCGGTCTAAAATCGGCGGAAATGCGGCATTTCGAGTAATCGATCCGATCAATGATGCACTTCGCCGCCAATCGGGGCGACACCCGCCGGCGGCTGCGCCGCCAGGTCATCGGCCTCGGTCCAGTCGATCGCGGTGAGCGGGCCGGTCAGCGCGAGCCGCAACACTTCATCGACATGCGCCACCGGGATGATCTTCAGACCATCCAGGATATTGGCCGGAATCTCCGCCAGATCCTTCTCATTCTCCTGCGGGATGAGCACGGTGGTGATGCCGCCGCGCAGCGCCGCCAGCAGCTTTTCCTTCAAGCCGCCGATCGGTAGCACGCGGCCGCGCAGCGTCACCTCGCCCGTCATGGCGATATCGCGGCGCACCGGAACGCCGGTGAGCGTCGAGACGATCGCCGTCACGATGCCGATACCCGCCGACGGACCATCCTTGGGCACCGCCCCTTCGGGCAGATGGATGTGGATATCCTTGCGCGCGAAGATGCTCGGCTTGATCCCATAAGAGGGCGAGCGTGCCTTGATGAAGCTGAACGCCGTCTCGATCGATTCCTTCATCACATCGCCGAGCTTGCCGGTGATCTTCGCCGCACCGCGCCCGGGCACGGTGACGCTTTCGATCGTCAGCAATTCGCCGCCGACTTCAGTCCAGGCGAGGCCGGTGACCGCACCGATCTGATTCTCTTCCTCGCCCAGCCCGTGGCGATATTTCTTCACGCCCGCAAATTCGGACAGGTTGTCCGGGGTCACGGTGACGCTCTCGGCCTTGCCCTCAAGAATGCGCCGCAACGCCTTGCGCGCGAGCTTGGCAATCTCGCGCTCCAGCGTGCGCACACCGGCTTCGCGCGTGTAGAACTGAATGAGCGCGCGCAACCCCTCGGTGGTGAGCGTGAACTCGCCGTCCTTCAGGCCATGTGCCTCGATCTGCTTGGCGATCAGATGCCGTTCGGCGATCTCGACCTTCTCATCCTCGGTATAGCCCTCGAGCCGGATGATCTCCATGCGGTCGAGCAGCGGCTGCGGCAGGTTGAGCGTGTTCGCGGTCGTCACAAACATCACGTCGGAAAGATCGACGTCGATTTCGAGATAGTGATCGTTGAACTTCGCATTCTGCTCGGGATCGAGCACTTCGAGCAGCGCCGAGGCCGGATCACCGCGGAAATCCTGGCCGAGCTTGTCGATTTCATCGAGCAGGAACAGCGGGTTGCTGGTCCCAGCCTTTTTGAGATTGGTAACGATCTTGCCCGGCAGCGAGCCGATATAGGTGCGGCGGTGGCCCCGAATTTCTGCTTCATCGCGCACACCGCCTAAAGATTGGCGGATAAATTCGCGGCCCGTGGCCTTGGCGATCGACTTGCCCAGGCTGGTCTTGCCGACGCCGGGGGGGCCGACGAGGCACAGGATCGGCCCCTTCAGCTTGTTGGTGCGCGCCTGTACCGCGAGATATTCGATGATGCGGTCCTTGACCTTTTCGAGCGCATAATGGTCCTCGTCGAGCACCGCTTGCGCCGCCGAAATATCCTTGCGGATCTTGGACTTCTTGCCCCACGGCAGGCCCAGCAGCACGTCGAGATAGTTGCGCACGACGGTCGCCTCGGCCGACATCGGTGCCATCGTCTTGAGCTTCTTCAGCTCCGCCGTCGCCTTGGTGCGGGCTTCCTTGGACAGTTTGAGCGTCGCGATCTTGTTGGTCAGCTCGGCGATCTCGTCGCCTTCGCCCTCGTCGCCCTCATTGCCGAGTTCGCGCTGAATCGCCTTCAACTGCTCGTTGAGGTAATATTCGCGCTGGGTCTTCTCCATCTGGCGCTTGACGCGGCTTTTGATCTTCTTCTCGACCTGCAGCACGCCCAGCTCGCCCTCCATGAAGGCAAACACCATCTCGAGTCGCTTGGCCGGATCGCGTTCGATCAGCAGCGCCTGCTTGTCGGACACCTTGACCTGAATGTTCGCGGCAACGGCATCGGCGAGCTTGTTCGCATCCTCGATTTCCCCGAGCTGGACCGCAGTTTCGGCGGGCAGCTTGCGGTTGAGCTTGGCGTAGTTTTCGAATTGCTCGACCACGGAGCGCATCAGCGCCGCCATTTCGGTGCTGACAGCCTCGAGTGCCTCCTCGCCCTCATCGCCTTCAAGCAACTCGACGTCGGCAGCGAGATAGCCCTCGGTCTGCGTCAGGCCGGTCAGGATGGCGCGGCGCTTGCCCTCGACCAGCACGCGCACCGTGCCATCGGGCAATTTCAACAGTTGCAGCACGACGGCGGTCACGCCGATTTCGTACAGATCGTCGCGATCGGGATCGTCTTCGCTCGGGTCGAGCTGCGCGACCAGGAAAATCTCCTTGTCGGCGGCCATCGCCGCCTCCAGAGCCGCGACCGACTTGTCGCGACCAACGAACAGCGGCACGATCATGTTGGGGAACACGACGATGTCGCGCAGCGGCAGCACGGGATAGGCGTGGGTGGGCGACGAGGACTTGGACGGGGTGAAGGTAGCTTTGGTCATGGATACTCCGGGGTCGCGTCAACGACGCGGGCTTAGTTCCTTATATGGGGGGAGTTGCCGTTGCATCAATCGTCGAACGATTTTGGGTGGTGCAGCGGCCATCGCCGCGTTCCCGGCCAGCGCGAAACACCCGCTCGACCCCATCGCCCACGCCCTGGCGGCGGCGGGCGGGCAAGCGCTTTTGTCGCGTGTACGCGTGATCGCGTGGAGCGGTACTGCCCGCATGATGATCGGCCGGACGCCGGTCGACCTGATGGTCGAAACCCGAATCGAACCCTTTGCGCGCGCTCGTTCTGACACCTGGCTGACGAGCGAAGGGCGCAGCGCCACGCAGACCATCATGGTGGAACGCGACAGTGCGTTTCTGGTCCATAACGGCGCACAGACCAGCCTGCCCCAGCCGCAAGCCTATTTCGAGCGGCAGAAGCTGGCGGCATACAGCTATTTGCTGCTTGCCCCGGCATCGCTGTCACCAAACGGGCGGCGCGGCATTACGGCGATCCGCGACGGGTATCCCCCGATCGCACTGACGCTCGCCCCGGACGGGCGGATCGCCTCGGCCGACTACACCCTTGCTGGGCCGCCGCCGAACCCGCCGCTCGTGCATCAGCACCTCTTGTTTGCGGGAACCGTGTCAGCGCAGGGGATCCGCTTTCCCCGCACCACCACGATCCTGCAGAACGGTCGCCCCGTCCTGCGCACGACCATCTCCGATTTTTCCGTAGAGCTAGACCCTTCATGATCGCTTCCAGACTCGCTTTTGCTTGTGGCTGCCTCGCGCTGACCGGTGCCACCACCCTGCCCAAGAAAGGCGAGCCCGCAATCACAGCGCAGACCGCGCGCTCGGGCGGGGTGATCGATCCCGACCAGGCCAAATTGGGCTTCGATGCCGCCGATCTGTCCTTCGAGGTGTTGCCCGAAACAGAGACGCTGCGCGGCGTGGCGACGCTCAGTTTCACCGCAAAGGCCGCGCTCGACCGCCTTGCGATCGACCTGGACCGCAATTTGCCGGTCGATGCCATTGCCATCGATGGCGCGGCGCTCGCGCCCGGCGCGTGGAGCAACCCCGAAGGGCGGCTCGTCATCACGCTGCCGCAGCGCGTCGCCAAAGGTGGCCATGTCGCCGCGCGCATCAGCTATGGCGGGCAGCCGCATGTCGCGGTCAAGGCACCGTGGGATAGCGGCATGGTGTGGGCGACCACACCCGGCGGCGCGCCGTGGTTCGCCACCACCGCCGAAGGCTATGGCTGCGATCTATTCTGGCCATGCCTCGATTTCCCGACCGGGGAGCCGGGCGTCGTCACGCTCCACATCACCGTGCCCAAGGGATTGAAGGCCCCGTCCAATGGCAAATTGCTGGGGGTGGATACGCTGCCCGACGGGCGGACGGTGTGGAACTGGCGGATCAAGCACCCCAACACCTATGGCATCGCGCTCAATGTCGGGCCGTATGAGGAAATTTCCGGCGTCTATAAGAGCCGCTACGGCAACAGCATCCCGATGTTCTACTGGTTCCTGCCGGGCGAGGAGGAAAAGGCGCGCGCGCTGTTTGCCGAATTTGCCCCGACGCTCGATTTTTTCGAAAGCGAGGTCGGCCCCTACCCGTTCGGTGACGAGAAGCTCGGCGTGGTCGAGACGCCGCACAAGGGCATGGAGCACCAGACGATCAACGCCTACGGCAACGACTATGCCAAGGCCCCCGAGGGCTTCGACTGGTTGTTCCAGCACGAATTCGCCCATGAATATTTCGGCAATCAGCTGACTGCGGCCAATTGGGACGATTACTGGCTGCACGAGGGCTATGGCACCTACATGCAGCCGCTCTACGGCCGCTGGCGCGAGGGCGAGGCGCGCTATGCGACGATGCTGGCGGACGAACGCGGCAAGATCGCCAACCTCCGTCCGATCATCTCGGGCAAGGTGCGAACCGAGGAAGAGGTGTATGAGGTCGACAAAGGCGGCCCGGGCCAGGACATCTATTACAAGGGCGCGTGGATGCTCCACACGCTCCGCACGCTGATCGGCGACCGCGCGTTTCGCGACGTCACGCGGCTGGCGGTGTACGGGCGGATCGATCCGCGGCCGGGCAATTTCGCCCCGCGCTACGGTTCCACGCTCGAATATGAACGCTTCGTGCGGCGTGTGACCGGCAAGGATTATGGCTGGTTTTTCGACGTCTATCTGCGCGAAGCCGCCCTGCCCGATCTGATCGAGACGCGCAGCGCAACGCGCCTCGCGCTGCGCTGGCAGGCACCGGGCGGGCGGGTGTTCCCGATGCCGGTCGAGGTGCAGGTCGACGGCCGGATCGTGAAGCTGTCGATGGCGGGGGGCGTGGGCAGCCTGACCGTGCCGAAGCGCGCGCATGTCGTGATCGACCCGATGGCCAAGCTGCTGCGGCGCTCGGTCGCGATCGAGCAGTATCAGGCATGGCGCGATGCGCAGGCGCGGCGGCCGCGCCCCACCAATTGACGAGCGCGTGTTATTTGAATAACACAGCCTCGATCTGGAGGCTATGATGCGATTTCCGACCGATCCTGTTGGACTTCCCGGCTTGATCGCGCTCGGCGTTGGCATGGGCGTGTTTGTGGTGTCGCTGCTCCGCGCCCGCGCGCGCGGCGTCAAAAGCCCGAAGAGCTCCGACGCGCGGCGCAGCAATGCGTCGATCTGGGGGATCGTGGCGCAGGGGATAGGGATCGGCATGGTCGGATTTGGCCCGATCCGGGTCAGCCTCGATCCCGCCTCCACCACAGCGCTGCTCGAAGGGGCGATCGTGCTGGTGCTGATCCTCGGGGCGGTGTGGCTGTTCGATTCGTCGTCGCGCGCGATGGGCCGCAACTGGGCGCTGGTCGCGCGCACCCGCAGCGACGGGCATCTGGTGCAATCGGGCCCGTTCGCGCATGTCCGCAACCCGATCTATGTGGCGATGGCGCTGTTCACGCTGGCGATGGCGATCGCTTACGGCCACACGCTCAACCTGATCGCGGGAGTCCCCGTGTTCGCGCTCGGCACCGCGATGCGGGTGCGGCACGAGGAAAGCGTCCTGCGCGCGACCTTTGCCGATTACGACGCCTATGCCGCACGGGTGAAGCGCTTCGTCCCCGGCCTGTTCTGACCCAGCTCAGCCGGGAACGGCGGGCACGGCCCCGCGCACTGCGGGCGTTACCGGCACCAGTTCGTAGATATCGAGCAACGCCCCCTTCCCCGCGCGCGTCAGCACCAGCCGCCAGCGGAACGGCGCGACACGCTCGACCACGCCCGCCACGTCCTGCGCTGGATTGACGCTATAGGCTGGCGCGCTGTCGGCATGGGCCGGACGGAAGGTGCCGAGGAACACCTGCCGCTTGTCGGTATCGGGAAACAGCCAGCCGCCGGGCAGACTGGTGCCGCTCTGCTTGGTGAAGGACAGCGCGTGCGTCGTCCCGTCGACCGTGCAGAAATCGGGCTTGTAGGTGTCCAGGCCGTGCGCTCCGCCAAGGCGGACGAGACGGCAATAATAAGGGCCCGGCGGCAGCGCGGGCAAATCCAGCGCGGCTCCGGGCTGGACCAAAGGGCCCTCCGCATCGAGCTTGGCCTTGAGGCGGACCGGCACCGCAGCGCGTGCGCGCACCCATGTCGTCGGCAGCGCGTCGAGCCGACTGCGATCTTCGGCTGTCACCGAACCGGCCCATCCGGTCGGCGTGGCGGCAACGTGCGATGTCGCGTGGGGCCGTGCTGTTCCGGCGGTGCAGCTCGACACGCTCGCCCCAAGGGCAATCAGCGACGTGAGAACAAGGGGCGTCGATACGAAACGCATTGCGGTCGTTCTCCAGGATGTCGATGCGTGATGGGCCTTGCAGCGCGTTAACAATCGGTAAACGCCAAAGGTTAACGGATGGTAAACGACGCGACGGACGCGCGGTTCCGCCCGATCAGCTGCGGAGCATCGACCAGAACGCCGGGCCGCCCTTCGGGACGTGCCACGCCTCGGTCACAACGAAGCCGAGGGTAGCGTAGAAGCCCAAATTCCGCTCGTTGGCGGTTTCGAGGTAAACTGGTCGACCGTCCCCCGCGATCCGATCGAGCCCGGCCTGAACCACTGCACGACCGAGGCCGCGCCCCTGTGCCGCCGGGTCGCACCCGGCGATATGCAGATACCAGACATCGTCGGAGGGGAGATGCGCATCGATCGCGCTCGACACCGTCAGCGCCCGACCGATCGCCCCGCCCAAAGCCCGCCACAGCGGCCAGACGTGCAACAGCAAATCGAGCAGCGACGTCTTGCCCAAGCCGGGCGCGCGCCACAGCGTGGCGGCTGCGCCGCCCCCTGCCACCAGCCGCAGACCGGCCTGCGCATCCGCATCGAACAGCAACGCGAAAAGCCGCGGCAGCCGGAGCGCGCGGTCGGCGGGATCGGGGAAAATATACGCCATCGCCGGATCGTCGGCGAAGGCACGGGCCAGCATCGCCGCGATCCGTCCCCGATCGGCGTCGTCAGCGACACCGATCGGGGTGGAACGCGGCGCGAGGGTCAAGCAGCCCCCGCCCCGGCCTTTTCTTTCTTGGCATAGACGCGGATCGGTTCCTTGCGGCCGTCGATCACGTCCTTGTCGATCATCACTTCGTCAACGCCGTCCATGCCGGGCAGGTCGAACATGGTATCGAGCAGGATGCCCTCCAGGATCGATCGCAGGCCGCGCGCGCCGGTCTTGCGGTCGATCGCCTTTTTGGCGACCTGCACGAGCGCGTCGTCGGTGAAGCCGAGCTTGACTGCCTCCATGTCGAACAGCTTCTGATACTGTTTGACCAGCGCATTCTTCGGCTCGGTCAGGATCGTGACGAGGGCTGGCACGTCGAGATCCTCGAGCGTCGCGATCACCGGCAAGCGGCCGACGAATTCGGGGATCAGGCCGAACTTCAGCAGATCCTCGGGCTCGACCGACTTGAGCGTCTCGCCAGTGCGGCGTTCTTCAGGGGACGCGACATAGGCACCGAAGCCGATCGACTTGCCCTGCAGACGGTCGCCGATGATCTTCTCGAGGCCGCTGAACGCACCGCCGCAGATGAACAGGATGTTGGTCGTGTCGACCTGCAGGAATTCCTGCTGCGGGTGCTTGCGGCCACCCTGCGGCGGAACGCTGGCAGTGGTGCCTTCCATCAGCTTGAGCAACGCCTGCTGCACGCCCTCGCCCGACACGTCGCGCGTGATCGACGGGTTCTCGGCCTTGCGGCTGATCTTGTCGATTTCGTCGATGTACACGATGCCGCGCTGCGCCCGCTCGACATTATAGTCGGACGCCTGGAGCAGCTTGAGGATGATGTTCTCGACATCCTCGCCAACGTAACCCGCCTCGGTCAGCGTCGTCGCATCGGCCATGGTGAAGGGCACGTCGAGGATGCGCGCCAGCGTCTGCGCCAGCAACGTCTTGCCGCAACCGGTCGGGCCGACGAGCAGGATGTTGGACTTGGCGAGCTCGACATCGGCACCCTTCTGGCCGTGGTTCAGGCGCTTGTAATGGTTGTGCACCGCCACCGACAGCACGCGCTTGGCGCGCTTCTGGCCGATCACATAATCATCGAGCACGTCGCAGATTTCCTGCGGCGTGGGGACGCCGCCGTCCTTCTTCGACACCAGCGCGGACTTCGTCTCCTCGCGGATGATGTCGTTGCACAATTCGACGCATTCATCGCAGATGAATACGGTTGGGCCCGCAATCAGCTTGCGCACCTCATGCTGCGACTTCCCGCAGAAGGAGCAATAAAGCGTGCTCTTCGAGTCGCCGCCGCTGAGCTTCGTCATTCAAACCATCCTTGGCACCACCAATGGGCGCACATATGCGGGGTGCCTATCCTAGACTGACCCCGCGCAATCCGACAATCACCAAAATTGCCGTATGAATACGGTAGCGGGGCACCTTTCGAGGCCCCGCCACCTAAAGTCTACCTCAAGCCGAAGTCAAAGCCGGTGGCGTGCTCGAATCGTCGGGCAGCGCAGGACGCTTGTCGAACACCTGATCGACCAGACCGAAGTCCTTGGCCTCATGCGCCTCGAGGAACGTGTCACGGTCCATCGCGCGCTCGATCTCCTCGATCGGCTTGCCGGTGTACTGCGCGTAGAGCGAGTTCATCCGGTTCTTGATGCGCTGGATTTCCTTGGCCTGGATCTGGATATCCGATGCCATGCCCTGCGCACCGCCCGAAGGCTGATGGATCATGATACGGGCGTTGGTCAACGCGACGCGCATCCCCGGCTCACCGGCGGCAAGCAGGAAGCTGCCCATTGATGCGGCCTGGCCGATGCACACGGTGCCGACGCGCGGGCGGATGTACTGCATCGTGTCATGGATCGCCATGCCCGCCGTGACGACACCGCCCGGCGAGTTGATGTACATGAAGATGTCCTTCTTCGGATTTTCCGATTCGAGGAACAGAAGCTGCGCGGTGATGACCGCCGCCATATGATCCTCGACGCCGCCCGTTACGAAGATGATCCGCTCGCGCAACAACCGCGAATAGATGTCGAACGAACGCTCGCCGCGGTTCGATTGCTCCACCACGATCGGCACGAGGCCGTCTTGAATGGGAGCCAGAAAGTCGCCGGTGTCGAACGGATTGCGCATGATGAGCCTTTTAGTCCTTATGCCCCGAGAAGAACGGAAATTCGAACCGCATACATCGGCGCTGGCGGAAACGAGTTCAAGCCCCGCCTGCGATGGCACCTTGATCGGCGCGGCGATCGTCGCCGCCAGGGGCGCGGTGTGACAGATACGCCAGCCGCCGCACCTCGCGTCGACCGCGCACCACGGTGTCGAGGATCAGCCCGGTAAACCCGTTGAGCGCGGCGAGAATCGTCAGCCCGGTCACCATCACCGCCGTCGGCAAACGCGGCACGAGATGGGTGTGCATATAGGTGATGACCAGCGGGATGCCGAACGCCAATGCGGCGGCAAACAGCAGGCCCGCGATCACGCCGAAGAACAGGAGCGGCCGCTCGATCCGGTACAGCGTCACGATCGTGCGCGCGATACGGAAGCCGTCGCGATAGGTGCTGAGCTTCGATTCGGAGCCCTCAGGCCGCGCGAAATAGGGCGTTTCGATTTCGCCGACCGGCATCTTCAGTTCCAGCGCATGGACGCTGATTTCGGTCTCGATCTCGAAGCCCGACGAAAGCACCGGAAAACTCTTCACGAACCGCCGCGAAAACACGCGGTAACCCGAGAAAATATCGGTAAAACTGCGCCCGAACAATTGCGCGAGCAGCCCGGTCATCGCCTTGTTGCCGAGCACATGCCCGCGACGATAGGCGGCGGTGACCTCGGTCACGCGGCTGCCAACGACCATGTCGAGCTGTTCGTCGAGCAAGCGCTGCACCAAGGCGGGCGCAACCGTCGCGTCATAGGTCGCATCACCATCGGCCATCACATAGATATCGGCATCGACATCGGCGAACATGCGGCGGACGACATTGCCCTTCCCCTGCATCCGCTCGGTCCGCACGATCGCGCCAGCAGCGCGCGCCACCGCCACGGTGTCGTCGGAGCTGTTATTATCGTAAACGTAGATCGTCGCGTCGGGCAGCGCGGCGCGGAACCCGGCCACCGTCTGCGCGATGGCGGCGCTCTCGTTATAACAGGGCAGCAGGATGGCGATGCGCGTGGTCATGGCTCTGCCATAGGGGTGAATGGCGATCGGTTCGACTGTTTTGTGCGCCGTGCCAAACGGACATAAAAAAGCCCCTCCCCTTCAGGGGAGGGGTTTGGGGGTGGGGCCGAGCCTCGCAGAGACCTCGCGCCGGTTACGTCCCCACCCCAACCCCTCCCCCGAGGGGGAGGGGCTTTTGGCTTATTCCGCAGTATCGGCGGCGGGCTTCTTCTTGGCGGCCGGCTTCTTGGCCGGTGCCGGAGCAGCCTCCTCGGCCGGAGCAGCTTCGGCGGTGGGCTCGGCAGCAGCGGCCTTCTTCGCAGGGGCCTTCTTGGTCGCAGCCTTCTTCACCGGCTCGGCTTCGACCAGCTCATCGCCAGGCGCTGCCGGTTCGATGTCGGCGGCTTCGAGCTCCTTGGCGTCATCCGCCGAAGCCTTGGCCTTCTTCGGCGCGGCCTTCTTGGCGGCCTTGGGCTTGTGGTTTTCGTGGTCGTGGCTGTGCGTGCCGGTCGAGAAGCCTTCTTCGCTCTCGATCGCGGCTTCCAGCTCTTCGCGGGTCACTTCGCGGTCGCTGACTTCGGCCTTCTCGAACAGGAAGTCGACGACCTTGTCCTCGTACAGCGGCGCACGGAGCTGTGCGGCTGCCATCGGCTCCTGCTGGATGTACTGCAGGAAGCGCTTGCGATCCTCGGGGCCATATTGCTGCGCAGCCTGCGCGATCAGGCGGTTCATTTCCTGCTGGCTGACTTCGACGCCATTGGCCTGGCCGATTTCGCTCAGCAACAGGCCCAGGCGAACGCGGCGCTCGGCAATCTTGCGGTAATCGTCACGCTCCGATTCCATCTCGGCCAGTGCGGCCGCCGGATCTTCCTCATGCGTCGCTTCATGCTGAAGCTGCTGCCAGATCTGCTCGAATTCGGCTTCGACCATCGACGGCGGCACTTCGAAATCATGGCCCTCGGCGAGCTGGTCGAGCAGCTTGCGCTTCATGTGGGTGCGCGTCAGGCCGTTCAGTTCCTGCTCGATCTGGCCCTTGAGCAGACCGGTGAGCTGCTCGAGGCTCTGCAGGCCGAGCGAGGTGGCGAGTTCGTCGTCGATCTTGGTCTCGCCCGCAGTCTTCACCGTCTTGACCGTCAGATCGAAGGTCGCGGCCTTGCCGGCCAATTCCTTGGCCTGATAATCCTCCGGGAAGGTCACATTGATCTGGCGCTCGTCACCGGCCTTCACGCCGACGACCTGCTCTTCGAAGCCGGGGATCAAACGACCCGAACCGATTTCGACCGACATGTCTTCGCCAGTGCCGCCATCGAACGCTACGCCGTCGACCTTGCCGACGAAATCGAGCACGACCAGATCGCCGGTCTTGGCTTCATAAGCGGCATCGGCCTCTTCCCAGCGCTTCTGCTGGTCGGCGAACTTCTGCAGTTGCTCCTGCACGACAGCTTCGTCTGCGGGAACGGTCAGGCGCTCGAGCTTCAGATTGTCGATCGCAGGCGTCGGCACGTCGGGGAGCACTTCGAGCTCGACCTTCACATCGGCATCCTTGCCGAGCTCATAGCCGTCATCGAGGCTGACCGAGGGCTGCAGCGCGGGGCGCAGCTTGTGCTCGGCGATCAGTTCCTGAATGCCCTGCTGGATCGAGGTGTTGAGCGCGTCCTGCATCAGCGCCTCGCCGTGCATCTTGCGCACCAGGTTCGCGGGAACCTTGCCGGGGCGGAAGCCGGGCATGCGCACCGTCGGCGCAACGCGCTTCAGTTCGGCGTCCACGCGCGAATCGATGTCCTTCGCGGTGATCTTCAGCGTGTAGGCGCGCTTCAGCCCCTCGTTCAACGTCTCGACAGTTTGCATACTCAAGTCGTGCCTTTTACAGGAATTTCTGATGGCTACCGCCCGTTTGCCACGAGCGGCCTGGTGCGGGCGAAGGGACTCGAACCCCCACATCTTGCGATGGCAGGACCTAAACCTGCTGCGTCTACCAGTTCCGCCACGCCCGCATGGGACACCGCCGGTGTGGGGCGCGTCTATACCAGCCCTATGGCCGGGGGCAAGCGCGCAAACAGACTGGCTTTATATTGCGCAACCGCCGACGATGCTCGCGCGTTGTTCCGGACAGAGGAGAATCATCATGGCCAGCACGCCCCCGACCGAATTGCCCCCCTTCCCGAGCCAGCCCGGCCAGCCCGACCCGGTGCCGACCGAATTGCCGAGCCCAACACCCGACGTGGACTTTCCGGCCCCCGACGCAACGCCGGGCGACGAACCGTTCCAGCCGACCGACACCGGCCTGACGGGGGATTTCGCATGAGCGACGAGATCAACAAGGGCCCGCTCGACGATCCCCGCGACAACACCGATCCGCGTAGCGACCTCCAGCAGGAAGTCGAAGCCCGCAAGGATGCCGTCGAGCGCGGCGAAGGCGGCAAGGAACCCGATGCGTTCACCTCCGCCGGGATGCCCGATGGCGTTGGCGGCACTGGCGGGGTGGTGAAGAATCAGGGGGATGACGGGCAGTAACGCCCGGTCCAGCTATCGCGCGATCGTCGCCGCGGTGACGATCGCGCGATAGGCCGGTTGGTCACGCTGGAAATAGAACACGTCCGGCGCTTCGAAGGTGATCATGTAGAGCTTGCCATCGACGATCGCTGCCACCGCTTCGCCCTTCCGGCGAACTTCCTCGTTCAAACGACTGAACGTAAAGGCAAAGCGAATCCCTTTCTGGCCCAGAAACGCGGTCGGTTCGACCGAGTCGATCGTCATAAGCTGCGTGTCGAGCGCGATGCTGTAGCTATCGGCAAACAGCGTCGGCAGGTCGGTCAGCAACATCGTCGCGGAGAAATGCGGCAGCGGCTTGGCCTTCTTGCTGACTTCGCGGAACAGCGTGCGGCCGGTTTCGATGCCGCCGTAAAAGGTCACATCGTTCAGTCCGTCCCCGTCAATCGTCCAGGTTTCCGAATTGCGCCCCGGTCGAGCACCCATCTTGTTCCATTCGCGGTCAGGCGTCACCGTCAGCGGTGATTTCGCGACGGCGACTGGGACACCGCTCGGGATCAGCGTGTTGGATGCAAGGCCCGGGGCCGCGTGCAGCAACAGAGCCGCGGCGAAGATGGAAAACGAGGTGCGCTTCATGCTCTTCATCTCACTGAATCAAGGTGGAAATCATGGCGCTGTCGACAGCGTTTGGCTTCATCGCCAGATACCGCCGCAGCGAGTCCGCCGCCGCCGGATCACGGCTGCGCATTTGCGCCAGGCCGAGCCCGCGATACGCGTCGGCATTGCTCGGCTCCTGCTCCAGCGCGGCACGGTAAAAACCGGCAGCGGAGACGAGATCGCGCGGATTTCCGCGCGACCGATACAGTTCCCCACGCGCGAACAGCAGGTCGGCCGTCCACTGCGCCCCGGCGAGTTCCCCCAACAGATAATCGGTACCCTCAAAATCGTTGAGCTTGATCTGATCCGCCAGCAACTGCGGCCGCCACGCGACCATCGCCGCGTCCAGCCGTGCGCGACCGTCCTCGCCGGATTTGTCCATGGCGATCGCAAGCTCGCGCAAATAAGTGGCGCGCTCCAAGGTTGCCGGGTGCGTCGCGAAAAAGGCGACGCGGTCGTACCGGGTGCTGCGCTGCCGCCGCCCGCGCGCGGTCGCGTCGGCCTCGTCCATCACGCGGCCCCAGAGATCGGCGAAACAGCGCGGATCGTAGGACGACGCCTTCAAATACGCCATCGAGAGCAAATCCGCCTGGCGCTCCTGCTCGCGGCTGAACGCGAAGATCGATCCGAAAGCCGCGTTTTGTACCGATTGCGCCGTGCGCACGGTATTGTAGGCACCGGTTCCACCGTAGGTATACGCTCCGGCTGCCGCGACCCCGGCCCACGCCATGACATCAGTGGCCGAGCGCTTTTGCTTGAAGCCCACCAGGCTGTGCCGCAACTCGAAATGCGCGAATTCGTGCCCCAGCACAGCTGCCAGTTCGGCCTCGTTGCGGACACGCAGCAACAGGCCGGTTTGCACCACAAGCATGCCATTTGGAGCCATCGACGCGTTGAAGGCCGCGTTGCGCACGACATAGATGCGCACGCTGTCGCAGCGTGGTGCCCCGACCGCGCGACACACCACGTCATGCAGATAGCTTTGCAGCTTGGGATCGGACACGACCGCCTTCGAATCGCGCAGCAGCCGCTCGTCTTCATCAACCATCATCCACAGGCCGCGCTCATCCATGCCCTGCGGCTGATAAGCACCCGCATAGGGCGGAAGCGTCGGCAACGGGTCGCCCTTCGCCGCGAGCGGCGCGGCAACCACGATCGCCATGGCTGCCAACACCTTCCACAAGGCGCGCATTTACTTGGCTGCCGACGCCGGAGCGGCCGACTGTGAACTTCCGGGAAAATTCTTCAACAATTGCGAGACGCGCTTTTGCGCGCCGTCCGGCGTGCGCACGTCGCCGCCCATGGCAAGATCCGCGTTGAGCCAAACCAAATCGCCGGTGTGAAGATCCACCAGCCCGGCAAAACCCTTATGTTCTCCCGACTTGACCGAAACATAGGCCATTGCCGCGAACGCCTGCAAAATCTTGCGGCCGGTCGACCCATATTGATCTTCGTTGAACAGGAACAAAGCATAATCGGCCCCCGTCCCCTTGGCGAGATCAGCGACCCCCGGGCCCATAGTCCATTCGAACGCGTCTTTGCGTTTCTTGGTTGGCAGGCGATTACCAACGAAAAACTGGTAGCGGATCACCGAATCCGCGAGCACCGAGAACAAGGCCCGATAATCGGCCATGGTGGTTGCGGCTGGACCAATGGGTTCGTCCGCGATCAGGATCTCATTGCCCAGCTTGGTCTGCGCGGCCGCGAGCGCCACCGCTAGATTTTCCTTGGCCTGGGCGGTCCAGTCTGCGTTCGGCTCGAACATGCCGCCGGTCGATTGCGCGCCGACCTTGATCGTCGGGCGTATCAGCAGGATTCGCGCCGACCTCTGCGGGAGGACGAAGCCTGGCTTGATCCCCGATTTCTCCTGCGCCGTCGCAGGCGAACCACTCGCGACAAGGCAAACGGACGCCAGAATCGGCACCCACAATCGCAGCAACATGGATTCCCCCCGTCATATCGGACTCGCCCCCGAGTCCGATATGACGAGCTTAAGCGCCGGAAGCGCGCCGGATCAACCCACTATTCGATGCCGCACCGCAACGAAAATGCAATAAACCCTGAGATTCTATCCCAGCATCTTCTTCAACACTTCATTCACCACGCCCGGATTAGCCTTGCCGCCCATCGCCTTCATCGTCTGGCCGACGAAGAAGCCGAACAATTTGTCCTTGCCGCCGCGATAATCGGCAACCTTGTCTTCGTTAGCCGCCATCACTTCGGCGATGACACGTTCGATTTCGCCGGTGTCGCTGGTCTGCTTGAGCCCATGTTCTTCAACCACTGCCGCCGCGCCCTGCCCGGTTTCGAGCATGATCTCGAACACCTGCTTGGCGAGCGTGCTCGACAGCGTGCCATCGGCGATCAGGCCGAGCAGTTCCGCCGCCTGGGTCGGACTGACCGGCGCGTTTTCGATGTCCTTGCCGGTGCGGTTGAGCGCGCCGAACAACTCCGACGTCGTCCAGTTCGCCGCCGCGACCGGGGCCGCACCGCAATCGAGCAGCGCGTCGAACCAGCGCGCCGCCTCGACCTCCGCCGTCAGCACTGCGGCTGCATAAGGCGTAATGCCAAGCGCTTCATAGCGCCGCCGCTTGGTGTCGGGCAGTTCGGGCAGCGACGCACGACATTCGGCGAGGAACGCCTCGTCGAGTTCGAGCGGCAACAGATCAGGATCGGGGAAATAACGGTAATCGTGCGCATCTTCCTTCGAGCGCATCGAGCGCGTTTCGTTGCGATCGGGGTCATACAGCCGCGTTTCCTGCACGATGCGCCCGCCATCCTCGAGCACCTCGACCTGGCGGCGCGCTTCCTGCTCGACCACCGCCATCACGAAGCGCACCGAATTGACGTTCTTGGTCTCGGTCCGCGTGCCGAACGGATCGCCCGGCTTGCGCACGCTGACATTGACGTCCGCGCGCATCGAGCCTTCTTCCATATTGCCGTCGCACGACCCGACATAGCGCAGAATCGATCGCAACTTTCGCAGATAAGCCCCTGCTTCTGCAGGAGACGTCATGTCCGGCTTCGACACGATTTCCATCAGCGCGACGCCCGAACGGTTGAGATCGACATAGGAGCGGGTCGGATGCTGATCGTGCATCAATTTGCCGGCATCCTGCTCGACATGGATGCGCTCGACGCCGATGCGCTTGCCGTGCGCGTCGGGGTTCTTTTCGTCCAGGCTGATGTCGATCGCGCCCTCGCCCACCAGCGGGTGGTAGAGCTGACTGATCTGATAGCCCTGCGGCAAATCGGCATAGAAATAGTTCTTGCGGTCGAACCGCGACCAGCGGTTGATCTGCGCCTCGATCGCCATGCCGGTGCGCACCGCCTGGCGGATGCACTCGCGGTTGGGCACGGGCAGCATCCCCGGCATCGCGGCATCGACCAGCGACACCTGCGTATTGGGCTCCGCGCCAAACGCGGTCGCCGCGCCCGAGAAGAGCTTGGCATTGGTGGTGATCTGCGCATGGACTTCGAGGCCGACCACGACCTCCCAGTCGCCGGTTTCGCCGCGGATGGTGTAGGTGGATTCAGTCATACATCGGTCTCGGGTGTGATAAGGGAAATATCCGGGAAATATGCGGCGTAAAAGCGCGGATCCCGCGTCAGGATGCTTGCGCCTCTATGCTGTGCATCGCCCCCGATCAGAAAATCCGGTAAGGGCAAACGCGGCGCGCCTTCCCCCCTGCGTTCACGATAACGTTGATATGCCTTGCCAGCCAGAATCCCTGCCGATGGATCGAGACTTTCAACGCCGATCAGCAGGGCGCTCATGACCGAGCGAAAATGCTCCGCGTCCTGGAATTGCCAGCCGATCTCTGCGGCAATGACCGGGTTCACGAAAAGATACGCGCCGAGGGCGGCGCGACCGATCTGACGACGGGACCAGCCGAACCATTGCGGATCACGTCCAAGCACATCGATCAATATATTGGAATCGACTAAGATCACGGAACGTAATCGCCCCGCAAATCTCGCATCACTTGATCGGTCGGGCCACCAAACGAGAATCGCCCGGCCAATGCGTCGATCGCTTTCGCTTGCGCCTGTTGCCGCCGTTCCACATCGGCAGGGCCGTCGCCAAGCGCCGCCACCGTGACGCGCCCTTCCGCATCAAGCGCCACTTTGTAAGGCTGGCCCGGAAGCAGCCCAGCAGCATCCCGGATCGCCTTTGGGATCAAGATCTGCCCTTTGCTGGTCATCGTACCCGTTTCGATGCGGATAGGCGCGTTCATGAGAAATCTCCAGTGTTACCCAGGTAACACTTACACAGCCGGATCGCAAACGCAGGCCGGAACTTTCCTTGCGACCTATGCCTTCTCGGTCACCACCAGCGCTCCGCCCGCGCGGTAAAGCCTGCGCGCTGCTCGACCGCGAGCCCGGCGTTGAGCACGCTCTGCTCATCCAGCGCCTTGCCGATGATCTGAAGCCCGAGCGGCAGCCCCTGCCCGTCCAGCCCGCCGGGCACGCTCATCGCCGGGAGCCCAGCGAGCGACGACGGCACGGTGAACACATCGTTCAAATACATCGCGATCGGATCGGCCGACTTCTCGCCCAGCGCGAACGCCGCCGAGGGTGCCGTCGGCGTCAGCAGCACGTCACACGTGGCCCAGGCCTGCTCGAAATCGCGCGCGATCAGCGTGCGGATCTTCGAAGCCTGTGTGAAGTACGCGTCGTAAAACCCTGCTGACAAGACATAAGTGCCGATCATGATGCGGCGCTTAACTTCGTCGCCGAAACCGGCGGCGCGGGTAGCGGCATACATGTCCTGCAAGCCCGCCCCCTCGGGCAGATCGCGCAAGCCGTAGCGCACGCCGTCATAGCGCGCGAGGTTGGATGAGGCTTCGGCCGGCGCAATGATGTAATAAGCCGGCAGCGCATATTTGGTGTGCGGCAGCGAGACTTCGACGATCTCCGCGCCCGCATCCTTCAGCCATTCGATGCCCTGCTGCCACAGCGCCTCGATCTCGGGCGGCATGGCGTCGACCCGATATTCCTTGGGAATACCCACGCGCTTGCCCTTGAGATCGCCCGACAATCCGGCTTCCCAGTTGGGCACAGGCAAATCGAGCGAGGTCGCGTCCTTGGCATCGAACCCGGCCATCGCCTCGAGCATGATCGCGCAGTCGCGCACGTCGCGCGCCATTGGTCCTGCCTGGTCGAGCGACGAGGCGAAAGCGATCGTCCCCCAGCGCGAGCAGCGGCCATAGGTCGGCTTGATGCCCGAAATGCCGGTAAAGGCGGCAGGCTGGCGGATCGATCCGCCGGTATCGGTGCCGGTCGCCGCCGGGCACAGCCGCGCTGCGATCGCCGAGGACGACCCGCCCGAAGACCCACCGGGTGCGAGCGGCGCGGTATCACCGTTATTGCGTCGCCACGGCGAGATCACGTTGCCGAACGCGCTGGTCTCGTTCGATGATCCCATCGCGAACTGGTCGAGGTTCAGCTTGCCCAGCATTCCCGCACCAGCGTTCCACAAATTGGCCGAAACCGTCGATTCATAGGGAGGCGTAAAGCCCTCCAGAATGCGGCTGGCGGCAGTGGTCGGCACGCCGTTTGTGCAGAACAGGTCCTTCATGCCGATCGGCACGCCCGCCAGCGGCTTGAGCGTTTCGCCAGCGGCACGCGCGGCATCGGCGGCGTCGGCCGCGGCCAGCGCATGATCGGGGGTTTCGACGAGGAAGGCGTTGAGCGCCGTGGCGGCGGAGACGTTGGCGATGAAGCCCTCGGCCACTTCGCGCGCGGAAAAGCTGCCGTCGCGCACCCCATCGCGGATGGCGGCAACGCCGAGATTGGTAAGGTCGGTCATTATTCGATCACCTTGGGCACGGTGAAGAAACCGTGTTCGGCCTGGGGCGCATTGGCGAGCACGGCATCGCGAATGCCGCCGCCGGTCAGCGGATCGGCATTCACGACATCGTCGCGCAGGCGCAGATGGTTGGGGATGACCGCGGTCATCGGTTGGACGCCGGTGCAATCCACCTCGCCCAATTGCTCGATCCATCCCATGATGTTGTCGAGCTCGGGCGCGATGCGCGCGGCGTCTTCCTCGGCAATGGCGATACGGGCAAGACTCGCGATCTTGCGGACGGTGGCGATGTCGACTGGCATGGATCGCGGCTAGCAGAGCGCCCAAGCCTTGCGCAACCTATTCGAACGGATCGCCGACCGGAACGCCCCCGACAAAGACGCGGCGCGCGGGCACCGAACGAATCTCGACCTTGCCCGCCGCGTCCCCCGCTTTCAGGGCGGCGCGCTCGGCGGACGTGAGCGGCGCTCGCGTGTTTTCATCGACACGCTCCCATGTATCGCCGGTCCGTTGGTAGCGCGAGCCGCCGCAGCCCGATCGCAGCACCCGGACCGCAAACGTGTTTTGCGCCCCCGGATCGCGCACCAAATCGTCGATACAGCTTTCCTGTATCGACACCGCCTCGCTTGCACCTGGCGTGTACAGCAAGGTGCAGCGATCCTTACGACCCGTCCCGCATCCCTGCCAATCGGTGAGCTTGGTCCGCAAGGCGAGCGGCACGGGCACCGCCACCGGCAGCACGCGCAAGCGCTTGACCAGCACATCGGCGTCGGTCTGCGTGCGGTCGATCGCCGCGACGTCCCAGCGATTGGTCTTGGTCGACACCCCCTTGGCGCGCGCCGCGATTACGGGGTTCTTCGATCCTGCCAGCCGCTTCAGCGCCGCCTTGCCGGGATCGCCGAAATCGAACGCCAGCGCCGCCCAGTCGAATTTGTCAGGGCTCGTCTTGCCGGATTCGAGCCGCGCGACCTGATCGGCAGTCGACAGCGCGTTGAAGCTCAGCAGTGGCGTCGCCAGCACCAGCCCGACACCCGCGACGACGAACGCCAGCCGCAAATTGCTCGGCCGCACCCACGCACCCCAGTGCATCCGCCCCCGCGCCAAGGCGACCAGATAGGCAACGCCATAAGCCGTCGCGAAGGCGACGAACACCACCGCCCACAAGCGATCGGGCGTCAGGCCATATTGATCGATGCGCAGGCCGGTCGCTATCGCCGCGATCACCGCCAGCGGCAGCACCGCGAGCGCCAGCACCATCGCGCCGACACGCAACACCGGATTGCGCAACTCCTCCTGCTCGCCATTGCCGATCACCGCATTGGCCAGGATCAGCGCGCCGATGACGCAGCTCAGCAGGATCGGCGTGGTCGATTTGGTTGCCTCCCACAGCGCATTCAGTCCGGTGAACGGCAAGGCGACGAGAAACACCAGCAGCCCCAGCCCAAGCACCGGTGCCAGCACCGCAAACACCGAGGTCACCACCCGCTGCAACAGCCGCAGCACCCCGTCGCGTTCGCGCAGCAGCCCGAGCGACGCCCCGAAACTCGCGCCGAACAGCAGCGCATTGAACCAACTATGCTGCAACAGATCGCGCAGGAAATGCAGTCCGATCAGATCGAACAGCGATGACAATAGCCACGCGAGCGCGAACACGACGCCGATGAACAGCCAGCACGCGCACCACAAGACGACATTGGTCCAGGCATTGCCGTGGACATCGGCATAGGGAAATCGCCACGCCGCCTCGTTCCGCGCGGTCTGGAACAAGGGCACCGCGATCGCGATCGACAGGAACAGGCTGGCGCTATGCCAGTCCCGCCACATCCCCCAGCCGCCGCCATTCCAGTAGAACACCAGCCCGGCAACAGCACCGACCACCAGCCCGAACAGCACCGCCCAAGGCGCGCGTTGCCGCTCCAGCGCGAAGCCGAAGCTCGCAGCGCCCGTGCCAACCGCCGTCGCCAGCGCGATTCGCCAGTTTTCGGGATCGATCGCGGGATAGCGAACCGGCTCGCCGCGATCGAGCAATTGCTGCACCACCAGCGCGGCCAGCGCGCCCACGATGGCCAAGATCAGCGGCCGCAACCGCCATCCCGCATCCGCTTCGAAATCGCCCGATCGGTCCATCGCCATGCTCCCCAACAGTCAGGTGGGACCGAACGCCAGCGCCAAGGCGATTGCAAGCGCCGTCGTCCTGCTGCACGGAAATCGCATGACCAGTGCATCGCTCCTCCAGAAAGGCTGACCCCGCGCGTGGCACGCAAATTCCTTTATGCCTTTGCGGTCCTGATCGTGCTCGTGATCGCGGGCGGCTTTGCCTATGCGCTCTGGGGCGTCGATCTCATCAAATTGGCGATGGTCCCGCGCGCCGCCTTCGTCGCGCTCCCGCCCGAGCCCGCCGCTGCTTATGGCCGCGCCGACATGTGGCTCGCGCGACCCGACAAGCCCGGCAATCCCGCTTTGTGGACCCCCGCAGGCTACACCCCAGGCAAGGACCAAAAGGCGGCGGTGTTCTTCATCCACCCGACTTCCTACCTCAACCGTGCGCAGTGGAATGCGCCGCTGGACGATGCCGAGGCCAATGCCCGCGCCGAACTGTTCCTGCGCGCGCAGGCCAGCGCGTTCAACGCCAGCGGCCAGATCTGGGCACCGCGCTATCGCCAGGCGACCTTCGGCGCATTCCTGACGACGCAAGCCGCCGCCAACCAGGCGCTGAACCTTGCCTATGGCGATGTTGCCACCGCCTTCGACGCCTTCCTCGCGCAAGCCGGCGATCGACCAATCATCCTCGCCGGCCACAGCCAGGGCGCGTTCCACCTGCTGCGGCTGCTGCGCGAGAAGGTCGCGGGCAAGCCGCTCGCGAAGCGCATCGTCGCCGCCTATCTCATCGGCTGGCCGGTCTCGCGCGCCGTCGATGTGCCGACGCTCGGCCTGCCCGAATGCCGCACCGCCGATCAGGCCGGGTGCCTGCTCTCCTGGCAGAGCTTCGCCGAACCCGCCGATCCCGCGCTGATCCTCGATGCCTATGCCGCCAGCACCGGCACCGACGGCAAACCGCGCCGCGGCACGCCGATGATCTGCACCAACCCGTTGACCGGCACGCCCGATGCCGCCGCGCCTGCCGACGCCAATCTCGGCACGCTGTTCCCCGCCCCCGATCTCGCCAGCGCAACGATCGAGCCGAAGCGCATCCCCGCCCGCTGCGACGCGCGCGGCCTGTTGCTGATCGGTGCCCCGCCCGCGCTCGGCGGCTATGTCCTGCCGGGCAACAATTACCACGTCTATGACTACAGCCTGTTCTGGGCGAACGTGCGCGCCGATGCGGCACGGCGGCTGGCGGCGTTCGACAAGAAATGATGCCGCCCCCCCGCCCCGTTCGCCCTGAGCCTGTCGAAGGGCCCGTCTCCGCAAGCGGACCGGTTGCGTGTGGAGAGCTGTGTTTCGAGACGCTCAGCACGAACGGAAGGTGCGCATGATCACCACCGACCGCACCGAATTCCGCGCCGCCCTCCCCACCGGTGGCCGCCTGATCGGCCTCGATGTCGGCACCAAGACGATCGGCACCGCGCTCTGCGACGCCGGGTGGAGTTTCGCCTCGCCCGCCTTGCTGATCCGCCGCACCAAGTTCCAGAAGGACAAAATCGCCCTCGCCGAGCTGATCGCCGCGCAGCAAGTGAAGGGCATCGTCATCGGCCTGCCGCTCAACCTCTCCGACGGCAGCGAAAGCCCGCGCAGCCAATCGAGCCGCGCGTTTGCCCGCAACATGGCGGACCTGGGCCTGCCGATCTTCCTGCAGGACGAACGCTGGTCGACCGTCGCGGTAACGCGCACGCTGATCGAACAGGACGCCAGCCGGGCCAAGCGCGCCGAACTGGTCGACAAGATGGCGGCGGCGTATATCCTGCAAGGCGCGATCGACGCGCTGGTGGCGGTTTAGCGGCTATCCGCCCCGGGCCAGGAGGCTCGCGGAAAGAGGTCGCGCTCTTCGCGCAGGATGCGCCGCCGCAGCAATGTCATGACATCGCGAGTCGCGGCGCGAAACGCCTCCCAATCCTGCTGGATGCGCTCGATCGGCCAAGCTGCATGATAGGCCGCATAGGTGCTTGCGGTGCCGCCAACCTCGGCCAGCACTTGCTCGGCCAGCGAAGCCGTCGCCGGGTTCGCGCGCAAAATCGGATACAGGAGTTGGTCCTCCATCGCGAGGTGCTTTGTCAGCACGCGATTGAGCCGCCAGCGCAGCGACGACAACTCCACGCTCGGGCCATCGCCCCCGACCTCGGCCAGGATACGCTTTGCCAACGCGTCGAGTTCGCGATGCTCGTCGGTCAGAACCGCACGCTTAATCAATACGATCCCCCGCCACAGCATCCAAACCGACGTTACGTCTGCGTATCGTTCCTATCCTAATGAAATATTATCAAACATTATCATTTGCGCGACGGATTGAAAGGCCCACCTTGCCACCGCACGCATGCCCGGCTACCCGGCACTCTCGATGCAGCCCTCCGATCACCGCCCCGCCTCGCTCATCCCCGGGCGTGCCGTGTTCCCGCACCGGCACTTGACCGGAATCGAGGGCTTGCAACCCCATGAGATCGTGTTTTTGCTCGACGAAGCCAATGGCTGGGTCGCCGCGAACCGTACGCGCGCGATCAGCGACAAACGACTCGGCGGGCTGACCCAGATCAACGCCTTTTTCGAGAATTCGACCCGCACGCTGCTGTCGTTCGAAATCGCCGGCAAGCGCCTGGGGGCCGATGTCGTCAACATGCACGCGGCGCAAAGTTCGGTAAAAAAGGGCGAGACGCTGATCGACACCGCGATGACGCTCAACGCGATGCGCGCCGACGTCATCGTCATCCGCCACATGTCCTCGGGCGCGGTGCGGCTGATCGCGGGCAAGGTCGATTGCCCGGTGCTCAATGCCGGCGACGGGCAGCACGAACATCCGACGCAAGCGCTGCTCGATGCGCTGACGATCCGGCGGCGGCGCGGGTCGATCGCGGGGCAGCGCGTGGTGATTTGCGGCGACGTGCTGCACAGCCGCGTCGCGCGCTCGAATATCCTCGCACTCACTGCGCTGGCCGCCGAAGTGCGCGTGTGTGCGCCGACCACGCTGATGCCCGCCGCGATCGAGCGGATGGGTGTCACCCCCTTTACCGATTTCGACGAAGCGCTGGAGGGTGCCGATGTCGTGATGATGCTGCGCTTGCAGAATGAGCGGATGAATGGCGGCTTCGTCCCTTCCAACCGCGAATATCATTTGCGCTATGGCCTCACCGAAAAGCGGCTCGCACGCGCCAAGCCGGACGCGCTGGTGATGCATCCCGGCCCGATGAACCGCGGCGTCGAAATCGACTCGGTCGTGGCCGACCACGCGCGTTCGGCGATCACCGAACAGGTCGAAATGGGGGTCGCGGTGCGCATGGCCTGTCTGGACGTATTGACGCGGCGGTCACGCGGCGTGGCGGGTTGGGCATGAGCCGGACGCTGGCCCTGCTCAACGCGACGCTCGTCTGCCCGGTGGCGGGCGTGTCTGCGGGTGGCGTGCTGATCGACGGCGATACGATCGTCGCCACCGGCCTGATCGAAGTGCCCGATGGGACAGAGACGATCGACTGTGGTGGCCAGATGCTGGCCCCCGCGATCGTCGATCTTGGCGTGTTCGCAATCGACCTGCCCGCCTTTCACGCCGGTGGGATCGTGCGGGTCGGGTTGATGCCCGATCAGTCGCCCGTGCTCGACGACCCCGGCATCGTGCAGCGCGCCGCGCTGATTGGGCGGCCTGGGCTGTGGATTCACCCGATCGCCGCGGCAACGCGCGGGCTCGCGGGCACCGACCTCGCCGAAATGGCAATCAACCGCGACGCGGGTGCGCGCGCAGTCGGCACCGGTGCAGGCTGGATCGCCGATTCGGGCGTGATGCGCAAAGTGCTGGCTTATGCTGGCGATCTCGGGCTGACCGTCATCACCCATGCCGAAGATGGCGGCGTGACGGCGGGCACGGTGGCGACCGCAGGCGAAACCGCGACGCGCATGGGCCTGCCCGCCGCCCCTGCCATTGCCGAGCCGCTGGCCATCGCCCGCGACGTGATGCTGGCCGAGGAAACCGGGGCTGCACTGCACATTCGCCAAGTCACGACTGCGGCCGGTTTCGATCTGGTGCGCGCGGCCAAACGGCGCGGCGTGCGGGTGACGTGCGGCATCACACCCGCGCATTTCATGCTGTCCGACATCGCGATGACCGATTTCCGTACCTTCGCGCATCTGTCGCCGCCCTTGCGGTCGGAAAGCGACCGGCAAGCGGCGCTGACGGCGCTGGCCGATGGCACGATCGATGTGCTGTGTTCGGGCCACGATCCGCATGGCCCCGAGGAAAAACGCCTTCCCTTCGCGGATTCCGCATCGGGAATGGCGGGTGCCGAGACCCTGCTCGCCTTGGGATTGGGGCTGGTGCGCGACGGGACCATTACGATGGAGCGGCTGTTCGCCTTGCTCGCCGCCAATCCCGCGCGCGTCCTGGGCGTGGCCACCGGCACGCTCGCCATCGGGGCACCCGCCGACCTGCTCGTGCTCGATCCGCATGCCCCGTGGCAAATCGATGGCAATCGCCTGCACGCCAAGGCCGGGAACACGCCGTTCGACGGGTTGCCGGTTCAGGGCAAGGTGGTGCGGGTGTTCAAGGGCGGCACCGCGCTCCCCCTGCCCGCATAAGGCTTAGCGCGACGCCAGTTCGCGACCCTTGGCCCACATCGCAACTTGGTCGCCAGCGCCTGCGCGCACGAAGCAGCTTCCGCCCGTCGCGCGATAGCCCAGGCACAGCGCCACCGCATCGCCGCGCGCGAAGCCGCCGACCGACAGACGATAGAAGCTCTTGCCCTTGGTCGTGACGCTCATGCCCTGCGGCGTGCGCCCGGCGAAACCGGCAAAGCGGCGCGAGACGCGGCCCCAGGCATCATGCGCCACGCCTGCGGTCTCATAGGCACCAAGCTGGACATAGAAGCTGCCCTTGGCGACGGCGCGCGGTGCCGAAGCGACGGCAACCGCCGCGCGCGGTGCAATCGCGCCACGCTTTGCGCGGGCCTCGGCGACCGACACGGGCAGCGCCTGCACGACTTCCTTGCGTTCGGCGAACACCACACCGGCGATGCTCGGCCCAATGACGGGCTTCGCGTCCGGCTCGGCTGCGGCGACGGCGACCGGTGCGGGCGTGGGTGCTGGCGCGGACGCGGCCTCAACCTTGCCGGGCATGAAGGCATCGACCGGGGCCTCGGCTGCGGCCATCGCGGTCGCCGCAGGACGAGCGCCGTTCAAAGCGAGCGCGACCGGCAGGCCGGGATCGACCGCGGGCCGCACCCCAAGCAAGGTCGCGACCTGATCCGACGCCGAAGTCGGGCGCGAGAAGCTCGACCAATCGAGGATGCGTCTGGCGACATCGGCGGGGGCGACATCCATCGCCACCACCGTCTGCGCCTCGCGCCAGCGCCCGGCAAGGGCCAGGCTCAGCGCGAAGTTCTGGCGGATCTTGGCATCGGCCTCGGGCGCGCGGGCGGCGGGCTCCAGCACTTCGACCGCCGTCGCCGGATCGCCTGCCAGCGCGATTGCGAGGCCGCGATCGGCAACCGGGATCGTCGCTGCATGGGTGTCGAGCGTCTTGCGCGCGCCAGCCCAATCGCCAGTGGCGATTTGCGCGAGCGCGAGGTTCAGCGCGACCTTGCCGTTGCCGTCGTCGAGCGACAGCACATCGGCGAAGACGTCGCGCGCCGAGGCAAAGCGGCCGCCCTTCAGGTAGCTTTGGCCAAGCAACAGGCGATAGGCCGCGACCTGCGGCTGATCGCCAACCGCCGCCTCGGCGTGCCGAATCGCAACGTCGAATTTACCATGTGAGAGCGCGGCTTGCGCAGCCGCAAATTCCACACGCCCTTGCTTTTCCGCACGCGATTGCTCGCGCGCGCTGGCTGCGGCGATCGTCGCGGTGGTGACGGCGGCAAGCGTGCCGCCAGCGAGACAGAGCGCGACCCCCAATGTCAGGGGACCGAAAGTGATGGCGGACCGAGTCTTCATCGTATCTCCCCCTTCAGGGTTGTCAGCGCTTTGCCCGGGTCGGGAGCTGGCGCACCAGATCCTCGACTTCGGGCAGGGATTGCAGGAAATGGTCGAGCGCTTCGGTGACCAGCGTTTGCGCCGACGCATTGTGCAGCGCGCTGGCCAGCCGCAGCCGCAGGTGGCGATCCTGGTCGAGCCGCAGCGTGAAGGCCGATTTCGGGCGGCTCTTGCCGTGCTTCTTCTTGGTTTCGCGCTCGATCCGGCTGGCGGTGGCGACCGATACCGGCTTCATCGCGATCGGGCGTGCGGGTTCGACCGGCTCGGGCGCGGCAAATTCTTCGCGCAGCACCTCGCGCTGGATCAAAACCGGGGGGACCGGGGCCGGCGGCACTGCCGCGACGACCGGCGCGGGCTCCACCACCGGCGGATGATCGCCGCCCATGTCGTTCCAGCCGAGATCATCCTGCGCGCCCGGCATCGTGCCGAACCCGCCAAAGCCCTGCGGTCGCATCGCGGGCTTGGCCTGGCCCTTGCGCGCGAGCAGCGTCGAGGACAGCGAGGCGAGCGGTTTTTGTTGGCCGAACATGTTCATGTCAGCTCACCACCCGGCGGCCGAAACCACCCGCTGCAGGGCGCTGCGCCCCGAAACCATTGGCGACATTGGGGGCGGCGAACACGGTGCGCCGGAAATTCTTTTCGAGGCGATCGGAAATGTAGGTCCACAAATCGCGGATTTCCTGCGCCGATTTGCCGTTGCCATCGACCTCCATGACCGTGCGCCCGTCGATCATCGACGCCGCGAAATCGGTGCGGTGGTGGACCGTGATCGGCGCGACGGTGCCGTGCTGCGACAAGGCGACCGCCGCTTCGGAGGTGATCCGCGCCTTGGGCGTCGCGCCATTGACGACGAACAGCAGCGGCTTGCCCGCGCGTTCGCACAGATCGACCGTGGCCCCGACCGCGCGCAGATCGTGCGGGCTCGGGCGTGTGGGGATGACGATCAGCTCGGCCACCGCGATCACGCTCTGGATCGCCATGGTGATGGCGGGTGGCGTGTCGATCATCGCCAGGCGGAAACCCTGCTGGCGCAGCACCTCCAGATCGGCGGCGAGCCGCGCGACCGTGGTCTGGGCGAAGGCCGGAAATTCGCTTTGCCGCTCGTTCCACCAATCCGACAACGATCCTTGCGGATCGATGTCGATCAGGACGACGGGGCCAGCCCCGGAGAGCTGCGCCTGAACGGCCAGATGCCCGGACAAGGTCGTCTTGCCCGATCCGCCTTTTTGAGATGCCATCGCGAGGACGCGCATGTGCCCCTTTCACTCCCGCTATTCGAGAGCCATGCCTGCCACGCCATCCCTCAAGGAACGGTTAACGGTGGGGGGCCTGCTCCCCCTTTAGGATGAGCGTGGGTAACAAAATCTTTGCCATGATGCGGCTACAGGGCATGATCGGTTGAAGAAACGGGACGGGACCATTGTTATGCGCAACGCGCTAATCCTCGGCATGGCCGGGCTCTTGCTCGCAGGCGGTGCTGTGGCGGCACCCGCCGTTGCGGATGTGCGCGAGGGCGTCGATGCCTGGAGCCGCGGCGAGTATAAGAAAGCCGTCGACCAATGGCGTCCCGCGGCCATTGCGGGCGATGCCGATGCGCAATTCAACCTGGGTCAAGCCTATTCGCTCGGGCGCGGCGTTCCGGTCGACATTCCGATGGCCGAAAGCTGGTTCCGCAAGGCCGCGCTGCAGGGCCATGCCGAGGCGGAAGCGAAATATGGCCTAGTGCTGTTCGACCAGAAAAAGCGCGCCGAGGCGCTGCCGTGGCTCGAAAAGGCGGCGAAGCGCGGCGAGCCGCGTGCACAGCTGGTTTTGGGGACGATGCTGTTCAACGGCGACAGCGTCGCGAAGGACTGGCCGCGTGCCTATGCGCTATTGGTGCGCTCCGCCGCCGCCAGCACGCCGGGCGCTTCCGAAGTGCAGGCGCAAATGGATACGCTGATCCCGACCGAGCAGCGCCAGCAGGGGCTGATGCTGGCCCGCCAATATGAAGCCGAGGCGCAACGCCCGCAGCTTCCACCCGAAATTTCCGGGCGGGGCACCAGCACCGCGATGCGCGCCACCGACTTGCCGCCGTCGCAATATGATCCCAGCGTCGGCAACCGGCCCCAGATCGTCGCGCTCGCCCCGCCGCCCGCCGCCAAGCCGACAAAGCCGCGCGTACCGCCCCGTGCCGCCGCAGTGGCTGAAGCGGCTCCCGCCCCGGCGGTCGGGCGTGGCGGCTGGCACGTTCAGCTTGGCGCATTCGGCGATCCCGGCAATGCCCGCAAATTGTGGGGTCAAGTCAGCGGGCGGTTTGCCGGGGCGAGCGTCAGCTACGTCAAGAGCGGCGCGCTGACGCGCGTGCTGGTCGGGCCCTACCCTTCGCGCGCGGCGGCGGCGGCGGCGGCGGCTTGCGGCGCAGTGCGTCCGTGCGTGCCGGTCAACCCATAGCGCGTTACGCGCCGACCCATTCCGCGCGGGGAATGCCCTGCGCATAGAGCAAGGCGGACAGATCACCCTGGTCGATTCGCGCATCCGCCGCTGCAGCGACGACCGGCTTGGCGTAATAGGCCACGCCCAAGCCAGCGGCGCGGATCATCGCCAAATCATTGGCACCATCCCCCACCGCCAGCGTAGCCTCGGGCGGCAAGTTTAGCTCGGCCATCGCCGCCAACAGCGTCTGCAATTTGGTGTCGGAGCCGACGATCGGTTTGGTCACCGTGCCCGACAGCACCCCGCCCGCAATCTCCAGCCGATTGGCAATCGCGCGGTGAAACCCGATCTGCGCCGCCACCGGCTCGGCAAAGCGGGTGAAACCGCCTGAAACGAGAATGGCGGTCGCCCCGCGCGCACGCATCGTGCCGATCAACGCAACGGCACCGGGCATGATCGTCACGCGTTCGGCCAGGCAACGCTCGATCACCGCCTCGTTAAGCCCCGCCAGCAATGCGACGCGCGCATCGAGGGCACCTTCGAAATCGAGTTCGCCGCGCATCGCCGCTTCGGTAATCGCCGCGATCTGTGGCTTGATCCCGGCAAAATCGGCGAGTTCGTCGATGCACTCGACGGTAATCATGGTCGAATCCATATCGGCGACGAGCAGCTTCTTCTCACGGCCCTCAGCCTGCTGCACGACCACGTCGATACCGGGAAACACGCCCTCGAGTGCGGTGCGCGCGGCATCTGAGGCCAGGCCGAACGCAATGTCCGCCGCCTTGCCCGGCTCGATCCAGCCCTGCGCGACAGGCGAACAGCCAGCCGCTTCGAGCCGGTCCATCGCCGTCGAAATTTCCCCTGCAGCCAGATGATCCGATGCTATCAGCGTCGCAATGAACACACGTCACCTCCCAAGGCTCGCGCTCATCGCAGGGCCGACCGCCAGCGGCAAGTCCGCTCTCGCGATTGCCGTCGCCGAACAGCACGACGGCGTGGTCATCAATGCCGATTCGGCGCAGGTCTATCGGGATTTGCGCGTCCTCACCGCACGCCCCACCGCAGAGGACGAAGCGCGCGTGCCGCATCGGCTGTTCGGCCATGTCGATGGCGCGGACAGCTATTCTGCCGCCCGTTGGGCAAACGCGGCCGCGCGCGAGATCGACGCGGCGGACGCCGCAGGCAAGCTGCCGGTGCTGGTAGGCGGCACCGGGCTCTACCTGCGCACCCTGCTCGACGGCATCGCGCCCGTGCCGGAGATCGATCCGCAAATCCGCGAGGAGGTCCGCGCACTGCCAGTGGCCGAGGCCCATGCCGCACTGGCGTTGCTCGACCCTCCCGCCGCCGCCCGGCTCGCCCCCGCAGACACCACGCGGGTAGCGCGAGCGCTGGAAGTGGTGCGCTCGACCGGCAAGCCCCTCGCCGACTGGCAAGCGGCGCGCAGCGGCGGAATCGGCGACCGCGTCGCACTCGCCGCGCTGGTCCTGCTGCCCGATCGCGACTGGCTGATGGCGCGTTGCGATGCCCGCGCGGCGGCGATGTTTGCCGACGGTGCCCGCGCGGAAGTCGCGGCGTTGCGCGATCGCCCCGACATTGCCCCCGCCGCACCGATCCGCCGTGCCATCGGCGTACCGGAACTGACGGCGGTGCTGGCCGGAGAAATGACCGAAGATCAAGCGCTTGATCTAACGTGCGTCGCTACCCGGCAATATGCCAAACGGCAATATACCTGGTTCCGCAACCAGCCTCCGGCGTGCTGGCGGCGCAGTCATGCGTTAGAAACAATCGATCTAATGCATGAAATGGATATTTTATTACGCAGTTAGCGATTGACACGTACATTTCGTGCAACTAGCAGCGCCGCTCCAACGCTGCTAAGGCCGCAGCGCGAAAGGAGACGAAACGTGACCGAGAAAAGCGGAGCAGACATCCTGATCGAGGCGCTGGGCGATCTCGGCGTGGAGGTCATCTTCGGCTATCCCGGTGGTGCGGTCCTGCCGATTTACGACGCGCTGTTCCGGCACAATGCTGCGGGCGGTCGGATCAAGCATATTCTGGTGCGCCACGAACAAGCCGCCACGCATGCCGCCGAGGGCTATGCCCGTTCAACCGGCAAGCCCGGTGTCGTTCTCGTTACCTCGGGCCCCGGCGCGACCAATGCCGTCACCGGCATCACCGATGCGCTGATGGATTCGATCCCGATGGTGGTCATCACCGGCCAGGTGCCGACAGCACTGATCGGCACCGATGCCTTTCAGGAGGCCGATACCGTCGGCATCACGCGCCACTGCACCAAGCACAATTATCTGGTGAAGGATCCCGCCACGCTGGGCGCGACGATCCACGAGGCGTTTTACATCGCCACCTCGGGGCGCCCCGGCCCGGTCGTGATCGATATCCCCAAGGATGTGCAGGTCGCCACCGCGCGTTACACCAAGCCCGGCCCGATCCGCCACAAGACCTATCGCCCGCAGGTAAAGGCCGACCAGGGCGCGATCGAGCAAGCGATGGATATGCTCGCCGCGGCCGAGCGCCCGATCCTCTACACCGGCGGCGGCATCATCAACGCCGGGCCCGCGGCCAGCCAATTGCTGTGCGAACTGGCGCGGATCACGGGTGCACCCGTCACCTCGACGCTGATGGGCCTGGGTGCTTATCCGGCAAGCGGGCCGCAATGGCTCGGGATGCTCGGGATGCACGGCACGTACGAAGCCAATCTGGCGATGAACAAGGCTGACTTGATCCTGTGTCTCGGCGCGCGTTTCGACGATCGCGTGACTGGGCGGCTCGACGCGTTCAGCCCCTATTCGCGGAAGATCCACGTCGATATCGACCGCTCGTCGATCAACAAGAACGTCCGCGTCGATTTGCCGATCGTGGCGGATGTCGGCCATGCACTGGAAGACATGGTGCGCGTGTTCAAGGCACGCCGCCATCCCAAGCCCGATCTCGCCGAATGGTGGCGGATGATCGCAGGCTGGCGCGCGGTGAAGAGCCTCGATTTCGCCGAGACCGGCCCCGAAATCATGCCGCAACGCGCGATCCGCGCGTTGTGGGAGGCGACGCACAAGCGCAGCCCGATCATCACCACCGAAGTCGGCCAGCATCAGATGTGGGCCGCGCAGCATTTCGGCTTCGAGGGCCCCAACAAGTGGCTGACCTCCGGCGGGCTCGGCACGATGGGCTATGGCCTGCCCGCCGCGATCGGCGCGCAGCTCGGCAACCCCAAGGCGCTGGTCATCGACATTGCCGGCGAAGCCTCGATCCAGATGAACATTCAGGAGCTGGCGACCGCGGTGCAGTATCGCCTTCCGGTCAAGATCTTCATCCTCAACAATGAATATATGGGCATGGTCCGCCAGTGGCAGGAACTGACCTATTCGAGCCGCTATGCGGAAAGCTATTCGGACACGCTGCCCGATTTCGTGAAGCTGGCCGAAGCCTATGGCTGGAAGGGCATCCGCATCGAAGGCATCGGTCAGCTCGACGACGGCATCGCCGCGATGCTCGATCATGATGGGCCGGTGCTGGTCGATTGCCGCGTGGCCAAGCTCACCAACTGCTTCCCGATGATCCCGAGCGGAGCAGCCCACACCGACATGCTGCTCGCATCGAGCGAAGTGTCGGGCGAAATGGACGACGAAGCGAAGGCGCTGGTCTAATGCACATCACCGAAGAAAAAACGCAGCGGCACACGCTGGCCGTGATGGTCGATAACGAGCCGGGCATTCTCGCCCGGATCGCCGGCCTGTTCACCGCGCGCGGTTACAATATCGAGAGCCTGACCGTGTCGGACGTCACCGCCGACCAGGCCGTCAGCCGCATCACCATCGTCACCTCGGCCAGCGCGCATGTCATGGAACAGATCATGGCGCAGCTCGACCGGCTGGTGCCGGTGCATTCGGTGACCGATCTCACCGCACTCGGGCCGCATGTCGAGCGCGAACTCGCGCTGCTCAAGGTCTCCGGACACGGCGAACACCGGATCGAGGCGTTGCGCGTCGCCGATGTGTTCCGCGCGCGCGTGGTCGACACCACGATCAACAGCTTCGTGTTCGAACTCACCGGCGGGCGCGAGAAGATCGATGGCTTCATCGCGCTGATGCGGCAAGTCGGGCTGTGCGAAGTCGCGCGCACCGGCATCGTCGCCATCGCCCGCGGGGACAAGGCGATTTGAAGCGGGCGATTTGAAGAAAATACCCCTCTCCCTTCGGGAGAAGGAGGGGCCCGCCGCGAAGCGGTGGGAGGGTGAGGGCGACGGTGCTCAAGCCCATCACCCGCACCACCTCCGACGAGGCGGCTAAGCCACCACGTCTTCGTATCCTCTCCCGGCGGGAGAGCGCTAGAAAGGGACTATAATGCGCGTTTATTATGATGCCGATGCCGACCTGAACCTGATCACCGACAAGAAGATCGCGATCGTCGGCTATGGCAGCCAGGGCCACGCCCATGCCCAGAACCTGCGCGATTCGGGCGTCAAGGACATCGCCATCGCACTGCGCGCCGGTTCGGCGACCGCCAAGAAGGCGACCGATGCGGGCTTCAAGGTGATGACCAATGCCGAGGCCGCCGCCTGGGCCGACATCACCATGATCCTCGCGCCCGACGAGCATCAGGCCGCCATTTATGCCGACGATCTCCACGCCAACCTGAAGCAAGGCGCGACGATCGCGTTCGCGCACGGCCTCAACGTGCATTTCGGCCTGATCGAGCCGCGCGCCGATCTCGACGTCATCATGATCGCGCCCAAGGGCCCCGGCCACACCGTGCGCAGCGAATATGTGCGCGGCGGCGGCGTCCCCTGCCTGATCGCGATCCATCAGGACAAGAGCGGCAACGCGCATGACATCGGCCTCGCTTACGCATCGGGCGTCGGCGGCGGTCGCTCGGGCATTATCGAGACCAACTTCAAGGAAGAGTGCGAAACCGATCTGTTCGGCGAGCAGGCCGTACTGTGCGGCGGCATCACCCACCTCATCCAGGCCGGCTTCGAAACACTGGTCGAAGCGGGCTATGCCCCGGAAATGGCCTATTTCGAGTGCCTGCACGAGACCAAGCTGATCGTCGATCTGCTCTATGAAGGCGGCATCGCCAACATGCGCTATTCGATCAGCAATACCGCCGAATATGGCGACATCGTCACCGGCCCGCGCATCATCACCGATGCGACCAAGGCCGAGATGAAGCGCGTGCTCGCCGACATCCAGTCGGGCCGTTTCGTCAAGAACTTCGTGCTCGACAACCGCGCCGGCCAGCCCGAACTCAAGGCCGCGCGCAAGCAGGCCGCCGCGCATCCGATCGAGAAGGTCGGCACGGAGCTGCGCGCGATGATGCCGTGGATCGGTGCCAACAAGCTGGTGGACCAGACCAAGAACTGAGCCGCGTTTCCTTCGGCTATGGTGGAGGGCGCATCACGCGCCCTCCACGAAACGGATCGTTGCCGAAACAGCGTTTGACGCTGCCACCTGTTGCGCCGCACTTGGGGGCCACGTAACAGGAGAACCGCAATGCGTCTTACCCATCTCTACGCCGCTACCGCCGCCGTGCTGCTCCTTGGTGCACCCGTCATCGCGCAGATGGCACCGCCCGAGATGTTGCACGGTGCAGGCACTGTCGCGGACATCAAGGCCGGCACCTATGCGGTCGAGCCACACCACACCCAGGTGACTTTCAGCGTCAGCCATTTCGGCATTTCGCCTTATGCCGGCACCTTTTCCGATGCCAGCGGCACGCTGAAGGTCGATCCAGCGAAGCCCGCCGTCACCCAGCTTGACGTGACCCTGCCGATCGCCAGCGTGCAGACCACCAGCGCCAAGCTGACCGAAGAGCTGAAAGCAGCCGACTGGTTCGACGCCGCCAAATTCCCGACCGCGACCTTCCATTCGACCAAGGTCACCCCGCTCAGCGCCGATGCCGTGGCGGTCGATGGCACGCTCACACTGCACGGCGTGACCAAGCCGGTCACCTTCCGCGCAAAGCTGTTCGGTGCGGCCACCAACCCGATGAGCAAGAAAGCTTCGATCGGCTTCCTCGGCCGCATGGTGATCCATCGTTCGGACTTCGGCGTCAGCAAATATGTGCCCGTCGTGTCGGATGAAACCGTGCTGGTCATCAACGCGGCATTCGAGCTTCAGTGAGCCCAACGATCCCCCCGTCCGAGGACACCGAAGGCCGCCCCGGCGTGGGCCGGGTCGAGGCGTTTTCGGACGGGGTGATTGCCATCATCGTCACCATCATGGTGCTGGAGCTGCACCCGCCGGTCGCGGCGGGGCTCGATAAGCTGTGGTCGCAATGGCCCGTCTTCTTCGCCTACGCGCTCAGCTATCTCTACGTCGCGCTGTACTGGTCGAACCATCACCGGCTGTTCAGCCATGCAACCGTGGTCAGCAACGGTCTGATCTGGTCGAACATGGCGCTGCTGTTTGCACTGTCGCTGGTGCCGTTCTCGACCGCCTATCTCGGCGAGCAGCATTTCAGCCGCGATGCGACCCTCGTCTATCTCGTTACCATGTTCGTCCCGGCCATCGCTTACGCCTGGCTACAGCGCGTGATCCGCGCAACCGGCGTACAGGGCGCACGCGCTAGCCGCTATCACGTGGCGACGCTGCGCAAGGGCATCGTTGCGATCATCCTGTATCTGGCGGGCATGCCGCTCAGCTTCGTCTCGCCCTGGCTCGGCATCGGCTGCGCGATGCTGGTGGCGGTGCTGTGGTTCCTGCCCAACAGTCCTTTCGACCGCCTGTTTGAATCCCGGACTGGACAGCCTACCCCGTGACTTGCTAACGCGCCGCGACCATGACGCAGGCTCTGCTTCTTTCGCTGCTTCGACTTACGCGCCCTTAGGCGCGCCCCTCGCTGCGCGCCCACGGGCTGCGCCGCGACCCGCCTAAGGGACAGACCGCCCCAAACGTCGATCCGCGATACCGAGCGAGACCAACCATGCTGCGTGACCCTTCGACCAAATACCGCCCCTTCCCCACCATCGACTTGCCCGATCGGCGCTGGCCGTCGCAGACGATCGCCACCGCCCCGCGCTGGCTCTCGACCGATCTGCGCGACGGCAACCAGGCGTTGATCGACCCGATGGATGCCGAGAAGAAGACCCGGATGTTCGACCTGATCGTCAAGGTCGGCATCAAGGAAATCGAAGTCGGCTTCCCCGCCGCCGGCGCGACCGAATTCGATTTCATCTCGGGGCTGGTCAAAAGCGGCCGCATCCCCGACGACACCATGATCCAGGTGCTGACCCAGTCGCGCCGCGATTTGATCGAAACCAGCTTCCAGTCGCTGCGCGGCGCGCGCGCAGCGATCGTACATCTCTACAATGCGGTGAGCCCGGCCTGGCGCAAGATCGTGTTCGGCATGACTCGCGCCGAGGTAAAACAGATCGCCATCGACGGTGCGATGATCCTGCGCGACCAGGCCGCCGCCCAGCCCGATACCGACTGGTATTTCGAATATAGCCCGGAAACCTTCTCGACTGCCGAGCTCGATTTCAGCCTCGAGGTTTGCGAGGCGGTGATGGACGTGCTGCGCCCGACGCCCGACCACAAGCTCATCCTCAACCTGCCCGCCACGGTCGAATGCGCGACGCCCAACGTCTATGCCGATCAGATCGAATGGTTCGGCCGCAACATCCGCAACCGCGATTGCGTCGCGCTCAGCCTGCATCCGCATAACGATCGCGGCACCGGCGTCGCCGCCGCAGAACTCGGGCTGATGGCGGGGGCCGACCGCGTCGAGGGTTGCCTGCTCGGCAATGGCGAGCGCACCGGCAATTGCGACCTCGTCACCGTCGCGCTCAATATGTACACGCAAGGGCTTGATCCGAAACTGGACTTTTCGGACATCGACGCGATCGTCAACACCGTTACCTATTGCACACAGCTCCCCGTGCATCCGCGCACGCCTTATGCGGGCGATCTGGTGTTCACCGCCTTCTCGGGCAGCCATCAGGACGCGATCAAGAAGGGCTTTGCTGCGCAGGAAGCCAAGAACGATACGCTGTGGGAAGTTCCCTATCTGCCGATCGACCCGGCCGATCTCGGCCGCAGCTATGAAGCGGTGATCCGCGTCAATTCGCAGTCCGGCAAGGGCGGCGTCGCCTGGGTGATCGAACAGGATAAGGGCCTGAAACTGCCCAAGCGCCTGCAGGCCGACTTCAGCCGCCACGTCCAACGCCTCGCCGACGAGACCAGCCGCGAAATGAACGCGAGCGATATTTGGGGCCTGTTCGAGGCGACCTATCTGGCGCGCGGCGAGGATCGCTTCCGTCTGCTCGATTATAATGAGAGCGGCAGCGTCGGCGACCGCCTGTTCGTCGGCCATGTCGCGGTCGATGGCGAGGAACGCTCGATCTCCGGGCGCGGCAATGGCTTGATCTCGGGCGTCATCGCGGCGCTCGGCGAAACCACCGGCCCGCAGCTCGACGTGGTCGATTATAGCGAACATGCCATCGGCCATGGTGCCGATGCGCAGGCCGCGGCCTATGTCGAATGCCGCACCGGCGACGGACGCACCGTGTTCGGCGTCGGCATCGATGCCGATATCGCCACCGCCTCGGTGCGCGCGGTGCTCAGCGCCGCGAACAGGGCGTAGCGCCCTTCCCGTTCGCCCTGAGCCTGTCGAAGGGCCCGTCTTCGCAGGCCCCAGATCCTCGCTTCAGGCGAGGGGGGCTTCGACAGGCTCAGCCCGAACGGGGGCAATCGGACAAGACCGGATGTGCGCTACCGCCCGCGCACAATCTCGCACCCGACCGCCGCATCGGGATACACGTCCGGCTTCGACGTACGCACCGTCACGCGCTCGACGCGCGGGTCTGCAAGACACAGCGCCGCGATCGCCTCGCACAGCGTTTCCTGCAAATGGAAATGGCGGTCGGCGACCAGCGCCTGCACGCCTGCGCGCACGAAATCATAATCGAGCACCGCATCGATCCGGTCTTCGGCGGGCGGCGCGGGATAGACCACCTCCATCCGCACCGACACGATCACGCGCTGCCGCGCCGCCAGTTCGTGCGGATGGATGCCGAGCCCCATCGTCACTTCGAGACCCTCGAGGATGGTGGTGAACCGAACCGTCATACCCGCCCCTCGAACATCACGTCGCGCGCGCGCGGCAGGAAGCGCTGGCCGCAATCGACGTACACAGTCTGCGCCTGCACGCCCCGCGCCTCCAGCAGGAAGGCGACCGCGCGGGCGATATCGACGGGATCGACCGGACGCTGCAACGGGTTCTTGCGCGCCGCTGCGGCAAATTCGGCGTCGCTCTGGTCGGCGCTGGGCAAGGACAGGCCGGGCGACACCGCATTGACGCGGATGCGCGGCCCCAATGCCTGCGCCAGCATCGTCGTCGCGCCCGCAAGGGCGAGCTTGGCGCAGGTATAAGAGAAGAAATCGGGGTTGAGATTGGCGATCTTCTGGTCGAGCAAATTGACCACCGCTCCCTCCATCAGATCCTGCTGCTCCGCCAGGGCGTTGGCCAGCAGCACCGGGGCCTCGAGATTGACGGCATAATGGTCGCGCAGCAACGCCCGGCCGATGCGCGGCGGCGTGTCATAGTCGAAGAGCGACGCGCTGTTCACCACCGCCGCGAGCGGCCCGCCAAACGCCGCCCGCGCGGCCTCGACCAACGCCCCCGGCACTTCCGCGTCGGACAGATCGCCGGTCAGCACCGTTGAGCCGGGCAAGGCCGCCGACAGCCGGTCCGCATCTTCCGCCGAATGCAGATGATGGATTGCGACGCGCCAGCCCTCGCCCGCCAGATGCCGCGCAATCACCGCCCCAAGGCGACGCGCCGCCCCAGTCACCAGCACGGTGCGCGGCATTGCGATCAGCATCCCATCAAGGCGAGGATTTCCTTGCGGCTGCGTTCGTCGTCGCGGAACACACCCATCATCCGGCTGGTGACCATCGCAACGCCTGGCGTCCGCACCCCGCGCGCAGTCATGCAGGCATGGCTCGCCTCGATCACCACCGCCACACCCAGCGGCTTGAGATTGTCCCAGATGCAATCCGCGACCTCCGCCGTCAGCCGCTCCTGCACTTGCAGGCGGCGGGCAAAGGCGTGGAGTACGCGCGCCAGCTTCGAGATGCCGACGACGTAATTGCCCGGAAGATAGGCGATGTGCGCCTTGCCGATGATCGGGGCCATGTGATGTTCGCAATGCGACTGGAACGGAATGTCCTTCAGCAGCACAATCTCGTCATAGCCGCCCACTTCCTCGAAGATCCGCGCCAGATGGACTGCCGGATCGTCGGCATAGCCCGAACAATATTCCTTCCACGCCCGCGCGACTCGTTGCGGCGTCTCCCGCAAACCCTCGCGCGCGGGGTCGTCCCCGGCCCAGCGGATCAGCGTGCGAACAGCTGCCGCGACCTCCTCCGGCACCGGAATCTTCGCCGGTCCGGCCACCAGATCGCCGTCGCCGCCTGCATCGGAACTATCGTTCATTATCTTCCCTTACCCCGATCCGTGCGATTGACGTTACGGCAAATGCGTTTCGCCGTACTGCAACATGAATTCCAGTCGCCCTGGAAACTGTTCTATTTTGAACACAGCGGGCGAATGCCGCAGTTTCCCTATTATTATGTCATTGACGGGCGATTCAACGACACGCTATTTCACAAACCGTACATTCGAAAACCAGCACCCGACATGAGATTGGGGCTGACCATCAAGGGGATGCCATCATGAAGAAGTTCGAATTGCTTGCAGCGTCGGCTTTGGCGATGCTTTCTGCCACGCCCGCCCTGTCGCAAACCACTCCTCCCCCGGCTCCTGCGCCCCAAACCACGCCCGATGGCGATGACATCGTCGTCACCGCAACCAAGCGCGAGCAGACGTTGCTCGATACGCCTGTTGCAGTGTCGGTAACCAGTGGCGCAACGATCGAGCAAGCGCAAATTCGCGATCTGAAGGATTTGCAAAGCGTCGTGCCGTCGCTGCGCGTCAATCAGCTCCAGAGCTCGGCGAACACCAACTTCATTATCCGCGGCTTTGGCAACGGTGCCAACAATGCCGGGATCGAGCCTTCGGTTGGCGTATTCATCGACGGCGTGTACCGCTCGCGGTCGGCCGCGCAGATTTCCGATTTGCCCAACCTGAAGCGCATCGAAGTGCTCCGCGGCCCGCAATCGACGCTGTTCGGCAAGAATGCCTCGGCGGGCATCATCAGCATCGTCACCGCCGAGCCCGCCTTCAAATTCGCGGGCAATGCCGAGGCGACCTATGGCAATTACAACGCCGTCGTCCTGAAGGCGGCCGTCACCGGTCCCATCAGCGATACGCTCGCCTTCAGCATCGGCGGCAATTACAACCGTCGCGACGGGTACGCCTATGACGCCTTGCAGAAGACCAACGTCAACGATCGCAACCGCTGGGGCGTTCGCGGGCAATTGCTGTTCCAGCCGAGCGCCGATTTCAAGATCCGCGTGATCGGCGATTACGACAAGATCGACGAAAACTGCTGCGTGGCCGGCAACCTCATCAATGGGTCCACCGGAGCGATCGTCCAGGCGCTGGCCGGCGGCAACGGGATCGATCCGCAGAACGTGTTCTCGTACAAGGTGTACAACAACTTCCTGTCGAGCAACAAAATCGAGAATTACGGCGGATCGGTTCAGGCCGATTACAACCTCGGAAAGGTCGCACTGACCTCGATCACCGCCTATCGCGAAGTGAAGAGTGCCACCAACCAGGATTCGGATTTCACCGGTGCCGATCTGATCGGGCGGAATTCGGCCAATGTCGGGATCGATACGTTCACGCAGGAACTGCGTCTCGCCACCGATTTCGAGGGGCCGCTCAACTTCCTGCTCGGCGGCTTTTATTTCAACGAAAAGATCAACCAGAAGAACCAGATCACGTTCGGTTCGCAATTCCGCCCCTATGGCAATGCGCTGATCCAGGGCGCGACCGGTGGTGCATTGAGCGTCGCCACGCTGGAAACGACCTTTGGCGCGCTTGAAGGGAATCCGGCGAAATATACCGGCACCTTCTTCCGCACCGGCGACGGCCTGAACGAATCCTATGCGCTGAAGGACGAATCCTTCTCGATCTTCGGCACCGCCGATTTCAAGCCGGTCGACCGGCTGACGCTCACCGCTGGGTTCAACTATACCGACGACCGCAAGCACTTCTCGACCAACGTTGTCAGCACCGACGTATTTTCCGGCATCAACTTCGATGCGCCGCAATATGCGCCGTTCCGCAACCAGTTGCTCTACCAGGGCGGCCTCGCCCAATTGATCGGTACGCAATTGGGTCTTGGTCGCTCGGCCACCGCAGCCGAGATCGGGGCGTTCGCAGGTGCCAATCCGGCGGCCTTCAGTGCGATCAACGCAGGTGCGCAGGCCAACGCCAACGCCAATCAGAACAACCCTGCGGCCAACCCGCTCGCGGCGCTGCGCCCGCTGCAATTCCTGCCGCCGTTCCAGAACGTGCCCAACGCGGTCGAACCCGGCAAGACCAGCGACAGCAACTTCTCCTACACGTTGCGCGCGGCGTACAAGCTCGACAACCACCTGAACGCCTATGTCACCTATGCGACGGGTTTCAAGGCGAGCTCGGTCAACCTCTCGCGCGACAGCCGCCCGACTGCGGCGGATCTCGTCGCGCTGCGTACTGCCGGGCTTGCCGTCGTCAATCTCAGCTCGGGCTCGCGTTTTGCAGGCCCTGAAAAGTCGCGCGTGATCGAAGGCGGCATCAAGGGACAATATCGCAACTTCGCCTTCAACATGGCGGTGTTCCAGCAGCAGATTACCGGTTTCCAGAGCAACGTCTTCACCGGCACTGGCTTCTCATTGCTCAACGCGCCCAAGCAATCGACCTTCGGGGTCGAGTTCGATGGCAGCGTGACCCCGGTGCCGCGGCTGACGCTCAACGGCGCGGTGACCTATCTCGACCCGAAATACGACTCCTTCCCCAATGGCGGCGCGATCGTCGCGGGCACCTACACGGTCGGGCCGGTCAACCTGTCCGGAACACGCCCGGCCGGCATCCCTGAATTCTCGGCATCGATGGGGGCCACTTATACCCAACCGCTGTCGCACGGGATGAAGCTGTTGCTGCGCGGCGACTTTGATTACCAAACGCCGGTGCAGATCGCCGAGGGCGTCATCACCCTCGAACGCGAGGTCAAGGAACTCAACCTTGCCGCGACGCTGCAGTTCGAGAACGGGCTCGAAGTTTCGGCCTGGGGCCGCAACGTCACCAACAACCACTATATCACGACGATCTTCTCGTCGGTGGCGCAATCGGGCAGCGTTTCGGCCTATCCCAACCAGCCCGTTACCTATGGCGGGACGATCCGCTTCAAATTCTGAGCGACGCTTTTGTGGCGTAACGGCCCGCTTTCCGAACCGGAGAGCGGGCCTTTTTGCGTTACAACCCCGAAACCGACGCATTTCAGGGCATTGTAAGGCGTGACAAGGGCAAAAAGGCAGCGCACAAGGAGCGCAGCGCTATTCAAGGCGTGAAACCGATGTCGGTTGTAACGACACTCAGGAAGGACACATAATGGCCAAGACCCCAACCGCGAAGAGCGATGCGCCCAAGACCGGCGGCATCTTCGCGCCCATCACCCCCTCGGCCGAGCTCGGCGCGATCGTCGGCACCGACAAGCTGCCGCGTAGCGAAGTCATCAGCAAGGTGTGGGCCTATATCAAGGCGCACAATCTCCAGAACCCGGAGAACAAGCGCGAGATCGTCGCCGACGAAAAGCTGAAGAAGGTTTTCGGCAAGGACAAGGTGACGATGTTCGAAATGAACAAGCACCTGGCAGGCCACATGAAGGCCTGATCCCTCCTGGATCGCTTTTAAAAGACGTCGGACGCCGGCACCTCCGCAGGGGTGTCGGCGTTTTGCGTGTGTGGGGGGCTTGCTCCTCCCCTTCTTCCTCCCCTCCCTGGAAGGGAGGGGTTGGGGGTGGGTCGGCTGATGGCGAGTGTCACGCTCGATAACGGGCCAACCCACCCCTCAATCCCCTCCCTTCCAGGGAGGGGAGGCAGAGCGCGCAGCGCGGGCGTACACCCCCCTATGTGTTGGCCTCAGCCTCCCCCACCGACACCACACTCGGCTCCGCCAGTTGCAGCGGTTCGCTGTCACTATAGCGCGCCAGCGCTTCGACCGGGGCGACATCCTCCAGCTCGCGCGCGCCGGTTTCGATGTTGAGATCGCGGAACTTGCGCCCCGTCACCATCAGGCGGCCGTTGAACGAGTTGGAGAAGCTGTTGAAATTGTTGACCGCGCTGTTCAACCCCGCACCAACTTTGCGCAAGTCGTCGGCCACCTTCGCCAAACGGTCGTGCATTTCCTTGCCTAGCCGCCCAATCTCGGCGGCTTCCTTGGCCAACCGCTCCTGCCGCCACACCGCCGCCACCGTGCGCGCGATCGCGATAAGATTGGTCGGGGTCGCCAGCAGCACACGCTTTTCAAAGGCGAAATCCCACAGCGTAGGGTCTTGTTCAAGCGCCGCCGACAGGAAATGCTCGCCGGGGACGAACATGATGACATAATCGGGCGCGTCGGCGAACTGGCTCCAATAGGCCTTGTTGCCAAGCCCGTTGACGTGCGCGCGCATCGCCGCAGCGTGCAGCGCCAGGCCCTTCGCGCGCTCCGCCTCATCGACCGCGCCGAACGCATCCTGATAGGCGTTGAGCGACACCTTGGCGTCAATCACCAGGCTGCGTCCGCCCGGCACGGTGACGATCGCATCGGGGCGCAACCGCCCGCCCTCATCGCCGCCCGAAACGGACACTTCGGTCTGAAAATCGGTATGTTCGGACAGGCCGCAGCTTTCGAGCACGTTCTTCAATTGCTGCTCACCCCAGCGCCCGCGCGATTTGGGGGCGTTGCGCAGCGAATTGACCAGCTTGGCCGCTTCCGACGATACCTTTTCCTGGCCGATCCGCAGCCCCTCAAGCTGGCCTTTGAGTTGGTCGAACGCGCTCAACCGCTCGCTCTCGACCTTGGTTACCGCTTCCTCATATTTGAGCAGCCGCTCGCTGACCGGCTGGAGCATCGATTTGAGGTTCTGCCCGGCGGTTTCTTCCGACTGACGGAACCGCTCGTCGGCGCGCTTGAGGAAAACCTCCTGCGCCTCGTTGAGCAATTTGTTCGACACCTCGGCAAATTGCGTGGCGAGCAATTCTTTGGCGTGGAGCAATTCGGCAATGCGCGCCTCATGCGTTTCGCGCACCATCTGGAGCCGCGCTTCATCGGCCTCGCGCATTTCGGCGAGGCGGCTTTCGAACGCCGCGCTATGCGTCTTGAGCGCAGTATTTTCCAGCCGCGCGACGTCGCGTTCATCGCGGATCGCGGCAAGCTCGGTGCGCAATTGCGCGGTTTCGCGCGCGCGTTCCTCGGCGCTCGCCAAATCGACGATCGCGCGCTTGAAATCCTCATTACGGGCATCGCGCTCGGCGCGCGCCTGCGCCGTACCGCGAATCCCGAGCAGGAAACCGATCGCCAGGCCAACCAGCAGGGCCGCCACTCCAAACAAGGCCATCGTCACACCGGTCATACGAAATCTCTCTGGAACATTCTGCGAACCTGTAGCTTGGGGGCCCCGTGTCGTAAATCCTCCCTCTTTGGGAATGGATTTGTTAGGGCAGTATCATGCTGTCTGACATTGCGATCTCGCGCGCCGCCACCCTGCAACCGATCGGGCAGATCGCCCAACGTGGCGGAATCCCGTCCGAAGCGGTTGAACCCTATGGTCATTTCAAGGCCAAGATCGACCTTTCGCGCCTCCCCGCGTCAACCGCGCAAGGCCGCCTGATCCTGGTCACCGCCATTAGCCCGACCCCAGCGGGCGAAGGCAAGTCGACAACGTCGGTCGGCCTCGCCGATGCGCTGAACCGCACCGGGCGCAAGACGATGCTGGCGCTGCGCGAACCGTCGCTCGGCCCCTGTTTCGGCACCAAGGGCGGCGCGACCGGCGGCGGTTATGCGCAAGTGGTGCCGATGGAGGACATCAACCTCCATTTCACCGGCGATTTCCATGCGATCACCAGCGCGCACAATTTGCTGGCCGCGATGATCGACAACCATGTCCATTGGGGCAATGCGCTCGATATCGATGTGCGGCGGATCGTGTGGCGGCGCGTGCTCGACATGAACGACCGCGCCTTGCGCGACATCGCCCAGTCGCTCGGCGGCCCGGCCAATGGCTACCCACGCGAAAGCGGGTTCGACATTACCGTTGCCTCCGAAGTGATGGCGATCCTGTGCCTGGCGAGTGACTTGCACGATCTGGAGGCGCGGCTCGGGCGAATCGTCGTCGCCTATACCCGCGACCGGCGGCCGGTCACCGCGCGCGATCTGAAGGCCGATGGCGCGATGGCGGTGTTGCTCGCGCAAGCGATCAAGCCCAACCTCGTCCAGACGCTGGAGGGCACCCCTGCCCTCATCCACGGCGGCCCGTTCGCCAATATCGCGCATGGCTGCAATTCGGTGATCGCCACGCGCACCGCGCTGGGTCTCGCCGATTATGTGGTCACCGAGGCCGGCTTCGGTGCCGATCTCGGTGCCGAGAAATTCTTCGATATCAAATGCCGACAGGCCGGTTTGAAGCCCGCCGCCGCGGTGATCGTGGCGACGGTGCGGGCGCTGAAAATGCATGGCGGCGTCGCCAAGGCCGATCTCGGCGCGCCCGATGCGGAAGCGGTGCGGCGCGGTGGCGTCAATCTCGCCCGCCATATCGAGAATATCCGTGCGTTCGGGGTGCCGGTGGTGGTCGCGGTCAACCGCTTCAATGGCGATACCCCCGATGAATTTGCGGTGATCGAGCAGATCGCCGCCGAGCAGGGCTGTGAAGCCGTGCTGTGCACGCATTGGGCCGAGGGCGGTGCCGGGGCCGAAGCGCTGGCCGAGGCGGTGGTGGCGCTGTGCGACCATAATGCCGGTCAGTTCGCGCCGCTCTATTCGGACGAACTATCGCTGTTCGACAAGATCAACATCGTCGCCACCCGCATCTACCGCGCGGAAGAAGCGATTGCCGATGCCTCGGTCCACGCGCAACTCGCGCGGTGGGAAGCCGCGGGTTTCGGGCATTTGCCGGTGTGCATGGCGAAGACGCAGTACAGCTTCTCGACCGACCCGGCCAAGCTCGGCGCGCCGACCGGCCATGTCGTGCCGGTGCGCGAGGTGCGATTGAGCGCGGGGGCAGGCTTCGTGGTGGCGATCTGCGGGGAGATCATGACGATGCCCGGCCTGCCGCGCGTTCCGGCGGCGGAGGGGATCCGGTTCGGGGCTGAGGGTGAGATTGAGGGGCTGTTCTAGCCGCTCCCTCTCCCCTGAAGGGGAGAGGGCAAGCGAGGCGAAGCCGAAGCGCGGGAGAGGGGCAGTGTTGACCGCAATGGTTGTTACTGCCCCTCTCCCCGACCCTCTCCCCTGAAGGGGAGAGGGAGAAGAGGTCACGCCGCCTTGCGTTGCTTCGCGAGCTTCTTGAGCAGCATATCGCGCTTCAGCTTGGAGATGTGGTCGATGAACAGCACGCCGTTCAGATGGTCGATCTCATGCTGCAACGCCGTCGCCAGCAAACCGTCAAAATCGGCCTCGTGGCGCTCGCCCTGCTCGTCGAGCCAGCTCGCGCGGCACCGGGTCGGGCGCTCCACTTCGGCATATTGCTCGGGGATCGACAGGCAGCCTTCGTTATAGAAGGAGGTTTCCTCGCTCAGCGACAACAATTCCGGGTTGATATAGACGAGCGGCTTGCGCACCGGCTTGGCGTCTTCCGCGTCGCTTTCTGGCTCCTGCAGATCGATCACGACAATGCGCTGCTCGATCGCAACCTGCGTTGCGGCAAGGCCGATGCCCCGCGCAGCGTACATCGTATCGAACATGTCGGACACGATCTTGCGAACGCTATCGTCCACCGTCTCGACGGGCTTGGCGACGGCGCGGAGACCGGGATGCGGAACTTCAAGAATTTCTAGGACAGCCATTCCTGCGAGCTAGGAAAGCAACAGGCGTCCGTCAAGTTTCGTTCTTCTCCGCGCGGCAGCGCTCAAGAAAAAGAAAGAGTGGTTCGCGCAGAGGCGCAGAGGACGCGGAGAAGGCCATCTCTGCGTCCTCTGCGCCTCTGCGCGAACCCAATCTTCTTAAATTACCCCACCGGTCGGCGCGCGCGCAGTGCCTGGGCCAGCGTGCCTTCATCGAGATAATCGAGCTCGCCGCCCACCGGCAGGCCGTGCGCCAATTGGGTGATGCGCACCGGAAAGCGTTCGATCCGCTCGATGATGTAATGCGCCGTGGTTTGCCCCTCCAGCGTCGCGTTCATCGCCAGCACGACTTCGTCGATCCCGCCCTCGGCGATGCGGCGCACCAGCGAATCGATCGCGAGATCCTCGGGCCGCACGCCCTCCAGCGCCGACAGCCGCCCGCCCAGCACATGGAACCGCCCCGGAAACAGCCGCGATCGATCCAGCGCCCACAGATCGGCCACCTCCTCCACCACGCACAGCGCGCGCGCATCGCGGCGCGGATCGGCGCACACGCCGCACGGATTGGTGGTATCGATATTGCCGCACATCGAACAGGTTGAGAGCCGTTCCTCAACCGCCATCAAGGCACTCAGCAACGGCCCCAGCGCCGCCTCACGCTTCTTCAACAAATGCAGCACCGCACGTCGGGCGGAGCGCGGCCCCAGCCCCGGCAATTTGGCGAGGGCCTGTGTCAGCGCTTCGATTTCGGGAGAGGCCATGGAGAACAGATAGGGGGTTGCGCCGCGTTCGTCACCCCGGCGCAGGCCGGGGCCGTCCCGTAGCGCTGAAAACGACCGCCGCGCACCCGTCCCAGCGGCCCCGGCCTGCGCCGGGGTGACGGGGCTTGTGTTTGCGGGCCCTCGATCGCAAAGCGCCGCCATGCGGATCATTTTCATGGGAACCCCGGACTTCTCGGTGCCGGTGCTGCAAGCCTTGGTCGATGCCGGACATGATGTCGTGGCGTCGTACAGCCAACCCCCGCGCCGCGCCGGGCGAGGCAAGGCGCTCACCCCGTCCCCGGTGCAGGCCCGCGCCGAAGCGCTCGGCATTGCGGTGCGCACGCCGGTCACGCTGCGCGACGCCGAGGCGCAGGCGGAGTTCGCGGCCTTCGGAGCCGATGTCGCGGTGGTTGCGGCTTATGGATTGATCCTGCCGCGCGCAGTGTTGGATGCGCCGGCACGCGGGTGCCTCAACGTCCACGCCTCGCTGCTGCCGCGTTGGCGCGGCGCGGCCCCTATCCAGCGCGCGATCCTCGCGGGCGACGGCGAAACCGGCGTGTGCATCATGCAGATGGAGGCCGGGCTCGACACCGGCCCGGTGCTGCTGCGTGACACGACCGCGATCGACGGCAAGACCGCGGGCGCGCTGACCGACGAATTGAGCGCGATGGGCGCACGGCTGATGGTGCAGGTGCTGGGCGACTTCGACGCCTATCCGCCCGAGGCGCAGCCCGAAGACGGCGTCACCTATGCCGCCAAGATCGACAAGGCTGAGGCGCGCATCGACTGGACCCAATCGGCCGACGCGGTCGAGCAGCACATTCGCGCCTTCAACCCGGTGCCCGGCGCGTTCGTCGAATTTCAGGGCGAACGCATCAAAGTGCTGGCGGCAGACCTTCTCGCTCTCCCCGCAAGCGGGGAGAGGGTGGCCGAGCGTAGCGAGGTCGGGAGAGGGGCAGTCCAGCAGAACGCCGACGATACGCATAGCCCCTCTCCCCGGCCCTCTCCCCGCCAGCGGGGAGAGGGAGTGGTGCTCGACGCGCTGCTCACCATTGCCTGCGGCAGGGGCGCGATCCGCCCGACCTTGCTGCAACGCGCCGGGCGTGGCGTCATGACCACCGACGAACTCTTGCGCGGCTTCTCCATCCCTGCAGGCACACAGCTTTGACGCGGTTCGCGCTGACGGTCGAGTTCGACGGACGCCCCTATATGGGCTGGCAACGCCAGCGCCACGGGGCGAGCGTCCAGGCCGCCATCGAACGCGCCGCGCACGCGATCACCGGGGAGGAGATCACCGTCCACGCCGCCGGGCGCACCGATGCTGGCGTCCACGGCCTCGGTATGCGCGCGCATCTCGACCTGACCCGCATCTTCACTCCCTTCCGGCTGATGGAGGCGCTCAACGCCAAGTTACGGCCCGATCCGATTGCGATCCTCGCTTGCGAGATCGTCCCCGATGACTGGCACGCGCGCTTTTCATGCATCGGGCGGCATTATGAGTTCCGCATCGTCACCCGCCGCGCGCCGCTGACGGTCGAGCGCGGGCTGGCATGGCGCATCCCCGCCCCGCTCGATGTCGCGGCAATGGCGGACGGTGCCGCGCGGCTGATCGGGCGGCATGACTTCACCACCTTTCGCTCGGCGCATTGCCAGGCCGACAGCCCGCTGCGCACGCTCGACCGGCTCGATGTGGTGGCGGAGGGGGAGCGGATCAGCGTGTTCGCCTCGGCACGCTCGTTCCTGCATCATCAGGTGCGCTCGATGGTCGGCTGCCTCGCGCTGGTCGGCGAGGGCAAATGGAGCCCCGACGACATGACCACCGCGCTCGAAGCCCGCGACCGCACCGCACTCGGCTTCAACGCCCCGCCCGACGGCCTGTACTTCCTGCGGGCAGATTATCCTTGATGGCTATCGGCTGAAGCGGGCCGCTAACTCGGCATGGGTCGACCAGCGGAACTGGCCGACCGGCTGCACCCAATCGAGCGTGTAACCACCCTTGCACAAAATCTCCGCATCGCGCGCAAAGCTGCTGGGATTGCACGAAACATAGGCGATCACCGGCACCTTTGATGCCGCCAGTTGCGTCACCTGCTCGCGCGCACCCGCACGCGGCGGATCGAGCACGATCGCCTCGAACCGGTCGCATTCCGCACTCGTCAGCGGACGCCGGAACAGGTCGCGATGCTCGGCAAACACCGCCCGGCCCGCCTGCGCCGCGCCCGCCTTCAACGCGAAGATCGCATCGCGCCCAGCCTCGGCAGCATACACCTTGCCCGGCAGCGACAGCGCCAGCGTGCCCAGCCCGGCGAACAGATCCGCGCTCACCCGCACTGCGCCAATTGCCTCGCGCACCGCCGCAACCAGGCTCGCCTCGCCCTCGCGCGTCGCTTGCAGGAAGCTGCCCGAGGGAAAGGACACCGCCACACCACCGAGCGTGATCGTCACCGCCTCAGGCTCCCAGCGCGTTTCGGGGCCGATCCCGTCATCGACCGCCAAGCGCGCAATACCGTGCGTGCCGCAAAACGCCGTGATCCCTTCGGCAATCGCCAGCCCCTCGGCCAGCTTGCCCTCGATCAGCAGATCGATGCCCTGATCGACCTCGGTCAAATGCAGCCGCGCCCGCCCCTTCAGTGCCCGCGCGAGCAGTTTGCGCAAGGGCGCCAGCACCGCGAACAGCGCAGGCGTCAGGATCCAGCATTCCTGCACATCGACGATCGCATGGCTGGCGGGTTCGCTGAACCCCAACCGGACCGCACCGCCCTTGACCTCGGCATGGAGCGCCGCACGCCGCCGCGTGCGGTCGGGGGACAGTGAAGGCGGTCGAAGCGGTGCCGTCAGCCCCTGCGCGGCAAGCGCCCCAGAAATACGATCGCTCAGGAAATCGGCGTAGCTTGCGTCATCGAGATGCTGGAGCTGGCACCCACCGCACAGCGGAAAGTGGCGGCATGGCGGCGTCTGGTGGCGCGGCCCCGGAATCACGAGATTGTCGGGCGTCAGCGTATCGCCCGGCGCGGCAAAGGCAGCGTGCCGACCATCGGCGGTCACACCATCGCCCCGCGCCGCCACACGCACAATCACATCGCTCACAACGCCGCCCTTATTACCGATATTTCACGCGCCAAGTCGTCCGCCAGAAACGCCCCGCCCAACCGCCGCGCGGCCGCGCCGTGCATCCACACCGCTGCCGCCGCGCGCGCTGGCGTCCCCAGCGGCGAATCGCTTGCCGCCAACGCGGCGACCGCCCCCGCCAGCACGTCACCCGTGCCTGCGGTCGAAAGCCAGGACGAGCCATGCGGAGCCACCACAACGCTGCCATCAGGGTCAGCGATGACCGTGTCCGCCCCCTTGAACACCACCACCGCCCCCGATGAGGCTGCGGCGGACCGTGCCGCCTCGACCTTGCTGCCGCTCCACGCGCCGAACGCCGCAACAAATTCGCCGCCATGCGGGGTCAGGATCGTCGGCGCTTTCCGATCATGAAAGGTCCGTCCGTCCAGCAAATGCAGCGCATCGCCATCGATCACCAGCGGGCGATCGCTCGCCAGCGCCACTGCGAGCTTGGATCGCGCCGCATCGTCGCGCCCGAGACCGGGGCCGATCAGGATCGCCCCGATCCGCGCGTCCGCAAGCGCGTCCGGTGCCCAGGCTCGACGCACCAGCGCGTGCGGCGTGTTGGCCGGCAGCGTGTCCGACAGCAACAGCACATAGCCCGCCCCGGCCCGCATCGCCGCCTCCGAAGCGAGCGCGGCGGCTCCGGGCATGATCCCGCCGACCACCGCCACCATCCCGCGCGTATATTTGGTGCTGTCGCTGCCGGGCGCTCGCAGCGTGGGGCGATCGATCACCGTCGCGCGCGCAGCGCTGCGTGTCTCCAGGCCGATCTCCACCAACCGCACGGTTCCACAAGTTTCAGCAGATGCAGCAAGCACATGCACGGGTTTCAACGCACCCAGTGCGAGCGTGATATCGAAGCGGCTGACAGTATCGATCAGCGCCTCGCCCGTGTCGGTGGCGAGGCCGGTCGGCACATCGACCGTGATCGAAAGCCGCGCCGCCTGCACCAGCGCAGCCAGCGGTGCCGCAATGGCATCGTCGACCCGCCGCGACAGCCCCGTCCCGAAAATGGCATCGAGCACAACCGGCGCAGGCGCGGCGTCGCCAAGCGCTTCAACCGCCCCATCCCAGCCGCCGCGTGCCTGAATGGCGGCCTCGCTCGTCGGAGCGCCCGTCGCCGCCACGCGTACCGCGACCCCGTTCGCACGCAAAATCCGCGCCGCGACATAGCCGTCGCCGCCATTATTGCCCGGTCCGCACAGCACCAGCACCGGCGCGCTCCCCGCCAGCCGCCGCACCGCCTCGGCCACGCCCGCCCCGGCGTGCTCCATCAGCGCGGTGACGCTGGTTCCCGCATCGATCGCGCGCTGTTCGGCCGCGCGCATCTCAACTGCGGTCAAAATCGGCTGACCATCGATCGGGATCATGAGGCGCGCGCCGCCTTGCCCTTGACCGTGGCCGGAAGACGATAGCGGTCACCGCCCAAGGCAACCTCGATCTCGCCATTGGCGATAATCGTCACCACGGCGGTTTCCGCACCGTCTGCAGCGATAACACCACGTCCGTCCTTGGTCACCAACAGGCGGTGGAACGCCCCGTCCGGGTGGCGCACGGTCAGCACCAGCCCGGCATCGGTTTCGCTTCGGTCGACCGTGCAGGTCCGCGCGAAATCGGCGGAACCGCGCTCCGCGCAGACGATGTTCCCGCTATCGTCGCGCGCCTGGCGCTGCTCCGCCTCGATCTTGGCGAGTGTGGCGTGGTCGGTGCGTTGCTCGCCGCACGCGGCGAGCGAAAAGGCCAGCAATATTAGACTAGATATCCGCGTAGACATGAGTTTCGGCGCTGGCTCCCGGGTGCGTGACCGCGCCCTTATAGGCAGGCCCGACCGTCTGGGAATAGCGCCACAGCGCGCCCGCCTGGTAATCATTGACGCGCGGCACCCATGCCGCCTTGCGGGCCGCCAGCGTTTGCGGATCGACGTCAAGGTCGATCGTGCCCGCTTCGGCATCGATGCGGATGATGTCACCGTCCTCGACCAGCCCGATCGGCCCGCCCTCGGCGGCTTCCGGCCCGACATGGCCGATGCAGAAGCCGCGCGTGCCGCCCGAGAAGCGACCGTCGGTGATCAACGCGACCTTTTCACCCAGCCCAAGACCGTAAAGCGCGGCGGTGGTCGACAGCATCTCGCGCATGCCCGGCCCGCCCTTGGGGCCTTCATAGCGGATGATGATGACTTCGCCCTCGTTGATCTGGCGCGCCTCGACCGCAGCGAAACACTCTTCCTCGCAATCGAACACGCGGGCCGGGCCGGTGAACTGCAACCGGTGCATCCCCGCGACCTTCACGATCGCGCCATCGGGCGCGAGCGTGCCGCGCAAACCGACCACGCCGCCGGTCGCCGATAGCGGTGCCTTGACGTCGTAAATGACCTTCTGGTCGGGGTTCCAGGTGACCTGATCGATGTTTTCGCCGAGCGTCTTGCCCGTCACGGTCAGGCAATTGCCGTCGAGGAAGCCGCCTTCGAGCATCGTCTTCATCAGCATGTAGACGCCGCCCGCCTCATACATGTCCTTGGCGACATACTTACCGCCGGGCTTGAGATCGGCGATATAAGGCGTTGATTTAAAGGCCTCCGCCACGTCAAACAGATCGAACTCGATGCCCGCTTCATTGGCCATCGCAGGCAAATGCAAGGCGGCGTTGGTCGATCCGCCGGTCGCCGCGACAACGCGCGCTGCGTTGATGAAGGCTTCGCGCGTGCAGATGTCGCGCGGGCGGATGTTGCGCGCGATCAGTTCCATCACCTGCTCGCCCGCTGCGATCGCAATCTCGTCGCGGCCGCGATAGGGGGCGGGCATCATGTTCGAATTGGGCAGCGAGAGGCCGATCGCCTCGCCCACACAAGCCATTGTGTTGGCAGTGAATTGACCGCCGCACGCGCCGTGCCCGGGGCACGCGACCTTTTCGAGCTCGATCAGTTCCTGCAGCGGACAGCCGCCCGCCGCATATTGGCCGACCGCCTCGAACACATCGACGACGGTGACGTCGCGATCATGGAAGCGACCGGGCAGGATCGATCCGCCATAGACGAAGATGCTCGGCACGTTGAGGCGCAGCATCGCCATCATCATGCCCGGCAGCGACTTGTCGCACCCGGCAAAGCCGACGAGCGCGTCGTAGCAATGGCCGCGCACGCTGAGCTCGACCGAATCGGCGATCACTTCGCGGCTGACGAGCGAGGATTTCATCCCCTGATGCCCCATGGCGATGCCATCGGTGACGGTTATGGTGTTGAAACGGCGCGGCATTCCGCCGCCGGTGATGACGCCCGCCTGCGCGGCATCGGCCTGTTCGTCCAGCTTGGTGTTGCACGGCGCGGAGTTGTTTCCAGCCGAGGCGAGCGCGACGAACGGCTTGGCGATGTCCGCCTCGGCGATGCCCATCGCATAATAATAGCTGCGATGGGGTGAGCGTTCTGGCCCAACCGAAACGTGACGGCTGGGAAGCTTGGCTTTGTCGAAGGTGCGAGTCATGGCGAAAGCCTATGTCGCCAAACCCCCGTTCGACGCAAGTCTGTTACGTATTTCGATCAAAATTGGCGTGAGGATCGTGACCCACCGCGCCACGCCGCCCGCGTCCGCGATCAGATCGTTGCGGATTTCGATCGAAAGGCTGGCAATCCCGTTGCCTTCCCCATGCCGGTCGAGCGTCGCGTTGAGCAGGCGGCCCGAATAGGGTTCATTGTCGCCGGTGACCAGGCCCTGCGCCCTCAGCAGCGGCAGCGCGATCTCGGCGGCGCGACGGTCGTTGTTCGACAGGATACCGATTTCCCAGGGACGAACCGCGCCGCTCCCGCTTTCGAGCTGTGGCGTGAAGCTATGGATCGCCGCAAGCAGAACCGGTCGCCGCGCCGCGATCGCGGCGTCGATGGCCTCGTGATAAGGCACATAAAAGCGAGCGATGCGGTCGTCGCGCTCGGCGATGGCATTGCCGGGAATGGCGTGGCCATCGCTGGTGCCGGGGATCAAGCCCGGAGAATCGAGCGGGCGGTTGAGGTCGATCACCAGACGCGACACGCTGGCAAGGATGGCCGGTGCATCGAGCGCTTCCGCCAACGCTTCGGTCAGCGCGGCGCTGCCAAGATCGATCGCAATGTGTTTGTCGAGCAAGTCGGGCGCGATGCCGAGCTCGACCCCGACAGGCACCGCGTTCGACGCGTGATCGCAGATCAGCAGAATGTCGCCCGTGGTTGCGGGCAGGATGCGCGGGCCGGTCATGCCAGCGAGGGGACGGCGCGGTTGCCCGCGCCGTCCCGCTGCATGGATGGCGCGCGGGGGGACCGTGGACCATCAACGGGCGCTCCGCTGGGGGCGGCGGACCCGTTCGACCCGACCGCTGCAAGGCCAGTGCCAAGCGCGCATTTCCGCCGTTGCTGCACAGCGCGCTGCATCGTCTGTCCCGAAATGGAGCGCGAGAGTGTCATACGAGTCGCGTTTCGAGACACCACCACCCCGGCTGGGCGGCACGAATGCGCGTCGCGGCGGCGGCGCGCTCCGCCTCATCCGTATAGAGGGCAAAGCAGGTCGCGCCTGATCCCGACATCCGCGCCAGCACTGGATTGCCCTCGCCAAGCGCGTCCAGCACTGCATCGATTTCGGGCGCAAGTGCGCGCGCCGGTGCCTCCAGGTCATTGCGCCCTTCGAGCGCCATCGCCAACACGTCCCCGGTCGGCAATGCGCCGCGATCGACGCCATCCCACGCCTTGAACACCGCCGCCGTCGATACGGCGACGCCGGGGTTCACCAGCAACGTCGGCATATCCGCCAGCCCGGCAAGCGCTTCCAGCCGCTCGCCGCGCCCCTGCCCCATCGCGGTGCGCCCAAGCAGGCAGGCCGGCACGTCCGAACCAAGCGCCGCCGCAATCTCGAACAGGCGCGGGTCGTCAGTCGCGACATCGTGCGCCCGCGCCAGCGCGCGCAAGGCGGCCGCCGCATCGGCGGAGCCGCCGCCAATGCCGGAGGCGACCGGCAAATGCTTGTCGAGCGTGAAGGCCCCGCCCACGGGCACGCCGAAGCGATCAGCAAAGGCGCGCGCGGCGCGGGTGACGAGATTGTCGCCCTCGCCCGACAGGCCATGCGCGAACGGGCCGGTGATGGTCAGCGAGAGCGGCCCCGGCTCCAGCGTAACGGTGTCGCCATCCGCGACAAAGGCGAACAGCGTTTCCAGCTCATGATAGCCATCGGCGCGGCGCGCGCGGACGTGCAGTGCGAGGTTGATCTTGGCGGGGGCGTTTTCGGTGATCATCGGCGGCAGCCCCTAGAACAAGATCGCACCGGTTGAAAACAGCGATGCGCACCTTCGCCGGGGAAGCGCCCATCACATGTTCGGATAATTCGGCCCGCCCCCGCCCTCCGGCACCACCCAGTTGATGTTCTGCGTCGGGTCCTTGATGTCGCAGGTCTTGCAGTGGACGCAATTCTGCGCGTTGATCACGAACTTCGGGTTGCCCTCGTCCTGCCCGACGATTTCATACACGCCCGCCGGGCAATAACGTTGCGCCGGTTCGTCATACATTGGCAGGTCATATTCGACCGGGATGTTCGGGTCCTTCAGCGTCAGATGGACGGGCTGGTCCTCCTCATGATTGGTGTTCGAGATGAACACCGAGGAGAGACGATCGAAGGTCAGCACACCGTCGGGCTTGGGATAGGCGATCGGCTTGACCTGATCCTTGCGCCACAGGCTTTCGTTGTTGGGGTGGTGCTTCATCGTGAAGGGCATCTTCACGCCGATATATTCGGCCCACATCGTCACGTTCGCCAGCGCCGAGCCGATCAGCTCGCCGAACTTTTCGACCAGCGGCACGACGTTGCGGACGATCGACAGCTCCTTCTTGACCCAGCTCGCCTCGAACGCCTCCGGATATGCCGCCAGCTCATCGTGCTGGCGCTGCGACACGATCGCATCGACCGCAGCCTCTGCCGCCATCATGCCGCTCTTCATCGCGGTGTGCGTGCCCTTGATGCGCGGCACGTTGAGGAAACCGGCCGAACAGCCGATCAGCGCCCCGCCGGGGAAGACCAGCTTGGGGATCGACTGCAAGCCGCCATCGCTGATCGCGCGCGCGCCGTAGGACACGCGTTTGGCACCCTTGAGGATCTCGGCGATCTTCGGGTGGGTCTTCCAGCGCTGCATTTCCTGGAAGGGCGAGAGATAGGGGTTGGAATAGCTAAGCCAGGTGACGAAACCGAGCGCGACCTGCCCATTAGCCTGATGATACAGGAAGCCGCCGCCATTGGAGCCCTCGGTCTCATTGAGCGGCCAGCCCTGGGTGTGGATCACGCGGCCGGGCACATGGTTTTCGGGCGCGATGTCCCACAATTCCTTGATGCCGATGCCGTAGACCTGCGGCTGGCTGTCCTTCGCCAGATCGAAGGTCCGGATGATCTGCTTGGACAGATGGCCGCGCACGCCCTCCCCGAAGAAGGTGTATTTGGCGTGGATTTCGAGGCCCGGCGTATAATCGGGCTTGTGCGTGCCATCGCGCGCCACGCCCATATCGCCGGTGGCGACGCCCTTTACCGAGCCATCGTCATTGTAGAGAATCTCGGCGGCGGCAAAGCCCGGGAAAATCTCGACGCCCAGTTCCTCGGCCTGGGTCGCCAGCCAGCGGCACAGATTGCCCAAGCTGCCGGTGTAGGTGCCCTTATTGTGCATGAAGGGCGGCGTGAGGAAATGCGGCACCGCGACCTTGCCGGTCTTGGACAGCATCCAATGCTGGTTGTCGGTGACGGGCACCTCGGCAAGCGGGCAGCCCTTTTCGCGCCAATCGGGGATCAGCTCATCGAGCGAGCGCGGATCGATGACCGCGCCCGACAAAATGTGCGCGCCGACTTCGGAGCCTTTTTCAAGGATGCAGACCGACAAGTCCGCGCCCTTTTCGGCCGCAACCTGTTTCAGCCGGATCGCCGCCGACAGGCCGGCAGGCCCCGCCCCGACGATCACGACGTCATAGGGCATGGATTCGCGGTGGTTTTCGGCCCCAGTTTCTTGGCTGCTCACATCTCGTCTCCATCGCGGACGCCACCTGCGCATTCTCGTCGCGCGCGCGGCACGTCCTGTCCATCTCCGCGTGCCAGCGAATTGACCTTCACGTCAACATAGGAGTCTAAAGGAACGCATGGGGGCTGACCAGAATATCGATTGGCGTTTGGCGGCGGCGAGCGCGCTGGAATGGTGGCGCGATGTCGGCATCGACACGCTGGTCGACGAGGACGCGCGCGACTGGACCGCCACCCCGCTTGCACCGGTCGAAACCCAGCCACAGCGCCCGGCCCCGCGCGCCGTAGCGGCACCGGTCGTCGTGCCGCTACCGGTCACGCTCGATGCGTTCCTCGCGTGGCGCACTGGTCCCGATGCGCCGGAAGCAGCGTGGCGCGGCGATCCGATCGCGGCATCGGGCAATCCCGCCGCAGACATCATGATTTTGGTGGATGTGCCCGATCGCGACGATAGCGATACCGGCGTGCTGCTGAGTGGCACGGTCGGGCGGTTGTTCGACCGGATGCTGGCCGCGATCGGGCGGGATCGCGAATCGGTGTACCTTGCGCCAATGTGCTCGGTGCGCCCGATGGCGGGCCGAATCGCGCCGGAAATCGAGGCGCGGCTGGTCGAGATTGCGCGCCATCATGTCGCGCTGGTCGCCCCGAAACGGGTACTCCTATTAGGGAATGCGCCCAGTCGTGGATTTACCGGGATGGACGTCGCGCGTGCCCGCGGTAGTTTGCAGGCAATTAACCTCGAAGGTGGCATGGGTGGGACCACGGTTGATGTGGTGGCCAGTTTCCATCCGCGACTCTTGCTGGAACGGCCCGCCGAAAAGGCGCGCGCGTGGAAGGATTTGCAGATGCTGATCGCAGGATTGGACGCATGAGCGCTAGACTGGCTGTCGTCGCCACCTTGGCGCTCGCCGTTCCCGGTGTCGCACATGCGGCGGGGGAGCCGCCGGCCTCGATCGAAACCGCCAGTCCGCGCGGCGTTATTCCCGCACAGCTCGATGTCGAGCAGCGCGAGGGTTATCGCGCGGTCTTCGCCAGCATCCGCAGCCAGAGATGGCAGGACGCCCAGCTTCAGCTCGCCGCGCTCAAGCCCGGCCCGCTCCACGCGATCGCGCAGGCGGAATTGCTGACCGCCAAGGGTTCGCCCAAGGCCGATCTCGACCCGTTGATGAAGCTGCTCGCCAGTGCGCCCGAACTGCCCCAGGCCAAGCAGATCCTGACGATGGCCGCGTCGCGCGGGGGTGTCGGGTTGCCGCCGCTGCCCGAGGCACGCGCGCTCACCTGGATCGACGGCGCGCCCGCCCGCAAGCGCGCGAAGAGCTTCGGCAAAGGCGATCTGCTCGCGGTCGAACTCGCGCTGAAGATGCAGCCGATGATCAAGGAAGATCGCGGGGCGGATGCGCAGGCGCTGCTCGAGGCGACGCCGGGGCTTTCCAGCGACCTGCAGACCGAATGGCAGCGCAAGATCGCCTGGATGTATTTCCTGGCGGGTGACGACAGCAATGCCCGCGCGATGGCGCAGAAGGCCGCCGCCGGATATGGCGATTTCGCGGTCGAGGGCCAGTGGGTCGGGGCGCTGGCGGCATGGCGGCAGCATGATTGCGCCGCCGCTGGCACGCTGTTCGAGGGCGTTGCCGCGCGCGCCAGCGATGTCGACCTGCGCGCGGCGGCACTCTATTGGGCGGCGCGCGCCGACATGCAGTGCGCGCGGCCCGATCGCGTCGAGAACCGGCTGAAGAACGCGGCGCAATATCGCGAGACGTTTTACGGGCTGCTGGCACGCCAGGCGCTCGGCATTCGCGAAACCGCCGCGCACCCGATGGCGGCCGTGGTCGCGAGCGACTGGCAGACGCTTGGTCGCCGCCCCAATGTGCGCGTTGCGGCGGCCTTGGTCGAGATTGGCGAAAACGGGTTGGCCGACAGTGTCATCCGGCAACAAGCGCGGATCGGCGACCCCGCCGAATATCCCGCTTTGGTCCGCCTTACGACGGCACTCGATCTTCCCGCCACGTTGATCTGGCTGTCGCACAATGGCCCGGTCGGCGCGACGCCGCCAGTCGAGGCGCGCTTCCCCGCGCCCAATTGGGCACCCGATGGCGGCTGGCGCGTCGACAAGGCGCTGGTGTTTGCGCACACGCTGCAGGAATCGCGCTTCCGCACCGATGTGGTCAGCCCGGCCGGGGCTTACGGCCTGATGCAGGTCCGCCCTGGTGCCGCGACCGACATTGCGCGCAAGCAGGGCCGCAATTTCGACCGCAGCGCCCTCTCCCGCCCCGGCACCAATTTCGAGGTGGGCCAAAGCTATCTCGAGCAATTGCGCGACCAGCATTGCACCGACGGTCTGCTGCCCAAGGTGATTGCGGCATATAACGCCGGGCCTGGGCCGGTCGAGGCGTGGAACGCGCAGGCCCGCGACGGCGGCGATCCGTTGCTCTACATCGAATCGATCCCGTTCTGGGAGACGCGCGGCTACGTCACCACGGTGCTGCGCAATTATTGGGTCTATGAGACGCAGACCGGCAAGACCGCCTCGGTCAGCCGTGCCGCTTTGTCGCAGGGCCTGTGGCCGCGCTTCCCCGGCCTGCCGGGGGCAGCAGCGGTTCGCCTGACATCGAGCGCGTCCTCGGGCCGCACGATGGCGAGCACCACGGCGACCAGCCCCTCGAGACAAGCGATCGCCCGTGCCGATTGACGAAAGCCTGACCTTCCAGCCCGTCCGCATTGCCGTCCTTACCGTCTCCGACACGCGCGGCCTTGCCGAGGATCGTTCGGGCGACACTTTGGTCGCGCGGCTGGAGGGTGCCGGACATGTGCTGGCCGCGCGCGAGATTGTGCGCGACGATGCCGACCTCATCGTCGGCACACTGCACCGCTGGATCGACGATCCGCAGATTGACTGCATCATCACCACCGGCGGCACAGGCGTGACCGGGCGCGACGTAACGCCCGAAGCAATCGAACGCGTTGCCGACAAGATGATCCCGGGCTTTGGCGAACTGTTCCGCTGGCTCAGTTTCCAGACGATCGGCACCTCCACGGTGCAATCGCGCGCCTGCGCCTGCGTGACGCGCGGCACCTATATCTTCGCGCTGCCCGGCTCCACGGGCGCGGTGAAGGACGGGTGGGATGGCATCCTGGCGAGCCAGCTCGACAGCCGCCACCGCCCCTGCAACTTCGTCGAACTGATGCCGCGTTTGCGCGAGCGCTAAGCCCGGTAAGGGGCGCGATGATCCGCTACTTCTTCGCCGCCGCGCGCTTTTCATCGAGGAATTTGGTCAGGTCGGCATCCATCGTCTGATACCAATCGACGATGTCGGCGAAATTGGCGAAGGTGGTCTTGCCGACGGCGGAGAAATCCATCCACTCATCGAGCGTGCCCTCCTTGGTGACCACGATCTTCAAAAAGCGCTTGTCGCGATTCCACTCATTGGCGAGTTCGGGCGTGAACAGCGGCTCGGCCTTGTACCAGCTGGAGAATTGGTAAGAGTTGCAGTCCTTCACCCCGGTGCAGCCGTAAAACTCAATCGTGAAGGACGATCCGTTGGCACCGCTGAGCACATAGGGCTCGCCCGCCTTGTTGGTCTTGAGTTCGGCCTTGTAGCCTGCGTCGTGCAACGCCTGCACCACCACCGGCGGCTGGCGCAGGTCGAGCAAGCGCTCCTTGTTTTCCTCGGCCCGCGCCGCCAGCGGCAGCAATGCCGAGGCCGCGAACAACACCGCCGTCAAACCGCGAAGATACGAACGAATCATGGAAAATCCCCCGGAAATCTTCGTGATGTCTATCACCCAGATCTTGGCGGACAAGCACTTCACCTTGGCTGCATCACCGCCAATTCATGCCCCGCCACATCGCGAAAATGAAACCGCCGCCCGCCGGGAAACGCAAAAATCGCCAGCGTGATCTCGCCCCCCGCCGCCTGCACCGCCGCTTCCGCCATCTCCAGATCCGCCACCTCGATCACCGGCAGCGGGGCCGCGGTCTGTTCCGCGATATCGCCCTGCAGGCCGATATCCGTGTCCCCGCTCATCGTGGAGGCATAGCTTGGCCCGAAATCGGTGAAATCCCATCCAAAAGCAGCCGCGTAAAAAGCCTTGGCCGCAGCAAGGTCGCCGACCGGCAATTCGAGATAGTTCAGACGCGCCATCGCTGAGTCTCCCCCTGAATGTTCTTGTTACGTTCTCTAGCACCTGCTACGATCTGTCAATGGCCCAAAACCGCCCCCAGCGCGGCGCAACGCTCAATGGTGAAAGCAGCCGCTTCAACTTGCCCGAGCGCGAGGCGGATGGCGACTGGCTTGACGACCGCGACATGCTCGACGGCACCCCACCGCGCCTGCGCACCACCGTGACGGTCGAGCGGCCGCGCACGATCATCAGCCGCAACAGCTCACCCGACGTGCCCTTCGATCGCTCGATCAACCCGTATCGCGGGTGCGAGCATGGCTGCATCTATTGCTTCGCGCGGCCGACCCACGCCTTTCACGACCTTTCGCCGGGGCTCGATTTCGAGAGCAAGCTGTTTGCCAAGCCCGATGCCCCGGCGCTGCTGCGCACGGAATTGTCGAAGCGCGGCTATGTCGCCCAGCCGATCGCGTTCGGCACCAATACCGATCCGTATCAGCCGATCGAGCGCGAGTGGCGGATCACGCGGGGTTGCATCGCGGTGCTGGCCGAGACCAACCACCCGCTGACCATCACCACAAAATCGGACCGGGTAGTGCACGATCTCGACCTGATCGCGCCGATGGCGGCCAAAGGGCTGGTGGCAGTGGCGATTTCGATCACCTCGCTCGACCCCAAGATCGCGATGACGGTCGAACCGCGCGCGCCGACCCCGAAGCGGCGGCTGGCGGCGGTGCGCGCGCTGGTCGCGGCGGGCGTGCCGACGCATGTCTCGATCGCGCCCGTCATCCCCGCGATCACCGATCACGAAATCGAGCATCTGGTCGAGCAAGCGGCGGAGGCGGGCGCGCGCTCGGTCTCGTTCATTCCGGTGCGGCTGCCGTGGGAGGTCGCCCCCTTGTTCAAGGCCTGGCTCGACACGCACTTCCCCGACCGCGCGAGCAAGGTGATGGCGACGATCGCCTCGATCCGGCAGGGCCGCGAAAACGACCCCGGCTTCTTCTCGCGGATGCGCGGCAGTGGCCCCTGGGCGGACTTGCTGCGCACGCGCTTCCTCATCGCGTGCCGCAAGCATGGGATGAACCAGGAGCGGATGGTGTTGCGCACCGACCTGTTCCGGCCACCGCCGGGGCCGCAAGGCGATTTGTTTGGGTGACGCCGGGTGGGCGTCGTCCGCGATCTTTGCTATGCCCGCGCCGGATGCGGGGGCTTCTGACATTTACGGTGCTGGTCGCCGCCGTTCCGGCTTACGGCCAGGTGCTGCCGCGCGCGCCCCAGGGCGGCGATGTCTCGGCGAACATCCGCCTGCGCTACGAAACGATCCGCGATCAGGCGCGCGCGGGCGTACCCGTCGATGAAGCCTCGACCCAGTTGCGCACGATCGTGCGTGCGACATATCGCAGCGGCCCGCTGACGCTGGGCGGGACGCTGTTCGACAGCCGCGCGCTCGATGCTCCGCGCCCAAGCGCGCTGTCGACGAACGAGGTCAATGGCTTCGAGCCGGTGGAGGCGTTTCTCGGGCTCGATCTGGGCGATGCCGCGCGCAAGCGGCTCTACGGGCATGTGACGCTTGGGCGGCAGACCGCCGACCTGCGCTCGCGCCGGTTGATCGCCAATGACGATTACCGCAACACCACCAACGCCTTTACCGGAGCCCGGCTCGATCTGGCCGACGGCGATCGCTGGAATGTGACCGCTTTCTATCTGCTGCCGCAACAACGCTTGCCCGACGATGCCGCCGGATTGCGGACCGGGCGCGTAGTGCTGGATCGAGAGGGGTTCGATACGCGCATCTGGGCCGCGACGGCCGGGCTGCCGCGCCTGTTCGGTCGCGTTGCGGGCGATATCGGCGCGTACCGCTTCGAGGAACGCGACCGCCCGGACCATGCGACGCGCGATCGTCACCTGACGACGCTGACCGCACGGCTGGTCGCCCCCGCCAGCCCGGGCAAAACCGATGGCGAAGTCGAGATCATGCGCCAGACCGGCACGATTGCCGCCAGCCTTGCCCCCACCGCCGCACGCGTGCCGGTGGAGGCATGGTTCGCGCACGCGCGGATCGGCTATCAATGGACCAGGGCATGGACGCCGCGTCTCGCCGTCGAGGGCGATTATGCTTCGGGCGACCGCCGCAACGGCGGCTATGGTCGGTTCGACACGCTGTACGGCATGCGCCGCGCCGATTTTTCCCCAGCGGGGCTGTATAATGCGGTGACGCGCAGCAACCTGATTTCGCTCGGACCCCGGCTGGAGGTGACGCCGTCGCCCCGCGTGGACGCGATGCTGTCGGTCAAGAAACTGTGGCTCGCCTCGGCGCGCGATGCCTTTGCCACCACCAGCGTGGTCGACCCGACCGGGCAATCGGGCCGCGATGCCGGGTGGCAGAGTGATGCCCGCGTGCGGTTCTGGGCGGTGCCCAAGCGCCTCCAGCTTGAGGCCGACGGAGTGTGGCTGGCAAAGGGCCGCTTCCTCGCCAGCGCGCTCAACCGTGCCAGTGACCACGACACGCTATACCTGTCGCTCAACGCGTCGGTATTCTTTTAAGAAGGCGGGCATGAGCCGCATCAAGAACAGCTTCCCCCCGCGCGAGGAACTCGAACGATTGATCGATGCGCACGGGCATTTGACGATCCGCGCAACCCCCAATGCGGGCGCGAACGACATCCGCCTGCCCGCCGATGGAGCGCCCGCTGTGCTCAACGTGCGGACCACCGTGACGCCCGAGGATGGCAAGGCCAATGACGCGATCCTCGCCTTGCTCGCCAAGGCGCTGGGTCGACCGCGATCGGCGCTAACGCTGGTGCGCGGCGCGACCGCGCGCGACAAGGTGGTGCTGGTGACGCGCTAGCGCGGGAGTATTGCCGCGAATCCCCGTTCGCCCTGAGCTTGTCGAAGGGCACCTCTCAAAGTGCAGGACGCGCGTGGGGCGAGCGGGGCTTCGACAAGCTCAGCCCGAACGGAAAGAAGCGGAAGCCTCAGCTTCAGGCCGCCGCCAGCACATGGTCCTTGAACTGTTCGCGCAAGGCAGTTTTGAGCAGCTTGCCGGTCGCAGTGTGCGGCAGCGCCTCGACGAACACGATTTCATCGGGCAACCACCATTTGGCCACATGACGGCCAAGGTGGACCAGAATCTCGTGCGGGGTCACCGCACTGCCGGGCTTGCGCACGACGACCAGCAGCGGGCGTTCGTCCCATTTCGGGTGATACACGCCGATTGCCGCCGCCTCGGCAACGCCGGGGCAGCCGATCGCGGCATTTTCGAGATCGACCGAGGAAATCCACTCGCCACCCGATTTGATGACGTCCTTGGCGCGATCGGTGATCTGCATCGTGCCGTCGCCGTGGAGCACCGCGACATCGCCGGTGTCGAACCAATTGTCGGCATCGACCGCGTCCTCCGTGGCCTTGAAGTAGCGTTTCACCACCCACGGCCCGCGCACTTGCAACCGACCCGAACTGGTGCCGTCGCGCGGCAGCACAGCCCCCGCATCATCGACGATACGCAATTCGATGCCGAAGGGAATCTGCCCCTGCTTGCCGACATGGTCGAGTTGGGCCTCCGCGCTCATCTCGTCCCAATGCGGCGGCGGAAAACCGGCGGTGCCGACCGGCGAGGTCTCGGTCATCCCCCACAGATGCTTGACCTCGACGCCCATGCCCATGATCCGCTCGATCATCGCGCGCGGCGCGGCCGAGCCGCCGATCGTCACTTGGCTAAGGAAGCGTGGCACCTCGCCGGTCGCATCGATATGGCCGAACATCGCCAGCCACACCGTCGGCACGCCCGCCGAATGCGTGACCTTTTCCTGGTTCATCAAGCGGCACAGCACCGCCGGATCGTTGACCGCAGCATAAACGAACTTCGCGCCCGCCAGCGCGCCCGCGAACGGCAATCCCCAGGAGGCGGCGTGGAACATCGGCACGACCGGCAGCACGACGGCGGAAGGCGACAGGTTGAACACCCAGGGTGCGACTTCGGCCATCGCGTGGATCACGGTCGAGCGATGTTCGTACAGCACGCCCTTTGGGTTACCCGTGGTGCCGCTGGTGTAGCACAGCATGCAGGGATCGCGTTCCGGGCCTTCATGCCAGGCATAGGCACCATCCTCCTGCGCGATCAGCGCGTCGAAGCCGCCATCGTCGAAACAGACATAGCGTTCGATGCTGGTCCACAGCGGTTTCAGCCGATCGACCAAAGGCTGGAACTGCTTGTCATAGAGCAGCACGCGGTCTTCGGCATGGTTGGCGATATAGACGAGTTGTTCGTCGAACAGGCGCGGGTTGATGGTGTGGATCACCCCGCCCATCCCGATCGTGCCATACCAGGCGACCAGATGGTGGCTGTGGTTCATCGCCAGTGTGGCGACGCGGTCGCCGGGCTTAAGCCCGATCCGCTCCAGCGCCTGCGCCAGTTTGCGGGCATCGCGGGCAACACCGGCCCAATCACTGCGGGTTTCGCGGCCATCGGCCCAATAGCTGACGATCTCGCGCCCGCCATGCTCGCGCGCGGCGTGATCCAGCAGCCGCGGCACCCGCAATTCGAAATCCTGCATTCCACCGAGCATAGACATCCCTCCGCCTGCGGGGGGGGGCGGCGGCGGCATCATGGTGCCCGGTCGCGTGCCCTCCCCTAACCCCTCCCGCAGGCGGGAGGGGGATTATCCGACGAGTGCCAGCCGCGCCTCTGCGGTTCTCAGCACTACGTTAGAAACATCCTGCAAGGCTTCGATCCGCGCGGCAAGCTCTCCGTCGAGTAGAAAGTCGCGCCCGAGCAGCACGCGGGTCGTCTCGCCGGGCGAAACCGCGACCGTCGCCCACACCTCGCCGCGTGCGCCGCGCGCTTCGGACAACATGCTGGCGAGCGCCGCCATCGCGCCCGGTGCATCGACCGACAGTTCCAGGCAGAAGCGCGCGTTGGAGGCGAGCGATTCGAACGATTGCAACCGCTTGACCGACACGCGCGGGGTTTCCTCGCCAGGGCGACGATCGAGCTCGACCGTCGCCAGACCGCAGCCACCGGTGCGCGCGCATTCCTCCAACTCGGCGGCGACCGCATCATCGAAGCAGGTCGCCATGAACTGGCCCGACGGGTCCGACAGCGTCGCCATCATATAGCGCTTGCCGCGCGCCGAGGTGCGCCATCGCGCATCCTCGACCAGCACCGCCATCGTCGCACCGGCGCGGGTGCCGTCATCGGGAATGTTGAGTTCGCCCAGTGTGACGAAGCTGCGCGCGCCGTGCAGCTTGGCCAGATGGCTGTGCCGGTCGACCGGATGCGCCGAGAAATAGAAGCCGAACGCCTCGCGCTCCTGGTCCATCCGCTCGGCCATCGTCCAGCGCGCGGAAAGCGGGAATTTGATCGGCGGTTCGGAGGCTTCGGCGGTGCCGAACAGACCGCCCTGCCCGCTGATCTTCTGTTCATGGATGCGCGCGGCGGTGGCGAGGATCGTTTCGGCGCTGGCCACGATGCCGGCGCGATTGTCGTTCAGCGCATCGAACGCGCCCGCCGCCGCCAGCGTTTCCAACTGCCGCTTGTTGAGGATGCGCGGATCGATGCGGCGTGCGAGATCGTCGATCGACTCGAACGGCCCGCCCGCCTCGCGCTCCGCGACGAGCTTTTCCATCGCGCCTTCGCCGACCGATTTGAGCGCGGCGAGCGCGTAGCGCACGGCCAAGCCGCCGCTCTCGGCGACGCCGGTGTCCTCGACCGAGAATTCGGCCTCGCTGCGGTTGATGTCGGGGGGCAGGATGGCGACGCCAAGGCGGCGCATATCGTCGATGAACACGCTCAATTTGTCGGTCTGCGCCTGATCGAAGCACATCGAGGCGGCGAAAAATTCGTGCGGGTGGTGCGCCTTGAGCCAGGCTGTCTGATAGGACAGCAAGGCGTAGGCGGCGGCGTGCGACTTGTTGAAGCCGTAGCCGGCGAATTTGTCGATCAAGTCGAACAATTCGTTGGCCTTGGCTTCGGGAATGCCGTTGATCGTCTTGCAGCCCTCGACGAAACCCGCGCGCTGCGCGTCCATTTCGGACTTCACCTTCTTGCCCATCGCGCGACGCAGCAAATCGGCTTGTCCGAGCGAATAGCCGGCCAGGATCTGCGCCGCCTGCATCACCTGTTCCTGATAAACGAAAATGCCGTAGGTTTCTGACAAGATGCCTTCGAGCAGCGGGTGCGGATAGGCGATCTCTTCCTGCCCATTCTTGCGACGGCCGAACATCGGGATGTTGTCCATCGGGCCCGGACGGTAGAGCGAGACGAGCGCGATGATGTCGCCGAAATTGGACGGGCGAACGGCGGAAAGCGTGCGCCGCATGCCTTCGGATTCGAGCTGGAACACGCCGACCGTGTCGCCCTTTTGCAGCAATTTGTAGACGCCCTCGTCATCCCATTCGAGCGCGTCGAGATCGACCACCACGCCGCGCGCGGCCAACAGGTCGATCGCCTTTTTGAGCACCGACAGCGTCTTAAGACCGAGAAAGTCGAACTTCACGAGGCCCGCACCCTCGACATATTTCATGTCGAACTGGGTGACGGGCATGTCCGAACGCGGATCGCGGTAGAGCGGCACGAGATCGGCAAGCGGACGGTCGCCGATCACCACGCCCGCGGCGTGGGTCGAGCTGTGGCGCGGCAGGCCTTCGAGCTTCATCGCCAGATCGAGCAAATGCCGCACGCTGCGATCGTTCTTATATTCGCTGTGCAGTTCCGACACGCCGTCGATCGCGCGTTTCAGGTCCCACGGGTCGGCGGGAAGGTTGGGGATCAGCTTGGCAAGCCGGTCGATCTGGCCATAGCCCATTTGCAGCACGCGCCCGGTGTCCTTCAACACCGCGCGCGCCTTCAGCTTACCGAAGGTGATGATCTGCGCGACCTGGTCGCGGCCATATTTCTCCTGGACGTAGCGGATCACCTCGCCACGCCGCGTTTCGCAAAAGTCGATGTCGAAGTCGGGCATCGACACGCGTTCCGGGTTGAGGAAGCGTTCGAACAGCAGGCCGAGTTTCATCGGATCGAGATCGGTGATGGTCAGCGCCCAGGCGACGACCGAGCCCGCGCCCGAACCACGCCCCGGCCCCACCGGGATGTCATGATCCTTCGCCCATTTGATGAAGTCCCCGACGATCAGGAAGTAGCCGGGGAACCCCATCTGGATGATGACGTCGAGCTCGAAATCGAGCCGCTTGCGGTACGGCTCGCGCCAGTCCGAATCTCCCCTCCCGCTTGCGGGAGGGGTTGGGGGAGGGCCTGAACCAGCCGCAGAAGACTCCCCTCCCCCAGTCACACCCGCAAGCGGGAGGGGAGCAGAAACCGCGAGTTGTTCGATCCGGTCGAGCCGCCGCTCGAGCCCGGCATGGGCATCCTCGCGCAGCTTGGCGGCCTCGGCGGTGGGATCGCCGGCGAGGCTCGGCAGGATCGGCTTGCGCTTGGGCGCGCCGACGCCGCAGCGCTGCGCCACCACCAGCGTGTTGGCGATCGCCTCGGGCAAGTCCGCGAACAGCTCGCGCATGTCCTTGGCTGGCTTCATCCACGCGTCCGGCGAGGTGCGCGGCCGGTCTTCGCTGGCGACATAGGTCGAATTGGCGATGCACAGCAACGCATCGTGCGCTTCGCTGAAATCCTGCGTGGCGAAGCAGCACGGGTTGGTCGCGACCAGCGGCAGATTGCGGTCATAAGCGAGATCGAGCAGCGCCGGTTCGGCCTTGCCTTCGATCTCGTCGAGCCGCCGGGTCAGCTCGATATAGAGCCGGTCGGGGAACAAGGCCTGCAGGCGATCGGCATAAGCCAGCGCGCGATCGGGCTGATCCTCGGCGAACAGCCGCGCCAGGGCACCTTCACGACCGGCGGTGAGCGCGAGCAGGCCGTCGGTGCGGCCCTCCAGCGCGGCGAAGGGGACGTGCGGCGCGAGTTCGAGCGGGCGATCGAGATGCGCTTGCGATACCAGCACGCACAGATTGCGATAGCCATCCTCATCCTGTGCGTAGAGCGCGATCCAGTCGAGCACGGGCGGTGCATTCTCGGGCATATCAGGGCGAGCGACGCCGAGCATCGTGCCGATCACCGGCTGCACCCCCGCCGCGCGCGCGGCATCGCCAAACGCCATCGCGGCGTACAGGCCGTTACGGTCGGTCAAGGCGGCGGCGGGAAAGCCCAGTTCCTGCGCGCGTTTGGCAATCGCCTTTGGCTCGATCGCGCCATCGAGCATGGTGTAGGAAGAGAATATCCGAAGGGGTACGAACGCGGAATGGGCCATTCCGGTTGGTAGCGCCCAACGCGCCGATTCGTAAAGCTGCGAACTCGGCAGCGGCCGCGTTGCCCGTAAACTTACGTATAGTGCGCCTGACACGATCGGCGTTCTGATATAAAAATCAGCTTGTTCAACGCCCCCCCGTGCACTTCACCCTGGAGACAGACATGAGCGACACGACTTTCGGTTCGTCCACCACATCCGCTCGCGTCGGGACCGGTTGGCTACTGGCTTACGGCCTCCTCAGCATCGCGGTCGGCATCACCGCATTTCTCTGGCCGGTCAGCGCGACGCTGACCGCCACGCTGCTCGCCGGGTCCTTCCTGATCGCGACCGGTGCGATCGCGGTAGTCGCGAGCTTCGGCCTGCGCGGCCATCATTTCTCCGCTTACACCTTGCTGAGCGGCATCCTTTCGCTGGCGATCGGCGCGTGGATCATCGTCGAACCCGCAAGCGGCGCGGTCTCGCTGACGTTGCTGATCGCGATTTGGCTGACCGCGCGCGGCGTGATCGAAATCGCTATCGGCACGCGCTTCCGGCGCTTCGGGATCAGCCTGATCCTGCTCGGTATTCTTAACATCGTGCTGGCGGTGTGGATCATCTGGGGCATCCCCTTCACCGCGCTGACGCTGCCGGGTTATGTGCTCGGGATCAGCTTCCTGTTCAGCGGCATCACCGCCACGCTGCAGGCGATCGGCACGCGCGGGCGCTGATCACTCGCCGATCGAAAAGGCCCCATCGGCATGCAGCACCAGCGTCATGCCCGATAGCAGATCGAACCCCAAAACTCCGGTGGTACGCCCCTCGACCACCGCCGCCTCCGGCAACGGTTGCGGGGCGTCGCCCACCTTCAGGGTAACGGGGCCGACGATATCCATGGTCACCGTCTTCCCCCCAACCCCGCGGCTCTGCGCGGTCCGCAGCCGGGGAAGACGGGTGGCGGCAGTGGCCGGGATCGCACTGCGCCAGGCACCGCTATCGACCAGAAAAAACGGCGTATCCGCCCCCTCCCCCACGCCGACCGGAACATGCGGACGCCCATCGCCGCGCCAGCCTGGTGCCGCAACCCGAGCGCCCTTGGCCAGAAGACGGCAGGCCACCGCACCCGCGTCCGCCACGGTCGCCACGCCACCGCGAAAATCGACGCGCACACACCCCGTGGCGGCCAGTGCCTGCGGAGCGATAACGCCCGCCAGTCCCAGCGCCTCGAGCGGCCCCAGCGGCATCGCCAGCACACGGTCCACATGGCGAAGCGGCGCGCCCTCCGCCGTCGCGATATCGACACCCGTCACATAGCGCCCGGCGACGGCGACGCCGCCGCTATCGGCACCGGTCTGCGTCGTCGCCCCGCTCAGCCCGAGCTGGGTCGCAGTACGCTCGCTCAGCACGATTTCGGAGGCACCCGTGTCGAACAGAAAGCGAAGCGAAGTGCCGCCGATCCGCAGCGTCACGATCGGCAACTGCGCACCCACCGGATGCCCATCGAGCTGCTGCGGTCGCTCGATCGCGATGGAGCGCTCAGGGATAGCTTCCGCCATGACGGGCGACGCCACCACCATCGCTATCGCTGACCCCAACGCCACCGAGTAGCGCGTCAAAACCATACCGCCCACGACGTACCTCTCAGAGCAGCTTTTCGATATCCGCCGCAATCGCCTCGGGCTTGGTCGTCGGCGCATAGCGTTCGACCACTTGCCCGTCCTTGCCGACGAGGAATTTGGTGAAGTTCCACTTGATGCCCTCGGTGCCAAGGATCCCCGGTGCCTGCTTCTTGAGCGCGACGAACAGCGGGTCGGCATTGGTGCCGTTGACGTCGATCTTGGCGAAGACCGGGAAGGTCACATCATAGGTCAGCGAGCAGAAATTGGCGATTTCCGCGGCATCGCCCGGCTCCTGCGCGCCGAACTGGTTGCAGGGGAAGCCAAGCACCTCAAACCCACGATCGCCGAATTGGCGGTGCAGCGCCTCCAGCCCTTCATATTGCGGGGTGAAGCCGCATTTGGAGGCGGTGTTGACGATCAGGAGCACCTTGCCCGCATAAGCCGACAGGTCGACCGGCGTGCCGTCGGCGGCTTTAACCGTGAGATCGGTGATGGCGGGCATGATCGAGCTCCTCAGGCGTGGCGCGCGAGCAGGAAGCGCAGATTCGGCCGCACCCCGGCCCATTCGCTGGCGATGATCGAATAGACCACAAGATCGCGCACGCGACCATCCATCACTTGATGGTTGCGCAGCACACCATCGCGCTTGGCCCCCAGCCGCTCGATCGCGGCTTGCGAACGCTTGTTGAACCAGTCGGTGCGGATCTGCACGGCGTTGCAGCCCATCACCTCGAAGGCGTGGGTGAGCAGAAGCAATTTCGCCTCAGTGTTGACGCCGGTGCGCTGCACCGACTTGGCGTAGAAGGTCCCGCCAATCTCCAGCCGCTTATGGCCTTCATTCATCCGCATATAGCGCGTCAGGCCCACCACGCGGCCATCGGGCGTGCAGACGGTAAACGGCATCGCCCGCCCGAAATCGCGTTCCTTGAACAGCGCCGCCATGAAGGCGTCGGGGTCGGTCAGCGTCGACGCGTTGGTGAAGAACAATTCGCTGATCTTCCCATCCGCCCCCGCCGCGACGATCGCATCGCGGTCGTCGAGCACGGTCGGGCGCAGCGTGACGTGATCGCCGGTGAGCGTGGGGGGTGTGGTCCAGGCGCTCACGCGAGCCGCCCCTCGTGCAGGCGCACCACGCGGTCCATCTTCAGCGCCATCCGCTCATTATGCGTCGCGACCAGCGCCGCCGAGCCCTCGCCGCGCACCAGCCGCAGGAATTCGGCCAGCACCACGTCCGCCGTCGCCTCGTCGAGATTGCCGGTTGGCTCGTCGGCCAGCACCAACGCCGGTTGATTGGCGAGCGCGCGGGCGACCGCGACGCGCTGTTGTTCGCCGCCCGACAATTGGCTCGGGCGGTGCGTCAGGCGGTGGCCGAGGCCAAGCGCGGTGAGCAAAGCCGTCGCGCGTTCGTTCGCCTGGGCGTGGGTGCGATCGCGGATCAACTGCGGCAGCACGACATTTTCGGTCGCGTTGAAATCGGGCAGCAAGTGATGGAATTGATAGACGAAACCGAGCGAATCGCGCCGCACGCGGGTGCGCCCGTCCGAATCGAGCTTGGCGACTTGCTCGCCCGCGATGCGGATCGAGCCGCCAAAACCGCCCTCAAGCAGCCCGACCGCCTGCAACAGCGTCGATTTGCCCGAGCCCGACGGCCCGAGCAACGCGACGATCTCGCCCGCGCCGACATGCAAATCGACCCCGCGCAGCACTTCGATGGTTTCGCCACCCTGGCTGAACGCGCGCGTCAGGCCGGCAACGCTGAGGACGGGTTCACTCATAGCGCAACACCTGCACGGGATCGGTGCTCGCCGCTTTGAGCGCGGGGTAGAGCGTGGCGAGGAAGCTGAACAAGAGCGCCATCAGCGAAATGACGGTCACTTCGACCGGGTCGGTCTTGGACGGCAATTCGGTGAGGAAGCGGATCGAGGGATCCCAGAGGTTCTGCCCCGTCACCAATTGCACGAAATCGACGATATTTTGCCGGAAGTGCAGGAAGATGAAGCCAAGCACCAGCCCAGCGACCACGCCCAGCGCGCCGATGGTGGTGCCGACCGTCATGAAGATACGGATCATCGCCCCCCGGCTCGCCCCCATTGTTCGCAGGATCGCGATGTCGCGCGTCTTGGCGCGCACCAGCATGATCAGCGAGGACAGGATGTTGAACACCGCCACCAGGATGATGATCGACAGCACGGTGAACATCGCCACGCGCTCGACCGAAAGCGCCTCGAACAATTGCGCGTTCATTTGCCGCCAGTCCTGGATCACCGCGCGCTGACCGACTTGTTTGGCGAGCGGGGCGAGGATCTGGCCGACGCGATCGGCATTGTTGGTCTGTACTTCGATCATACCGACCGAATCGCCCATCATCAGCAGCGTCTGCGCGTCTTCCATCGGCATGATGACATAGGCTTTGTCATAATCGTACACGCCGATCGTGAAGATCGCGCCGACGGTATAGCTGACGATGCGCGGCACGGTGCCGAACGGCGTCGTCTGTCCCTGCGGGCTGATCAGCGAAATCTGGCTGCCGACCACCGCCCCCAATTGGTCGGCCAGGCCCGATCCGATCGCAATCACGCCGCTGCCCGGCTTCAACGACGCGAGCGAACCCATCACCACCTTGCTGCCGATGGTCTTGTTGCTGCGAATGTCCGACACCTGCATCCCGCGCAGCAATATGCCTTCGACGCGGCCGTTATAGGTGGTCATCAGCGGCTGCTCGATCATCGGCGTGGCGCTGGTCACGCCCGGCGTCTTGTCGGCCAGCGCGACGATGTCGCGCCAGTCGCGCAACTGCCCGGCATAGCCCTGCACCACGGCATGGCCGTTGAGCCCGACGATCTTGTCGAACAGTTCGGCGCGGAAGCCGTTCATCACGCTCATCACGATGACAAGCGCGGCGACGCCGAGCATCACGGCGACGAGACTGATGCCAGCGACGAGGAAGATGAACCCCTCGCCTTTGCCGGGCAGCAGATAGCGCCGGGCGATCATGCGTTCATAGCGGGAGAGGATCATGGGGCCCGCTCTACGGCGCACATGCCGCGCTGGCAACTGTTGCCCCCTGTTGCGCAAGCGCCACAGCAGCGCCGCAATCGCTACGGATCGGCCATATTCCCCATGACAAGCCGCTCACGCACACTTAACGCTTCTGTCACTGACACACAGGCAACGGCCGTGGTTCGGGGAATGCTTTCAGCGCCGCCGCAAGGCGTGCAGCGAGGGCGAGATGGGGGCTGACGAGCGATCGTCACGCAGGCGTCCGGGTCGGAAACGGCCCGGACGTTTGCATTTGGGCGAAGGTGGCCATGCTGGCCACCGATCCGCGCAGCGGATCGCCCAAATCGGACGGCGGGTCGCCCCCGGCGAACCCGGCCGACGGCGGCTTTGCCGTCGGCGCTACCACCGTCACCCCGGCCACGCCTCAAAACGATTTGGAAATCGTCGCGCCAAAGGTTCGGGGATCGCCCGGCTGCCCGACGATCAGCCCGGTGCTGCCCGACTGCGTCGACAACAATTCGAAATAATCCTGGTCGAACGCATTATGCACCCAGGCAAAGACGTTGAAGTCCTTCTTGCGATAGCCAAGCCGGAAGTTGGACAGCGAATACCCCTCGATCCAGGTGTAAGCCGAAGGCGACGGATTGGACGAGAAGCGCGAGCGAGCGCTGCCATCATACCCCAGATAGACCTGCCCATCCCCGCCGCCGACCGGCACATTATATTCGCCGCCATAGGAGAAGGACCATTTCGAGATGCCGGGCAGACGCTGCCCCGAAATATCGCACACCACCGGGCTCAATGATCCCGGCACCCCGGCCGGACCAGGCGTGCCCGTCGTCACCGTGCCGCCGGAGAGCTCGGGCGGGCACGGCGCGTTGGTGAATTTCTGGTAGATCGCATCGGTATAGGCCCCGTTGAGATACAGGTTGAAGCGCTTGCCCGGGCGGAAGCTCGCGTCGAACTCCACCCCGCGCGACCGCACCTTGCCCGCATTGGCAAGATAGCCGCGGATCACGGTCAACTGGCCGTTATTCACCGTCGCCTGATAATCGGCGATCTCGGTCCAGAATCCGGCGACGTTCAGCGTGACGCTGCGATCGAAAAATTGCGTCTTCAGGCCCAGCTCGAACGCATCGACCTTTTCGGGCTTCACCGTCTGCGTGGTCAGATCCACCGCCGTCCCCGCCGCATTAAGCGGCAAGCCCGACAAATTGATGCCGCCCGATTTGAAGCTCTTCGCATAGGTTGCATAGCCATGCACATCAGCCGCAAAATCATAGGACAGCGTCACGTCCCCCGACACGTTCCATGCGCTGAAGCGTGGCGCATAGCTTTGCGGGGCAAGCGTGGCGGACTGATCGGCGTTCAGCGTGGTGCTGCCGCTGCCGGTGGTGACGACCGAGACATAGGAGCCGCTCTTCTTGTCGTAATTGACGCGGATGCCCGGCTGGACGTGGAAATGGTTGAACGCTTCCCAGTTCAGCTTGCCGAACACGGCGAAGCTGGTGTTCTTGAAATTGATCGTATTGGTCGAGGTCAACCCGTTCAGCACCGCCGGGTTGCAGGCATTGGCGGTCGGGGACGCGCACCCGCGCGATCCCGCCGGCACGTTGCCGGGGTTGAGCAAATACCGGCTCGCTGCCGATCCCTGCACCTGCGACCCTTGCGTGTTGATCGTCTGGTGGAACAGGAACGCGCCAACCGTGTAATCGAGCTTGTTGGTCCCGTTCGACGCGAGCCGGATTTCCTGCGATTCCTGCTCCTGCTGCGACGGGTTCTGCGACACCGTGGTGATCGGCAGGCCAATGAAATCGCGGTCATTGGCCGGCTTCCAGTCCCAATAGCGCCATGCCGACACCGAGGTCAGCGTGGCCGCCCCAAAATCCCAATTGGTGACGAGCGACGCCCCGCCCACTTCCTGGCGCGAATTGATCTTGGCATCGAGATCGGTGACGCGGTCAAACGGGTTGGTGCTGGGCGGGGCATAGCCGAACGCCGCCGCCAGCGCCGGATATTGCCGGTTCGCCGCGCGCTGCGTGGTGCCGACGCGCGCGTAATATTGCGCGCAGCACAATGGGTTCTGCACGTTGAGATCGCCCGCCAGCGTCAGGCTGAGCGTGTCGGTCGGCTTGTACAGCACTTGCCCGCGAAACCCGATATTGCGCTGGCGGTGGAGATCGGTGTTGCTGGCCACATCGTAAATCGTGCCGTGCCGCGTCGTTGCCGAGGTCGATAGGCGGATCGCCAAAGTGTCGGTGATCGGCCCCGAGATCGAAGTCTTGCCCTGCACGAAATCATAATTGCCGACGCTCAGTTCGGCGCGCGCCTCGGGCGTAAAGCTCGGCGCGCGCGTGGTGATGTTGAGCGCGCCCGCCGTCGTGTTCTTGCCATAGAGCGTGCCCTGCGGCCCGCGCAGCACCTCGACGCGGTCGACATCAACAAAATCGAAGGTCGATGCCCCGACGCGCCCGATATAGACGCCGTCGATGTAGAAGCCGACGCCCTGTTCGATCCCGTCATTGGTGAGCCCGAACGGCGCGCCCAGCCCGCGAATGTTGATCGCCGAGTTGCGCGGGTTGCTCGAATAGAATTGCAGCGTGGGCACTTGCTGCTGCAGCCGGTTGACGTTGAACGCGCCACTGTCGGCCAGCGTGCGCCCGCTAAGCACCGATAGCGCGATCGGCACGGTCTGTTCGGTCTCCGCGCGGCGGCGCGCGGTGACCACGATATCGCCCGTATTGCCCTGTGCATCGCCATCGGTCACCTCCGGCGCAGCGGGTTCCGGCGGCATCGAAAGTGGCGCGAGCGTCGCATGGGCAAGCAGAATGAGCGGCAAGTGCGCAAGCATGAACGTCCCCTTGTTCCCGGGCGTTGCCCCGAGTCGGCACATAATGCCCATCGTTTGAGGGGATATTCACGCCCTCTCCTTCTTTGCCCCACCAAAGCTGGTCTTTAGCGCCACGAAATTCTGTACCGGCAGGTCTTGAACTGACGCCGAAACGAACCAGATTCTGGGCGTGCGGTGCCCTTGGGGCCGCACCGGGCGGGGTCGCGCAGGTGGCGGGCCCGGCTCGACGTACCGACACTCGCTTGTAAAGGAGTTCATCATGCGTCAGTTCGATTTGACCCCCTATCGCCGCTCGACCGTCGGCTTCGACCGGCTATTCGACATGCTCGAAGCCAATGCCCGGCAGCAGAGCGCCGACAATTATCCGCCCTTCAACCTCGAACGCCTCGATGGCGACCGCTATCGCATCACGCTGGCGGTGGCAGGCTTTGGCCGCGATGAGATCGAGATCACCGCGCAGCAGAATCTGTTGCAAGTGAAGGGCCGCAAGGATGAGAAAGAGGCCGCATCCTCCTCGTTCCTCCACATCGGCATTGCCAATCGCAGCTTTGAGCGTCGTTTCGAACTCGCCGATTTCGTGCGGGTCGAAGACGCCCGGCTCAACGACGGCCTGCTCACCATCGACCTGGTCCGCGAAGTGCCCGAGGCGATGAAGCCCAAGACGATCGCGATCAAGACCGGCACCCCGCTGGTTGCGGTCGAGGACAAAGGCGCGGCGCAAGCGGCATAATCCAGAGTTCGTGTTTTTTTTGGGCGTCCGGGTTCTTCCCGGACGCTTTTTTTGGGCGGAGTTCCCCGATCAAATAGTTTGCGCCTCAACCTCTTCGGAGATAGCCTCAGTTGGTACAATGGGGGAGATGATATGGCGCTGACAATTTCAGAGCTTTCGCTGGTTGAGCAGCGCGTAGCCAATGATGGGCCAAGCACCGGTGTCGCATATCTGCTTTGGTTTTTTCTTGGTTGGATTAGCGCCCACCGGTTTTACCTTGGCAGGCCTGCCACCGCCATATTGCAAATCCTATCGTACTTTATCCTGATTGGTTTTATCTGGTTGTTGATAGACGCGTTTCTCATTCCGGGCATGGTCCGTGACAAAAAGAACGAGATCCGAAATAACGTGATGACCCAATTGTCCGGGCACGTGGCCTGATGCGGCCCGCGGTGGCGGACGTATCAGCCGCCACCGCCGACCTGCCAATCGTTACCGCGCCTTGATCCCATAGCGCGCATAATGCCGGTCGACGCTCGGGGTGATCCGCCGGGCGATCTTCAACTCGCTTGCCGCCTCGGCATCGCGGCGGAGCTGTTGCAGCACGACCGCCCGCAGGAAGCGGCTGGCGGCCTGGCCGGGCTCAGCGGCAAGAACCGCATCGAGATCGGCCAGCGCGTCCTCAAACCGCCCCAGTCGGAACCACACCATCGCCCGGCTGTCGAGCGGGCCACTGGTGTCCTCGCTCAGCTCGATGGCCCTGGTGCAGTCCTTTACCGCCGTATCGAGCATCACGCTGCGCGTGCCCTTGGTCCAGCACCGCGCATTCATGAGACTGGGCGAACCCGGCTTATCGGCAATCAAGGCGTTGAACTGCGTGATCGCCTCTCCCGGATCGCCATATTCCCCGATCAGCCGGGCCTTGGCGACGCGGAACGTCGTTCGCATCTCCCCGCCAAGCGCGATCCGCTGGTCGAGCAGTGCAAGCGCGCCTGCCAGATCGCCGCTTTCCGCCTTCAGCATCGTCACACGGCCGATCGCGGCTTCCGATGACGGGTCGAGCGCCCGCGCCGCCTCGGCATCCGCCAGCGCGGCTTTGACATCGCCCATTTCGTAGAGCGACGCTGCGCGCTTCAAATACAGGTCGATAGACGGTTCAATCGCGATCGCCTTCGTCCAATCGGCAACCGCCCCCACGCGATCCCCCGTATTCGCCCTGAAGGAACCGCGCGTGGCATAGGCACTGCTGTCGTCGGTGGTGACAACGATCGCCTTGGCCAGGACCGCGTTGATCGCGGTGATCTGCGACGCGCCAGCGGGATCGCTTGCGCCAATGTCCCATTTGCGCGCCGTCGCCACCGGGGCGACCAGACGCGGTGCCCGCGCCTTCGCGGTCGCCACGGCATCGCGCTCGATCGGGATGCGCGCGACCGGCACTTCGCGGCCGACAGTGTCGATCCGCTCGTCAACCGTAACGACCCCGCCATCGAGCTTGGTCGTACGTGAAATTTCGTAACCCGCGACGTGTTCTTTCATGTCGGGCTCGCCCTCGATCGCGAAGCCGCGCCCCCGGTCGGGCAGACGCAACCGCAACCGATACCGCATCCCGTAAGGATCGCCCGTCGCCACCGGAATCGTCGCCCACGCGACCTTGCTGCGATCCGGCGCGAAGGTGACGTTGTCGAGCGCCCGCGCCAGCGCGCGCTTGCGCCGGCGGTCATCGGTCGTCCAGGCCGAATTGACGACGCCATGCGCCTTCAGCGTGACATCGCCGGTAACGGGATCGGGGACCATCGCAGTATCGGAAAACTGCCCTTCACCAAGGTAAGTGGTGAAAAACCCGCCAACCGCGTCGCGTTCTTCTTTCTCCCCCATCTGCGTCTTGGCCAGGGTCAGCGCCGCCGCATAACCGCCATGGACCACCGCCACCGCATCCACGGCACTCGGCAAATCGACGCTGGCGCTCTCATCGACATCGACCGTCAGATCCACCATCGGCCGGGCGTTGGCGTGGGTCGCGATCTTCAGCAAATCGGCACCCGCCGCGCGCACCGGCAAGCCATAGCCGAACGGCGGTGTGTCGTGGATATCGATCAGGCGCGCTCCACTGCCGGTGCCGTCCAACCACAGCGTTTGTCCATCGATCGTCGCGCGCACCAGCACGTGGTTGAACGCCATCGGGCTGGGCAGACGGTCGGGCACGATATCGCCCAGCCCGATATTGGCGAGCACAGGCTCAGCCTCGATCTTCATCGCCCGCAACAAGGTCAGCAACAGCAGCGTCTTGGCCTTGCAGTCGCCATACCGCACCGCCCAGGTCCGTTCCGGCTTTTGCGGGACATAATTGCCGCCGTTCATGCCCACCGCCAGATACCGGATCTTCTGCTGAACCAGTTCGAGCGCCCGCTCCGCGCGGCCGATCGGCGTCGGGTCGGCCTTCATGATCGCGGCGGCCTCGGCCAGGATCGGGTCGTTCAGATTGGTCGATTCGGGCGTCGCATATAGCGGGGCCATCACGCGCGAGACGTCGGCCCAATCCTTGAATGTCGCCAGTTCGATCAAGGGCGGATGGCGAAAGCGGACCGGCGCATCCGCAGGCATTTCGGGTTGCTTCGGGGCCGGCAGGGGGATGGTGACTTCGCTATAGGCACCGTTGCGCACCGGGGTGAGCGTAACGCCCTCGGCGAGCAGCTTCCATTTGGGCGGCGTCGCGGTCGGCCAGGAGAAGCGCATTTTGGCATAACCAAGCCGCGTCGGTGCGGCGAACACCGGCATCACCGTCTGTACCCGTCCGCCCAGCGCCGCGTCGGTCGTCGTGGTCGACATCCGCAGTCGCAGCACGTCGCCGACCTGCAACCCCTCCACCGCCATCGTCGCAGTCAGAATGCCGGTCAGTTCGCGCTGCTCCAGCGTCTGCTCGCGCCGTAGCACCGTGAATTTCTCGCCCTTCGCGAGCAGGTCGATACGCTCGGTCCCACGCAGGATCGAGAGTTCGTGGATGATCAGATCGCCCTTGTCGGGCACCCACGGCAAGGCGAGCGACGTTGCCTGCGCCAGCAGCTCGGGCGACGTGATCCGCGTCGCGCTATCGACATAGGCCCATAAGCGCCCATTCTCGATGCGTTGCTGGACGTCGAAGATCAAATTCGGCGGCGCGCCTGCGTCCAGCTTGGCAAGGTCGGGCATCGCGGCCATGACGATCCAGCTCGGCGCGGGCTGATAGAGTGGGGCTTCACTTGCAAAAGCGACGGAAGGCATCCCGGCAGCAATAACCGCCAGGCTCACCGAGTGAAAAAGTCGCAAATGATCCCCCTTACGTCTTCAAGTCCGTAGACAAGACTATGGGCGGAGGCGGCACGAAGCCAGTGCAATCTTTAAGGATTTTTGGCGCGGACTGACAATTTCAGGCACCTCCACCCCCTTTGTCAGTTTGCAGCAATCCTCCCACCACACCGGACCGGCGCGATCAGACCAATCGCGACTGTTTGACTGCCGCCGCTACGAAGCTTGCGAACAAGGGATGCGGATCGAACGGCTTGCTCTTCAATTCCGGGTGGAATTGCACGCCGACGAACCACGGATGGTCGGGCCGCTCGACGATTTCGGGCAGCATGCCATCGGGCGACATGCCGCTGAACACCAGGCCACCTTTCTCCAGCGCCTCGCGATAGGCGGTGTTGACCTCGTACCGATGGCGATGGCGCTCGGAAATGTCGGTGCCGCCGTAAATGGTCGAAACCACGCTGTTGCCGTCGAGCTTGGCGTCATAGGCCCCAAGTCGCATGGTGCCGCCCAGATCGCCGCCTGCCTCGCGCGTCTGCACGCCCTCGGCTGTCATCCATTCGGTGATCATGCCGACCACCGGCTCGTCGGTCGGGCCGAATTCGGTCGAGCTGGCATTGGCAATGCCCGCCAGGTCGCGCGCACCCTCGACACAGGCCATCTGCATGCCGAAGCAAATGCCGAAATAGGGAATTTCGCGCTCGCGCGCGAACCGCACGCTGGCGATCTTGCCCTCGGCACCGCGTTCACCAAAGGCACCCGGCACCAGGATCGCGTGCATCGGCTCGAGCCGCGCGGCAATGTCGCTATCGGGCCCTTCGAACAGCTCGGCGTCGATCCATTCGACATTGACCTTCACCTTATTGGCGATGCCGCCATGGACCAGCGCTTCGTTGAGCGACTTGTACGCATCCTGCAAACCGACATATTTGCCGACGACGCCGATCGTAACTTCGCCCTCGGGGTTGGTCAGCCGGTCCATGATGTCGGTCCAGCGCGACAGATCGGGCGCGCCGCCGGGCAGGATGCCGAAGGCGTTGAGCACCGCGTCGTCCAGCCCCTCCTGGTGATATTGCACGGGCACCGCGTAGATGCTCTTCGCATCCAGCGCCGGAATCACCGCCTCCTTGGGCACGTTGCAGAACAAGGCGATCTTGGCGCGGTCGCTTTCGGGCAAGGGCTGTTCGCAGCGGCACACGAGCACGTCGGGCTGCACGCCCAAAGCGGCCAGTTCGCGCACCGAATGCTGCGTCGGCTTGGTCTTCAGCTCGCCCGCCGCGGCGATATACGGCACCAGCGTGACGTGGATGCTGATCGAATTGCCGCGCCCGAGATCGTTGCGCAGCTGGCGGATCGCCTCGATGAAGGGGAGCGATTCAATGTCGCCGACCGTCCCGCCGATTTCGCACAATACGAAATCGAGATCGTCGGTCTCTGCTTGCGCGAATTCCTTGATCGCATCGGTGACGTGCGGGATGACCTGGACGGTTGCGCCCAGATAATCCCCGCGCCGCTCGCGCGTGATGATCTGCTGATAGATCCGGCCCGAGGTGATATTGTCCGACTGGCGCGAGGCGACGCCGGTGAAGCGTTCGTAATGGCCAAGGTCGAGATCGGTCTCGGCCCCGTCGTCGGTCACATAGACTTCGCCATGCTGATAGGGCGACATCGTCCCCGGATCGACATTAAGATACGGATCGAACTTGCGAATCCGAACGCGATAGCCGCGCGCCTGCAACAAGGCGGCGAGCGATGCCGCCATAAGACCCTTGCCAAGCGAGGAGACCACGCCGCCGGTAATGAAAATGAACCGCGCCATGGGAGAAAAGACCTAGCGTGAAGAGGGGTGGCACGACAAGCGCGCGACTCCGATATTTTTGGAAAAGTGCGCGGACCGGAAGACGGCCCGCGCGCGACTTATTGAGCGAGCGGAACTGCGCCGTTATCGGCCCGGGCGGCGGTGTTGCCGGTCGGCGCGAGCGCGCTGCGTGCGCCGCTGGCGAAGGGAACGCTCGGGTCGGTCTGCGCCGGTGCCTGGATCGGCGCGGTTGCGGCGGCGGGCGGCGGCGTGGTTGGTGCCACCACCTTGGCCACGCGCCCTTGCGCTGCGAGCACGGCGAGCAGGATGCTGAGCGCGATGAACAGACCGCCCAGAATCGAGGTCGCCCGCGTCAGGAAATCGGCTGCGCCGCGCGCCGACATCAGGCCGCCCGGGCTACCGCCCATGCCCAGCCCACCGCCCTCGGAACGCTGCATAAGAACGACCGTCACCAGCGCCAGCGCAATGACGAAATGGACGACGAGGAGAAACTGGAAGAGCAACATGAAGCGGGTTGAATCCTTGGAGCGCCAATGGCGAAGCCGGGCACATAGGCGAGGTGCGCCACGCGATCAACCGCACGCCGCGTCGGACTGGTTGTAAACATTCCGCAATCGAACTGAAACCTGATGCGACCCGGCGCGTTAGGTTCTCAGGAATATCCCCAATTGTGGGGCTTTATCGCGTCATTTGCGGACACTTGCCGTGGCTTCACACACCAATCATGCGCTCACCGAATGGATGGAGACCCTGGTCGATTATGTTCGGTCGGGCGAACCCGATTTGACCAATCGGCAAATGGCCCTGTTGCTGCTGGTATATCTCCAGCCGGGGCCGCACACCGTGCGCGGACTGGCTACGATGCTGAACGTTTCGAAGCCGGTTATAACGCGCGCCTTGAACAGGCTCGGCACCCTGGGCTATCTGCGCCGTCAACGCGACGATAACGACAAGCGTAATATCTTCGTCGCACGTACCTCCGAGGGGGCAGAGTTTCTTGACGATTTCGGGCAGTTCATCGGCGACAGCACGCCACAACCCGCTCCCCAGCGAGCCCTTCGACGCGCCAGTACGTAGGAGCTTCGCGCTCCAGGGCGCGTCGGTCGCGCTCGATCCGCGGCGGCATGCGGTGCGCCGCGATCTCGCCGATATTCGCCTGGCCGACCGCGTTTTCGCCCCGCATTATGCCTGCGCCGTCCCCCGCGTGCTGATCGCTGCGGCAGACTTGCGCGAGGCACCCGGCCCCGATTCGGCGGTGTTGGCCGAATTGGAGATTGGCGACGTGTTCGAAGTGCTGGAATTTGTGCGCGGCCGTGCCTGGGGCCGCGCGCCGGGCAAGGATCTGGTCGGCTATATCGACGCCGATGCCTTGTCATGGCCCGCGGCATGAGCATTTCGGTCTTCATCGATGGTGCGCACGGCACCACTGGCCTGGAAATCCGCGAGCGGCTTGCCGGACGCAGCGAAATATCGTTGATCTCGCTCGACGAAGCGCGGCGCAAGGATCCCGTGGCGCGCGGCGAAGCGCTGAACGACAGTGACTTCGTGATTTTGTGCCTACCCGACGATGCCGCACGCGAGGCCGTTTCGCTGATCGACAATGATCGCACACGCGTGATCGACGCTTCGACCGCCTTCCGTACCGCCGATGGCTGGACCTATGGCTTTCCCGAACTCGAACCCGGTCAGGCCGCCGCGATCGCCGAGGCGAAGCGTGTCAGCAATCCCGGCTGTTATCCGACTGGCTTCCTCGCGCTCGTCCGTCCACTGGTCCGCGCCGGACTGGTGCCGGTCGATTGGGCGATCAGCGTCAATGCGGTGTCGGGCTATTCGGGCGGCGGCAAGGCGATGATCGCCGATTATGAGGGCGTCAATCCGCCGCCTGCGGCGCGCGCCTATGCCCTTGGCCTCGCGCACAAGCATGTGCCCGAGATGCAGAAGCACGCCCGGCTCGAACATCCGCCGATCTTCATGCCGTCGGTCGTGAACACCTATCGCGGGATGATTGTCGAGGTTCCGCTGGCGCTCCACATGTTCACCCGCCGCCCGACTTTGGCGGTGTGCGAATCGACGCTGCGCGAAGCCTATGCCGACAGCGCGCTGATCCGCGTTGCCGATGCCGATGCCGCCGCTGTGTGTATCGAGGACGATGCCGGTACGGATCGGCTGACCGTCCGGGTGTGCGGCAACGCCGCCACCGGTCAGGCCCGTCTGATCGCGACGCTCGACAATCTCGGCAAGGGCGCTGCGGGGGCTGCGGTGCAAAGTCTCAACATCATGGCGGGTCTCGATCCGGTGGCGGGGCTGACGCTGTAATTTTTTGCCGCTTTACGATACGTATTCACCTTGGCGGCGCGCGTTCGCCTCTTTAGGTGACCCCTTCCCCAGGAGGCTGATTTCGCATGCCCACCCGCACGCCCGTCGCCAAATTGATGTTGTTCGGCGCGACCGGAGATCTCGCGCAGCGGATGCTGCTCCCCTCGCTTTATGGCCTGCACGCCGATGGCCTGCTGCCCGAGGGGCTGACGATCACCGGCACCGCCCGCTCCGAGCATACCGATGCGAGCTTTCGTAAATTCGCCAAGCAGGCACTCGACCAGTTCCTGCCCGAGGACCGCAAGGACGAGAAAGCCGCGAAAACCTTCCTCGACCGCCTGCAATATCAGGCGCTCGATGCGACCGATCTCAATCATTACAAGCAGCTCGCCGAAAAGGTCGGCGATGTGTCGGGTGGCCTTGCCATCTTCCTGTCGACGGCACCCTCGCTGTTCGAACCGGTCATTCGCGGGCTCGAATCGGCGGGCCTCGCCGGGGAAACCGTGCGAATCGGGTTGGAAAAGCCGCTCGGCTACGATCTCGCCTCCAGCCGCGAGATCAACGATACGGTCGCCAGCGCCTTCCCCGAGGAGCGGACCTTCCGCATCGATCATTATCTGGGCAAGGAAACCGTCCAGAACATTCTCGCCCTGCGCTTCGGCAACAGCTTTTTCGAGCCTGTGTGGAATGCGCGCGGCATCGACAATGTCCAGATCACCGTCTCCGAAACCGTCGGCCTGGAAGAGCGCGCGGCCTATTATGACGGCGCTGGTGCCTTGCGCGACATGGTTGCCAACCACATGCTGCAGTTGCTCGCGCTGATCGCGATGGAGCCCCCGGCCCGCTTCGACGGATCGGCGATCCGCGATGAAAAGGCCAAGGTGTTCCGCTCGCTGCGCCAGATCGCCCCGGCGGATGCGCCGTTGATGTCGGTCACCGGCCAATATGCAGCGGGTGCCAGCGGCGGCCAGATCGTGCGCGGCTATATCGACGAACTCGGCAAGCCTTCGACCACCGAGACCTTCGTCGCGATCAAGGCGCATGTCGACAATTGGCGCTGGCAGGGCGTGCCCTTCTATTTGCGCACCGGCAAGCGCATGACCACGCGCCGTTCCGAAATCGCGATCCAGTTCAAGCCCGTGCCGCATTCGATGTTCTCGAACCGCGGCGGCCTGCTGCAGCCCAATGCGCTGATCATCCGCCTGCAGCCCGAGGAATATGTGCAGTTGCTGGTGATGGCCAAGGAACCCGGCCTCGACCGCGACGGCATCCGCCTGCGCGAAGTGCCGCTGAACCTCAGCCTCGATTCGGAATTTGCCGGCACGCGCCGTCGTATCGCCTATGAGCGATTGCTGCTCGATCTGATCGAGGGCGACCAGACCCTGTTCGTCCGCCGTGACGAGGTCGAGGCGCAATGGACCTGGATCGACGCGATCCGCGCCGGTTGGGTCGCCAATGACATGAAACCCAAGAGTTATGCTTCGGGCAGTTGGGGCCCGAGTGCTGCCATCGCGCTGACCGAGCGCGACGGCGTGACCTGGCAGGACGATTGAAATCCCCCTCTCCCCGCCGGGGAGTGGGAAAGCGAGCGAAGCGAAGCGCGGGAGAGGGGCAGTGACGCGGACATTCGTCTGACGCACTGCGCCACTCCCCCTCCCCCCCACCCTCTACCCGCAAGCGGAGAGAGGGAGATGAAGGACAAAGATCATGAGCGAAGAAATCGAATGGTGGGATTATGACGATGCCGAGGAGATGGCGGATGCCGTCGCCGGGGACATTGCCTTCATCATCGAATCCGCGATCGATGCGCGCGGCGCGGCGGTGATCGCTTTGTCGGGCGGCAAGACGCCGATCCCGATCTACGAACGCCTCGCCAAGGCCAAGATCGACTGGAAGCGCGTCACCATCGTGCCGACCGACGAGCGCATCGTGCCGCTCGGCGATCCGCTGTCCAACGTGACGATGATCGCCAAGACCTTCCTGCCCAAGGGCGCGCGCGTAATGCCGATCGTCCCCGCCGCCACCGCCGATTACAAGGCCGCCGGGCGATCGGCCGATGCGCTGATGCAGGATCTGCACTGGCCGCTCGATCTGTGCCTGCTCGGCGTTGGTGCCGACGGCCACACCGCCTCGATCTTCCCCGGCCCCGATTTCGACGAAGCGCTGTCGGGCCCGAACGAGCGCCGCGCGCTGGGCGTGATGCCCGAGCCGCTGCCCAAGGAAGCGCCGGTCGCGCGCGTCACCTTGAGCCGCGCCGCGATCGTCTCGGCGCGCGCGCTGATCATCGCGGTCACCGGCGACGCCAAGAAAAAGGTGATCGAACAGGCGATCAAGCAAGGGCCGTCCTCGGCTTACCCGATCGGCCGCGTGCTGGCCGATGCAGAGTTGCCCGTCGACATTCACTGGGCGGCTGCGTGACAGCAACGCGCCCCGCACCGTCACCCCGGGCTCGTCCCGGGGTCCACCGCGCCGCCTGGCCAGCGATCGCGGGACGCGCTGCGGGGTGGATGCCGGGACAGGCCCGGCATGACGGAGAAGTTTCATGACCCTGCACCCGGAAATCGCCGCCGTCACCGACCGCGTGATCGAGCGCTCCAAGGCCAGCCGCGCCGCCTATCTCGGCCTGATCGGCCGCGCGCGCGATTCGCATATCGAGCGCCCCGCCATGGGCTGCGCCAATGCCGCGCACGCTTATGCCGGCACCGAGGAGGACCGCCCTGCCCTGACCAGCGGCAAGGCGATGAACATCGGCATCGTCTCCGCCTATAACGACATGCTCTCGGCACATGCGCCTTACTATCGCTACCCCGAGCAGATGAAGGTGTGGGCGCGCGAGGCGGGTGCCACCGCGCAGGTCGCAGGCGGCGTGCCCGCCATGTGCGACGGCGTGACGCAGGGCTATCCCGGCATGGAGCTGTCGCTGTTCAGCCGCGACACGATTGCCCTCTCCACCGCGATCGCGCTCAGCCACGGCGTGTTCGAGGGTGCCGCGCTGCTCGGCATTTGCGACAAGATCGTGCCGGGCCTGCTGATGGGGGCCTTGCGCTTCGGCCATTTGCCGATGGTACTGATCCCCTCAGGCCCGATGCCCTCTGGCCTGCCCAATAAGGAAAAGGCCGCCGTGCGCGAGGCGTTCGCCGAAGGCAAGGTCGGCCGCGAGGCGCTGCTCGAAGCCGAGATCGGTGCCTATCATTCCAAGGGCACCTGCACCTTTTACGGCACCGCCAATTCCAACCAGATGATGATGGAAGTGATGGGCCTGCACATGCCGGGTGCCGCCTTCGTCAATCCCGGCACCAAACTGCGCCAGGAACTGACCCGCGCCGCCGTCCACCGCCTTGCCGCCAATGGCTGGCATGGCGACGATTATCGCCCGCTCGGCCTGTGCGTCGATGAGAAAGCGATCGTCAATGCCGCAATCGGCCTGCTCGCGACCGGCGGCTCGACCAATCATTTGCTGCATTTGCCCGCAATTGCGGCCTGCGCCGGGATCGTGCTCGACTGGGAGGATTTCGATCGCCTGTCCAAGGCGGTGCCGCTCATCACCCGCGTCTATCCCAACGGGTCGGCCGATGTGAACGGGTTCGAGGCGGCGGGCGGTATGCCCTTCGTCATCCGCGAACTGGTGTCGGCCGGGTTGCTCCACGGCGATCTGCTGACGGTCGCGGGCGACAGCCTTGCCGATTATGGCCGCAAGCCGGTAATCGAGGGCGATGCGCTGGCCTGGGTCGATCCCGGCCCGAGCGGCGACGAGAGCATCCTGCGCGCGGCGTCCGCACCGTTCGCGCCCGAGGGCGGCTTCCGCATCCTCACCGGCAATCTCGGTCGCGCCTGCATCAAGGTGTCCGCGGTCGAGCAGGACCGCTGGACGATCGAGGCCCCCGCGCGCGTGTTCCACGATCAGGCGTCGGTCCAGGCCGCGTTCCAGGCGGGCGAGCTCGACCGCGACGTAGTGGTGGTCGTGCGCTTCCAGGGCCCACGCGCCAATGGCATGCCCGAACTCCACAAGCTCACGCCCCCGCTCGGCGTGCTGCAGAATCGCGGCTTCCGCGTCGCGCTCGTCACCGATGGCCGCATGTCGGGTGCGAGCGGCAAGGTGCCGTGCGCGATCCATTGCTCGCCCGAGGCATTGGGCGACGGTCCGCTCTCGCGCGTCCGCGATGGCGACGTGATCCGGCTCGATGCGGTGACCGGCGAACTGTTCGCGCGGGTCGATCCGGCGGAATGGGCGGCGCGCACGCCCGTCTCGATGCCGAGCGAAATCGACGGCATGGGCCGCGAACTGTTCGGCCTGTTCCGCCAGAACGCCAATGAAGCCGAGCGCGGCGCATCGCCGCTGCTGACCGGCATGGGATGGTAAGCATGGAAATCGTTTCGGTCGATATTGGCGGCACGCACGCGCGCTTTGCGCTGGCCGAAGTGGCCGAGGGCCGCGTCGTCTCGCTGGGTGAGCCGGTCACGCTCAAAACCGCCGAATATGCCGGTTTTCAGACCGCGTGGGAGGCGTTCGGCACGCAATTGGGGCGCGCGCTGCCGCGTGCCGCCGCCATCGCGGTCGCCTCGCCGATCAGCGGCGACGTGATCAAGCTGACCAACAATCCCTGGGTCATCCGGCCGCCGCTGATCAAGGAGCGGCTCCACGTCGACAGCTTCGTGCTGATCAACGATTTCGGCGCAGTCGGCCAGGCGGTGGCCCAAGTCGATCAGGGCGATTTCCTGCATCTGTGCGGGCCGGACGTCCCCTTCCCCGATCACGGGGTCCTCACCGTCTGCGGCCCCGGCACAGGCCTGGGCGTTGCGCAAGTGCTGCGCGGGCCGGATCGCTATCACGTGATCGAGACCGAGGGCGGTCATGTCGATTTCGCGCCGCTCGACGGGCTGGAGGACCAGTTGGTCAAGCGCCTGCGCAAGGCCTATACCCGCGTCTCGGCCGAACGCGTCGTCTCCGGCCCCGGCATCGTCGCCATTTATGAAACGCTGGCCGACATCGAACATCGCGTCATCCCGCGCATCGACGACAAGGCGATCTGGGCTGCGGCGCTGGACGGCGAGGACAGTCTGGCCGTCGCCGCGATGGATCGGTTCTGCTTGAGCCTCGGCGCGGTCGCGGGTGATCTCGCGCTGGCGCATGGCGCGAACGGCGTGGTCATCGCGGGTGGGCTTGGCTTGCGGCTGAAGGACCATATCCGCAATTCGGGCTTTGCCGAGCGCTTCGCCGCCAAGGGCCGTTTCCAGAACCGCATGGCGGCGATCCCCGTCAAACTCATCACCCATCCGCAGCCCGGCCTGTTCGGCGCGGCGGCGGCTTATGCCCAGGAGTACACCTTATGACCGCCTCGCCCTCCATTGCCGACGTGATGCAGACCAGCGCCGTCATCCCGGTGCTGGTGATCGACGACGCCGCCACCGCGCGTCCGCTCGCCGAGGCGCTGGTCGCAGGTGGCCTGAAGGTGCTCGAAGTCACGCTGCGCACCCCGGCCGCGCTCGACGCGATTCGCGAGATGAAGAAGGTGCCCGGCGCGATCGTCGGGGCCGGGACCGTCGTGAACCCCGACCAGTTTGCCCAAGCCGTGGACGCCGGGGCGGAATTCATCGTGTCGCCTGGCCTGACCCAGCACCTCGCGCGCCCGATCATCGACGCAGGCGTGCCGTTCCTGCCGGGCATCGCCAATGCCGCCGACATCATGACCGGGCTCGACCTTGGCCTCACCCATTTCAAATTCTTTCCAGCCGAGGCCAATGGCGGGCTGAAGGCGCTGAAGGCGCTCGCCGCGCCCTTCTACCAGTGCAAATTCTGCCCGACCGGCGGCATTACCGAGGCAAGCGCACCCGAATGGCTCGCTTTCGCGCCGGTGCTGTGCGTCGGCGGTAGCTGGGTGACGCCCAAGGGCGCCTCGATGGCCGAGGTGGAAGCGCTTGCGCGCGCGGCGAGCAGGCTGCGGGGATAAGCGCACACCCGTCACCCCGGCCTCGTGCCGGGGTCCACCGGCCCGCCAAGACAACCGCGCGGTGGATGCCGGGACAAGCCCGGCATGACGGGCGTGGGGCGACCAGAACAATCTGCGGCGCACCACCCTCACTCCCCGTCAGGATCAAGCGCCTTCTTGACCAGGCGCGTGACCAGCGTGATCGGATCGCGGCCATTGCCGTAACCGTAGGCAGCCGCTTCGCGTTTACTGCACTGCCGCTCCCCGGCGAAGATTCCGCACCGACCCGATGGGGTGATGGCGCTCAGGCCACTCGCCTCCGCCCCGCGCGCAGCATCCGCATCTGGCGCGGGCTCCTCGCGCAGCGGCAGCCGGTATTGATCCCGCCTTCGCCCGCACACGACAATTTCGTCAGCGGTGAGTGTGTCGTCGCACTTGGCGAGCGCGTTGAGCCGGATGGGCTTGGTGGTCCTGGCCAAATCGAAGAGCTTCGCAACCGGGGCAGCCTCAGCTGCCTGAAGGGCGATGCTCAGCCACAAGGACATCCATGCTTTTCCCAACCGCCTGTTCCGCCAGAGGTACAGCAGATTGGGAACGCTGCCAAGCCAACCACCCGTATGCCGCGCGGCCCGGTGGATGCCGGGACAAGCCCGGCATGACGGCTAGGGACTAAATCCCGTGCGCCGCGCGGTACGCGCGCCACTTGGCGACATTGGCGTTATGTTGTTCCAGCGTGTCGGCGAAGACGTGCCCGCCCGACCCGTCCGCCACAAAGTACAGCGCATTTGAGGGGGCCGGGTTCAGCACCGCATCGATCGATGCGCGGCCTGGGTTGCAGATCGGCCCGGCGGGCAGGCCGACCATCGCGTAGGTGTTGTAGGCGTTCACCGCGTGAACCTCGGACAGCAAGATCCGCCGCCCGAGTGGACGCCCCTTGGTGATCGGGTAGATGATCGTCGGGTCGGCCTGCAGCATCATCCCGCGCTTCAGCCGGTTGGAATAGACCGCCGCCACCATCGCGCGCTCGCTCGGCTTGCCGGTTTCCTTTTCCACGATCGAGGCGAGGATAAGGGCCTGTTCGGGCGTGGTCACGGCCAGCCCAGGCTTGCGATTCGCCCAGGCATTGGCGAGGTAGCGGCGCATCACGCTCTGCATGCGTTTGACGAGAAAGGCGCGACTGTCGCCACGCTGGAACGCGTAGCTGTCAGGCAGGATGCTCCCTTCCTCGGGCACCGGAACCGTTCCGGTCAGCCCCGGCGTCTTGTCGAGCGCGTCCTTGACCAAGACAGAGGGCCAGCCCTCGGGGATCGTCACGAAGCGCTGGATCGTCTTGGTGCCCTGCAACACCTTGAGGATGTCGGCCTGGCTCAGATGCGCCGGAATACGATATTCGCCGGCCTTGATCGGTGCATCCGCCCCGAACACCTTGGCAAACAGGCGGAAGCGCGACGCCGACGCAATCGCCCCGGCCTTCTCCAGCTGCACCGAAGCGGTTGCCAGACTGCTGCCCGGCGCGATTTGCACCGTGATCGGGTGGGCGAGCGGCCCGCGCCCGCCCCACATCTGCGCAACGCCGAACAACGCGGCAATCGCGACAAGCCCGAGCAGCAATCCAAGGCAACCGAGCTTGCGCATGGCGCTACTTCCCGTTCGGGCTGAGCGTGTCGAAGCCCAGCTCCCCAAAAGCGGAGGTTCCGCCCGTGGTGGGCTGCCCTTCGACAGGCTCAGGGCGAACGGAAGCGGTCGGCATCAGATCGCCCGCATCACCAGGCTCGCATTCGTCCCGCCAAAGCCGAACGAGTTGTTCAGCACTGCCTTGACCGAGCGCTTCTTGGCAACATGCGGCACCAGATCGACGCCGGCGCAATTCTCGCTCGGATTGTCGAGGTTGAGCGTCGGCGGCACGATCTGGTCGCGCAAAGCGAGGATGCAGAAGATGCTCTCCACCGCACCCGCGCCGCCGAGCAGATGCCCGATCGCCGACTTGGTCGAGCTCATCGACAGCGTGTCGATATTGTTGCCGAACAGGCGACGCACCGCGTTCAGTTCCAGCTCGTCGCCGAGCGGAGTCGAGGTGCCGTGCGCGTTGATGTAATCGATGTCGGACAAAGCCAGGCCCGACTTCTTCATCGCCATCTGCATCGAGCGGAACGCGCCCGAGCCTTCCGGGTGCGGCGCGGTGACGTGATAGGCATCGCCCGACAGGCCATAGCCGATCACCTCGGCATAGATTTTCGCGCCGCGCGCCTTGGCGTGCTCATATTCCTCAAGACAGACGACGCCCGCGCCCTCACCCATGACGAAGCCGTCGCGATCCTTGTCATACGGGCGGCTGCCGCGTTCGGGGGTCGCGTTGAAATTGGTCGACAGCGCGCGCGCCTGCGCGAAACCGGCAATGCCGAGCGGGCAGATCGCGCCCTCGGCACCGCCTGCCAGCATCACGTCGGCATCGTCCATCGCGATCATCCGCGCGGCATCGCCGATCGAATGCGCGCCGGTCGAACAGGCGGTGACGACCGCGTGGTTAGGCCCCATCAGGCCGTATTTGATCTGCACCTGGCCAGTGATGAGGTTGATCAGGCGGCCATGCACGAAATGCGGGGAGACGCGGCGCGGCCCCTTTTCATGCAACACGATCGATTCGCTGGCGATGCCCGGAAGGCCGCCAATGCCCGATCCGATCGAGCAACCCGCGCGGAACTTCTGTTCCTCGGTCATGTCGAGCAGACCGGCGTCTTCCAGCGCCTGCCCGGCGGCATCGATGCCATAGATAATGAACGGATCGACCTGGCGCTGCACCTTGTGGTCGACGCGCTTGCCCGGGTCGAAGCCATAGGCGTGATCGGCGGGCTTTACCTCGCACGCGATCGTGCAGGCATAATCGGTCGCGTCGAAGCGCGTGATCGTGCCCGCGCCCGATTTCGACGCCAGGATGTTCGCCCAGGCGGTTTCGACATCGGCCCCCAAAGGCGTCACCAGCCCGAGTCCGGTTACGACAACACGGCGCATGGCCATCTCCGTTTATTCAAATGCTCGTAAATGGGAAACGGCCCCTCGCCCCCGGTCAGTGCCCTGGGACGGGGAGCCGTTCCTGTGTTCAGCCGTGCGGCCGCGCCAGAGGCGTGGCGCTCAGCCCTTGTGCTCGTCGATAAAGGTGATCGCATCCTTGACGGTCGTGATCTTCTCGGCAGCATCGTCGGGAATTTCGACTTCGAATTCTTCTTCGAACGCCATCACGAGTTCCACGATGTCGAGGCTGTCCGCGCCCAGATCGTCGATGAAGCTCGCGTCTTCCGTCACCTTGTCGGCTTCGACGCCGAGGTGCTCGACGACGATCTTCTTAACGCGCTCTGCGATCTCGCTCATTGTATCTTCCCTCTAGTCGGTGGGGGTTTAGGTGTTTCCTGAACGCACGTAGAACGCGCATCGGAACGGCGCAAGAGGGCGGCGTGGCGAGCCGGGCTATTTGCCCGCCAGGACCGTATCGCTAACCATGCCGCCGTCCTATGCGATGGCGATCAGATCATCGCCATTCCGCCGTTGACGTGCAAGGTCTGCCCGGTGACGTAACCCGCCTCACGGCTGGCCAGATACACCACGGCCGCGCCGATATCCGCGCCCTCGCCCATCTTACCCATCGGAATCCGTGCGTTAAGCGCTTCCTTTTGCGCATCGGGCAGGCTGTCGGTCATCGGCGAGGCGATGAAGCCCGGTGCGACGCAATTGACAGTAATGCCGCGGCTGGCAAGTTCCTGCGCCAACGCCTTGGACATCGCGGTCAGCGCGCCCTTGGATGCGGCATAATTGGCCTGGCCCGGGTTGCCGGTGGTGCCGACGACCGAGGTGATCGACACGATTCGCCCGAAGCGCGCCTTCATCATCGGGCGTGCTGCCGCGCGGGCCAGCCGGAACGCCGCCTCCAAATTGACCCGGATCACCTGATCCCATTCCTCGTCCTTCATCCGCATGACGAGGTTGTCGCGCGTGATGCCGCCATTGTTGACGAGGATGTCGAGCTTTCCCCCCAACGCCTCGACCGCCGCGGGCACCAGTGCATCGACTGCGGCACCATCCGAAAGGTCGCACGGCAAAGCGACATGGTCGCCGCCGAGGCTATCCCGAAACGCCTCCAATTTTGCGATATTGGACCCGGAAACCGCCAGCCGCGCGCCTTGTGCCGCAAGCGCGCGCGCGATCGCGGACCCAATCCCCCCCGAAGCGCCCGTCACCAGCGCGGTCATGCCTGTAAGGTCGAACATTATTCTCTCCGATTGATATGATTCACGCGAAGGCGGTCACCTCATCCCTGCGCAAAAACGTCCTAAAGCGCCTTCGCCAAAGCCTCGATCTCCGCCATCGTCACCACGCTGACGGCATCGACGTCCGCCGCGATGCGCTTGACCATCGGGGTCAGTACCTTGCCGCCGAATTCGACGAAGCGCTCCACGCCCGTTTCCGCCATCGCCAGCACCGATTCGCGCCAGCGCACCATGCCGGTCACTTGCTCGACCAATAGCCGCCGGATCGTGTCGACATCGCCGACCGGCGAGGCGGTGACATTGGCGACAACCGGAACCAGCGGCGCATCGATCCGCGCATCGGCCAGCGCCTTTGCCATCGCGTCGGCGGCGGGCTGCATCAGCGGGCAGTGGAACGGTGCCGATACCGGTAGCAAGACCGCACGCTTCGCCCCCATCTCCTTGGCGAGTGCCACCGCGCGTTCGATTGCGCCGCGATGGCCCGAGATCACCACTTGCGACGGATCATTGTCATTGGCGACGGTGCACACCCATTTGTCTCCGCCTTCCGGCGCGGGCCCCTCGGCCGCCGCCTCGGCGATTGTGCGCGCCTTGTCGATATCGGCCCCGAGCAGGGCCGCCATCGCACCCACGCCGACTGGCACTGCGGCCTGCATCGCCAGCCCGCGATGCTTCAGCAGCAACGCCGTCGTCGCCAGGTCGATCGCGCCCGCAGCGCACAAAGCGGTATATTCGCCCAGCGAATGCCCCGCGACATAATCGGCCTTGTCCGCCAGCCGGATACCGCCCTCTTTCTCCAGCACCCGCAATGTCGCGATGGCATTGGCCATGATCGCGGGCTGGGCATTTTCGGTCAGTTGCAGCTGATCCTCCGGCCCTTCGCTCATCAGCCGGAACAGATGCTGGCCCAGCACCTCGTCGACTTCCTGAAACACCGCCCGCGCCTCCGCGCTCCCCTCGGCCAGCGCCTTGCCCATGCCAACGCTCTGGCTGCCCTGCCCCGGAAAAATGAAAGCGCGCATCGTGATACTCCTTTGGTGCGGCGGTTAGGCGCTCCGCCAAAGCCGCGTCAAGAACGGGGCACCCTGCGCTGAACCTGAACAGGGCCGAAGCGGGCGGGACACTTTGCGACCATTTCGGGTTCTATCCGCCACGGGCGTGCGACAACCACGTCCCACATATGTGTTCGACGCCGGGAGTAAGGCGCCGTGTACAAACAAGGAGCCCATCATGAAGAAACTCATCCTCGCCGTTCTGGCCGCCACCACCGTCCTCAGCCCGCTCGCCGCGAGCGCGCAGCAGCGCGACGAGCGCCGCACGACGGAGGTCCGCCATCAGCCAAATGGCCGCACCGTCGTCACCAAGCGCACGGTCGTCCGGCCCGAACCCGGCCGTCGTTGGGCCCGCGGGCAGCGCTTCGACCGCCGCTATGCCTCCAACTATCGCGAAATCAGCGATTGGCGTCAGTATCGCGGCCGCCGCCTGTACGCGCCGCCGCGCGGCTATCACTGGGTGCGCTCGGGCAATGACGCCGTCCTCGTCGCGCTCAGCGGCGGCCTGATCGGCGCGGTGCTGGCCGGCGCGTTCAACTAAGGCGCGTCGTCTTCGTCATGCCGGGCTTGTCCCGGCATCCACCGGGCCGCACACCCTGCAATCGATCCGCGCGGAAGACGGTGGACCCCGGCACAAGGCCGGGGTGACGGAGGTCCGTACCGGGCTTGCCTTCCTCGCGAATTTCGCTATGGGACGCCGATCGGGGCGGAGAGCGCACGCTTTCCGCCCCGGTTGTTATGCAAGACGATAGCCGGAGGGGCGTTTCGCATGGTGCGGGCGTCAGCGATCGGCCAAGAAGAGAGACGAGACACATGGCTCTATACGAGCACGTGTTCCTTGCGCGCCAGGATCTGGCACAGGCGCAAGTGGACGCTCTGGCGGAAATCGCCACCAAGATCGTAAACGATAATGAAGGCCGGGTCGTCAAGACCGAGAATTGGGGCCTGCGCAGCCTCGCCTACAAGATCGCGAAGAACCGCAAGGCGCATTACGTCATGCTCGAAATCGATGCCCCGGGCAGCGTGATCGTCGAGCTGGAGCGTCAGGTTCAGATCAACGAAGACATTATTCGCTACATGACCGTCAAGATCGACGCGTCCGAAGAGGGCCCGAGCGTGATGATGCGCAAGTCCGATCGTGACCGTGAGCGTCGCAGCGATCGTGAAGGCGGCCGCGAAGGCCGTGGCGATCGTCCCGACCGCGGCGACCGCGAGGATCGCCCCCGCCGCAGCTTTGACGGCGAATAAGGAGCTATAGATATGGCACGCCCATTTTTCCGCCGCCGCAAGAGCTGCCCCTTCTCCGCGAAGGACGCCCCCCGGATCGATTATAAGGACGTCCGTCTGCTGCAGGGCTTCGTGTCCGAGCGTGGCAAGATCGTCCCGTCGCGCATCACCTCGGTGAGCGCCAAGAAGCAGCGCGAGCTCGCCCAGGCGATCAAGCGTTCGCGCCATCTGGGCTTGCTGCCCTACATCGTTAAGTAAGGGGCCCAACAGATGGACATCATCCTGCTGGAACGCGTCGAAAAGCTCGGCAACATCGGCGACGTCGTCAAGGTCAAGGACGGCTTTGCCCGTAACTTCCTGCTGCCGAACAAGAAGGCGCTCCGTTCCAACGAAGCCAACCGCAAGGTCTTCGAAAAGAACCGCGAAAAGATCGTGGCCGACAACGCTGCCAAGCGTTCGGAAGCCGAGGTCGAAGCCAAGACGATCGACGGCATCACGCTGACGCTGATCCGCCAGTCGTCGAACACCGGCCAGCTTTACGGTTCGGTCGCCGTGCGCGATCTGATCGAAGCGCTCGAAGCCGCTGGCCACAAGGTCTCGAAGTCGGCGATCGTGCTCAACAAGCCGATCAAGGCAATTGGCCTCTATGAGGTCAAGGTTTCGCTGCACCCCGAAGTGTCGGTGACGATCAAGGTCAACATTGCACGCTCGCCCGAAGAGGCCGAGATGCAGGCCAAGGGCGTCAACGTCATGGAAGCCATGTTCGAAAAGGACGAGGCTGGTTTCGTCGAAGCGTACGATCCCAATGCCGAACCTGGCGCGACGGCGGAAGTCGGCGCGGACGATGCCGAGGCACCGGCCGCAGCCTGAGCCGTTCGCTCAAGCGCACAGAAAAAGGGCCCTCCGGAGCAATCCGGGCGGCCCTTTTCTTATGTGTGCCTGTCCTCCCCGGCACGGGGAGGATGCAGTTACCCCGTGACCGCGCACGCGCCGACCAGCGCAGCAAAGGGGATAAGCGCTAGGAAAACGGGAAGAATCTTGTTCATGGGAAAGATCGCTTTGCGGTGATGGGATGTTGCCTGGACAACGTTGCGCATGAGATGCGTATGCGCGCCGCCCAATTCAATACGGCGAAGCGTTCTTTATTGTAGACGAAATGAGCGAATCAACGCTCCGTCGTTCATTCCTGCGCAAGCCGCACGCTATTTCCGCCCGAACAACTTCTCGATGTCGCCATGCGCCAGCTTCACCCAGGTCGGACGACCGTGATTGCATTGGCCCGAGTGCGGGGTGACCTCCATTTCGCGCAGCAGCGCGTTCATCTCGGCGACCGACAGCACCCGCCCGGCGCGCACCGAGCCGTGGCACGCCATCGTCGCAGCGACATGGTCGAGCCGCTCGCGCAAAGACAGCGCCTCATCGAACGCGGCGAGCTCATCGGCCAGATCGGTGACGAGGCCCGTCACATCCCCCTGCCCGAGCATCGCCGGCACACCGCGCACCAGCATCGCGCGCGGGCCGAAGCGGTCGAGGTCGAGCCCGAATTCGCTCAGTTCCGCCGCGCGTGCCTCCAGCCGGTCGCAGGCCGGTTCATCGAGTTCGATCACTTCGGGCAGCAGCAGCGCCTGGCTCGCCACCCCGCCGCTCGCCATCGCCTTGCGCATACGTTCGAGCACGAGCCGTTCGTGCGCGGCGTGCTGGTCGACCAGGATCAGCCCGTCGCGGCTTTCGGCGACGATATAGGTCTTGGCCACCTGCCCGCGCGCGACGCCGAGCGGATAGTCGGCGGTTTCGGGCGGCGGCGCATAAGCCGGTTCGGCGCGAGCTTGCGGGGGTGGGGTGAAGCTGGGGCGGCGGTCGTTGAGGGTGTAAGCGGGCCGTGGCGCTTCCCACTGCCCCTCTCCCCGACCCTCTCCCCACAAGTGGGGAGAGGGAGATGGCGGCGCGATCGCCTCGACCGGCTCGCTTTGCCAAGCCGCCATCGCCGTTTCCGGTGCCCGCTGGCTGCGGTGCCCGGCTTCATCCAGCGCGCGGCGCAGGCCGCTGACGATCAGCCCGCGCACCAGCGCCGGATCGCGGAAGCGCACTTCGGTCTTCGCCGGATGCACGTTCACGTCGACCGCGTCGGGCGGCACGTCGAGGAACAAGGCCACCACCGCATGGCGGTCGCGCGGCATCATCTCGGCATAGGCGCCGCGAATCGCCCCGATCAGCAGGCGGTCCTTCACCGGGCGCCCGTTGACGAACAGATATTGGTGGTCGGCAATGCCGCGATTGAAGGTGGGCAACCCGGCGATGCCGCCAAGCCCGATCCCTTCGCGCACGAAATCGACGCCAACGCCATTGTCGATCAACCCGCGATCGGTCAGCGCGGCGACGCGGTCGGGCAAGGTCTCGCCCGCACTCACCCCGAACGAGCGCCGCCCGTCATGCTCGACCGAAAACCCGATGTCGGGCCGTGCCATGGCGAGCCGCTTGACCACGTCGATGCAGGCGGCGAACTCGCTACGCGCCGAGCGCAGGAACTTGCGCCGCGCGGGCACGCGCTCGAACAGCGCCTCGACGCGCACGCGCGTCCCCGGCGGAATCGCAGCGGGGCCCTCGGACAGCAGCACGCCATTGTCGACCACCCGCGCCCACCCTTCCGCCCCGCGCGGGCGGCTTTCCAGCGTGAGGCGCGCGACGCTCGCGATAGAGGGCAACGCCTCGCCGCGAAAGCCGAGCGTACTGACCGCTTCGATCGCCTCATCGGGAAGCTTGGAGGTGGCATGGCGTTCCAGCGCCAGCGCCATGTCGGGCGGGGTCATGCCGCACCCGTCGTCGGTCACTTCGACCAGATCGGTCCCCCCACCCCCAAGGCGCACAGCGATGCGCGTCGCCCCGGCGTCGATCGCATTCTCGACCAGTTCCTTCAACGCGCTGGCGGGTCGTTCCACCACTTCACCGGCAGCAATGCGATTGACGAGATGTTCTGGCAGGCGGCGTATTGACATGGCCTAGCCTCTAGCCCAATCGACGGCATCCCGCGACCCGCATTCAACCGAGCATCAGAGCGTGGAGGCAACGCTCTGAACGCCCCGGTTGCAAGCGACGCGCGACCTTTGTGCGACCTGTCGGCAGTTCATTAAGTCCGGCGTGAAACGGAACGATCCATGGGCTTTTTCTCGAATCTCTTCCGCTTTTCTTCTCATGACATGGCCATCGATCTCGGCACCGCCAACACGGTCGTCTATCTGCGCGGCAAGGGCATCGTGCTCAACGAGCCGTCGGTCGTTGCGGTCGAGACGCTCAATGGCGTCAAACGCGTCAAGGCGGTTGGTGACGACGCCAAGCTGATGATGGGCAAGACCCCCGACAGCATCCAGGCGATCCGGCCGCTTCGCGATGGCGTCATCGCCGACATCGACGTTGCCGAGCAGATGATCAAGCACTTCATCCACAAAGTGCATGGCGGGCAACGCCGCTTCATGCGCTGGCCGCAAATCGTGATCTGCGTGCCGTCGGGCTCGACCTCGGTCGAGCGCCGCGCGATCCGCGATGCCGCGTCCAACGCCGGTGCCAGCCAGGTCTGGCTGATCGAGGAGCCGATGGCCGCTGCGATCGGTGCCGACATGCCGGTGACCGAACCGATCGGTTCGATGGTCGTCGATATCGGCGGCGGCACCACCGAAGTCGCCGTGCTCTCGCTGCGCGGGCTTGCTTACACCACGTCGGTGCGCGTCGGCGGTGACAAGATGGACGAAGCGATCGTCTCCTATGTCCGCCGCAACCACAATCTGCTGATCGGCGATGCGACTGCAGAGCGGATCAAGCAGGAAGTCGGCGTCGCCAAACCGCCGCTCGATGGCATCGGCCTGACGATCCACGTCAAGGGTCGCGATCTGGTCAACGGCGTGCCGAAGGAAATCCAGATCAACCAGGGCCAGATCGCCGAAGCGCTGAGCGAACCGGTCGGCCAGATCGTCGAGGGCGTGCGTATCGCACTTGAGAACACCGCGCCCGAACTGGCAGCCGACATTGTCGACCAGGGTATCGTGCTCACCGGCGGCGGCGCGCTGCTCAAGGGCATCGATGAGGTGCTGCGCGACGAGACCGGCCTGCCCGTCACTATCGCCGACGATCCCCTCACCTGCGTCGCGCTCGGCACCGGGCGCGCGCTGGAGGATCCGGTCTTCCGGGGTGTTCTTCACTCCGCGTGACGCTCTGAAATGACACGTCGTTGTGCCTGAAGCTAGGGTAACCCCTACTCAGGCACACCGACATCGCGTAAGGCGAAGACCGGTTTCTTTAGGCGGCCCTCGGGCTTTTGGATGGGGTTAGCATGGCGCCGCCACATAATCGGCGTCCCGGTTTCTCGCGGCGGGCGCAATACGGTTTCTTCCTGGCATATGTCGTCGCGTTGGCGGGTGCGATCGTCAGCGCGGTGCTGCTTGCCTTGTCCTCGCTCGATCCGCCCGCCTTCGCGTCGCTCCGCGCCAGTCTGGCCGAAGTTACCACGCCGGTATCGTCGGGCATTTCGGGTGTGGGAAACTGGCTGGGCTCTATTCCGAGCGGCATTGGCGACTATCTCGCGGTGCGCGGCCAGAATGCCGCCTTGCGCAAGCAACTGGCCGACCAGCACGCGTTGTTCATGCGCGCGCGATCGCTATCCTATGACAATCGCCGGTTGCTGGCGCTGCTCAAGATGCGCGAGCGCATCGCCGAGCCGGTCGTCGCGGCGCGGCTCGTCAGCTCCACGGGCTCCAGCACGCGGCGCTTTGCGGTGCTCAATGCGGGATCCTGGCAGGGCGTTGCGACCGGCCAACCCGTGCGCGGCCCCGAAGGCCTGATCGGTCGCGTCCTCGAAACCGGCCCGAACAGTGCGCGGGTGCTGCTGCTGATCGATCCGGAAAGCGTGGTGCCGGTTCGCCGCACGCGCGACGGGATGCCCGCGCTCGCCGCCGGGCGCGGCGACGGGCTGATCGACGTGAAGTCGGTTGCGCTCGCCACCACCGATTTCGGGCCGGGCGATGTTTTCGTGACGTCGGGCACCGGCGGCATCTATCCGCCCAACATTCCCGTTGCGCGCGTCATCCGGCGCGGTCGTGACGCTTCGATCGCGCGCAGTTTCGCCCAGGCCGACACGCTGGATTACGCGCTGGTGCAACGCGCCTTCATGCCTGAGCCGCCCCCCATTCCCGTGCCGATCCCGACCCCCAAACCCGCCAAGCCCAAGAAGAAGAAATGAGCCAGGTTCGCGGCCCGTTTGACGAGGCACCGGTAACCGGTTTTCAGCGATTCGTGCCGGCGCTGTCGGTGATGGTCGGCTCGGCGGTGACCTTGTGGCCGTTCATCGCGACCTTTCCGATCCTGCCGCCCTTCGGGCTGTTGATGCTGCTCGGCTGGCGGCTGACCAAACCCGATTCGCTCCGCATTTGGGCCCCGCTTCCGCTGGGGCTGTTCGATGATTTGATCAGCGGGCAACCGCTCGGCACCGCTATGCTGTTCTGGACGCTGTGCTTCTTCATGATCGAACTGATCGACCAGCGGATCGTCTATCGTGATTTCTGGCAGGACTGGTTGATTGCGGCAGGGTCGGTCGCCTTCTGCCTGATCCTGGGGCGCCTGGTTGCCGCGCCGCTCGGCGCGCATGTCGACACCGTGCTGCTGCTGCAAATCGTCATCGCAACCCTCCTCTTCCCGCTCGCCGCGCGGATCTGCGCCATGCTGGCGGGCGACGAGGAGCCGGAATGAAGCGCGCCACCTTCGCGCAATCGCCGCGCATGGTGACCGAGGCGTCGCAAAGCTACAGCTTTTCGCGCCGCGCGATCCTGCTGGGAGGCTTGCAGGGCGCGGTTGGCGTGGCGCTCGCTGGACGCATGGCCTGGCTCGCCATCGCCGAAAACGCACGGTACAGCTCGCTCAGCGAAAGCAACCGCGTCAACATGACGCTGGTGCCCCCCCGGCGAGGCTGGATCGTTGATCGCCACGGCGCACCGATCGCCAACAACCGCACCGACTTTCGCGTCGACATCATCCCCGACCGGCTCGAAAATAAGGGCCATGTGCTGGGGTTGCTGCGCGATATCCTGAAGCTGCCGCCCGAGGAAATGGACCGGCTCGTCGCCGATCTGGAGCACGCCGCCGGGTTCCAGCCGGTTCAGGTGGCGGAGAACCTCGATTGGGAACGCTTCGCCGCCGTCAGCGTGCGCTTACCCGAGCTTCCCGGCGTCGCCCCCACGCGCGGCTTCTCCCGCAGCTATCCGGCGGGGGCGGCGGTGGCCCATCTCACCGGCTATGTCGGCGCGGCCTCCGCCGAACAATATAAGCAGACGCGTGACCCGTTGATGGTCACGCCGGGCTTCAAGCTGGGCAAGGATGGCCTGGAAAAGACGCTCGAATCGACGCTGCGCGGCGTGGCTGGGCAAAAACGCGTCGAGGTCACCGCGCGCGGCAAGCTCGTCGCCGAACTGGCCACCAAGCCCGACCAGCCGGGCACCAACGCCCGCCTGACGATCGATGCAGGCCTGCAGGAATATGCCGCACGGCGGCTCGGCACGCAGTCGGGCTCGGTCGTAGTGATCGACGTGGCGACCGGCGAGATGCTCGCGATGGTGTCGATGCCCGCCTACGATCCCAACACTTTCTCCGACGGGATCAGCCATCTCGAATGGAAGATGCTGTCGGACAACGACCATGTGCCCTTGATGAACAAGGTGCTCCAAGGGCTGTATCCACCGGGCTCGACCGTCAAGCCGATGAACGGCCTGGCCCTGCTCGGCGCGGGGGTTCCGGCATCCGATCGGGTCGTCTGCACGGGCGCGTTGCGCGTCGGCAACGGCATCTTCCACTGCCATAAAAAGAGCGGGCACGGCGCGCTCGACCTCAAAAATGCGATCATGCAGAGCTGCGACATCTATTTTTACGAGATGGTTCGGCGGCTCGGCTATGAGCATGTCGCCCCGGTCGCGCGCACGCTCGGGCTCGGGCAGAAGTTCGCCTTGCCGTTCAACAGCCAGCGTTACGGCACCGTGCCCGACCCCGCCTGGAAACTGCGCCGCTACAAACACCCATGGACCGTGGCCGATTCGCTCAACGCGTCGATCGGCCAGGGCTATGTGCTGTCCAATCCGCTCCAGCTTGCGGTCATGGCCTCGCGGCTGGCTTCGGGCCGCGCGCTGCAGCCGAGCATCCTCGCGGCGGACGTTCGCCGGGACGCCCCGCTTCTGCCATTCGAGCCCGATCACCTCCAGACGGTCCACGAAGCGATGTGGGGCGTGGTCAATGGCGGCGGCACCGGTGGCGCGGCGCGAATGCTGGTTCCGGGCGTGGCGCTCGCGGGCAAGACCGGCACGGCGCAGGTCCGCCGCATCACCATGGCCGAACGCGCCGGTGGCGTGCTCAAGAACGGCGCGCTCCCGTTCAAGATGCGCGACCACGCGCTGTTCCAGGGTTTTGCGCCGCACGACAAGCCGCGTTACGCAATTGCAGTGGTGCTCGAACATGGCGGCCACACCGTCCGCAATCTCGATACGCCAGCGATCGCACGCGACATCATGACCTATCTGTTCGACCGCGACCGCGCGCTCGCCTCGCTGGCGGAGGCCGAGCCGACCTGGGGCGGCGATATCAAAACCCGCATGGCCGCAGAGACTGCCGCCTATCGTGCGGCGGCGGGGGCACCACCGCTAGCGGTCGGCGCGCGGACCGAGCTGAACGCCACCGCGCCCACCGACGCCCCTGCCGTCCGCGCCGCCTCCGCCGCCGATGTCGCAGCGGCCGAGGAACTCGCCAACACCGCCGCCCCCGGCAACACCGTCGCCGAGGACGGCACCACCGAGCGCGACGTGCCATGAGCAGCCTCAACTTCGTCCCGGCCCCCTTGGCGCAATTGCCATGGCGGATCCTGCTGCTGGTCATCGCGATCGGCGGTTTCGATCTGTTTGTGCTCTATTCGGCGGCGGGCGGCAGCATCCGGCCCTGGGCGCTTTCGCAGGGCATTCGCTTCGTCGTGTTCCTGGCGGGGGCGATCGCGCTGTCGCGGGTGCGCGAGACAACGTGGAGCAGCCTCGCTTTGCCGGCTTATGGCGTGCTGTGCGTGCTGCTGGTGCTGGTGGAGCTGATCGGCGCGGTGCGCGGCGGTGGGCAGCGTTGGCTCGATCTCGGCATCGGCTTCCGGTTGCAGCCGTCAGAGCTGATGAAGCCGTGCATCGTGCTGGCCTGCGCGAAATTCTACGACATGCTGCCGCCCAACGAGACGCGGCGTTTCGGCGCGATCTGGCCCGCCGCCTTGCTGATCCTGGTGCCAGCCGCCTTGGTGATGAAACAGCCCGATCTCGGCACCGCGCTGATGATCACTATCGGCGGGGTGACGGTGATGTTCCTCGCGGGCGTGCCGCTGCGTCTGTTCATTGGGGGCGCGCTGGCTTTGGGCGCAGCGGTGCCGCTCACCGTGAATTTCGTGCTGCGCGGTTATCAGCGCAACCGCATCATGGTGTTCCTCGATCCCGAAAGCGATCCGCTCGGCATCGGCTATCACATTAGCCAGTCGAAGATTGCGATCGGCTCGGGCGGCATCTTCGGCAAGGGCTTCCTCAACGGCACCCAGAGCCACCTCGACTACCTCCCCGAAGGCCATACCGATTTTGCGCTGGCGACGATGATGGAGGAATGGGGGCTGGTCGGCGGCGTGTTGCTGATCATCGCCTTTGTCGGCATCGTGCAATGGGGCTTGGCGGCCGCGCTACAGGCACAATCGCGCTTCGCCCGGCTGACCGCCGCCGGGATCGCCGCGACGATCTTTTATTATGTGTCGATCAACATGGCGATGGTGATGGGCCTCGCCCCGGTCGTTGGCGTCCCGCTGCCCTTGATCAGCAATGGCGGGTCGTCGCAAATGACCTTTATGCTGTGTCTGGGCATCCTGATGTCGATCGACCGCACCAATCGCCAGACCACGCGCTGGTAATTTTTATGGGCTTTTTCGCAAAAAAGGGTTTGCAACCCGCGGCGACGCTGCTAACCGGCCACCTCCCGCAGCGGTCGCGCCACCAAGCGCCTCGCCAGACCTCGCGAATGGACGCATAGCTCAGTTGGTAGAGCAGCTGACTCTTAATCAGCGGGTCCTTGGTTCGAGCCCAAGTGCGTCCACCATTTTTCAATGACTTAGCCCTCATCGCGAGAAGCGGGCATCGCTCAAGGTAGCGTTTTAGGTAGCGTTCAAAATGGGACGCTGTGAGACGATTTAGCGCCAATCGGAATGCGCACCCACCATCAATCGTCGGCTTTAATTCCGATTGGCGGAGAATTGACGACGCAACGCGCGGGCGTTGATGCTTCCGGCCAGCCTCCCGTCCTGAATCCTGCGGTCGGGCCCGCCGACTGCATGTCTTCTGACCAAGTCGCTTGATCTGGATGAATGCCCCTTGGCTTGGGGATGACCTGAAACCAGTCAGTGGGTCACGGCCGGAACCGCAGGTCGGTTTCGGTCCGACCAGTCGGTCTGCAACGCGCTCTACGCATCGAATCCGATGCACGTCTGATCGCGCGTGACCGCTCGATCATCGGCGAGCAGCGCTTGGCGGCGGCGGTTGTCGCCAGTGACAATCGTGCCGGGCCGATCATCGAAGCGTTCAGCACTGCGTCCGATGAAGTCGTCGGCAAGCTGGCGGAATGGTCGCAAGCGAACCTTACCGCGCGATAGTCCGCCCGGACCGGCTGATTCCGCGCGCTTTCCCGACGCTCCGAAGCCTCCGAGTGGCATACGCGGTCATCGACCCGATCGGCAGATCAATGCCCGGCTTACCCCACTGCCCCACCATCGCGAAGTATGCGAGCCCCGGCAACGTCATCTAGCCCGGCTGATCCGACAGGTCGCGCGCCTGCCAGACCAGCCCCGAACGGAGGAGGGGAGCAGGTGCCAACGGCCCACTCCCTTACACAGATAGGCAGGTTCAGGATTCAGGTGGAGGCATCCGTCGACGCTGCGCGCACGATCTGGGCGACGAAATCGGCGATCTTGGCCTGTAGCGATGCGCGCAGTTCGGCGTCGGTCAGGATCAGCGTCGCGATCGGCGCGCGCGGCGTCAGGCTGGCCATATCGGCAAGCGCAGTTTGGCCGCCGCTGCCACCTTCGGTGACGAAGTGCGCGGTTCGCGTCAGCGCGCTGCCATGATCGAGCAGGTAGCGCCGCATCGGCGAAGACACATGCTGAACCCACACCGGCGAGCCGAGCACCACCAGATCATAGTCTGCCGGGTCATTGCGTGGGGCCAGGATCGTCGACGGGGCGCGTCGCCACGCTTCGACGGCGGAGCGGACATAGCCGCCCGGGCCGCGGCGCAAACGCAACTCGCGGATTTCCTCGAAATCGGCATGGCAGTGCGTGGCGATGGCTTGGGCAACGGTGCGCGTATTTCCACTGCGCGAATATGCAACGACAAGGATGCGCGACATGGCGGCCTCCGGCAAGAGTCGAGTTCTTGAGTCGAGTTCTTGTGAAAATGCCGAGCGGCAGCCCGGCAAACCATAAGCAATACACCGTAGCCGTGCGCCACGGGTTCGGCGCGCCTGCCGTCGGACTGGTGTCGCACACCAAGTACGTAGCTTGCCGAATACCATGCCAATGCCGATGCGGCGCATGCCCACATCATCAACAGGCGGAAAAGGCGCAGCGCCATGACATTACGGTCATCTGGAACCTTGCTGGGCGTTGGTGCGCTGGCCCTGTCCGCAGGGACCGCGATTGCTGCGCAATCTCCCAGGCTCATCCCCGGCATCCAGCGCTGGGCGGAGATCGATCGCATCCCCCGCCACCATTTCGTAGCGACCAAGGGTGTGCCGGAGCCGTACCGAGCACTGCGGAACCCCCTCCCCGCGACCGATACGACAATCACGCGGGGAGCCGTGGTCTATGCCGCCAACTGCCTTTCCTGTCACGGCCAGGCTGGCAAGGGCGATGGGGCGGCCGGGCGCGGGTCCACGCCATCCCCCTTCGACATCGCCTGGCTGTCAGAGATGAAAATTTCCCGCATCGACGGCTTCATGTATTGGAGCATCGCCGAGGGCGGCCGGCCTTTTTCCAGCGCGATGCCAGCCTTCGATACGTCTCTGACCAAGGACGAGATTTGGGCGGTGACTCGCTTCATTCAGGCAGGACTACCCTGCGCGCAAGGCGCATCGCGCGCGGAAAGCGGCCGGTGCGCACGCTAACTTGTCGGTCCGCCCTCGGCGGTCTGGGCGGCGTCGCGCTCGTCGGCTGTTACGCGGGCCGGACGCCTATTTGGCCAACCGATGAGGTTCTCCACTCCACCCTTTAGCCACCCAGCGCGGTATGAGCATGGGCCAATGCCCGTTGGTAGCCAATCCGCGTCGCCGCCTCGATCGCGGCATGGATGAGCGCGCGGCCTGACAGGGGGTCTCCGCGTAGAATCAAGATTTCTCCGATCAGAATCCGGAGATCGATTTTGCGGAGACTAAGGCCATAGCGTGTCGCCGTCGTCATCGCGTCGATCGCATGTTCGAGCGCAACCTCATAATCACCACTGGCGATGCGCAAACGCGCCAGGCCGCGCCGCGCCTCGACACGAACCCGGTACGTATCGGTCGAATCGGCGTATCGCAGCGCGTCGATCAGATCTCGGTTCGACCGCGCGAGTTCGTCGAGGCGGCCGGGCGATATCCGCCGGTCGGCGCGCCTGATCCGGCCCTGATGCACCACATCCATCTGATGCGCCGCCTGGGCGCTGCAGATGGCGCGTTCGAGCATGTCGTCCGCGACGCCACCCTCCAGGATGGCTTGGCCGAGCGAAGCGTAATAACGCTGGAAGATCGCCAGGGCTCGCAACTCGCCCAGCCGGTGCAGAAGAGCCATCGCCTGTTCGAAACCGCGACGCGCGCCGAGCATGTCGCCGCGGAAGAGATCGCAAAGCCCACGATATCCCGTAGTCAGTCCAAGCGTGAGCATCTCTTCATAGGAGATGACGGGGTCCGCCTGCACAGATCCCGGCCGCGCTTGATCGGCGAGAGATTGCGCGCGCTCCCACTTTTTCGGCGAGATTTCGCGTTCGATCATGTCGATCCTGTCGCGCGCCGAGGAAAAACGTCCGCGTTCGATATCAACCACGATCTGGTTCAGCGTGATGCGACGCCAGTTCAACGCTCGGTCGCCGAACTCGACATAGGTTCGGTTGAAACGATCGGCTTCGTCAAAGGCGGCGCGTGCCTCATAGAGATCGCCCTGCGCGAGCTTAACGACGCCGCGCTCATTATAGAGCCAGACAATCTCGTCGGGATAGAAAGCTCCAAAGCCTGTCGTGTCGCCACGCCGCTCCACGGCCCGTTGCGACCGCAGGAACGCTTCGAGCAGGCGATCGAGCCGCTCGCCATGTTCGGTCAACGCCCCATCACGCTCGCCAAGCCAGGTCGACCGGTCGCTTTCGATCGAAAGCAGCGCGCTGGTCGAATAGAAGCCGCGAATAACCGCGAGCGCAGCGCGTAGCGCTGCCAGCGCATCGGGACGGTGGTGTTCGGGTTCGCTGGGCCGCTCGTCCGAAATCGGAGAGGGATCGTTATAGGCCCCGATTAACCAGTCGATCATATGCCCCAGTTCGTCGTGCAAATGCGGCTCGGGAACCGGTCCGTCGGTTGGCTGGGCAGCATAGAGCGACATGTTGAAGGCGGCGGACAAAGCCGCCTCTGACAGCGGCACACCCGAACGATCGCGCAATTCTGCGAGCAGCGTCGCATGAATGCCGAACCGTGGCATGTGCGTCGGGTCGATCGACGGCGCGACCGGCAGCACCAGCCCGCACCCCGACAGGAGCCTAAGCTCCTTGCCGATCCGCTCGAGGCGCTCGACTTCCTTGGTGACCCCGAAAATCGGATCGGCCAGCCGCGTTCGAAGACGGGGAACGTGGAGTAACACCTCGGCCTCGACCGGCTGGCCGACGAACGCCATGACCATCAGAATGTCGAGCGCGAGGTCGGGGTCAAGCCCCAAGCTCCGCAAAGCCGTGGGGGTGAGGTTGGCGGCGAAGTGCGCGCGCCGATAATCGGCGATCGCAACATCCGGCCCGGCCTTCAAGTCGACGCGGCGGATCGCGATCGGGGTCATTGCCTCGGTTGCGCGAACCCCCATTTCCACTTCCAGATAATGGTGCTTGCGAAAACGCCTGGCCGCGTCGCCAGCGTTCGATTGCCCCGACGACGCGACCAATGGCCCGTAATCGATGATGACCACCGGGGGACGTCCATCGCTCGCGATCGTTCCAACCTCGCCGAAAAGGCCGCAGAAATATTGTTTAACCCGGAGCGTCCCCAGAATGACGAACCGGGCATGCGCATGCCTGGAGCGGGCATGTCGACAACACGACGCGGCAAAGCAACGCATCGCTTCGTCGAATTCGGCGCTTAGCGGCTCGCCGCCATTGCCGAACATCCGCTCGGTACCGCTAATCACGACCACCAAATCGCTGTTATCGGGCAAGCAAAAGGCAAGATCCTCAGCGAACTGTCGCGACCGGCTCATATGGCGCGGCCCCCTCTGGCCACGACGCCGCCAGAGCACCTCGGCGATGAGATTGAGCATCGTATCGGTGTCGAAGCAGAAATCGGCGTTGATGTGGACGACCGTCGCCAAGGGATGGTCTTCCTGAAAGCGATTTGCGAAACAGCGCGCCGCGGCCCCCTTGCGCAGGCCCGAGGTGGCCGCGACGACGGTCAGCAGCGCATTTTCCTCGCGGAACGGCGTGATCAGCGCCGCCGGAGCCGGCAAGCTCGGCGCGGCAATCAGCGCCCAGGCTGCGATGATTTTGCCGTCGGCATGCTGTGGAACGCGCAGTGAAAGAGACCGCCAATGGCTGATCGGTTTTGCGTGCTCGTCACCGCGCCGTGCCATCGCCGCGGCGAGATTTTCGATTGAGCGGGCAAGGCGCTCGGTTGTCTCTCCCTCGAGAAGGTCCACGCCAGCATGCCGCGCCAGGTCATCGTCGAACAGCGTCAGCACGCCGAGCCGGTGCAGCATATCGATGCGCTTGATCGCCTTGTCCGCCTTTCGCGCCTCTTCGGACAACGTCATGTCGGCGTTCCACAGCAGGAACGTCGGCATCACGCGGCGATACGGATGGTCGCCGACCACATCCTGCAAGCTCTGGTTGATCTCGCTTTCCGACATCCCGATGCCGACGAACAGGACGGGATTGCCTGAGTAGAGCAGGCCCAGCGCATGTTCGAACGGCACCTTCGATGTGCCGCTGCGCCGGTAAAGGCGATCATAATCGCGATAACTGACCACCATCGTTTCGTGACGATCGGCACGCCCGTGGAGATGCATCACATGATATTCATGCTCGGCCGAGCCGACCGCAAACTCTATCAAACGGTCTGTCCGTTCGCGCAAAAACACATCGCTGACGAGACTCCGTCCGCCCGGCATGCGCAGCACAATCTTGTGCGTGGCGGGATCGTCCTGGCGGATTCCCGCGTGATTGAGCTTGGCGACCGTCGATCCTTTAGCGCCGCGATCCTGCGCGATCGCAAGCTCTACCTCAAAATCATAGTTCAACGTGAGGATGCGATCGATATCCAGCTTGGTCAACAAGCAGTCGAGCACGGAATTCGGTTTAACCGGCCGTTCGCGTTTTAAAAAAATCTCGTTCGCGATCTTTTCGTTCAAATTGCTGAGCGCCCTTGATGAATAACGCCCGACAATATCCATGATCTCTCCGATCACGCTGAACGCAACACGTACGTCGAAATCTTCACGTTTTAGTGTTTCCTTGAAAGTCGCCAGGATTTCCTTGTTTTTCGTCAGCACATCGGCCCGGGCATTGGCCTCCTCGAACTTGTCCAGGTCACCAAAGGCAAAATCGAAGCAATGCGCGGCAAAATCCCGCCATTTGGGATAGCCGCGATCGATCGTCGTCAACGATCCGGTGAACGCTATGACCCGCCCGGTGCGCAACGCCCGCGCAAATTCCACCATCGTGCGCTGCTCGAGCTTTGCCGCGTCGAAATAGTGCCGCTTGAGATAGCTGAAGGTCGGATCTTCGAACCATTCTCGCTGGATCGTTTCTGCATCCGATTCGGCCATCTCAGTCTCCGTGGGCAATCTCGATGTCCATCCGCGTCAACAGCGGGCGAAGCGCCGTCTCGATCGCTCCGTAGAGATGCGGCGCGTCGCTTGGGTCGTCGTCGGCGGCCGCGTAGAGCGCGCGCGCGCGCGGCGACAGGGCACTGAACACCGTGCGGCGAATCTCTGCATGGGCGGGCGCGGCGTAATAAGCATCAAGCGCCGCGACCGTCTCAAATTCGACCGTCAGCACCAGCCGCGCGGCCGGGGTTGCGATCTGGATCGGACCGCCGAGCAGCCCGTCCGTCACCGCACGCTCGACGGTTCGCCCGAGGCGCGCGGTGACGAAAGCGACCCTACCTGCAGCCCGCGCGGCATGCAGGTCAACGAGCATCGCCTGAACCGGCGCAGGGTCGACCGCATCGGCGAACTGGACGATGTGCAACACCCGCGCGCCTGTCATAGCAGCACTTCATACGCCAGCTTGCTCGGGGTGATCGCCGGGTCGGTGCCGCTCCATATCTCGTCCGAGCGCAACACCGCCCCCGCCGGCGCGGTCTGTCGCTTAAGAGCCTCGAGCAACGCCGCGAACGGGATATTCCCGCCCCACCCCTTCGCCTTGGCTTCGACCGCATCGACCGGCACGAACGCATATTGCAAATCGTTCATCCGCTCGACGCCCTCGGCCCGCAGGCTTGCATTCAAACTGGCGTGATGCCCGACCTTGTAGACGATCGTTCGCGCAATCAGGTCGGGGCCGGTCACCACCCGATCGCCGATCGTCCAGCGCAATTTGAGCCAGGAAAGCCAATTGCCGACTTGCGCATCGGCTGCGAACAGGAGCACGGGCCCGCCCGGCTCGAGTTCAATGGCCAGAACCAGGCTCGAATTGTTCACCGCGCGATCGAGCAGCAGTGCGAAATTCTGCGTGTCCTCCAGCCAATCGGTATCGATCCTGCGCCAGGCGACGTCGGCTGCGGCATAGCTGTTGCGGAAAAACGCGAGTTGGCGCGCATCCGCGAGCGGAATCGTGACACTGGCGTTAAACGGACGTTGATCGTCTTCCTCGCCCTCGCCGAACACGCCAGCGAGGCCGTACAACCCGTCGAGTGCGGTAAGCGAATAGGTTTCGGGATTGCGCGACGTGGGATCCATCTGGCGCAACTCGGCCACGTCGCGCGGTGGCCCCAGGACGAAAATCCGCGCCTCGGTGCCGGGAATGAGCACCGGCGGGTCGGCCGGTCGACAATAACGCGGCACGCGAACCTTCGCTGCGGCTGCCTTCACCGCGTCGCGCGTCGTGCCGCCTCCGGCGGAGGGAGCGGCACCGAGAAAGTCGATCAGGCTTTGCGTCTGGCGCGCATTCTCATTGAGGCCAAGCGCCGTAAGTTTATCGATGCTGGCGCGCAAAGCGGTCTCGGCACCGGCATGGATCGAGCTGAGCTTGACGGCGAGCGGGTCGGCGGGGTCTTCGGGCCAGCCAAGCCAGACCGCATCGGCGTTGATCTTGGCGAAATCGTCCTTCGCCTGCAAAAATCCCGAAACATGGTCCCAATGCGGATGGGTGACGACAAGCAGGTCGAGCGAGGCCGAGCCCAATGTGTCGACCAGATCGGCCATCACCGCTTGCATCGTCGTGGTTGCGCCCTTCGCACCCAGCACGAGCCCGCAATCGATCATGATCCGAAACGGTGCCTGCTGGCCGCGCAGCAGTTCCACATAAAGGCAGTCCCCCAACCCTTGCCGATACATTCGCACGCGCGCGCGCGGCTCGGTCTTGGCGGTGGGCGGCGACGCTTTGGCGTCGGACGTCGGCGCAGCGGCGGACTTTGCTTTCGCCATGACTTTACTCGAAATCCTGTGTGTGAAGCATGGCAAAGGGCTCGCTTTTCACGGTTGAATCGGCGTTGAAATAGGCGGCGCGCAGCCCTGTTAGCGGGCGCTGTACATAGGTCGCCTGGCTACTGTATCGCGCGCTGCTGTCGATCCGCTTGCGCACGACATAATTGAGCGCACCACTGTCACGCGCGATGATCAGCGTGCATCCGCCGCGAAAACGCTGGCCGTCCTTGGGATCAGCCGGATACCAGCTTTGCGTCAGCTCGACGATCAAATCGCTGCGGATCGTGCCATCGGGGCCGACCCGCCGCAGCGTGCGGACCGAGTGCACTTCGGGCCCGCGCACATTCCCGACAATCGTCGTAACGGTTCCGTCGGCGGCGGTCGCTTGCTTGTTCATTGGTCCAGCGACGCGCGCGATGCCGAACAGCGTTAGCCAGTCATCGGGTGCCCGCTGCACCAGCCAATCGTGGAACACCCGCGCATTGTGCGCCGAGCGACGGGAAATTTCTTCCCGTGTGGTATCCAGCGGAAAATCGAGCGCCATCGCGTCGACCACTTCCTTGAAGGAGACGTGGAGATCGGGCGTTTCCCAGGCGAGCGTATCGGGCGATACGCTCCGCACATCGCGCGGGGAAATTCCGCGCGCGCGAAATGCAGCGGTGATCGCAACGCGATAGGCGCGCCGGTCGTCGGGCACGAGGTCTCGGTCGGCGGTGATCACCGCGCGCAGATACTCGCCAAAAGTGATGTCGAACGGCGGACAATAATCGAGCGCCCGGATCATGATGTCGAGGAAGCGCCCGGCAATCTTGCAGACCGCAATGGTCAGCGCGTCGACCAACGGGGCGGACAATTCCCCCGGGGGCAGGACACCCGATGCCCCGGTTGCGAGCGCGATCAACTCCTTCGCCTTGCATTCGTAAATCCGCAAGAACGCATCGAACACCGCCGCAACGAGCACTGCGCCGCGATCATGCGCTTCGGTCGCGGCGTGATAATCGTCGATGCTGACCGGGCGCGATTTCCAATGCCCCTTGGCATCGATCGTGCCGATATAATCGCGCAGCGCGCCGCGCTGCCCCGTTGCCTGGCCGAATTGATAGGCGAGTTGCCCCAGACGGTTTCGCGTGAACAGGTCACCGCGCGTCGCCGCGATCTCGGGCCGCACGGCGTCGGGGAGAGTGAAGTGCAGGAACATCGCGACAATGTCTGCAAAGCCCTCGTGAAAGGCGAGGACGTCGGGGTTGGTCGGTTCGATGAAGCGCCGGTGCAGCCCGTCGAGCAAGGCGTGCGCGGTTTCGTGCGCAACGATGTCGTGCGACAGCGCGGCGAAGACCGTCGGACGCGCAATGTCGGCATGGTCGCAAATCGCCGGCGACTGGAAATAGCCGAGCAGCAACGCTTTCTTGGCCGGACTGTAAAACGCGTTGGCGGCGCGCAGTGCGTGCGGATAGATACGCAGCCGCTGGACATAGCGCCCGCTGATGTCGGTGCCGTTCGGGTCCCGATATGGCGACCACAACGCGCGCCGCCCGAGCGCGTGCTCGAACGCCTCAATCGTGCGCATCGCGACGGCATAGACCATTTGCTGGTGAAATTGCGGATCGGTCTCGCTCGGAAACAGGCCGTGTTCGTGCAGCAGATACGGGTCGTCGAGCGCGACTGGCGCATACGCCGCCGAACTCGCGGGATCGACGTCAACGACTTCGAGATATTCGCCGACAGGCCCCGGTGCGAGCCGCTCCCAAGCGACACTGACGGTCGTGACACTGCGCGCGACCGTGTCGAGCCCGGTCCCGAGCGTCGGATCCGACGCGAAGATCCGCACGTGCCGACGCAACGGTGCCGAAATCACGGGCTGGCGGGCATTGGCCAGCTTTGCCGACGCGTTCAGCGCCTGTGCCGAGGGGCTCGGTGGCGATTCCAAGGCTTGTGGCGCTGCGCCACCATCGGTCGGAGGCGGAGCGCCGGTGTTACTGGCACCGGCAGCCTTTGCAAGCCATTGGCGCAGTGTCATCGAGGCGCGCGCGTCGGTCGCCAGGGTAGCCGCCAGCCGTTGGCGGGTGGCCGCGGCAAGCTGATCGGGGTCGGCGTCGAGATCGGGCAGGATCGCCTCGATCACCGGATGCAGCGACAATTGCAGTGCCTCGAGCGACAGCATCGCATAGGTCGGATCATCGCTGGGATCAGTCAGCCCGACTCCGAGCAAGGCCCGCAGGAACGCGAACGAGGCGGTATCGGGCTTCTCCTGCTCGAGCTCGGCGAGAGGGACCGACTGCGCCGCCATTCCGACCGCGTCGAGCGTGCCGCGACCAAGTTTGGGATTGGCACCGCCCCGCGCGCTCGCGAACAGGGCGTAGCGGATCGCTTCGACCCTCCGCCAATCCTCGGGAAGCTCCGCGCTATGCGCGCTATCGGCCAGCCAGATCGCCGCAGCGGCAGCGACTTGCGGGGTCGCCGAGGATGTTCCGGAACCGTCATGATCAACGACCGTCGGCGCGCCGATCCGCGCCCACGGAAGGTTGGGGGTGGCGGCGGCGATCGCGGTGCGCATCTTCGACGCAGGGCCGTAATTCCCCGCCATCAGCGTCCCGGGCAAATCGGCATAGGGCGATCCGTCCGCCATGACCCCGCACGCCGCGACCACGCGATTGAACCGGGCGGGAAACACGATGTTGCGCGTCGGCGCATTGCCGTAATTGTTGCCCGCTGCGGTCACGACGAAAATGCCCGCGTCATAGAGTGCGTTGACAGCATCCGCCCACGCTTGCGAGGGGAGCCCGCCCATGCTCATCGTCACGATGTCGATCCGCTTCTCGGGATCGTCCTTGAGGCTAAAGACATAATCGAGCGCGCGAGCAATCGCACTGTTGCTGAACAGCACGACACGATCGGCGACGCGGATCGGCACAATCTCGACGAACGGGGCACCACCGATCGTGCGCGTCGGATCGGCCGGGTCGCGTCCGGCGAGAATCCCGAGCGTGCCCGTGCCGTGCCCGCGATTGGTCAGCGGGCCGTCGACCTGATCGCTGGCATCGTGCAGATCCTCGCCCGCCACGAAATTGCGCGCCAGCGTTCGGTCGATCCCGACGGGCAGCGCCTGATGCCCAGGATCGTACCCTGTATCGAGCTGCGCCACGCGCACGCGACGCCGCCGCGCGGTCGGCACGCCGTCAAGCCGCGCAAGCGCGTCAAGGAACCCGCTATGCGCCGCATCGCGGTACCAATCGTCGTCGGTCTCGCGTGGAAAACGCGAGTCCTGCGGCACGGAGACCGGATCGTTTTGCGACAACGCCAATGCCGGCGGGACCTCATCGCGCTGCCACAACCAGTTCTGCCGGATATCGGGTTCGACAAAGTCCACCTGCGCGGCAAGGCCGAGATCTTGCGCCCGCAGCCGATGCGCGGCGTCCCACGGCGATAGCGTCGTGTCGCCGAGCTGCACCTCATACCATTGCGCGGCAACGCCAGCCCCGCCCGCAATGCCAAGTTCAGACGCCAATCCGGCATTGATCGCCGGCATAAGCGGTACAACCGCAGCGCGCATGGCACCCAGCATCGATAGGTGCGCGTCGGACAGCGCAAACCCGGTCGCGCTCGGCGCACGTGCCTTGACCAGCAGGCGAATGTCCCGATCAACCGGCATGATCAAGCCTTTCCAGCGGCAGGCACGAGCGCGGGCTCGACGATATTGGCCAGCACGGCGGACAGCTGACGCTTGAGCTGCTCCAACGCGGCCGCATCCGTCGTTTTGGCGATACGGGCCTGTAGGTCGGTTGCCTGGCGATTGAAGCGCCAGTCGGATGCAACTTTGGCGATCTCCAGCACATCGTCGAGTCCCGTGGCGACGCCGGTCTTGGATGGGTAGAAACGCCGCGCCATGTCGGCGGCGACCACCCCGGGAGTGAAGCCTTCGAGCTCGGGCCGCTCGCCGCCATAGACGGCAATTACAACATAGGGTTCGTCGCCCGTATAAAGCCGGTCATCGCGATCGATCAGGCCCACATTGGCGCGGTAGCGAAGCTTCTGAAGATCCGATGTGGCGGGAGCAACGAGTCGAAAATCGGCCGCAACCGGCGCATAGCCCGGCAAATCGAAGCTGAGTTCTGCACTTTGGTGCCAGCCGGGCGAACGCGCGCCGATCGCATCGATCAAGCTGCCCGCGAGGGGAACGAGCTGGCCTGCCGCCAGCAAAGCGCCAGCATAAGGCAAAAAAAGCGGGACACCGGCTGCGGCGGTAAATGCGCCTCCAAGCTTTGTCAGCAAGACGGGATCCGGCGGGGCCGCGACGATCTCAAAACTGGCGACCACCTGTGCCGTAGCGACCGCTTTTTGATAGGCCACCAGTCGCGTACCATCCGACAATGCGTCTGGTCCCGCGAGCAACGCGTGACGCCCGGTCTTGCTTGCCACGAAATTCAACCCGCGCGCGCTCGCCTTGACGGAACTCCAGTCCTTCACGCCAGACACCACCGCGATGTCCCCCGTTCCGTCGAACAGCGATTTCGATCCGACGTTTCCGGTATAGACGCTCCGAATATCGATCGTCATCGGCTTGCCATAGGCGACTGCGGGAAACGCCACGGCATCGCCCTGCCCTACGTCGACCGCGGCAAAAGACAGCACCCCGCCATTGTCGAGAGTGATGGAAGGTTGTGCGCCCGAACCGGCTGCCACCAGCCGCGTCACCTCAGCGCCCTTCACCGCAAATTCGCCTTCGGAAATCAAATGCTCACCGAAAATTCGATAGACTGCCATGATTTCCTCCCGCAAACGTGCTAATCTATACTGTATCAGTATTTGATATTTCGCATTTTCACGAATCGGACGATTTTTCGGAAAATATACATATCCGAAATTGACGGACAAGAGAGATAATTCAGAATTGACCTGGAATGCGGGATTCCAGACTGTAAAATATTTCAGAATATATTATAATAAACTGTTCGATTCTAAAAATAAGATGGACTTTCCATCATCCATAATGCGCCGAATCCATATCGTTTCGGATATGTAAGTTTCCGTCCAACTGCAGTGAGTCCGGTAGATGTCCACTCTTGCCGCTCACCTGACGATAGGGTCGACGATCGGACACACGGGGACCGCGCACGCTCGTTCGCTTGGGCTTCGTTGTCCCGTGGATCAGGACGTCCGAAGCGTAGTACCCGTCGTCGCAACCAATCAGTCGCCGAGACCTTGCAGCGACCCGAGCCACCACGCGGCCAGCGGTCTAGACGCAGGCACCGTAAAAAGCGCCGTTCCGACAGATATCGGGCGCGCCGGGAGCGGCCTGCCTCGCAGACCAAATTTCCGGCAAGAGGTGACTTGCAGGACGTGATCTGCAAGTCTGGTGGGCAACCAGTTAGGATTGCAATGCCGGTCGAGCGAAAGTCGAACATATCGCAGCAGGAGCGTTCCACGCTTCTGGAAGCGCTTGCGCGGCGCTATTCGGCACCCCTTGCCCGCTATTTCGCGCGTCGCACGCAGCACCGCAACGACATTCCCGATCTCGTGCAGGAAGTGTTGGTGCGCGTGTCGCAAGTGTCCGACATGACCGTGATCGAAAAGCCGGAACATTATCTCTTCCGCGCCGCCGCCACCACGCTGACCGATCACGCCCGACGCGAGCAGCGGCGGCATAGCGCGCATCACATTCCGCTCGATTCCGAGGCGCACGGCGATACGGATTTCTCGCCGGAACGCGTCTTGGCAGGTAGGCAGGCGGTAGCAGCGGTAGAAGCGGCGCTGAGAGCGCTGCCGGAGAGGACGAGGACGGTGTTCGTATTGCGGGTGCTGGAAGATCAGAAGACGGCCGATGTTGCGCGTCTGCTGGGCATCTCCACCCGCGCGATCGAGGCGCATCAGGCAAAGGCGATGGCAGCGGTCGCGCTGGCGGTTCGGGCGCACCGCGATGACTGATATGGAGGATGCCCGGATCGAGCAGGCTGCGCTGTGGTATGCCCGTATCGAAGGTGCTGCCGACCGCGCCACCCTCGCGGCCTTCGAGCAGTGGCGCACCGACGCCCACAATGCACAAGCCTATGCCGAGATCGCGGAGTCGATGCGGCTGGTGCGGAGCGCGGCGAAAAGCCCCGAGCTGCTGGCTTTGCGGCAGGAGACGATCGCTGGTCTTGTCGTGTCACCGCCGACCCGCAGGCGCTGGCCAGTAGCGGTCGGGGCGGCCGGGGCGACGATTGCCGCTGGCATCGCCATCGCGATATGGTTCTCCTTCCCGCCGCACGTCGCGCCCGTCGCCCGACCCGCCCAGGTCGCCACCGCCGCGCCGCCGCGATACGGGACCGGTATCGGCCAGCGGCTGTCCGTCACGATGCCGGACGGATCAACCGCTACCCTCAACACCAATACGCGGCTGCAGGTCGCGTATGACGCGCACGCGCGCCGCCTGGTCCTGGAGCGCGGGCAGGCCGTGTTCCATGTCGCCAAAGGCCAGCCGCTCCCGTTTGAAGTCGTCGCCGGGGGCCGGACGATAACCGCGCACGGCACGGTTTTCGATGTCCGGCTCGACAGGGACGCGGTTGCCGTCGCTCTGTTCGAGGGCAAAGTGAGCGTGAGCGGGGGCCCCGGCGGCAGGGAGAACGCCCTGCTTCCCAACCAAATGCTCACCGCGTCGGCAGCGGGCACGCGCGTGACGCCGATCCGCTCGACCGAGCAACTGACAAGCTGGCAAAACGGCATGATCGTGTTCGATGACGAGCCGCTCTCCGTGGCCGTGGCCGAGATCAACCGCTACGTGCGCCGCCCGCTCGTCATCGGGGACGCCGGGCTATCGTCGCTGCGCATCAGCGGGGCCTTTCAGTCGGGCGACACCAAGGCGTTCGTCGAGGCGATGCAGCTCTACTTCCCCGTCCAGGCCGACGAGCGCGATCCGGCGCGGATCATACTTAAGACAAAGCCGTGACCAACTTTTTGCAATTTTCTTACGATTTCTGATTCGGGTTCGTTCGGATCTGGCGTCTCACGCTGCATGGGCTTCTGCGAAGCCGTTCAGGGGACAATGTGATGACGAACGGGAATCGGGTAAAGCGAGTGAACACGCGGGCGCACCGGATGGCGATGGCGCTTGCCGGCAGTGCCGCTCCGATGCTGCTGATTGCCCTGCCCGCTCCCGGCCACGCGCAACAGGCCACGGCTCGGTTCGACATCGACGCGCAGTCGCTCTCCTCGGCGCTGAGCGTGTTCGCACGGCAGAGTGGCCGCCAATTGCTCTACACGCCCGATCTGACGCAGGGCCGCCGCGCCCCCGCGCTGCACGAAACCCTGCCGCCCGAGCTCGCGCTCTCGCGGCTGCTGCGATCGTCGGGGCTGACCTTTCGGCAAACCCCTTCGGGCGCGTTCCTGTTGATCGCACCGCGCGACCGGGGCGGACGCACCCACACCACGTCCAGCCAGCGCGCACCCGACAACGGCGCGCCCGGAGATCCAGCGCCACCGCTGACCCGCGCCGATCTGCCCTCGGCGGCAGCCCCCGACATCGTTGTCGTCGGCGGCTCGCTCAACACCGATATTCGTCGCAGCGAAAACGGTGCCCGGCCCTATGTGGTGTTCAGTCGGCAAACGATCGAGCAGTCGGGCGCGCAGAACCTCGACGACTTCTTGCGTCAGCGCCTTACGGCCGCAACCAGCGGGGCAAGCGCGTCGCAACTCGGCGGACGCACGGGCAATGCCAGCTCGATCAACCTGCGCGGCCTCGGTGCCGACGAAACCCTGATCCTCGTCGATGGTCGGCGCCTTGCCGGCTTCTCCGTCGCCGGGTCGCTCGCCCAGCCCGACATCAACGGCATCCCACTCAGTTCGGTCGAACGGATCGAGGTCTTGCCGACGAGCGCATCGGGCATTTACGGCGGCGGCGCGACGGGCGGCGTCATCAACATCATTCTGCGGCGCGATTATCAGGGGCTGGAAGCCAAGGCCACCTATGACGGCACGTTCGATGGCGGCGGCGCGCGCAAGCGCATCGATCTGAGCGGCGGCTTCCCGCTCGAAGGCGGCAAGACGCGGGTGATGCTGTCGGGCGCATGGTCGCAGAGCGATCCCTTGCTCAACGGCCAACGCGACTATGCGAGCAAGGGCCGCGCACTCACCGCCGCGCGCAACCCCGCTTTCTATTATGGCAGCCCGGACGTGATACCCGTGGGTGCCACCACCAACATCGTCGGCTACGATCCCGACACGGGATTGCCCGCCAACCTCGTGCTCAAATCGGGACAGGCGCTTAATTCGGCCTATGCGCATGTTGCTACCGGGGCGACCGGAGCGGTTGGCTCGGGGCTGGTCGCGGGCAGCTATTCGCTCGCGACGCCCGATACTGCGGTCGCGGATGGCAATCGCCATTCGCTGCTCAACGCGTCGCAAGTGCTATCCGGCATGGTCAGCGCACGCCGCGAGTTTACCGCCAGGCTTTCGGGCTTCGTCGAGTTCGCCGCCTCGCGCAACCGCAGCCAATTCCTCACCACGCAGGCCAATTCGGTGTTCCAGCTTGCCGCGAGCGATCCCGGCAATCCTTTCCTGCAGGCGATCCAGGTGGCGGTGCCCGCTGTCGGGGCCGATCAGGAACTGCGTACCGAGATCCAGAATTACCGGGTCGCGGGCGGCTTCACGTGGAAGCTCGGCACGGATTGGTCGCTCGGTGCGGACTATACGTGGAATCGCTCGCGCTATCAGGCGACCTTGCCGAGCTACATGGACACCGATGCCGCGCAGGCGGCGATCAGTAGCGGTGCGCTCTCGATTTTTGCCGATCCCGCTAAGAGCAATCTCGATTTCAGCCAATTTCTCTATGGTCGCGCGACGCTGACTCCTGCCGCGACGACGTTGCAGGATGCGGTCGTGCGGGCCTCCGGGCCCTTGCCGGTGACCCTTTGGGGCGGCGCGGTGCGGATTTCGGGCTCGCTGGAACACCGCGTCGAAAGCTATGGCGGCTCGCGCTTCAGCGGCACCGGTAGCAACGGCGTCCGTTCGGCGATCGCGTACCAACCGCAGCGCCAGATCGTCAGCAGCGGCTATGCCGAGCTGGTATTGCCGGTGGTTTCGCCCGGCAACCACGTACCCGGCATCCATTTGCTCGAAGTGCAAATCGCCGCGCGCCATGATGAATATCGGACGCGCGGATCCCGCCAGATCGCGATCGCCGACGACGGCACTCCGCTCGAAGACGGCGAGCGGACCTCCAGCAGCTTTGGATCGACCAACCCGACCGTGGCGCTACGCTACCAGCCGACCCAGGACCTGACCTTGCGCGGCAGCTACGCGACGGGCTTCCTGCCGCCGACCGTCACCCAGATCGTACCGAGTCAGTCGCCGCTTACGCTACCCGGCTATTTCCTGAGCTTCCTGCGCGATCCGCGCCGCGGCGGCGAGCCGGTCGGCGCGACCGGCACCGATTTCACCTTGAGCTATACCGGCTCGGGCACATTGCGACCCGAACGATCGACCAGTTGGTCGGCAGGCGCGATCCTTACCCCGCGGTTCGTGCCCAATCTACGCCTCTCGGTCGATTGGAGCCGGATCAGCAAGCGCGACAATATCGCCTCGCTCGCGACCTTGTCCTCGCGCGACTTTACTTTCGAGGGAACCGTGCCAGGCCTTATCAAGCGGGGGCCGGTGGCACCGGGGGACCCTTACGGCGTCGGGCCGGTGACGGGGATCGACCTTGGCCTGTTCAACGTATCGCGGCTCAAGGTCGAGGCGCTCGACTTCGCGCTCGATTACAGCCTGGTCACCAAGCGGATCGGCACCTTCAACCTCACCGCCAACGCCACCCGCGTCCTGTCGCTGGCGGCGCAGGTCACGCCCGGGTCACCGTGGATCGAATATGTCGGAACCGGCAGCGCCGCAAATGTCGGCGGCGCGAACGATGGCGGCGCGCTCAAGTGGAAAGGCACGGCCACGCTCGGCTGGCAAATCAACCCGGATCTGACGGCAAGCTGGACGGCGCGGTATTTCGGCCCCTACTTCTTCGACGAGACCCACGACGTTCAGGCCAATCAGGGCAGCGACCATATCGGCAGCCAGATCTTCAACGATCTGTTCGCGTCGTATCGCTTCGCGCTGTTCGGCACCAACAAGTCGACCCGAATCGAGGGGGGCGCGCGCAACATCTTCAACGCATCCCCCCGCGTCGACGTGATCGGCACTGGCTTCAATCCGTCAGGCTATAGCTATTTCGCCGATCCGCGCGGGCCCTCTTATTACCTTACCATCCGACAGAATTTCTGATGGCCATGTCGATGCGGAGGGGCCGGCAGCCGGGCGTGCTGCCGGAAGCGGCCAGCTATGGCCTGTGGAACGACATCCGGTTCGCCGCCCGGCTGATCGCGCGATATTGGTCGGGCAGCGACCGGATCTGGGCATGGGGCGTCGGCGGGTCGCTTGCCGCGCTGGTCGGCGGCGCGGTCTATGCGGCGGTGCTGCTCAACAGCGCCAACCGCACCTTTTACGACGCGCTGACCAACCGCAACCCCGATGCCTTTCTGATCCAGTCCTTTGTCCTGGCAGGTGTCCTGGCGCTGGTGACGGCGGTCGCCATTCTCCGTGATTTCCTGCGGCAATTGCTGGAAATCCGCTGGCGCAGCAGCCTGGTCGAGCGCTACCTTGATCGCTGGCTGCGCGACGACGATTACCACCGGCTGGAGTTGTGCGGCGCGATCGAGAACCCCGATCAGCGTATTCAGGAAGATGTGACGCTGGCGGTCCGCGCCACCATCAAGCTCGTCATTGAGGGCACGACCAGCGCAGCGATGCTGGTCAGCTTCGGTCTGTTGCTGTGGCGGCAAAGCGAACCATGGCATGTCGATCTTGGTGCGGCGCACTTCACAGTCGTCGCCCCGTTCGTGTGGCTCGGTCTTGCTTATGCACTCGTCGGCGCGTGCGTGACGCATCTCAGCGGCCGTGCGCTTACGCGTACCAACGTCCGGCAACAGCGTTTCGAGGCCGATTTTCGCCACGCACTGATCCGCGTGCGCGACCATTCCGAGGCAATCGCATTGTACAACGGCGGCAGCGCCGAGCGCGTGCGGCTCGGCACCGCATTTGACCGGGTACGGCACAATTGGCACCGCATCATGGGCTTTACGCTGCGGGTCAATCTCGTCAGCGGGCTCTATATTCAGGCGATCGGCGTGCTGCCGACCTTCCTCAGCGCGCCGCGTTACTTCGCCGGTCGGATGAGTTTCGGCGGACTGATGCAGATCGGCATGACGTTCGCGCAATTCGTCATGCAGCTCTCCTGGTTCACCAACAGCTATGCCGAAATCGCCGAATGGCGTTCCTATATCGAGCGTCTGCATCGGCTGGAGGACATGCTGGCAGCGCCGCTGCCGCATGGTGCCGAACGGCGCTCCGGCGGGGCGGATTTCGTGGCGCGCGACCTGCGCCTGATGCGACCCGACGGCGAGCCGCTTGCGATAGTGCCCGATTTGCGCATCGCGCCCGGCGCGCGCGTGCTGGTGCGCGGCCGCTCCGGACTGGGCAAGAGCACGTTGTTGCGCAGCCTCGCCGGACTGTGGCCGTGGTCGACGGGGGAGATCGTGGTGCCGGGGGATGCACGCGTCCTGTTTCTACCGCAGCGCGGCTACCTGCCGGAAGGGTCGCTTGCGGCGGCGCTCGTTTATCCAGCGCAGCCTTCGGACGTGCTGCGTGCATCGATGCAGCGCGTGCTTCGCGACACGCAGCTTGGCGACCTTGTCGATCGTCTCGATGAAGTTCGCGATTGGGCGCGATCGCTGTCGCCGGGTGAACAGCAGCGTCTGGCGGTCGCGCGTGCGCTGCTCCAAGCACCCGATTTCCTCTTTCTGGATGAGGCGACCAGCGCCCTCGACCCTTCGCTGGAGCGGCTGCTCTACGAACTGATCTCCGATCGTCTGCCTGGCGCGGCGATCGTCAGCGTCGCGCACCGCGAAGCGGTCGCGCGCTATCACGATTTTGTGCTCGATTTCACGCCGGGCGAAGATGGCGTTGTGCGTCTCCAGCTCGCGCCGCTCGGCACCTCCCCTTCAACACAGGACGAATTATGACAGACTTGCGCGACGATGAGGACTTTGCCGCTTTGCTCGCGGCGGCGGGGGACGTGCCGGTGGTCATCGATTTTTGGGCACCATGGTGCGTGCCCTGCAAGACGATGACGCCGCTGGCCGAAGCGCTCGCCGCCGACTTCGCTGAAAGCACGCACTTCGTGAAGGTCGATATCGATGCCGCACCCGAGCTTGCCGCTCGCTTTGGCGTGCGCGGCGTGCCGACCTTCCTACGATTGGAAAACGGTAGCGAAACCGCCCGGCTGACGGGCCTCACCACCCGAACCCGGCTGGCCGCCTTGTTCGAAGGCGACGCAGCATGACCGACCACGCGATCACCCCCGCCATCACGCTGCTGGCACGCTTCGCCAAGCGTGAAGATGCACAGGCCGAATGGCAGGCGGCCGCCGAGGGACGGCGCGACCGACACCGGCTGGCGTCGATGATGGTGCTGTGGGCACTTCAACAAGTCGATCCCGACGGCACGTGCGAAACCGGGCTCGCGGTCGCCACACTTCATCAGCGGCTGCTGGCTGGCGATCCGCCACCCCGCGCCGAATGGTCCAGAGTGCGGCGCGCGGCGCTCGCAGCGACCGACCGAGCTCCGCGCGGCGAACGTGTCGTATATGAAATGGCTGAAGCCGCCGCCTGGGATCCCTCAGGCGCATCAACCGTGCTGAGCGATACCTTGCTGCCGTGGCTGATCCACGTCTCCACCAACGCGATGGCAGCCTGCGGCTGGACCGGTGCCGACAGCGACGCCATCGGCCCCTTTGTCGCGCGCGCACTGGAAGAGGATGCCGAGGCGGATCCGTATCGCCTCGTCCGGGCCGAAGCCCCCGAGCTCTTCGCCCGGATGGAAGCGGCCGGTGCCGCAGACGCCCGCGAAATCCGCCGCGTCGCTGAGGCGACCCTCGCCGCGCTGTTGGACGCAACGCTTTCGCTCCCGGCCGACGTGCCGTTGATTCCGCGCGTCGACCTGTTCGGCAACCCCGATCGTTACGGCGCGCAGATCGATCCCACCGGCACCATGCTTGCCTGGATCGCGCCAGCGGGCAATGTGAACAATATTTGGGCGGCCCCACGCGACGATCTCGCGGCCGCCTATTGCCTCACGCGCGACGACAAGCGCGGCATCCATTCGTTTGTCTGGGCCTATGACGGCGCAACGATCCTGTATGTGCAAGACGCCGATGGCGACGAGAACTGGCATGTCCACGCCGTCAATCTCGATCGCGCAACCCGGGACCTGACTCCGTTCCCCGGCGCGCAAGCGTCGATCGCAGGCCTCAGTCGCGATGTTCCCACGATCATCGCCGTGCAGATCAACGCGCGCGACCCGCGCTTCCACGACATTTACCACATCGATCTCGCCAGCGGCGCGGCAACCCTGATCGAACAAAATCCGGGCTTCGGCGGCTTCGTTCTCGACTCCCGCTTGCTGCCGCAACTCGCGATCGCACCTCGCGCCGATGGCGGCCAGGACGTTTTGCGCCGCGGCACTGCGGACTGGGAGCTATGGTTCGGCTTCGATCCGGACGATGCCCGCGCCTCCCGCATCGCAGGCCTTTCGCGCGATGGCGCAACGGTGTTCGTGATCGACAGTCGCGACCGCGACACCGCCGCACTTGTCGCGCTGCCGCTCGCGGGTGGACCGGCACGGATGCTCGCGGAACAACCCGATGCCGACATCGAAGGCTATCTTTCCGACAGTGAAACCGATTGGCCGATTGCCGTGGGCTATACCCGGGCGCGCAACACGCTCGCGCCGATCGGTGAAACGGTCCGCATCGACCTCGAACGGCTCGTCGCCGCCGATCTCGGCGAATTCGTGATTACCAGCCGCAGTCTGGACGATCGCCGGTGGACGATCCAGGCCGATCGCGACGATGTTCCCTCCGCCTCGTGGTTGTTCGATCGCGACGACGGCACACTGACTCGCCTGTTCTCGGCCCGGCCATGGATCGAGCATGTCCCGCTCGCCCGCACCACTGCGGTGACCATTCGCGCGCGCGATGGCCTCGATCTGATCAGCTACCTCACGCTGCCGGTGGACCGGCAACCCGACATGCGCCTTCCGCTCGTCCTGCTGGTCCACGGAGGCCCCTGGGCGCGCGACCGGTTCGGTTACGACAATGAGCGCCAGTGGCTTGCGAACCGCGGCTATGCGGTGCTCGCCGTCAACTTCCGCGGCTCGACCGGTTTCGGCAAGGCGTTCCTCGCGGCGGCACGAGGGGAATGGGGCGCGAAGATGGACGACGATCTTATCGATGCAGTCGAATGGGCCGTCGCAAGCGGCGTCGCCGATCCAGCGCGCATCGCCATCATGGGCGGAAGCTATGGTGGCTATGCCGTGCTGTCCGGCATGACTCGCTCGCCCCACGTCTATGCGTGTGGCGTCGACGTTGTCGGCCCGTCCAGCCTGGAAACGCTGATGGCATCGATCCCGCCTTATTGGGAGGCGCAACGCGTCATGCTGTATCACGCGGTCGGCGACCCCCGAACCGAAGCGGGCGCAGCGCTGCTCCGCGAGCGGTCGCCGCTCTATCGCGCCGATCGCATCGCGCGCCCGCTGCTGATCGGCCAGGGTGCCAACGATCCGCGCGTGCTCCAGTCGGAAGCCGATCAGATGGTTGCTGCGCTGCACGCCAACGCCGTTCCCGTCACCTATGTCCTGTATCCCGACGAAGGCCATGGCTTCGTGCGCCCTGCCAACCGTCTGTCGTTCAACGCGGTGGTCGAGGCATTTCTCGCACGCCATCTCGGCGGTCGTTTTCAGCCGGTTTCACCGGGTGAGTTCGACGGCACGACCATGGAGGTCCGCGAGGACAGTGGCGGCGTCGCGACGATGCCGGTCGCATGACGAGAGCACGCGACTGGTGCGGGACGGCGGTGCGAACGATCGAAACCGAGCTTAACCGTTCCGCCGACACCCACCTGATCCGCCTCGAACCGAAGGGCGCGCCGGGCATTTTCCTGTACCTTAAGGACGAATCGACCCATCCGACCGGCAGCCTGAAACACCGGCTGGCGCGCTCGCTGTTCCTCTACGCGCTGTGCAACGGCTGGATCGGGCCGGATACCACGATCGTCGAGGCGTCGAGCGGGTCGACCGCCGTGTCCGAGGCCTATTTCGCGCGGATGATCGGCCTTCCGTTCATCGCGGTACTGCCACGCGGCACTTCGCCCGAAAAACTCGCCGCCATCGCGCTTCATGGCGGCCACTGCCATGAAGTCGACGATCCGCGTTCGGTGCGCGCGACCGCCCAACGACTCGCACGCGAAAGCGGCGGGCACTTTATGGACCAGTTCACCTATGCCGAACGCGCGACCGATTGGCGCGGCAACAACAATATCGCCCAGTCGATCTTCGAGCAGATGGCGCAGGAGCCGCATCCGGCCCCCGACTATATCGTCTGCGGCGCGGGGACTGGCGGCACTTCCGCGACGATCGGCCGCTTCCTGCGCTATCGTCGGTTGCCGACGCAATTGTGCGTCGCCGACCCCGAGCACTCGGTCTTCCATCGCCATTATGCCGACCGCGCGGTGACCACCGTCAGCGGGGTACCGTCCTGTGTCGAAGGGATCGGCCGGCTGCAACTCGAGCCCTCCTTCCTGCCCGATGTGATCGACCGCATGATCGCGGTGCCCGATGACGCCAGCATGGCGGGCGCGCTCAGCATCAGCCGCGTGATCGGCAAGTCCTGCGGCGTCTCCACCGGCACCAACATTTGGGCTTGCGCCACGCTGATCCGCGAGATGCGCGCCCAGCGCCGTACCGGCGCGATCGTCACCCTGCTCTGCGACGACGGGCGGCGCTATGCGTCGACCTGTTTCGACGCCGCCTGGCGGACGGCGCAAGGGCTTGAAGTGGCGGCGCTTCAGCGACAACTCGACGACATTTTCGAAAGTTGACCGAGAAGATACGTCCTTCGACGCGCGATCAAGCCGCAGTTCGATCGCGCAACATCCGCAGGATGTCGGCCTGCCATGCCGAGTTGTGTTCCGGCCCGATTGATGGGACATCCCATCTTTGTTTGTAGCACAACAGCTTGCCCAGCGAAGCATAGACCGAGGAAAAGGCATTGACGAAATCGGCTTACTGTACCGGCCATTCGCGGCGCGACGTCCTTACATCCGCGGCAAAGACCGCGATCGCCGCCGGCATCGTGCCGATGAGCGTTGCGTCGGCCGGTGCCGCCGCCGCGACGCAGCCGGTCCCTGAGGCTGCGGGCACGGTGCAGCCATTCGATATCGCCCAAGTCGAACTTGGCGACGGCCCCTTTCTGCATGCCCAGAAAATGACCGAAGCGTATCTCCTGCGCCTTCAACCCGATCGGATGCTGCACAATTTCCGCGTCAATGCCGGGCTGCCCCCCAAGGCACCCGTTTATGGCGGATGGGAATCCGAGCCGATCTGGGCGGACATCAATTGCCATGGTCATACGCTTGGTCACTATCTGTCCGCCTGCGCGCTGGCATGGCGATCGACGCGCGACCCGCGATACAAACAGCGCGTTGCCTATATCGCCGACGAACTGGCCGCATGTCAGAAGGCATCGGGTACCGGCCTGGTCTGCGCCTTTCCAAAAGGGCCCGCGCTACTGGCCGCCCATTTGCGCGGCGAGCAGATCACTGGCGTGCCGTGGTACACTCTGCACAAGGTCTTTGCGGGCCTGCGCGACGGTGCGCTGCTGGCGGAGAGCGACACGGCGCGGACGGTGCTGATCGGCCTTGCAGATTGGGCGGTGATCGCGACGCGGCCCTTGTCGGACGCGCAGTTCGAGGCAATGCTCGACACCGAGCATGGCGGCATGAACGAGGTGCTCGCCGATCTGTACCTCATGACCGGCAACGCGGAGTATCGCACCCTATCGCAGCGCTTCTCGCACAAAGCGATCCTGACCCCGCTTGCGGCGGGGCACGATCAGCTTGATGGCCTTCATGCGAACACGCAGATTCCAAAGATCGTCGGCTTCGAGCGCGTCTATGAGGCGACCGGAGACTCCCGTTATCACGATGCCGCGGTGTTCTTCTGGAAAGCGGTGGCGCTGACTCGGTCCTTTGCCACTGGCGGCCACGGCGACAACGAACATTTCTTCCCGATGGCGGAGTTCGACAAGCACGTTTTTTCCGCCAAGGGTTCGGAAACCTGCGGCCAGCACAACATGCTCAAACTGACGCGGGCGCTCTTCCTGCAGGATCCGCAAGTGGCCTATGCCGACTATTACGAGCGCACCCTCTATAACGGCATTCTCGCGTCACAGGATCCCGACACCGGCATGGCCACCTACTTTCAGGGTGGGCGTCCGGGCTATATGAAACTGTATCACACGCCCGAAAACTCCTTCTGGTGCTGCACCGGCACCGGCATGGAAAATCACGTCAAATACCGGGATTCGATCTACTTTCACGACGATCGCTCGATCTATGTAAACTTGTTCATCCCCTCGACCGTGCACTGGATCGAACAAGGCGCGGTGCTGACGCAGACAACGGCCTTTCCGGAAACACCGTCGACCACGCTCAGCTGGACTTTGAAGCAGCCGACGGCGCTGACGTTGAAATTGCGCCACCCGCGCTGGAGCCCGACGGCGGTGGTCCTCGTCAACGGAAACGAGGTTCTGCGCTCCAATACCGCCGGGCACTATATCGAGCTCGCGCGCGTCTGGCGCGACGGTGATCGGGTCGAGTTGCGCCTGGCCATGCATCTCGGGATCGACCGGGCCCCGGCCGCGCCCGACATCGTTGCCCTCACCTATGGCCCGCTGGTGCTGGCCGGGGCACTGGGCCGCGAGCACCTCGAGCCCGGATCGGACCTCGTCGTCAACGAACGCAAATATGGCGACTATAACGACGCGGCTTTCGCACCGCCGACGCTCGCGGGGAATCCGGAGACGCTGCCACAAACGATCCGTGCCACCGCCAAGCCTCTTGAGTTCACGATCCCCGCTGCCGACCAGCAACCGCTACGACTGGTCCCCTATTACCGGATCGCGCACGAGCGGTACGCGACCTATTGGAAGCTGGGGTCAAACGACAACCAACCTGTGTAGAAGGCGGAGTCGTGCGCCGGGCTGCCGGCTAACGCAGGCCCCTTCGTTCGAGGCGCGACGATCGAGGCCTCCGGGTGCAGTGCCCGAGATCCGGTCGCCGCGCCGTTGCGGTCGCGCCGCCCCCGCCCCTGCCGCCGCAGAAGCAATTCTTGGCCGCGCTAAGGGTTTCGCAGCATTGTAATCCCAGGCGATGCGGAGGATTTCCAAGGTACCCGCGCTGCCAGCCGCGCGCCGCCCCGGCCTTTCTGGCCAACAAAACAAGAAACGTGATTTCGCAAAGGGACTTTGTACATGATCAACCTCCGCCCGAGCCTCGCCGTCGCCGTGTCCGCGCTGGCGCTGAGCTATGCCGGTGCCGCCAGCGCGCAGAGCGTTCCCGCCAATGCCGGCGAAGCAACCGCCCCGGAACCCGCCGCCAACCAGGACATCGTGGTGACGGGCACGCGCACGACGGGCCGCTCGCGGTTGAACAGCATCGCGCCGATCGACGTGTTGAGCGCCGCCAACCTGCAGCATCAGGGCACGACCGAACTCGCCGCCTCGCTCGCGGCGATCGTTCCGTCGATCGACTTTCCTCGGTCCTCCGCCGTTGACGGGACCGATTCGATCCGTCCGGCAACGCTGCGCGGGCTGTCGCCGGATCAGACGCTCGTTCTCATCAACGGCGTAAGGGCGCACACTTCGGCGCTGCTCAACACCAACGGCTCGGTCGGGCGCGGCTCAGCGTCAGTCGATCTGAACACGATCCCGTCGGTGGCGCTGGACCGCATCGAAGTGCTCCGCGACGGGGCCGCTGCCCAATATGGCTCGGATGCGATCGCGGGCGTCGTCAACCTGCGGTTGCGCGAAGCGCGCACGGGTGGCGGAGCGTCCGTCACCTACGGGCAATATATCACCGACGTGACCACCGCGCGCGGCGCGCGCAGCGAGCATGACGGCAAGACGGTGACCGCGTCGGGATGGCAGGGCATTGCACTCGGCGAGGACGGTTTCCTCACCATTTCGGGCGAATATCTCAACCGCGGTGCCACCAGCCGTGGCGACTTCGATCCGCGCAAGACCCCGCTGACCGTGCGGTCGCGCTTCGGCGACCCGGCGGTCGAGCAATTTACCGGCTATGTGAATGCTGCGGCACCGCTCGGCGACACCGGCTGGACGCTCTATGGCTTTGGCGGATACCAGCATCGCGACAGCACCAGCGCGGCGACCCCGCGCATCAATGGCGGCACCGACGCCAATGCCAATGCCGCGGCGCTCGCCACGCTCTATCCCGATGGCTTCACGCCGCTGATCGCGGTCGAATCGAACGATCTGACCGAGACGGCGGGCATTCGCGGGGAATTGTCGGGCTGGAAGGTCGATTTCAACGTGTCCTATGGACGGAACCAGCTCAACTTCAACACGCGCAATTCAGGCAACGCCACCTATGGCGCGAATTCGCAGAAGAACTTCTACGACGGCAAGCTGACCTATGACCAACTGGTCGGCGGGATCGACGTCTCGCGTGAGCAACCGCTCGGACAAGGCACGATCAACATCGCCTGGGGCGTGGAATATCGCCGCGAGAGCTTCCAGATCGGCGCTGGCGAGCCGACGTCCTACAATCGCGCGCCTGGTGCTGCATCCACATTGGCCGGCGGTGCGCAGGGCTTTCCCGGCTTCCAGCCGTCGAACGTGATCGACAAGCATCGCGACAACGTCTCGGGCTATCTCGACCTCGAAGCCAAGCCGACCGACAAATTGACGCTCGGTGCCGCGGTGCGCGGCGAGAGCTATTCGGACTTTGGCGAGACCGCGACGGGCAAGCTCAGCGCACGCTATGACTTCGCGCCCTGGTTCGCCATTCGCGGCACCGCCTCGACCGGATTCCGCGCGCCCTCGCTGCAACAGCAATATTTCACCTCGACCGCATCGGTGCTGGGCACCGGTGGCGCGGTGGTGGAAACCGGCCTGTTCCCCTCGACCAGCGCGGTCGGCGTGGCACTTGGCGGACAACCGCTGCGCGCCGAGAAATCGCGCAACCTGTCAGCGGGTTTTGTGCTGCGTTCGGGCGGGTTCGATCTCTCGGTCGATGCCTATCAGATCAAGCAGCGCGACCAGATTGCCCTGTCGGAAAATCTGAGCGGCACTGTCGTTGCGGCGCTGCTCGCGCCGTATAATGTTTCCGCCGGGCGTTTCCTGCTCAACGGCATTCGCTCGACCACCAAGGGCATCGATATCGTCGCGCATTATCGCAAGGCGACTCCGGCAGCCGGCACCTTCGACCTGACGGCTGCTGCCAATTTCAACGATATCAAGGTGACCAGCTTCCCGGGCAACACCACGATCACCGCGCTCGTCAACGGCGTTTCGACAAGTTCGACCCAGGCGCTGTTCACCCGCCAACGCATCATTTCGTTCGAACAGGGCACGCCGCGCGAAAAGGTGGTCGGCACGATCGACTGGTCGCTCGAGAAAATCGGTATCACCGGCCGCGCGTCTTATTACGGTGACGTGACCCAACCGAGCAGCGGCAACGGGTTGGCGGCGAATGACATTCACAGCGGCCGCCACACGATTTTCGATCTCGAGGCACGCTATCAACTGGTGAGGAACGTCAACGTCGCGGTCGGCGCGAACAACCTGCTCGACACCTATCCCGATTATGTGAAGCTCACCTCATCGGTCGGCACCACGTTGAACAGCACCGGGTTGGTGGCATTCCCGTATTACTCGCCGTTCGGCTTCAACGGCCGCTACGTCTACGCGCGTATCGGCCTGAGCTGGTAACATCGTGCAGGATTCGGGGGGCGGTCGCTTGGTGGCCGGCTCCCCGATCCGGCGTGCGCAGCAGCGGCGTGTCGTCGCCCTCAGCCATCGTGGAGGTCGAGGAACGCCACCACGTCATTTTCGGTCGCACACCACAGACCCGCCTGCACCTCTTCGGGCTGTTGGCTGGCGAGCAGCATCGCCTCGGCTAGCGGACCATAGAACAAGGTCTGCGCAACCGCGTCGTTCTCGTCGAGATAATAGAGCCGCACGGTGGCGGTGGAGGAAGTCGTGCGCATCGCGGTGTCCTGCGACGGCGCGTCGCGTTACGCAATATCAACTCGGCGACACGGTCGCCTCAGCCGTCGCAAGCACCGCGACCAGATGCTGTACGCTGGCGCGCAAATCGATCAGTTCGTCGGGCGACAAAGAAAGACCGCTCGCCAAGGTTTGCGGCACATCGCGTGCTTGCTGGCGGAGAGCCCGGCCTTGCTCGGTGAGGGCGACCAGAACGCGTCGTTCATCGGCCGTGTCGCGCTTCCGGGTCACCAACCCGGCCGCCTCCATCCGCTTGAGCAACGGTGTCAGCGTCCCGCTGTCGAGATGCAGTTGCTCACCGAGCGCGCCGACGCTTTGCGGGGCCTGCTCCCACAAGACCAGCATCACCAGATATTGCGGATAGGTCAGCCCGAGCTTGGCCAACACCGGGCGGTACAGTCGGCCGAACAGGTTGGAGGCGGCATAAAGCGGGAAGCACACCTGCCGGTCGAGCCGCAGGAAATCGTCGTCTTCGCCCATTGCCGCCTCCTCCTCCGTCACTTGGTCGCGACGGTGATCTTGACGTCGATATTGCCCTTTACCGCGTTGGAATAGGGGCAGACGGCATGCGCGGCCGCGACGATCGCCTCGGCGCTGGCCTGGTCAAGCCCGGTGATCGTCACATCGAGCGCGACCGACAGCACGAAGCCACCCGACGCGTTGGGCGACAGACCAACGTCGGCGACCACGACAATGTCGTCATCCTTGACCTTCTCGGCCTTGCCCCGCGTGACGTGGATCACGGCATTTTCAAAGCAGGCGGCGTAGCCGGCGGCGAACAATTGCTCGGGATTGGTCGCCCCGCCCTTGCCACCGAGCGACGTCGGCAGTGCGAGTTGGAGGTCAAGCAGGCCATCCTCGCTACGAATGGTGCCGCTGCGGCCGCCAATAGCGGTTACCTTCGTGCTGTAGAGCGTGCTCATCGTCGTCTCCTTGCTAAACTGTGGAATGTCGAACGCGTTTTATATTGTGTGCAATTTAATTGAATGCAAGCGATATTCTGATGGTGTATTTTTCCGGCGGAGTTCCCACATCGCGTTTCGACACTCCTCCAGCCGCAGATGGTGCCGCATGCCAAAGCCGATGAAGATCGATTTCGTTTCCGACGTTTCGTGCCCGTGGTGCATCATCGGGCTGCGCGGGCTTGAGGAGGCTCTTGCGCGGACGGGCGATCTGATCGACGCCGACATCACGTTCCAGCCATTTGAACTCAATCCGCAAATGGGCAAGGACGGCCAGAATATCGGCGAGCATATCGCCGAGAAATATGGCTCAACGCCCGAACAGTCCGCCGCCAACCGCGCGATGATCCGCAAGCGTGCCGCCGATCTGGGCTTCACGATGCAGATGAGCGACACCAGCCGGATCTACAACACGTTCGATGCGCACCGGCTGCTCCACTGGGCAGAGCTCGAAGGGAAGCAGGCGGCCTTGAAACGCGCGCTCTTCGACGCCTATTTCACCGATCAGCAGGACCCGTCCGACCACGCCGTGCTGGTCGCCGTCGCCGAGAAGGTGGGGTTAGATCCTACGCGCGCCGCTGAAATTCTCGCCAGCGACCTGTATGCCCCAGAGGTTCGCGCCGCCGAGCAACTCTGGCTCTCGCGCGGAATCCATTCGGTGCCCGCAATCGTCATCAACGATCAGTACCTGATTTCGGGGGGGCAGCCCCCCGAAGCGTTCGAGCAGGCGTTGCGCGAGATCGCCGCCGCGTGAACCTGCCCTCCTCGCATGGGCGTATCGATGCTGACCGGAAAAACGACATCCCGCTAATTGTCTGAGTTGTTCTTTGATGTATGGTCCGGCTCACGGGCAGGTCTGGTAGCGATGGTCAAGCATCGGCCACCTGAGGCGGGAGAGTCGAATGAAGCAGCGATCGTCCATGCGGTGCCGAGGGCCGATCGCTGTCCTGCTGATGACATGGGCTGGTGCAGCCCATGCCGACCCCGCGCGGTTCGAGGACTTTAGCTATCAGGGGCGCTCACAGGAGCAGGTCGCGAAAGGCGTGGGCCAGTATATCAACCCCATCTTGTCCGGCTATTATCCCGATCCTTCGGTAATCCGCGTCGGCGACGAGTATTTTCTGGTCAACTCATCCTTCTCGCACTTTCCGGGGCTGCCGATCTTCCGGTCAAAGGATCTCGTCAGCTGGACGCAGATCGGCAATGCGATCGATCGGCCCGAGCAACTCGATTTTACCGGGCGCACGGTTTCGCAAAGCGTGTTCGCGCCCGACATCTCCTACCACGACGGCATCTTCTACATCGTCAATACGTGCGTGCAGTGTGGCGGCAATTTCGTCATCACCGCGAAAAACCCGGCGGGTCCGTGGTCGAACCCGGTGTGGCTGCCCTTCGAAGGGATCGATCCGTCCATCTTCTGGGACGGCGACACGGCGTATATCGTCAACAACGGTGCCCCCGACGAAACGCCACGCTACGAAGGCCATCGCGCGATCTGGATGCAGGCGTTCGACTGGCGGACGCTGAAGCTCGTCGGGCCGCGAACACAGATCGTCAATGGCGGGGTCGACCTGTCCAAAAAGCCCATTTGGATCGAAGGTCCGCACCTCCTGAAACGCGACGGTCGCTATTATCTGATCGCCGCCGAGGGCGGGACGAGCGACAACCATTCGGAGGTCGTCTTCCGCGCCGATTCCGTTGACGGCCCCTATGTGCCCTTTCCGGGCAATCCGATTCTCACCCAGCGTACGCTCGACCCCAGCCGCGCCAATCCGGTGACATCGGCGGGCCATGCAAAGTTCGTCCAGACGCAGAACGGAGAGTGGTGGGCGACCTTCCTCGCGACGCGTCCCTATAAAGACGGACTCTACAATATCGGGCGCGAGACCTTTCTCCTCCCCGTCACCTGGCGCGACGGCTGGCCACAGATCTTGCCCGCCGGAACCGCGATCCCGTTCGCCGCGCAGCGCCCGAAGCTGCCCAGGCAACCCGCCCCGGCGCTGCCAATCAGCGGCGACTTTGGCTATGTCGACACCTTCCAGGGTCCGCGCCTCGGCCCGCAATGGATCGGCATACGCACGCCAAAACATCCGGTCTATCGGCTGGAGCGCGGTGCACTTGTCCTTGAACGCGGTGCCGCGCTGGGAGACGCTTCGGGCGCGCCCGCCTTTATCGGGCGACGGCAGCAGCACCCAATTGCAACCGTCTCGACCACCCTGCGCTATTCCCCCGACGCCGATGGCGACGGGGCTGGGCTCGCCGCGGTGCAAAATGATCGGTCGTACCTCGTGTTCGGCATCACCCGAATCGCAGGCAAGGCGATGATCGCGCTCTACACGCGCGACAACGCCGATACCGACACGCTCGTCGCCTCGGCCCCCGTCACCGCAGCCGACCCGGTGACGCTGACCATCCGCGCTGACGGCGGGACAATGGCGTTCGACTATCGTGTGGGCGGCCAGCAGCAAACGCTCAAGGCCGGACTCGACGACAGCTTCCTCAGCACCAAGCGCGCGGGGGGCTTCGTCGGCACCGTGATCGGCCCTTATGCTTGGAACCATTGATCATGCGACCGGTGCTGCGTCGCGCGGCGCGCCACGAAACGTCAGGAGAGCGGCAATGATTCGATCGGTCACGCACCCATGACCCAGCCCTTTACCCGCCGCGAAACACTCGCGCTCGCCGGACTCGGTGTTATCGGACTGGCGCTGCCAGCCCCCGCCTCTGCCGCGCGAACCGCAGCAGTCGGATCGCTCGCGGCAGCGGCGGCGCGCACCGGACGGCGGTTCGGATCGGCGTTCGCCTGGGGCCCGCCGGGGCACGACGGCGGGACGTTCGCCAACCCGCCTTATGCTGCGTTGCTCGAATCCCAATGCACCATCCTCGTTCCCGAAAATGAAATGAAATGGCAGGCGCTGCGCCCGACGCCGGACGGGTTCGACTTTGGTCGGTTCGACGCGATGATGGCCTATGCGCAGGCCAAGGGCTTTGCCGTGCGCGGGCACAATCTGTTGTGGCATCAACCGAAATGGATGCCGCGCTGGGAAGAAAGCCACGATTTCGGGGCCCGTCCTGCATCTGAGGCTGCGCGCCTTCTCTCGCAGCATATCGATACGGTCTGCACGCGATACGGCAGCCGCATCGAAAGCTACGATGTGGTCAACGAAGCGGTAAACCCCGCGGACGGCACCCTCTATGAGACCGCTTTGTCCCGCGCGCTGGGCGGTGCGACGGCGACGCTCGACCACGCCTTTCACACCGCGCGCGCCAGCGCGCCGCACGCCCAACTGGTCTATAACGACTATATGAGCTGGGAGCCCGGCAATGCCGCCCATCGCGCAGGGGTGCTGCGGCTGCTCGAAGGATTCCGGGCGCGCGGCGTGCCGGTCGATGCGCTGGGCGTCCAATCCCACATCATAACGCAGGGCCCGGACACCGCGCGCATCGTCGGGCAGTTGCAGCCGGATTGGTCACGGTTCCTCGATGCGGTGACCGTAATGGGCTATCGCCTCGTCATCACCGAACTCGACGTACGCGACAACGCCCTGCCCGCCGACCCGGCACCCCGCGACCGCGCTGTTGCGGATTTCACGCACGCCTATCTCGACGTCATGCTCGATTATCCGCAACTTCGCGATATTTTGGTGTGGGGCATGACCGACCGGTACAGCTGGATCGAGGGGTTCGAGCCCCGCCCGGATAAGGCCCTCCGGCGACCCTGCCCCTATGACCGCGACTTCACCGCCAAGCCGATGCGGACGGCGATCGTCGATGCGCTTTCAGGCGTCCCGCACGCTCGCCGATCTGGCAACGGCACCTCGCTATAGCCGCTGCGCGGCCAGAATGCGGCCGCCCTTGCCCGCTTGAACCAAAATGGCCTCGCGCAAGCCGGGCCCGGCGGGCTGCGCAATGCGATAGGATTGCGCGCGCCCGGTCCAGGTGCCGATCGCGACGAGCGACCTGACAACATTTCGGTGTGGCAAGGTGCGCCCGCCATTCTCGCCGGCGCGGATCGGCACCAATTGCGTGCGGGGGTCGTAGCGCACCAGCCACACCGTTGCTGGGGTCGCGACGCTGCCTTCGGCCACCGTCAAGCCCCCCGCGTTGCGCACGATGGCAGGTGCCGATGCGGCGCGGTGGCTGGCCCGGATTGCCGCGGCGAGCTGGTGCGCATCATTGCCGACGACGGTGTCGTGCCCATCGATAATCACTTGCGGTGTCGCCACTTGCCCGCGCCCGGCAGCGTGCGCGTAATCCCATTGCCGCGCAGTGAACGTCGGTTGCGCGAACGTATCCTTCCAGCCAAGGTTATCCCAGTAGGTCACCGCGAAATTCAACGCGAGGATGTCGGGCCGGTCGGCAATCGCATTGAGGTTGGCGTTTGCCGGAGGGCAGCTCGAACAGCCCTGGCTCTCGAACAGTTCGACGACCGTTGGGCCTGCAGCACCCGCCGCGTTCGCCGTTGCGGGAAGGAGCGATGCCAAGGCCAGCGTCGCGGCGAGTCCGCTTGCAAGCCCCGCCCCCAGAACAATTCGAGCAGATACTCCCGTCATGATCGATCTCCGGCGTTGGAATAAGTGGGAAAGGACGATTCGGACGCGGCCATGCGGCGAAAGCTGCTGGGGTCGGCACCATAGGCTGCCGAAAACGCCCGACTGAAATGGCTGCGACTGGCAAAGCCGATATTCGACGCGATCATCTTGACCGGCAGTCGCGTCCCGTTGAGCAGATCGGCACCCTGCCGAAGCCGCGTTCGAGCAACAAACGCCATCGGTGTCATTGCGAGCTTTGCGGCAAATTCGCGCGCGAAGGCGGAGCGACTCATCGACGCCGCGAACGCCAGGCTGGATACCGTATGCGGGGCCGCCGGATTTTCGATGACCGCCACGATCGCCTTGCCCAGACGCGGGTCACGCAGCGCGCCGAACAGGCCGGCATCGCCTTCAGACCGCGCAACCGCGTCCCGCAACGCCATCACGATGCACACTTTCATCAAAGCATCGACCAGCGCACGGGATCCCTGCCCCGGTGCGGCTGCCTGACGAGTCATCAGGCCACACATCTGCTGGATCAATTGCGGTTCAGCCAGTACCGAGACGATGGGATCGCTCGCCGAAGCCAGCAACTCGAACGTGCCACTGACGCGTGCGGTCACCACCCCCATCGCGATCCGGAGCTCGCTGGCGACGCAATCGGCGTCCACCCCTTCGGCGGGTATGATCGTGCGCTCCAGCCCGGGCGGCAGCAAGATCAGCGTCCCCTCGCCGCACAGCCGATCGGACTGACGGGGAATCTTCAGCCGCATCGTCCCGGCAAGTATGTAATACACCTCGATGCCATCGCTGCGATTGCCCGCCAGCGCATGGCCGCACCTCAACGACAATTCACGAAAGCTCTGCACCGCGACGCTGAGTGTCGTTAGCATTGTATGGAATTCGGGTTCGTTCATCACATCCTCCGAACCGCTATTTCGCCGCTCCATCGACAATGGTTACAGAAGCGGTTCGATGGTCGGCGCAGAATGACGGGGCGGCGCGCTCGCCGCCACAAGAAAACCTCGCACGCAGTTGCTCTTCACTCGCTCGCCCGTGGTCTCCCAAGGGTCATTCGTCGGCGCACTCGTCGACCCTCGTGCGCTACGCCGGTAAGGTAAAGTCGGCCGCAGCCCGAGGCGACCGCACCGTAATCACCTCTGCCAGAAAATCGGGGACTACCTCCCGCTGCCGGTCTCGGCGATCGGCAAGCCGAAGGTGAAGACCGTGCCGCGCTCTTCGGCAGGGGTCGCCACCAGTCCACCGCCATGGGCGTCGACAATGGATTTGCAAATCGCCAGCCCCATGCCCATCCCCTTCTCCTTGGTGGTGAACAGCGGCGTGAAAATCCGGGTCAGATGCTCAGCGGAGATCCCGGTGCCTGAATCCTCAATCCGAACGACCGCTTTGCCCTCGCTCCGCTCGGTCGTTACCGTCAGGATCCGGTCGGCCTCGGGGATCGAAACCATCGCGTCGATCGCGTTCATGACCAGGTTGAGCACGACTTGCTGCAACTGGACATAATCGCCGGTCACAACCGTTTCCATTCCGTCCAGGTGCGCGATGAGCGCGACACCGCGCTGGTCTATTTCGGCCGCCGTCAGCTCAAGGACATCGCGCACGACGGCGTTCAGGATTACAGGTTCGCGCGAAGCCGGCTCCTGTTTGGCGAGCGCGCGAAGCCCGCGAACGATGTCGGCCGCGCGCAGCCCGCCGTCCTTGATCTGCTCCAGCCCGGATACCGCTTCCGGAATATTGGGCTCCGACCGCCGCAACCATCGGATGCTCGCGCCCGCATGCGAAACGATCGAAGCAAGCGGTTGGCCAATCTCATGAGCAATCGATGCGGCAAGCCCACCCATCAGCGAAAGATGCGACGTCTGCGCCAATTCGGCCCGCGCGGCCCGCAACGCATTTTCGGTCTGCGATCGGCGCGCATCCTCCTCCATCAGTTCCGCGTGCCGGTGTGCGGTGTCGAGCGCGATACTGGCCACCGCGCCGATGCGCTCGATCAGCGCGACGCCCGACGGCGCGCAGATCTCCGCCGCGCATGTCTCTAGATGCACGATTCCCAAGAGCCGATTGCGCTGCAGCAACGGGATCGACAGAATATACCCCTTTTCCCGATCCCCCGTCATCGCGGGCTTTTGCGTGCGCATCACGGCCTGCAGGACGGCCGGATCCACGCGCTCGGCAGTCGGAATCGCGACGGCGCTGCCAAGCTCGATGCCATTGCGCGTGGCAACGCCCATCGATTCAATGACGGGTTCGCCATCCCGCAGGATCATCAGCAGGCCGCGCTGCGCGCCTGCGCGTTCCATCATTATCCGCGTGACCATCGCGTTCAATCGATCGGTAGCAAGCTCCTGGGCAAAGGCCTCGGCGAGATCCAGGATCGTATCCAGATCGCGGTCCTGATCGACCCGCTGCCGATCAAACCATTCCGGGTGATCGGTTTCGAGGCGTGCCGCTTTCGCGGTAGCGCCCCAATCGAGATAGCCGGTGCGTGCCGCCCGGCCATGATACGCAGCGGTCACGCCAAGCCCGATCGCCGTGCAGTGTCGCGCCGCCAGTTCATGCGCCATCGCTCTTTCATGACCAAAGCCATCGCTCGCTTTGACCGCGCGATCATAAAGCTGCAGCGCCTGAAGATCCTCGCCGCGCAATCGCGCCATCTCCGCGTCGACCATGAGGAGCTTGTTCTCGAAATTCTGCGGGTTGAGCCGGGTCCATGTCTCCAGCTTGGCGCGGTGGATCGCCATCTGACCCAACGCATCTCCATCTTCGGCTCCATCTTCGGCGCGCTGTGCGATGCTCAGGGCCGAGAATAACGCGAAATAGGTCAGGTCGATATTGGCCGGCAGCGCCCAAGCCAGCGGCTCTGCGTCCTTGAGCACCCATTCGGCACGCGCGTAATCTTCGAAAAGATAGGCGGCGATCCCGGCGTACAGGCGAACCCAGAAGCGAGTCGACGCCGAAGTGATCTCGCCCGCGGATTCGAAAGGTACCATCGCGTGACCGTTGCTAAGCTCACGCACCAGCCCCTGTTGCGCGCCGATCAGCAGCTCGATGTCGCGAAATGCGATACGGCGAGTCAAATCCAGGCCGCGCTCCGCCTCCTCGTCGACCAGGGAAAGCGGTGCCCCCATCATCAACAGGTCCGACACAAGGTGGTTGCGCGCGTAACATGTCATGCCAAGATCGCCCGCGGCATACCCAGCCGCAATCGCTTCGCGAATGCGGAGGATCGCGCAAGAGAAGGGTTGCGTCCACGGGCTGAGCTGATCCAGCGCGACGAGAGTACCCGTCCGCTGCGTCTCGAAGCCATGCCGATCGACCAGCGCGAGCGCGGCCAGGGCATATTCCAGGCCATCGGCATATTGCCCATAGAAATCGCAAACGAACACCCCGAACCAGGCGAGTCCATAGGACGATCCCGCAGTCGCGCCATGCGCCAGCGTCAGTTCGGCAATCTTGGCAAGGTGGATGAAGCGCAGGCCGTCATCTGAAAAAATTGCCGCCACCATCGTCGACAACAGCCCCATGATCGCCTCGATCGCGGGGTCATCGGTTTTGGGCAGATCCGCCAGGCTCGCGATCGGGGTATCGCCCAAAGCCGCGCGGACTCGCTCATAGGCGGCGTCGCACTCCTCGCGTGAGGGAAAACGATGGAGATCGACGCCGAGCAGAGCGAGCCCTGCCAGCCCCGCTGCGATCGCACCGTCATAATCGGAATGCAGCGTCCGGGTAACGGCCTTCAGGCGGTAGGCCTGGGCCCTGTCGATAGGTTCTGCCGCATGGATCAGTAACGCGTCGATCCCGTGCTCGGCCCGCTCTACAGCACCAATCTGCAAAAGGTTCTCGGCTCTGCGAAAGTTGATTTCGAACGCCAACCGATAATGGCTTTCCCACCACGCTTCGGAAAATAGGGCATTTGCCCCTTCAATATACCGTGTGACCTGGTCCACGGCTGCCGTTTGGAGAGCGCGCGCCGCCGCGTCGAGCAGGGTCCGCGCGAAGAGCGGTCTGTCGGTGGACGGAATCTCGCTTGCCATCGCCGCAACCACATGGTCGGCAATGTCAAAGTCGCTGACTGAGGCGGTGCCACGCAAACGCAGCAGCAGCCGGGCGAGCTCGACATGACGTACCGGTCGCTCGGCTTCCGGCGTCAACGCAATCGCGACCTCCATGATGCGGTCATGCGCGAACGCATATCGTGTCGCATCCCGATGGAGAAAACCGCCTTCGACGAGCGGCTGCGCCCGGTGCGTAAGGCGGTCAAGATCCACGCGGAGAAACGCGGCAAGCAAGCTGCCATCGGCGCGAGTGCCGATCAAAGCAAGCGCCTGGAGCACCGCGCGCTGTTCCTCGGGCAAGCGCTCGACGCGGCTTCCGGTAAAGTCGACGACATTGCCTGTCTGCACCGAGGATTCGAGGCCTTCCCCCGTCCAGGTCCAACAGCGTCGGGCAGCATCGTATCGGATGACGCCCGCATCGCGCAGGGCACTTAACACTTGCTGGACGAAGAACGGATTGCCTCCGGTTCGCGCATGGACGGCGCGCCCGAGCGCGTCGACATCGCGCGTGATTCCGCCAAAGGTGGATTCGAGCATTTCCACGATGGCTGCGGCGTGCAGCGGTGCCAACGCGATTTCAGTAACGGGGAGCGCATGCGATTTGATGGCGTCCAGAAACCCGGACGGCTTCAGATGCAAATGCGCTTCGTCTTCGCGATAGGCTAGAATGACGAGGGTGTTTTGCGGTGGCGTCCTGGCGAGGCTGACCAACATTTCCAGCGAGAACGGGTCCGCCCACTGAATATCGTCCAGGAACAGAATCAACGGTGCCTCTCGCGTGGCGAGCGCACCGATGGTTGCCAGCAGCGCCTGATGCAGCCGAATTTTCGCAAGCGCGGGCGACATATCTGTTCTCGCACCCGCCGTCCCGAGAACGATCTCCATATCCGGAACAAGATCGACCACCAATCGCGTGTCGTTCCCCAATTGCGGAAGGAGGCGCGCGCGTAGGTTCTGCAACGTCGCGTCGCTTTCGCCGAGCAACGCATGCGTCAGGCCATGCAAAGCCTGGGCAATCGGCGCAAACGGCGCGTTGTGATGTAACTGGTCACATTTTCCGGTGGTGAAACGATGTGGCGATGCCGCCATGAGCATCCGGAAGCGGCGTACCAACGCCGACTTTCCGACGCCGGACACCCCCGAAAGCAAAATCCCTTCTGCTGCGCCGCTGCCGCAAACCCGCGCCAGCGCGTCTGCGAGGGCAGCGCTCTCGGCGATACGGCCGAACAAACGGCGTGTGAACGTGGTATCCGACGGACCGTCGCTGGCGGGCTCCGCAATATCGCGGTTTGGCGGCGTAAAGCTGGACGGGCTCCAGGGATCGGCTGAGGTCATATCAATCCAATACCGTTCAGAAAGGAGACTCGCATGCATCTGATCGGCATGGCCTTTCGGCCATGCAATAAAGTCGAGCGCGGCTCCGTCCCTGGGGAGGCGAAGGTCGCGCTGGATATATGGCGTAATACGGTTAGTCATCGGCGGATTGTACAATCTCAACACGGACGGCAATGTCGCGCGCAAACCCGCGCTTGCGCGGGCAGAAGCATTTCTATTATTTCCGACTGGATCGATAGGATATCCTCCACAAAGGAGGCCCCGTGACCGATTTACGCACCGACAACGATATCGCACCGATTCCCCCGCGCACCGTTGGCGACGCAATCGCCGATCTGCGCGAGGCGCGCGAGGAATGGCGGTCACGGCAGGACGAGGCACGCGATGTGGAAAGTTTCCCGTCGCGCGCGGCGCTGGAGCGGGTGCTGTCCCTGCTTGCCGCAGCGTTGTATCCGCGTCGCCTCGGCCATTTCCGCGGCCCCGTAGCGGAGGAGGACACTTTCGTTGTCGCCAAGCTGCTGGCCGCGATAACCGATCTCGAGCGTGAGATCGGCCATGAACTCGGCTATTGGCAGTGCGAGGCCGGGGTCTTCGAGGCCGACCATGCCACCACCATCGTGCGGCTGTTCACGGCCACGCTCGGCGACATCCGGCGCTTGATCGACAGCGATGTCGAAGCGGCGTTTCTCGGCGATCCGGCAGCGCGCAGCGTGGACGAGATCCTGGTCTGCTATCCCGGCGCGATCGCCAGCCTGCACCACCGCATCGCACACGAACTGAACAATCTGGGTGCCCCCATCGTTGCGCGGCTCATTTCGGAAATCGCCAACGAACGCACCGGCATCGATATCCACCCTGGTGCGCAGATCGGCCCGCGCTTCTTCATCGATCACGGCACCGGCGTCGTGATCGGCGAGACGGCGATCATCGGCGCGCGGGTGCGGCTGTATCAGCATGTCACGCTCGGCGCGCGCAGCCCGGTCGGGGCGACCCGCGACGACGTGCGCCACCGCCATGCCCGCCACCCGATCATCGGGGACGATGTCGTCATCTACGCCGGTGCCACCATTTTGGGCCGGGTGACGATCGGCGCGCGATCGACCATTGGCGGCAATGTCTGGCTACTTTCGGATGTGCCCGAGGACAGCGTGCTCGTTCAGCCGGAGGCGCTCCGGCTGGATCGCAAAGCGGGGCTGGACTTGCGCGAGACGTTGCTCGGGCAATCGGCATGACGGTGGCGAAACGCCCCGTCATCGGCGTGCTGTGCTGCAACGAAACACTGGGGCGGCCGGTGCAGACCGTCGCCACCCGCTTTGTCGCCCCCCTTGCGCGCTTTTCGGACAGCACGGTGATGCTGGTGCCGGCGGTGCGCGATGCCGTCGATATCGCCGTGCTCACCAGCCTGCTCGACGGCGTATTGTTGACGGGATCGCGCTCCAACGTCGCGCCGGAACGCTATGGCGGTGCCGCACTTCCCGAAGGCCAGCACATCGACCGCGAACGCGACGAGGTCGCGCTCGCCTTGGCCGGACGGATGATCGAAGCCGGCAAGCCCGTGTTCGGCATTTGTCGTGGTTTGCAGGAGATCAACGTTCTGTTCGGCGGCACGCTGTCGACCGATTCGTGCAGGGGACGGCATCATCGCGGGTCCTGGGACGGGTGCTTCGACACGCTGTTCGGCCACCGCCACGATGTCGAGCTGAACGACGGCGGTCTGCTCGCTTTCGCGACCGGGCGTCAGCGGATGTCGGTTAACTCGGTCCACGAACAGGGCATCGATCGGCTTGGCAGCGGACTGACGGTGGAGGCGGTCGCCGCCGATGATGGCCTGATCGAGGCGATCCGCGCGCAACCGTGCGGGGCCGAGGTGCTGGCGGTGCAATGGCATCCCGAATGGGATGTCGATCACTCCCCAGAAAGCCGCGCCTTCTTCTCCGTGGTCGGCAATTCGCTGCGCGCCGCCTCAGACGCACGATAGCTACGGCCCCGGCGCTCCACCGCTACAGCCCTTCCGCCACCCAATGCGCGTTGGAGAGGCGGCGGGCCAAGGTCCACGCCTGCCCGCGAATGTCGGGCACCGCGACGATTTCCCAGAACGCGCCGCGCGTCATCGGCCCGAGCGCGAACAGGCGACGGTTGGCCATGCCATCACGACCGATCACCCGCATCTGCTCATCCACATCGATCCCGAGCCGCGCGGTATCGGGGCGAATGACGCCCCGCGCCACCAAAGCGCCGAGCATCGGCGCGCTGGTCCGACCGAGATCGCCTTGCGGGCCTGTGCAATTGATGATCCGTTGAACGATGCGGGTCCGTCGCGCGTCCTCTCCGCGAGGTCGCCACTCGACCGCAACACCGTCGGCGCATGTCGCGGCGAGACCGATCTTGCCAGCGACGATTTCAAGCCGCCCGCTTGACCGCAAGGCGGCGATGCGGTCGGCCACTTCGGGGGCCAAACGGTGGCGGTGAATGTCCCACCACGGGCGCGCGTGGCGAATGAACCGTGCGCGCTCCGCAGCGGTGGCGGCGCGCCACATATCCTGGGTGAATGGGCGCAACTCGTCGATCGCGCTGCGCCAGCCGATGGCCGCGCTGCGCCTGCGGAGGGCTCGCACCAGATGGGAGAGAACCGTCGACGGCCGCTCCGCAATCGCAGTCCACGCGCCAGCCGGTGCAGCATGGGCGTGCGGTAACAATCCTCGCCGCGACAGCGCGATAATCCGCCCCGCAAACCCCTTTGCCTCCAGCAGCAACACGACATCGACCATCGTCAGCCCGGTGCCGAGGATCAGCACCGTATCATCGTCGTGCAAGCCCTCGGTCGCCTCCGCACTCCAGCAATCGCCGACATAGCAGCCGGGTCCAAGCGATTCCGCCACCAGCTCGACCGGCGTATGCGGTGGCAAATTGCCCACCGCCAGCACAGCGGCATCGGCCTCGACCGAGGCACCATCGGCCAGCAGGACGCGCACGCCGCGATGCTCTGTCACGTCGACCGCCTCGCCGCGCACGATCCGCAAGCGGCCGGGAAAATCCGCGGCGACGCGATCGAGCAGTTCGCGCAGATAGGTGCCGTAAACCAAGCGCGGCACAAAGCTTTGCCCCGCCGCCGCGTGTCCACGACTCGCCAGCCAACGCACGAAATGGCCCGGATCGTCGGGAAACGCGCTCATGTTGGACGCTCGCACGTTGAGCAGATGCGATGGGTGCGCCGCGCCATAAGCAAGGCCAACGCCTGCATCCGCTTGCTGGTCGATCAGGGTCGCACGCGGTCCATCATGGCGCAGCACGTTGATTGCGGCGAGCGACCCCGAGAAGCCGCCGCCGACGATCGCGACATGCGCAATCACGCCCGCCCCCGGGGGCCGATGCCATTTCTGTCACTCCTCGAGCCTGCGCGGTTCACATCCATCTCCCGTGTCGTGCAATGTCCTGAAAGGCTGCATCCGCTGCGGCGATATAGCAGAGCTTAGCGCCCCGATAGATTTCCCTGCGTCCAATTGCCCGGACTTCAGGACAGACTATCGATCTGGCGCGACCGGCATACGGTCTGGCGCAGCTCTATTGCCTAGTACCGTAGTAGGAATAGCTTTTGATGCGTGGAAGCGAAATCCGACTCGATCTCTGACGAGTCGCAAGCGACCACCAAAAGTTGATGGGAGAGCAGTCATGGTCTTTGTTACCGACGTGCTGACCGACACTCCGCTGCCGATCCTGGTATCGGTACGCGGGGATTCGCCGACCTCGAGCCCGGTCGCCCGGGTCGAGCTCGACCTTTCGAAATTCCACAATGGCCGCTGGGCGGTGCAGCTCGACGCGACCTTTTCGCGCGGCGATGCGCCTGTCGTCATCCTCGCGCGCGGGGTCGCATGTCTCGCCATCGCGTGGTGGGCGCAGCTTTCGCCGCGCAGCTATCTGCGGTCGGTGCGCGGTGCCGTGTTCGATTCGCCGCTCGCAGCGGATATGAGCCAAGTGGCCGTGGCTGCAGCAATCCGCAGCGGGCCCGCCTATCGCCTCCCCTTCCCCTCCATTGTGGTGAACGACGGGTCGTTTCGGATCGAGGACGTTCTGCATCTTGCCGACAAATGGGGCAGCCGGTTCGTCGAAAAAGGCGGGGCGTCGGCTGGCCAACCCAGCAATCGCAATGGCCGCTTTACCGAGGCCGAAGACGGCCTGCTGGCCTATCTGGACGTACTCGACCGAAACAGGCTCGCGCCGCAATCGCACGCTGCGCAGCACGCCGACGTGCCGGTCCTCGCCCCGCAAGACTAACGGGCGTTGCCGACGCCTTTCGGCTGAGCCTGTTTCCGGCCCCGGGACGCCACCCGGGGACCGGATTCTCAAGCGAGCGTGTCAGCCGCCGGTCTTGCCAGATTTCCCTACCAGCGGCGGTTGCACGGCGGCAGGGGCGGTCCATGTGTTCATCCACCCGAGCACCTGCTTATACCATTGGCGGCTCTCGCGCGGCTTCAGCACCCAATGGCTGCCGCCCGGGAACACCACCAGCCGCGAGGGAATGTCGCGCCGCTGGAGCGCCGTGAACGCGGCGATGCCCTGCGTATAGGGAATGCGGTAATCGCCTTCGCTGGTGATGACGAGCTGCGGCGTTTTCCATGCGGTCACATGGTTCACCGGGTTCCACTTCTCGAACGCGGCAGGATCCTCATAATATGGATGGCCGCCATGTTCCCATTCGTCGAACCACAGTTCTTCGGTTTCGTACGCCATGGCGCGGGCATCGAACACGCCGTCATGCTGCACGATGCACTTGAAGCGATCGGGCCAGTTGCCCTCGATCCAGTTCATCATATAGCCGCCATAAGAGGCCCCCAGCGCACAGGCATTGTCCGCGTCGAGCCACGCAAACTTGTCGGTCGCGGCCTTCAGCCCGGCTTTCAGATCCTCCAGCGGCCAGCCGCCCCAATTGTTGCGGATCGCATCGGTGAAGCCCTGCCCGTAGCCGGTCGAGCCATGGAAATCGACCGCGACCAGGCCATAGCCAGCGCCCGCAAACACCGCCGGATTCCAACGATACGACCAGCTATTGTTGCTCGACCCTTGGGGCCCGCCATGCACCATGAACGCGATCGGCACCTTGCCGGTGCTGCCCGCAGGCTTCACCGCATAGCCCCAGACCGTATCGTTATTGGCCCCGGCGAAGCTGAACTTGGTGACGCTCGGCATCTCGACATCGGCCAGCTTGGCGGCATTGACCGAGGTCAGCCGTACCGAACTCTTGCCGGTCAGGCGGTAGAAATCGTCGGGCGCGGTCAGCGAATTCATCGCATACACCACGCCGGTTGGCGTCGGCACCACGGCCGAGACACTGCCCGCCCCGGTCAGCCGCGCGACCGCGCCGGTTACGGGCGAGACCGACCAGATCGGCGTTTCCTGCGTATCCTCGGCGGTGACGAAAATCGTCTTGCTGTCGGGGCTCCACGCGATCGAGGCCACCGAGCGATCCCAGCCTTCGGTCAGCGCGCGCACTGCGCCGCTCTTCAGGTCCCGCAGCATCAGCACTTGCCGATCAGCCTCATAGCCCGGCCGCTTCATCGCGAACCACGCGAGATACTTGCCGTCGGGTGACGTGGTCGGGAGATTGTCCATCCCGTCATTGGCATCGGTAAGATTGACCGGCGCAGCCGACCCATCCGCAGGTGCCGCGAAAATATCGAGATTGGTCGACAGCGGCTCGATCCGACCGGCCTCGCGCAACGCGAAATACACGATCTTGCCATCCGCGCTCCACGACACTTCCTCGCCGCCGCCAAACGGCTTGGACGGGGCGTCCCCAACCAGCTTGCCTTCGATCGGTAAGCCGTTGCCCGTCGCGCCCGCTGCCGTCAGCGGCAGGACGAACAGTTGCGAGCGCGTGCCATCGGCCCAGCTCGCCCAATGCCGCACGAACATCTGGTCATAAGTGCGACCATTGCCGGCATTGGCATCCCGCTTGATCATCGCCGGTTCGAGGCTGGGCGCGCCCGGCAAGCGATCGGCCCATATCAGCAATTTGTCGTCCTGCGGCGAGACCTTGAAGCCGCCCATCCCGCCCTTGAAATGGGTCAGCTGCAGCGGCGCGCCACCCGCGATGCCGATCGACCAGACCGCATCCTCGCCGCCCTTGTCGGACTGGAAATACACGGTCTTGCCGTCATGCGAGAATTGCGGCGCAGTCTCGTTGACGTCGGCCTCGGCGATCAGTTTTTCCGGGGCGGCACCTTTGCGCGTCAAATCGAGCCGCCACAGATCGAAGCGACCGCCATCGATGGTCAGGTCGGTCTCGCGCTGCTGCCACACCAGCCAATGCCCATCGGGCGAAACGGCTGGAGCGGAGACGCGCGACAGCGTGGACACATCGTCGATCGTCAGTTGGCGGGCGACCGCAGGCGCGGCAACGAAAGCGGCCGTCAAAGCGGTCGCAGCAAGCAGTGTTTTCATGAACGCAGGTTACAGCAGAACCGCGCGGCCGCTGCAATCACCGCCGGACGGCTTATTTGCCGGTAATGCGGTCGATTTCCTTGGCCACCATCGTCTCGACGATCGCGGGCAGATTGGCATCGAGCCAGTCGCGCAACATCGGGCGCAGCATATCGCGAACCATGCCTTCCAACGTGTCCGATCCGCTGACCTCGGGCTTGACCACCAGCCGCGACAGCACATCCAGCGGCCCGCGCGAGGCTTCGGCGGTGCGCGGTGAAACAATCGACTCGGGCGCGGGCGTTTCAGGCACCGGCTTTGCCGCGACGGGCGGCGGCGCGCGAACGGGTTCGGGGGCTGGCTCCGGCACGAGTTCCTCCCTGGTCACGGCCCGGGCGATCCGCGCCGATTGTGGGTAATTCTCGGGCTGAGGACGGCGGTCGAGCTCGGGGGCCGGTTGGCTCAACTCGAGAATTTCGTCGTCACTAAAAGGGGTTGGCTCGGATCGCGCGGGCAAAGCACGCGCCGGTCGCTTGGCACGCGCCGGGGCCGCGTCATTCTCTTCCGCGATGATCCGCTTGATCGATGAGAGGATGTCCTCCATCGATGGCTCCGCGCTCAAATCCCCCATCGACAACCCCTGAAAAGTGCGTCGATCCGCCGGTTAGCGGTTCTTCGTTGCTTCACCTGCGGTAATTGGAGCACTTCTGTCAACTGGCGCGTCCAGAATCGGATCGAGCGGGCGGGTGACCTTGGCGTCTTGCGGGCGAGTCGCGTTGGTCCGCGTGCCGGTAACTGCGGGATCGGGATCCGACGAAAAGTCCGAAATCCGGCCGCGCACGCTCTTATAATGCGCCACCGGATCGTAGAGCGGGCCGCCGTCAAGGCCAAGACTGCGCGCCTCGGCCCGCCCCATCGCCGCCAGCAGTGCAAAGCCCGCGACATAGGCATCACGCCGCGCCGTCACCAAGGTGACCTGCGAGTTGAGCAATTCCTGCTCGGCATTCAGAATATCCAGAATGGTGCGGTTGCCGACGCTGTTTTCGGCGCGCACACCTTCCAGCGACAATTTGTTGGCGTTGACCGCCACTTCGCTCGACGTAATCACCTCGAGCGAGGACTTCCAGACAGCATAAGCCGACCGCGCTTGCGAGATGACGCCACGCTCGGTCTCGGTAACGCGCTCGATCGCCTGCAAGCGCGCATCCTGCGCCTGCCGGATCTGCGCGGCAGGGCGTCCGCCCTGGTACAGCGGCAACGTCAGCCCCAGACCGACGGTCGAGGATGTGCCCGTCTGGCCAATCGCTACGCCGGTGCCTGACCCGAGCGATCCGAGATAATTGTAATAATTGCCACCGACGTTGACGCTGACCTTGGGCAAGCGATTCGAGCGCGCTACGCCAATGTCATACCCTGCGGCTTCGCTCGCTTTGGCGGCCGCCAACAGCGTCGGATTGTCCTTCAACGCCACGTCCACCGCAGTATCGGGATCGGCGGGAAGATTGGGAAGCGCCGGTGGCGGCTCAAGCGCGTCGGGCGCAGTGCCGACGAAGCGGATATAACTTTCCCGGCTGGAAATCAGCCGCGCCTGCGCCGTTTCAAGCTGCCCGCGAGCGATGGCGAGACGGGCTTCAGACTGCGCGACGTCGGTCCGGGTAAGATCCCCCACCTGAAACCGGTCACGGCTGGCCTGCAGATTGACCTCAAGCACCTTCACATTCTGGGTATTGAGGCCGACGATCGCTTCATCGCGGATCACGTCCATATAGGCCCCCACGACCGTGGTGAACAAATCGGACTCGGTCCCGCGCAAGCTCAACTGGCCGCCTTCGACCCTGGTTTGCGCAGCCCGCACGCTGTTGCGCACCGCGCCACCCGCATAGAGCGGCACCGACAAAGTCGCGCTCGCCGTGCCGCTACGGTCCGGCGACACGAAGCTGTTCGAGGATTTGACGACGTTTTCGGTATAGGCGCTTTGCAAGGTGACGGCAGGAAGCGCCTGCGACCGCGCGATCGGCACATTTTCGTCGTTTGAGCGCACATTGGCGCGCTGCGCGGCGAGCGTCGGGTTGGTGTTATACGCCTTGACCAGCGCCTCGCGCAGCGTCTCCGCAGAAAGCGGGGTTGCCGCAAGCCCGAGCAGCGCAACGCCAGCCAGTAGGTGTATCGATCGCATGGGTCGCGGGTCTTTTCTGCTTAGAACGTGAAAGTGCGCGGCTGCGCAAAGCCGGGAAGCGGCACGCATTCAATGTCGGCAAAGGCGAGCAGGCCGAAGCCGCCCGAGCTGCGCCGACCGGCGGCGAGGCGGGTTACGCCGCGATCGACGATCCCGGCCACCGCACGCCCGCCAATCGCGACTTGCTCGACCAGGGCATCGGACACGCCTTCGACCGCGCCATCGATCACCAGCACGTCATAGGGCGCGCCAGCGGCATGGCCGTTTTCCAGCGGCCCTTCGACCAGCGTGACATTCGCAATCCCGGCCAGCGCGGCGCGGGCATGGGTGGCGAGCGCCGGATCGCATTCGACCGCGACGACCGACGCCACCAATTCTGCAAGCACCGCAGCGGTATAGCCGCCCGCCGCACCGATCAGCAGCACGCGGTCGGTGGGGAGCAATTCCGCCTGGGTCAGCAAGCGCCCGGTGGCGATCGGCACGTTCTGCGCGCGGCCGTGCCCCAGCGGTACGGCGGTATCGCGATACGCGAGCGCCGCCACCTCGCTCGGCAGGAATGCCTCGCGCGGGACCGAGTCCATCGCCGCGACGACGCGCGCATCGCTGACGGCATTGGTACGAAGCTGGCTTGCCACCATTGCATGGCGCATCGCGAGCATATCCGAATCGTGCGTATTCAAATTCATCGTGCCACCCTTGTCGGACACCCGGTTTTGCACAACTGTTGTAGCTGTGCAATACACTAGTTGAGAGTGCTCACCTCTATCGTGGCGAACCGGGTTCGCCAAGCGACGCGTATCGGCATTTTTGCAAGCGCGTGGTTGACAGCGGGCGCGGACGCTTGCATCTGCGCCGCTCTTCGGCCCGATGGCGGAGTGGTGACGCAGAGGACTGCAAATCCTTGCACCCGGGTTCGATTCCCGGTCGGGCCTCCACAACAGCTTCCAGCGACGCACGCAGCGGTCCTGGTGCAGCGGATTTCCAACAGGCCGCGATAGAGACATTTTGCCCGCGTGACATAGCGAACAGCGCGCCATAAAGCGTCGATCGTGCAACCGTTCCGCGATCATATCCAGCAACATCGCGTCCTTGCGGCCTGGCTGCTGGCGTTTGCGCTGCTGCTGAAAGTCGTCGTGCCCAGCGGGTACATGCTGGACACGTCGCAGGGTACGATTCGCATTGCGATCTGCTCGGGCATGGGCCCGATGAAGACGATGGCGATGGCAATGCCCGGCATGGACCACTCAGTATCGCAAAAGCATCAAAAGGACGGCGAGAAAGCCGATCAGCCCTGCGCCTTTGCCGGCCTGAACGCGCATTCGGTTGCGGCGACCGACCCGATCCTGCTCGCACTCGCCATCGCTTTTGTGATGGCGCTCGTCTCGCGCCGGATCGCGCCGCCGCTGGTCGGCCTGCGCCTGCATCTCCGTCCCCCGCTGCGCGGACCACCTGCCACCCTGTGACGATCGATAGAGCCGCGACGCGCTGAGCAAGCGCCGTCGCGACGGACGTGCATGGCCCACCGCCGCGCGCCCGCTACCAGCGTTTACAGGGGATTTTTTCGTGCGCCTTCCATCAACGTTTCTCGCGGCGTCGATCGCCGCGCTTGCCGCTGCGTCGGCGTCCGCTCAGACCGGCACCGACACGCGACGCCAGGAATTGCTGCGCCAACGCGCGGCGATCGACGCCGAACTGCAGCGCCTCGACACGCCCGCAAAGACCCCGGAAAGCCAGCCGAATCGAGCGGGCACCGCATCGACATCCCCCGACGACATCATCGTCACCGGGCGCGCGTTGACGCTGACGACCAAGGTCGCGGGCCAGACCGACACCACCATCACCAACGCCGCGTTCCGCAACACGCCCGCGACGACCATCGCCGACATCGTCAAACTCTCCCCCGGCGTCACCGTCATTGGCGGCAATGGCCCACGCGACGTTGGCGTCTCGATCCGCGGTTCGAACGCCCGCAACAGCTTTGGCGCGCGTAACATCCAGGTGTTCGAGGATGATTTTCCCGTCACCCAGCCCGACGGCCTCGCCCGGTTCGATCTGACCGACCCGCATGCTTATGGCGCGGTCGACGTCGTGCGCGGCCCGTCCTCGGCGCGCTATGGCAATTATGCCGTCGAAGGGGCGATCAACTTCCGCACGCGGCGTGGACGCGACCTGCAAGGCGTCGAGGCCGGAGTCGATGGCGGCAGCTATGGCTATCTCAACACGTACGCCACGCTGGGCCATGCTGGACCCGGCTATGAATATGCGGTGTTCGGCAGCTTTGCCCGCGCGGATGGTGCGACCGGCCATACCGGCTACCAGACCGGCACGATCAACGCGCTGGCGACCTTTGCCCTGTCGGATCGCGACCGCGTCACCGGCAAGGTGATTTACAATGAAGGCGAGTTCCGCCTGTCCACGCGGCTGTCCTTCAACCAATATCTCGCCAATCCGTACCAGCAAGGATGCGATCAGGCGGCGACCGCCGCCGCAGGCTGCGGCACGATCTCGGTGCTGGCAAATGGCATCAACGGCACCCGCATCGCCCAGACGGCGAGCGAGGGCGATCTCGCGCGCAACGACCGCCGGACCATTGTCGGTGCGCGCTATGAGCATGACTTTTCCGCTGGCACGACCTGGCGCACGCAAGCGACTTTCGACAGCCGTGTGGTGTTTCAGCCGACCAGCGCCACGCCGTTTCGCGGCACGCTCAACAGCTACAATCTGAGCTCCGACGTCACCGCGCACAGCCAGATATTGGGCATGGATGCGCTGAGCTTTATCGGGATCTTCTACAACTATCTCGACGGGCAGAATTACTCCTTCAACAAGACGCCTGCAGGCCGCAACGGCATTGGCGCGACGACGCAAACGGTGTTCGGTGGTGTGCGCAATATGGGGGTTCGCGCCCGCGAGGAATTGGCGCTGGCCAAGGATCTGCAGCTCATCCTTGGCATTGGTTATGAGCATTCGAAGATCGACATGCGCCAGACCAACTACACCTATCCCGTCGGTGCCAATCCGACGCTCAACAACATCCCGGCGATTCGCGATTTCGACAATGTCGCGCCTGAGGCGTCGCTGGTGTGGCAGGCACTTCCCGCCCTGCGGCTCCACACCCGTGTCGGCACGGCCTACGGCATTCCGCAGTCGGGCCAGCTGTTCGTGACGACGGCAGGCGTCGCCGGCAACAATATCGACCTCAAGACGCAGACCAGCACCGGCGTCGACGTTGGCGCGGAGCTGTCGCTCGGCGACACTCTCAAGGCCGAAGTAGCGGGTTATTATGAGTGGTTCCGCAACGAACAGGTCAGCCAGTCGGCGGGCGTCAATCTGTTGTCCTACACCACCAACGTCCCGCGTTCGATCCATCGCGGGGTGGAGGTCGGCGTCAACTGGAAGCCCCTGCCCGCGCTCCTGCCCGGCGGCTACGTCCAGGCGACCTACAGCTATAACGACCAACGCTATACCAGCTATGTCGAGCGGCTGACCTCGGGGGCGGTGTCCGCCGCGTTCGACCGCGCCGACAACCGCATTCCGGGGGTGATCCCGACCTTCGCCAATGGGCGACTGGGCTATGACCAGCCGCACGGTGTCTTTGCCGGGTTGGGCGGCTTTGCCGAGGTGACCTACCGCTCGCGCTATTTCATCGACAATGCCAATCTGTTGCGCATTCCGGGCTACACGCTGATCAATCTCAACCTGCATTACGATCCCCCCGCAGCGTCGGGCTGGTGGTCGCGTCTGTCCTTCTACGCATCGGTGCAAAATCTGGCCGACAAGACCTATGTCGGATCGGCGTCGATCATCTCGGACAGCCTGAGCCCTACGGGGGCACAAAACCCCGCCTCGGTGCTGATGGGCACCACCGGATCGGTGTATGCGGGCCAGCCGCGCACCGTCTATGTCGGCCTGAAGGGCCGGTTCTGAGGAGGATGTGATGGCCACTCCCGCCCGCCCGCAACTCAGCTATAACGCCGTCTGGCGCTGGCATTTCTATGCCGGTGTGTTTTGCGTTCCCTTTGTGATCTGGCTGGCGCTGACCGGCACGATCTATCTGTGGAAACCGCAGATCGAGGCGTGGCTGGACCAGCCCTATTCGCACCTGCCGACCACCGGGCGGACGGCGTCGCCCGATGCGCAGGTCGCCGCAGCCCTCCGCGCGGTGCCGGGATCGACGCTGCACAAATATGTGCTGCCCGAGCAACCGGACGAGGCCGTGAATATCCTCGTCACCAAGGACCATCAGGATCAACGCGCCTATGTCGATCCGCGTTCACTCGCTGTCCTCAGCGTCGTCAGCGAGGAGCAGCGGCCGATGCGGCTGATCTTCCATCTGCACGGCGAATTGCTGGCGGGTGCGTTCGGCAGTTATCTGGTGGAGATCGCCGCCTGCTGGACGATCGTGATGTTGCTGACCGGCCTGTATCTGTGGTGGCCGCGCGGGCGATCGGGTTTGGCGGGGGTGCTGTATCCCCGCCTGCTGGGCGGACGTCGGGTGTTCTGGCGTGATCTTCACGCCGTTTCAGGTATTTGGGTGTCTCTGTTCGCGCTCGCGCTGATCGTGACCGGGCTGCCCTGGGCCAAGGGATGGGGCAGCTATCTCACCGAAATCCGACAACTTACCGGCACCGCGCGCGGGCCGGTCGACTGGACGATCGGCGGCAAGCCACCGCAGGCCGAAGCGATGTCGGGAGACCATGCCGGACATGGCGGCATGGCGATGCCGCGCGCGCCAATCGTGTCGGGCGAACTCGCGCGCGTCATCGGAGTGGTGCGACCGCTCGCGGTGGCACCACCGGTGCTGATCGCGCCGCCGATGCGGCCGGGCGACCCCTGGACGGCAGCGTCCGACGCGGCGAACCGACCATTACGTAGCACGGTGAAGATTGACGGTCGCACGGGCACCGTCATCAGTCGCGAAGGCTTTGCGCAGCGCCACTGGATCGATCAAACGATCGGCTACGGTGTTGCAGGGCACGAGGGCGCGCTGTTCGGCCTAGCAAATCAACTACTTGGCACCGTTACCGCGCTGTTGCTGGTGGTGCTGGCGGGGTCGGGCGTGGTGATGTGGTGGCGACGACGGCATGTTGGCCTGGGCGCGCCGATCGCGCTGTCCCGCCCGCGCCTTGGGGCGGGACTGGCCATCGCCATCCTCGCCCTGGCCTTATACCTGCCCTTGTTCGGCCTGACCCTTATAGCCGTGCTGGTTGCCGAAAGGGTTGTGGGGCGATGGATGCCCGGCCCCGCCATCTGGCTTGGACTGCGGGCAAGCCTAGCCCCGCGCTAACGCAGTCTCCAGGGCCGGGATAAATGGCAAATCGGCCGGGGGCATCTCCAGCCCCCGCAGGTCGGCGGGGGCGTGCCACGCGATCGCCGTCGCGTCGAGCGCCTGCGGCTCGCCTGTCCAAACCCGACACACGTAGAGCAAGAGCAGCAAATGCCGGTCGGCAAGCGGTGCGCTGGCGAAGGTGAGCGGCGCGAGCGCGGTCGGCGCGACCACGACGCCCAGTTCCTCCTCCAGCTCGCGCACCAACGCCGCCTCGGGCGTTTCACCGGCTTCCACCTTGCCGCCGGGAAACTCCCACAAGCCCGCCAATGCTTTTCCCGGTGGTCGGCGCTGCACAAGCACCCGCCCCGCACCGTCCACCAGGGCGGCGGCCACGACCAGCATCACGAGCGCCGCTCCGATGTAATGAGATTGTTAGGCATATCGTAACCCACCTGTTTTAGAGATCGGGAACCAGCAGCTGTTTCGGTGGCCTCGAACTCCTATGATCCTCGACACGCTGAAAAAGCTCCTGGGAGATCGCCGCGGTGCCACAGCAGTCGAATATGGTCTTATTGTCGCGCTGATCGTGATTGCGATGGTCACCGCGCTAACCCAGCTCGCCAATTCCACCACCACCATGTGGGGCAACGTCAGCACCAAGGTCTCGGCGGCCACCGCTGGCGTTTAGAGTCGCCCGCCCGACAAAGTTCCGTCGGGCTTAAACCTTTTTCAACTCTGCCTCCCTAGACTCGGCAGCGTTGGTCCGGTTTTTCCGGCCCGACCGGGTACTGAAGCTTTCACCAACGGAGACCGCAATCATGAAGACCATCCGCAATTTCATCAAGAATTCCAAGGGCGCGACCGCCATCGAATACGGCCTGATCGCAGCACTCATTGCCGTCGCCGCGATCGCCGCGATGCAGGGTCTGGGCACGCAACTGAACAAGACCTTCACCAACGTCACGACCAACATGAAGGCTTCGTAAGACTCTTACGAACTCCTCTAATATGCCAGGGCGGCGGAACTACGGTTCCGTCGCCCTTTCATTTGCCTCACGACCGAATATCAACCCTGGCGGCCGCGATCGCGCCCGCGTTAAAGTCGGCCCATCGCCAGAAATTTTGCACGTCGGGACCGGCGCAGCTCGGCGGGGCTCTGGCCATCAAGGTTCGACAAGGCCGCGTCGATCGCATTGCCCAGCGCCGCGATGGCCGCGCCCGGGTTGCGTTGCGCACCGCCCAACGGCTCGGGCACGATCGTATCGATGACCCCGAGACCCTTCAGGTCCTGCGCAGTGACTTTCATCGCCTCGGCGGCATCGGCGGCTTTGTCCGCCGTGCGCCACAGGATCGACGCACAGCCTTCGGGCGAAATTACCGAATAGACGGCGTGTTCGAACATCAACACCGTATTGCCAGCCGCCAGCGCGATTGCGCCGCCCGAGCCACCCTCGCCCACCACCGCCGCCACCATCGGCACGCCAAGCGACAGGCACATTTCGGTCGACCGCGCGATCGCTTCGGCCTGGCCACGTTCCTCGGCCTGCACACCCGGAAACGCGCCCGAGGTATCGACCAAAGTTACCACCGGCAGGCCGAAACGATCGGCCAATTGCATCAGGCGAATCGCCTTGCGATAGCCCTCGGGCTTGCCCATGCCGAAATTGTGGCGCAGCCGACTGGCGGTATCGTCGCCCTTTTCATGGCCGATCACCAGTACGCGCCGCCCGCGCAGGGTAGCAAAACCGCCGAGGATCGCCTGGTCGTCGCCAAACGCACGGTCGCCCGCCAGCGGCAGGAAATCCTGAAATAGCCCCGCTACATAATGTTTGAAGTGCGGACGTTCGCCGTGGCGCGCGACCTGGGTCTTCTGCCAGGGCGTCAATTTGGCATAGGTGTCGCGCAGCAACTTGTCGGACTTCGCCTGCAGCCGCGCGACCTCCGCGTCGATGTCGACCGTGCCTTCGGCTGCGGTCTCGCGCAATTCGTCGATCCGCGCTTGCAGCTCGGCGATCGGTTTTTCGAAATCGAGGAAAGTTGCCATAAGTCGGGCCGGTTAAGCCCCGCGCTTCCTTGCGTCAACGCGTGCCGTAGCTTCGGCGAGCGGATGACGCGCATTGACCAGCTCGACCAGGCGGCTGGCATCGACATGCGTATAGATTTCGGTGGTCACAATATCGGCATGGCCGAGCATCGCCTGCAGCGCGCGGAGATCGGCTCCGCCCGCCAGCAAATGCGTGGCAAAGGCATGGCGCAGCACGTGCGGGCTGACGCGATCGGGGGGAATCCCGGCCTCCGCCGCCAGCGCTTTCAGGATCTGGTAGAGGCGAATGCGGCTCAAGTGCCCCTTGCCCGAGGGGAACAGCCACACGCTGTCCTCGGGCACCTGCAGCCGCCAGACCGCAACGGCTGCGCGCGCGCGATCCGACAGCGGCACCAGCCGCTCCTTGTCGCCCTTGCCGCGCAGGATCAGATAGGGCCGGTCGGGCGCAATAGCGCGGCGCGGGAGCGATACCAATTCGGTCGCGCGCAGCCCCGATCCGTACAATAGCTCGACCAACGCCGCCATGCGCAGGTCGTTGGGGTCGGCGGGGACGCGCGCGATCCGCTCGGCGATCGTGGCGAACAGACGGTCGATATCGGCATGGTCGAGCACCTTGGGCAAACCGCGCGATGCACCCGGGCGCGGCAAGGCAGCGCCGGGATCGTCCGCCCGCAACCCCTCATCCGCCAGAAACGCGAAAAAACGCCGCAGCGCCGCCGATTTGCGCGCTACGCTCGCCTTGGACAGGGCGAGCCATTCGCCACCCAGCCGGGCAAGGTCGTCAGGCGTGGCGCTGCTCAGCCGCCCGCCAAGCACATCCGATGCGAGCGCCAGATCGCTGCGATAGGCGGCGATCGTGTTCTTTGCCGCCCCGGCTTCCGCCGCCAGCATCTCGAGAAAGCGATCGATCAACGCGCGATCCTCGCGCGGCGAATCGGGCGCGCTGGGGCGCTCGGTCAAAGCCGCGAGATCGCCTCGACGGCGATCATCCGCGCCTCGCCCGACATGCCGACCGCGTGCAGTGCGGCCGTGATGTGATAGATCGCCTCGGGCGAGACGCCATGCCACTGCCGCGTCTGCATACCGATCGCCGCGAGCAGCACCACCGTGCCGGGCTCATGATCGCGCGCCGCCTTGGCGATCGAGCGCGTCCAGCTATTCTCCTGCGTTATTCGCAACCCCAGCCCTTGCGCGCCACGCTCGACTTCGGCACCCGACATCCGCCCTAGCCCCGCCATTGCGGCAAAGAACATCCGGCGCTTCAACCCCTCGGCATCGTTCGCCCCGGAATAGGCGCTGACGTCGCCATAATTCAGCGAGGGCATTGCCGGATCGACCAGCGTCAGCATCGCCCAGGCATTGCTGCCGCGTCCCGCTTTATCACGCCAGCGCAGTGCCGGAACATCCAGCCCGGCGCTCAGCATCGCGGCGACCAGTCGATCGATATCGGGCTGCTCCAGTGTCGTCGGAATGCGCGCGGCAGCCCCGGCAGTCAGCACCAGCCGGGCATAGCGGCCTTCGGCGGTCTTGGGTTCATCCCACAACCGCACCAGCGCATCGGCGCGCGCCTTGGCGTCCGGCCCCTCATAGGCCGCGCGCAGATCGCGCGCGATCCCGACCTCGGCACCCGTCTGATCGTCTCCCGCATCGATCGCGCTATAGAGATCGACCAGCGCCGCGCTCGACAGAATGCCACGCGCTGCGGCCAGCTCGGCCACGGCGGCGCGCACCCGCGGGTCCAGCGTCGGGGACAAAGCCCGCCAGCCCTGCACGGCAGGCGATGCGGTTGCCAGCAGCGACTCGGGGATCTCGACCCCGGTGGCAGTGGCCATGCCGTATCGCCAGGCGGTCAGGTGATCGACGCTGTCCCACTCGATCGTCACCGCCTGGCGTCCGCTTTGACCGGCACCCGCGACCTTTTGCGCCAGCAAAAAGTCGACGCCACCGGCAATTCCGGCCTTTCGCGCCTGCGCCAGCAACGGTTGCGCCCGCGCGGGCGTGCCAGACAGCCCCGCGCAAATCGCCCGCGCCATGATCCAGCCGCGTTCCTGGCCAAGCTCCGCCCCGGCCTCGGCCGCCGGGCATAACGCTGCCGCGTCTCCCGTCGCCAGCGCGGCCTGCATCGCCGCCTCGAACATCTTGGGCGTATAATCCTCGGTATCGACGGCTTGTGCCATCGCCCGCGCGGCCACGGATTCGCCCATACGCGTCAGCAACCACGATCGTTCCGCCGCGAAATCCGCACCGTTCACGCCGCGCGGGGTATCGACCCGCGCCATCAGCGCGCGGCGCAGCGCAATCGACACCCAGCGCGACGCGACCGGGGTGTTCAACCGTTGCATCAGCACTTCAAGGAAGCGGCCGTCGGCGCGGCCAAAGGCGTTCGGCCCCATCGCGCCCTCAGGCGGACCCGCGACACCGACGCGCGCCAGCGACCGGCGCGCGAACGATGGCATGTCGGCGCGCACGAAGGCGGCAAAGTCGGTCGGCGCGGGAGGCGTGGCGGCGGGGCTCGGCACAGTCGTCGGGGTCGCGTCGGGCGCTGAAAACCCTGCCGACGCGGCCGCTGGAGTCTGTGCGAGCGGCGGTGTAGCCGCTTGGCTCGGTTGCGCGGGGGCCTGCTGGACCGGCTTGGGCCGCGCCGCCGCCGGAGAAGGCGCGGGCGTAGGATCGCCAAAGCCGGGCGGCAGGATCGATTCGGGGCGTTGCTGCCCCAGCGCCGGTATTGCCAGCACCGCCGCGAGAGCGGTGCCGACGCGCAGCGCGATGGTCAGCTTGCGCGCGGTCGCGCCGGACACACCGCTACTTTTGGAGATTCGCAAGCGGGACGGCCTTTTCGACATGCTTCAGCGGCTTTTCGCGCGCGATCGAGGAGAGTCCGAACAGGACACCCACCAATACGACCACGATGACGAGGAGGATTACGAGCGAGCGGGACATGGGCCAAGACCTGTAACAGAACAATTTGGGCTGCGCCCGCAAGGCCTTTTGCCCGAGACGCCCGTGCGCTGTATAGCCCTCGCTTCGATGTTGCAAAGCCCAGCCCCCACCCCACCCCAATCGCCGAAATGGACCGGCCAGCCGATCGTGCTGGTTGGGCTGATGGGGGCTGGCAAATCCACCGTTGGCCGCCGCCTGGCGATGCGCCTCGGCCTGCCCTTCGTCGACGCCGATACCGAGATCGAAACGGCCGCCGGCATGTCGATCCCCGATATTTTCGATCGCTTCGGCGAAGCCTATTTTCGCGATGGCGAACGCCGGGTGATCGCGCGGCTGATGGAAGGCGAACGACGAGTGATCGCCACCGGCGGCGGCGCGTTCGTGGACCCGCAGACGCGCGCCGCGATCCTCGACCGGGGTTTTGCGGTGTGGCTCGATGCCAAGCCCTCAGTGCTGGTCGAGCGCGTCTCGCGCCGCGACACGCGCCCGCTGCTGCGCGGGCGCGATCCGCTTGCCGTGCTCGAAGAACTGGCGCGCGTCCGCAACCCGTTCTACGCGACCGCGCATCTCCGCGTCTCCAGCCACCGCGCGCCGCACGACGCAACCGTCAACGCCATCCTGAAAGCGCTCAACCAACCATGACGACCATTCCCGTTGCGCTGGGCGCGCGCAGTTACGATATCATCATCGAGGCCGGGCTGCTCGGCCGCGCTGTCGACTGGCTCGCGCCGCTGTCGCGCGGGCGGCGGATGGCGATCGTCACCGATGAGAACGTCCTGCCGCATTTGGCGACCGTGCAGGCCGCGCTGACTGCGGCAGGCGTAGCCAGCGAGGCGATCGTGCTGCCGCCGGGCGAATCGACCAAGAGCTGGGCGATGCTGGAGCAGCTGACCGACCGCTTGCTCGATCTTGGCGTGGAACGCGGCGACCATGTCGTGGCGCTGGGCGGCGGGGTGATTGGCGATCTCGTCGGTTTTGCGTGCAGCATCCTCAAGCGCGGTTGCGGCTTCGTGCAGATCCCGACGACCCTGCTCGCACAAGTCGATTCGTCGGTGGGTGGCAAAACCGCGATCAATTCCAGGGCCGGCAAGAACCTGATCGGCGCGTTCCATCAGCCCGCTCTGGTGTTGATCGACCCCAATGTGCTCGACACGCTGTCCGAGCGCCATGTCCGCGCGGGCTATGCCGAGGTCGTGAAATACGGCCTGATCGATGATCCCGACTTCTTCGCCTGGTGCGAAACCCATGCCGCCGCGCTGATCGCAGGCGATGCCGACGCGCGGCTTTATGCCATTGCGCATTCGGTCGCGGCCAAGGCGCGGATCGTCGCCGAGGACGAACGCGAGACGACCGGCGCGCGCGCCCTGCTCAACCTCGGCCACACCTTTGGGCATGCGCTGGAAGCCGAAGCGGGCTTTTCCGACCGGCTGCTCCACGGCGAAGGCGTCGCGGCCGGAATGGCGCTCGCCTTCGGCTATTCGGCGGCGCGCGGGCTTGCTCCACAAATCGATGCCGATCGCGTCGCAGCGCACCTCCGCGCGATCGGGCTGCCCGATGGCACGGCGGCGGCGGGGATCACCGCCAATGGCGAAACGCTGGTCGCGCACATGCTGCACGACAAGAAGATGGATGCGGGGACGCTGCCCTTCCTGCTCGCACGCGGGATTGGCGGCACTTTCCTCGACAAATCGGTCGATCTGGCGGACGTGCGCGCATTTCTGAATCGAGCGGCCTAAGTGCCGAACGGCGTCGCCAAGGCCAATCTGCCCGAAAAGACTTGCCCGGTCTGTCAGCGCCCGTTTGCATGGCGGAAAAAGTGGGCGCGCGATTGGGACAGCGTCGTTTACTGCTCCGAACGTTGCAAGCGCGCGCGGATCAGCGTCGCTTGAGCAAGGCCAGGCCGCCAAGGCTCAGCACGCCCGCCGCCACCAGATAAGCCCCGACCAGCCCCAGCCCACCCCGCGCGGCCAGGGCCTGCGCCGCGATCGGGGCAAGCGCGCCACCCAGGATTCCGCCGAGATTGAAGGTGATCGACACGCCGGTATAGCGTACCCCGGCGTCGAACAACGACGGCAGCCAGCCGCCGAGCGGGCCATAGGCAAAGCCCATCGCGAACAGCGACAGCGCCAGCCACGCGAACACCACCCACAAGGACGCAGACCCCAGCATCGTTCCCATCAGCAAGCCCGAGGCGACGCAGCCGACAAACCCCCAGCGCAGCATTGCGGTCGCACCGAACCGGTCGGCCAAGGTGCAGGAGACGATCACGCCCGCAGCTAGGAACAGGATCGCACCGAGTTCCAGCCCCAGAAACGCCTGCCGCCCATGGCCAAGCGTCGTAGTGCCGTAGCTGAGCGCAAACGCCGTCGTCAGATAGAAGAGCGCAAAACAGGCAACCACGCCGACCGTGCCCGCCACCGTCGCGCGCAGATGCAGGCGGAACAACTCGGCGATCGGGACTTTGGGCAAGGCATCGTGCGCAGCGGCTTCGCGGAAGGCAGGCGTCTCGGTCAGCTTCAAGCGCACCCACAGACCAAGCAGCACCAGCACCGCGCTCGCCAGAAACGGCACCCGCCAGCCCCAATCACGGAACTGTTGGTCGGTCAGCGTCGCCCCCAGCAGCAGGAAGAAACCATTGGCGGCGATGAACCCAACCGGCGCGCCGAGCGGCGGAAACATCCCCCAGCGATTTTCCTGGCCCTTGGGCGCATTCTCGACCGCAAGCAGCGACGCCCCGCCCCATTCGCCGCCGAGCCCGAGCCCCTGCCCAAAGCGCAACAGGCACAAGAGCGACGGGGCGACCCAGCCGATTTGCGCATAAGTCGGAAGGAAGGCGATCGCGACGGTCGAGCCGCCCATCAGCATCAGCGAGGCGACCAGCGTCGACTTGCGCCCCAAACGGTCGCCGAAATGCCCAAACACCGCCGCCCCCAACGGCCGGGCGAAGAAGGCGAGGCCGAAGCTCGCGTAAGAGGCCAGCAACTGCACCGCCGGATCGCCCGCCGGGAAGAAGAGCGGGCCGAACACCAAGGCGGCGGCGGTCGCGTAAATATAAAAATCGTAGAATTCGACCGAGGTGCCGATCAGGCTGGCGAGCAGGATGCGGCGGGTCGAGGCGCTGGTCATCCACGCTCCCTATCGCGCTTGTCTGTTCGTGTCGAAGGGGCGAATGAATAGCGCACCGTCACCCCGGCCTCGCGCCGGGGTCCACCGCGATACGAGACAATCGATCGCAGAGACCCTGTATGGTGGATGCCGGGACAAGCCCGGCATGACGTGGGAAGGTTGCCGTCGTTGCCGTCCCGTCGAACCGTCCGTCACACCGCCGGACGCGGCACACGCTTACCCTTGGTCCGGCTGGTCAAATGAAACGCCCCGCAGCGATCGCACCGATAGGGCCTGAGCACAAGATCACTCGCCTGTGCCAGCGACCGCGCCTCTTGCTCGGACCCGAATCGCCTTTTTCTTGCGCAAACGCTGAGCTTGGTGCGCGCCACTTAAAGGGCTCCTCGCGTCGGCGTCACACCGTCCGCGCCGCCGACCAGGCCAGCCACAGCCACCCGGCAATCAGCAACGCACCCCCGATCGGCGTCACCGCACCCAGCCAGCGGGGTGCGCCCAGCGCCATCACATACAGCGTTCCGGCGAATATCGCGCCGCCACCGATGAACAACCACGCCGGGCCGCGCACGTCCATCCGCCACGCCACCAACGCCACAACTGCGTGGATCAGTTGATAGTGCGCGCCGGTCTTCAGCCACTCGGCCGCCTGACCGCTTGCCCCATGCGCGCCGAACGCGCCCGCGCCGACCGCAATCGCGCCCGACAGCGCCGCCAGAAGGGCGATCCAGTTCATCCTGCCTGCTCCTCGCTCAGCCCGGCGCGTTGATCTTGCGTAATCATGATGCCACGCGCCGCGCGAATGTCGCCCGCCTCGGACTGCACGCGCAGACGTTCCTTGTCGTTGCGGCGATAAATGTCCTCGGTACGATCGATCTCGGCATGGTCCACGCCGATGCTCTCAAGCGCCATGCGCCCCATTTTCACCGCCGATTCGAGCACTTCGCGCACGACGCCATCGACCGGGGCACCCTTCAGCTTGATCACCGCGCGACGATCGAACGCGCGCACGTAGATTGACGCTTTGGGAAAGGCGTTGTGGACCCCGGTAACGAGATCAGGCGAAATCTGGTCGCCATCCATGCAGAACAGGATCAGCTCCGCCTCGCCCGCACCCGCCTGACGCAGCAAATCCAGCCGCGTTCCGTCACCATAATAGACCTTGGCCCCGAAATCGCTGGCGACATCGATCATCTCGATATCGGTGTCGATCAGCGTCACCGGCACGCCTTGCGCGATCAGCATTTGCGCCACCGTCTGGCCGAAGCGACCATAGCCGACGATCAGCGCATTGGCCCCGTCGGCCTTTGGGCCGTCACGCTCGCCCGCGACGACCGGCTCTTCGCGGATGCGCTTGGTAATCATCATCAGGAACGGCGTCGTCGCCATCGACAGCGTGACGATCGCGCCGAACAGGCTCGCCGCCTCGGGCGCGATCAGGAAGGCACGCTGCGCCTGGGCGAACAGCACGAAGCCGAACTCGCCACCCTGGCTGAGCAGCAGCCCGAGCGCGAGCGCGGCGCGCCACTTCATGCGAAAGGCCATACCGATGCCGAAGATGATCACCGCCTTGGTCGCGATCAGCGCCAGCGCCATGCCGATCACGAAGAACGGCCGCTCGGCGATCGCGTGCAAATCGAGCATCATGCCGACCGCGAGGAAAAACAGGCCGAGCAGGATGGAGCGGAACGGCTCGACATCGGCCTCCAGCTCATGCCGATACGGGCTGTCCGCCAGCATCACGCCCGCGACGAATGCGCCCAGTGCTGTCGACAGACCAAGCGCCTCCATGATCGCCGCCGCGGCCACCACCGTGAACAACGCGGCGAACACGAACATCTCGCGCTCCCCCAGATTGCCGATGATGCGGAACAGCGGGCGCAGCAGGAAGCGCCCGGCGAGCACCAGCCCGGCCACGGCGAGCACGGTCGACAGGAACAATTGCCAGCCCGGCGGGCCATGCGCGTCCGCCGGATTGCGCGACAGCACCGTCACCAGCGTGATCAGCGGCACGATCGACAAATCCTGGAACAGCAGGATCGAAAAGGCGCGCTCGCCAAAGGGCGTGCGCAGGCGCCCCGCCGATTGCAGCATCGGCAACACCTGCGCGGTCGAGGAAAGTGCGAGCGGCAACCCTAGCACCAACGCCGCCGACCAGGAGAAATGCACCGCCGCGACGAGGCCGGTGACCGCCAGCCCGCACAGCACCACCTGCAATAGCCCGAGCCCGAAGATTTCCTTCTTGAGCGCCCATAGCCGCGACGGATTGAGTTCCAGCCCGACGATGAACAACAGCAGCGTGATGCCGAGTTCGGCCACGCCGATCTTGGATTCGGCATTGCCGACCAGATGCAGCACTTGCGGCCCGACGACCGCGCCCGCGACGAGATAGCCGAGCGTCGCGCCGAGGCCGAAACGGCGGAAGATCAGGACGAAAACGAGCGCAAAGCCACCGAGGATGACGCCATCGAGCAGCAGCGATTCGTTCATGCCGGTGCCTTTGCGGCGGCAGCGGCGGCGGCTTCGGCGGCCGCTTCGAAGGCCAGTCGGATCGACGCGTGCCGCGCGCTGTGCGGCAGTGCAGGCGTGAACAATTCGAAGCCGGGCCAGTCGGGCAACGGCCCCTGCCCCGCGAGCCAGGCGGCCAGCGCATCGCGCGCAGCGGCGATCTCAGCGGCGGATTTGCCGATCACCGCCGCGCCCATCAGCGACGACGAGGCCTGACCCAGCGCACAGGCGCGCACCAGCAGACCGAGGTCGGATACGCGCCCCTCAGCATCGACATTGATATCCACCGTCACGCGGCTGCCGCAGATCGGCGAACGTTTTTCTGAGGTCGCCATTGGACTTGGCAAGCGCTGATGATGCGGAATGGTGGCGGCGAGCCGCAGGATTTCGGTGTTGTAGAGCGGCGCGTTCATGCAGCGGATGTAGGGCATGCCGGGGGATTCGTCACCCCGGCGATGGGATGTTCTGCGCCGCTTTGCGCGGCCAGGGACCGAGAAATCGCTACTCGCCCGCGCGATCGGAGTCGGCGACGTTCGCGCCATGCCCGAACACCGGCTCGCCCTTGCGGCGGCGATCGACGAAATCGGCGATGCTGGCGCTGGTGCTGTTGAGCAAAGGATAGACCTTGGCCGAGGTCAACCATTCGGGGCGATGCGCCGGGCCGCCGCTGACGGTGTCGGTCATCAGCACCACCAGCAGGAAAGCCAGGCTCGCGAGGATCAAGCCCTTGAGCGCGCCAAAGCCGAAGCCGAGCGCGCGATCGACCGGCCCCAGCACCGAATCGCGGGTACGGGCACCGATCGCCCGCGCAACCATGCGCCCGCCATAATACGTGCCGCCCGCCAGAATCGCGAAGGCGAGCACCGCCGCGCCCGTCGTCGTGCCGACCACGCCGGTCAACGCATGAGTCAGCGGGACATGGAACAGCTTGATCGCAAACACGATTCCGACCCAGGCGAACAGCGAAAGCACTTCGGTGACGAAGCCGCGCGTGATGCCGAGCGTGGCGGCACCGCCAACGGCGAGCAGGACCAATATGTCGAGGGCGGTAAGATGCATGGCGCGCGTCTTACAAGCGTGGGACGGTGGAAGTCGAGTGGGGTGCGGGCGTGTTGGGGGTTACGGGGTTTGGGGGAGTGCTTTCCTCAACCCGCTCGTTTCGAGCGTAGTCGAGAAAGAGCCACAAGCGCTGTGCCAGGTTTCTCGACTACGCTCGAAACGAACGGACGGAGAGCTACGGACAGGGAGCTACGGACAGGGCAGGGAGAGGATGCGACCAAGAGTCATTACGCTCCACCAGTGGAAGGCTTGTGGGAGGGCGCAACGCCCCCTCACCGCCCCAGCATATGCTCCACAAAGCTGGCCAGCGTGCCGAATCCGCTCAACTTCAACCCGCTCTTGTCGTCCGTCACCGCCGCGGGCAGCAGCGCGCGTTCGAAGCCGAGCTTGCCCGCCTCCTTCAAGCGCAGCGGACCGTGCGCGACCGGGCGGATTTCTCCGGACAAGGCCAGTTCGCCGAACACCACCGCATCGGCGGGCACCGGGCGTTCCGACAGCGCCGAGATGAGTGCCGCCGCCACCGCCAGATCGGCAGCCGGGTCCTGCACGCGGTAGCCACCCGCAATGTTGAGATAGACTTCGCTCGAGGAGAAACTGAGCCCGCAGCGCGCCTCCAGCACCGCCAGCACCATGGCGAGACGCCCGCTGTCCCAGCCGACCACCGCCCGCCTGGGCGTCGCGCCGCTCGCCAAGCGCACGACCAGCGCCTGAATCTCGACCAATACCGGCCGCGTGCCTTCCAGCGCGGGGAACACCGTCGTGCCGGTCATGCCTTCCTCGCGCTGGGTGAGGAACAAGGCGCTGGGGTTGGAGACTTCGGCCAGCCCTTCCGCCACCATCGCGAACACGCCGATCTCGTCGGTGCCGCCAAAGCGGTTCTTGATCGCGCGCAGGATGCGATATTGGTGGCTGCGCTCGCCTTCGAAGCTCAGCACGGTATCGACCATATGTTCGAGCACGCGCGGGCCGGCGATGCTGCCGTCCTTGGTGACATGGCCGACCAGCACCACCGCAGTGCCGCGTTCCTTGGCGAAGCGGATCAATTCCTGCGCCGAGGCGCGCACCTGGCTGACGGTGCCCGGCGCCCCCTCGATCAAATCGCTATGCATCGTCTGGATCGAATCGATCACCAGCAAGGCAGGCGGCGTCGCCTGGCCGAGCGTGGTGAGAATGTCGCGCGTCGAGGACGCCGCCGCCAGCATCACCGGCGCATGGCCGAGCCCGAGCCGCCGCGCGCGCAAACGCACCTGATCGGCCGCTTCCTCGCCCGAGACATAGGCGACTGGCAGCCCGGCCAGCGCCATCTTCGCGGCCGCTTGCAGGAGCAGCGTCGATTTGCCGATGCCGGGATCGCCGCCGATCAGGGTAGCGGACCCTTCGACGAACCCGCCGCCGAGCGCGCGATCAAGCTCGGCAATGCCGGTGGCGAGCCGATCGGGTAGCGAGATTTCGGCATCAAGGCTGACGAGCTGAAACGCGCGCCCGCCGCCCTGCAGATTATGCTTGGCCTGGAACGGGGTGACGGTGGCGGGGGCTTCCTCGACCAGCGTGTTCCATTCCCCGCAATCGGCGCATTGCCCCTGCCAGCGGTGCGACACCGATCCGCAGGCCTGACAGACGTAGCGCTTTTGGAGTTTTGCCATGAGCGGCGATGTAGCAACACCGGAACGAGAGGGGAACAAATTTCGTTGTGGGTCGTGTCGTCCACCCGCCCGGCGCACGCGTTTTTCACGGAATCGGGACGCCGCCTTGTTAGCGCGCGAGTCGCGGGGCTGACCGTCGAGCACGACCCCGCGCCGGGAACAGGGGAAGCACAATGGATTCGGCAACGGCGATTACGCGCGCGCGCAGCGGGCTTGGCAAGAAGACCGAATATAAGAGCCCCGGCACCATGCCATCCTTCGCCGCCGCGACCATCCCTTCCAATGGCAAGCTCGATTGCAGCGGCTTTGTCTATTGGAGCATCCGCTTCCCGTCGGTTCCGCCGCAATCGCGCATCGTCAACCACCCGTTGTACAAGAAGATCAATGGCGGCTGGTTCGAGACCACCGCGATCCACGCCGATGGTCTATCCTCAACCGGCTATTTTCGCGCCTTGCCGGAGCCGGTTGTCGGCAGCTTCCTGGTCTACCCAGATTATACCGGCACCGATGGCCGGACGCATGATGGCCATATCGGCATCGTCACCGCGCTGGATACGACCCAGCATGGCATCGCGCGGGTGAAGGCGATCATTCACTGCTCGCTCGGCGGATGGCACCAGCACGGGGACGCGGTCCAGGAGACCGCACCCGCGCCGTGGCTCGCCCACAACAACGCAATTGCTGTGTGGTATGAAGGCTTTTCGGACGCGCCGTCGGCCTGACTACCCCCGCGCCGGGATCGCCAGACCGCGCTGCACCGCCGGGCGCGCGAGGCCGCGTTCGAGCCACGCCTTTACGTGCGTGAACTGGTCGAAGCCGACCAGCTCGCCCGCGCCGTAAAAGTCGACCAGGCCGTTCACCCAGCCGAGCATCGAGATATCGGCGATCGTATAGTCATCGCCCAGGAACCAGGTCTTGTCCGCCAATACGCGGTCCATCACGCCCAGAATGCGCTTGGCCTCGGCCACGTAACGATCGCGCGGGCGCTTATCCTCAAAGTCCTTGCCCGCGAACTTCACGAAGAAGCCGACCTGGCCGAACATCGGGCCAACCCCACCCATTTGGAACATCACCCACTGGATCGCCTGCCAGCGCGCAGCGGGATCGCTGGGGAGGAACTTGCCGGTCTTTTCCGCCAGATAGAGCAGGATCGCGCCGGATTCGAACAAAGCGAGCGGCTTGCCGCCGGGCCCATCGGGGTCGAGGATCGCGGGGATCTTGCCATTGGGGTTGAGCGATTCGAAGGCGGGGCTGTGCTGGTCGTCCTTGGCGAAATCGACCAGATGCGGGTCATACGCCAGCCCCGTCTCTTCCAGCATGATCGACACTTTCACACCATTGGGCGTGGGGAGCGAATAGAGTTGCAGCCGGTCAGGATGAGCGGCGGGCCAGCGTTGTGTGATCGGAAAGGCGGAAAGGTCGGTCATCGGCGCAAAAACTCCTTTGACGCGAGAGATAGTCATCCGGCGATAGCTTCGCTATGGCCCGGCACGATGGAAGCGTCCGATCTCCGCGTAGCCCTGTTCAGCGGCAATTATAACTATACCCGTGATGGTGCCAACCAGACCCTCAACCTCTTGGTCGGCTATCTGCTTAGTCGCGGCGTGAAGGTGCGAATCTATGCACCGACAAGCCGCACCCCAGCATTCCCGCCGACCGGCGACCTGGTCAGCGCGCCATCGATCAAGATCCCGCTGCGCGGCGAATACAAGCTCACGCGCGGCATGGGCAATCGCGTGCGGCGCGATCTCGATGCGTTCGCCCCCAACATGATCCACGTTTCGGCACCGGACCGCCTGGGGCACAAGGCGCTCAATTATGCCGAAAAGCATAACATCGCCCGGGTCGCTTCGTACCATACGCGGTTCGAGACCTATATGAGCTATTACGGCCTGGGGTTTCTGGTGCCGCCGATGATCGGCATTCAAAAGCGCTTCTACAGCCGCGTCGATGAAGTGCTCGCACCCAGCCAGGTGATGGGCGAGATTTTGCGCGAATGGGGGGTGCCCACCCCGGTGACGCGCTGGTCGCGCGGGGTGAACCACGATCGCTTCAACCCCGCGCAGCGCGACCTCGCCTGGCGGCGGGGCCTCGGCATCGGCGATGACGAAGTTGCGGTCGGCTTTCTGGGGCGCCTGGTCAAAGAAAAGGGACTGGATGTCTTCGCCGCAGCCCTCCGCACGCTCAAGGCGCGCGGCGTCAAGCACAAGACGCTGGTGATTGGCGAAGGCCCGGCACGCGACTGGTTCGCGCAGGAAGTGCCCGATGCGGTGTTCGCGGGCTATCTGACCGGCGATGATCTGGGCAAGGCGGTCGCGTCGATGGACGTGTTTTTCAATCCCAGCGTGACCGAGACCTTCGGCAATGTGACGCTTGAGGCCATGGCTGCGGGCGTACCCGTCGTGGCCGCGCGCGCCAGTGGCGCCGTCGGCCTGATCGCCGACGGCGTGACCGGGTTGATCGTGCCGCCGACAGACATCGAAGGCTATGCCGACGCCCTGCAGCGCTTCTGCGAAGACCATGGCTTTCGCAGCACCGCCGGAGCCGCCGGTCATGCCGAAGCCGCGACCTATCAGTGGGAACGCATCAACCAGACGGTGCTCGACACCTATTTGAAGGTGCTCGCCCGCCGCGCCGCATGACGCGCGCGTTCAGCGCCACTCATAAGCGAGCGGTGCCTCGCGAAAGGCGAAGCGATCGACATGGCGCGCGACCGCGCCTTGCAACGCTTCGAGCTGTTCGACGGCGCTAGCCTCGATCCGAACCAAAAGAGCATCGGGTTCGGCATCGAAGGTGACGGTGGCATCGCCCGGGAAATTGGCCCCGCGCGCATCCTTTGGGAACACGATCGTGCCGTGCTCCGGGGTGAAGACCACCGCCAGATTGTGCTCCCAATGCTTGCAGGTTTGCTGAAGGTACTTGCTCGCATGCGCGGTCGGCACGCGTGCGGTTGTGCTCAGGGTCATATCACGTCTCCGAAGGGGAGGCTCAGCCCCTGCCGCAGCCGCGGCATTTGCGAGGCGACGGCGGAGGAGCTGAAGCCGGGTCATGCTTACAGCCGCTCGATCTTCTGCGCGGCTTCGTCGATCAGCGCGACGACTTCGTGCAGGGTTTCCTGCGCCACATCTTCGCTGCGCAGCTTGTGGATCAACACCTCGCGCAAATTGCCCATCGCCCGGCGCACCGAGGCGCTGTCGGTCCGCGCGCGTTCTGCGCCGACCTCGGCAAGACGCGCAAACAGCGCCTCGACCTGTTCCGCATTCTCGGCGAGATGCGCGGTGCCGGCTTCGGTGACCGCGAACAGCTTCTTGGCCCCTTCGGCCTGCCGCGCCTCGATCAGGTCCATGTCGTCGAGCAACGTGAGCGTGGGATAGACGACCCCCGGGCTCGGCGCATAGGCACCGCCGGTCAACTCCTCGATCGAGCGGATCAGGTCATAGCCGTGGCGAGGCTCATCGGCGATCAGCTTGAGCAGCACCAGCCGCAATTCGCCGCTGTCAAACATACGCCGACCGCGCGGGCCACCACGCCCCTCACCGTCGCCCCGGCCGTGCCCATGACCATGGCCACGCCCGAACCCGCCGCCGAAGCCGCCACCAAAGCGCCCGCCCATCGCCATGCCTTTACGACCTGGATGACAGCCACGGTCTCCGCGACCGCCGCGTTCTACAAATACAAACATATCGTTCCTTTCTATAACACGATGGCACTAAGATATATCTTGATTGCATCGACGCAAGGGGTTCGTGCATTTTTTTGGGGAAACCCTATCTTGGCCTTACCCGCCCGAGGAAAATGATGCCCGACCTGTTCGCGACCTTCGATCCCCCCGCCGCCGACCAGCCGAGCGACACCGCCCCGCTCGCCGACCGGCTGCGCCCGACGACGCTGGCCGAGGTGGTGGGGCAGGATCACATCACCGGCCCCGAAGGCGCAATCGGGCGGATGGTCGCGGCGGGACGCCTGTCCTCGATGATTTTGTGGGGCCCACCCGGCACGGGCAAGACGACGATCGCCCGGTTGCTCGCCGATGCCGTTGGCTTGCGCTTCATGGCGATCTCGGCGGTGTTCTCGGGCGTTGCCGATCTCAAGAAAGCCTTTGCCGAAGCCCGCGATCACGCGAAAATCGGCAAGCGCACGTTGCTGTTCGTCGACGAAATCCACCGCTTCAACCGCGCGCAGCAGGACGGCTTCCTGCCTTATGTCGAGGATGGCACGGTCACGCTGGTCGGCGCGACCACTGAGAACCCGTCCTTCGAATTGAACGCCGCCGTGCTGAGCCGCGCGCAAGTGCTGATCCTGCACCGGCTCGGCCATGCCGCGCTCGGCAAATTGCTCGACCGCGCCGAGCAGGTGGAGGAACGCCCGCTGCCGCTCACCCCGCAAGCGCGCGACGCGATGATCGCCAGCGCCGATGGCGACGGGCGCTTCCTGCTCAACCAGGCCGAGACACTGTTCGCGGTCCACCTGCCCGAACCGCTCGATCCCGCCGGGCTCTCGGCCTTTCTGCAGCGCCGCGTCGCGGTGTACGACAAAGACCGCGAGGGGCATTACAACCTCATTTCCGCGCTGCACAAAGCGGTGCGCGGATCCGACCCGCAAGCCGCGCTTTATTATCTGGCGCGGATGCTGACTGCGGGCGAGGAGCCGCTTTACCTGCTGCGCCGCATGGTGCGGATGGCGGTCGAGGATATCGGCCTCGCCGATTCCAATGCGCTGACCCAATGCCTCGCCGCCAAGGACGCCTATGATTTCCTCGGCAGCCCCGAGGGCGAACTGGCGATCGCGCAAGCGTGCCTGTATCTCGCCACCGCGCCCAAATCGAACGCCGCCTACAAGGCGCAAAAGGCGGCCTGGAAATCGGCACGCGAGACGGGGTCGCTGATGCCGCCCGAGAATATCCTCAACGCGCCGACCAAGCTGATGAAGGATATCGGCTATGGCAAGGGCTATGCCTATGATCACGATACCGCCGAGGGCTTTTCGGGCGCGAATTACTGGCCGACCGAGATGGCACCGCAGACCTTCTATGTGCCGACCGAACGCGGCATGGAAAAGCGCATCGCCGAACGCATGGCGTGGTGGGCCAGCCTGAAGGGGGAGGAATGAAGGACTGGGAGTCGCTCGCCGCCTTTGCGCTGACGCTGCCCGACACCGTGGCCGGGACGCATTATGGCGGCCCGGCGATCAAGGTCGCGTCGAACGGGCGGGCGTTCGTCTCGATCGGCAGCGAGGCAGGTTCGTTCGTCCTCTCGATCGACTCGGATACCAAGGAAATGCTGCTCGAAACCGACCCAGCGACCTTCTGGCAGACGCCGCATTATGAAGGCTGGCCCGCCGTGCTGGTCCGGTACGACAGCGCCGATCCTACCCGCGTACAGGACATGATCTCCCGTGCGCGCGACCAGGCCGCTGCGCGCAAGGCCGCCAAGCCCCGCAAGAAAGCGTGACACCGGCGTATTTCTCACGCTTCGCCGCGATCGACTGGTCCGGTGCCAAAGGCGCGCGCCACCCCGGCATCGCGCTGGCGCTGTGCGAAACCGGCACCGCCGCCCCTACCCTCGTCTCCCCGCCGCGCGGCATCTGGTCGCGCGCCGACATCCTGCACTGGTTGCGCGATCAGGCGGATACGCCCTTGCTGGTCGGCTTCGATTTCAGCTTCGCGCCGCCTTATGTGATGCGCGGGGCGTATCTACCCGGCGAGGACACGCCAACCACCGCCCGCGCTTTCTGGGCTTATGTCGACGCGCATGCGCCCGACGCCGATCTCGGGGCAGCCTCCTTCCTCGAAGCACGGCGCGGCACGCATTTCTATCTCGGTGCGCGCGACGGGACCAAGGCCGACTTCCTCCACTTCCGCCGCTGTGAAGCGCATCACAATGCCGCAGGCTTCGGCAAACCCTCGACGGTCTATGATGCGATCGGTGCCGCGCAGGTCGCCAAAGCGAGCTTCGCCGGGATGCGTCTGCTCTATCATCTCGGCACGGAGGTGCCCATATGGCCGTTCGATCCCGCTCCAACCGCCGGCGCGTGCGTGGTGGAGATCTACACCACCATCGCGGCCCGCGCCGCAGGTGTGCGCAAGGGCCTCAGCAAACTGCGCGATCCTGCCGCACTCGACGTCGCGCTTGGCGTGCTCGGCAGCGCACCGCACCTTCCTCTCCCGCGCTATACCGATCATGCCACCGACGCGATTTTGACTGCGGCGTGGCTGCGCGCCAATCGCGCACACCCGGAATTTTGGCATCCGCCTGCCCTCACCGCACAAATCGCACGCACGGAGGGCTGGACCTTCGGCATATCCTGACGCATTGAGCGTGCGACGTGCCGGCTTAGCTCAGTTGGTAGAGCGCCAGTTTTGTAAACTGGATGTCGCGGGTTCGATCCCTGCAGCCGGCACCATCTCCAACGTGGGCGATTCGGGTAACACGTCCGCTGCATTGGCCCGGCGGTCTCGGTGACAGGAACCCAAAACCGCGCCCAACCTTCGTATAAATTACAAATCCACATCGCTGCCTAAAAAGAACACCGTCGTCGGTTGAGGGGTCACGAACGTCATGGCCCCGGCCGCGCATCGGAGGCCTGTGATGCATCGGGGAAAGCGGCGCGAGCTAACGCATTTGGCGCTCGTCGGCATAGCGTCGAGTTTGGCAGCCTGTAGCGCGTCTCCCGCCGCGGAACGGGTGCCCGCCGTCCCGGTCGTGACCGCCGTCGTTCAGCGCGGCAATCAGCCCGTAACGCTTGGTGCCCCGGGCCAGCTGCAAGGCTATTACACTGTCGATGCACGCGCGCAGACCAGTGGCAGGATCACCCGTTTATTCTATGCCGAGGGACAGACGGTCAAGGCCGGTCAGCCGCTTGCACAGATCGATCCGCGCCCTTTGCAGGCGGCGCTGGAGGCCGATCGGGCGCAACTCGCGCGCGACAGCGCGGCGCTGGACGGGGCGCGTGATCTGCTCGAGCGTAACGCGCCGCTCGTCTCGCAAGGGCTTGCATCCGCGCAACAAGTCGCTGCCTACCGAACCCAGGTCGCCCAACTTGCCGCAACCGTGGCAGGTGATCGCGCGGTCCTAACGCGCGACCGCCTGTCGCTCGCCTACACCACAATCCGTTCGCCCATTTCGGGCGTGGCAGGTCTGCGCAAAGCCGATCCCGGAGCGTTGGTCGGCCCGTCGGACGCCGCCGGAATCGTGACGGTCGCGCAGGTGCAGCCGATTGCCATGCTGTTTTCGGTTTCGCAAAAGGATCTCGATGCAATCCAGCGCGCAGTGGTTGGCTCGCGGACGAACCTGAAAGTCGCCGTCACGACGCAAGGCGATGGACGACCCGTTCTCGAATCCGGCGAATTGGTCGTTCTCAACAACCAGATCGATCCGGCAACCGGCACCGTGCTTCTCAAAGCGGTCCTGCCGAATGCCGACCGCAAGCTCTGGCCCGGACAATTGGTACATGCACAGCTCGAACTGGGCATCCGGCCCGGTGTCATAACAATCCCGTCCAGCGCGGTTCAGCGGAACCCGCAAGCGACGTTCGTCTGGCTGGTGTCCAACGGTCACGCGCGCATGCAGCCGATCAAGGCCGGAGCATCGACGGGTGATCGAACGATCGTAACCGCCGGCCTGGTCGGCGGCGAAACCGTGGTTACCGACGGCCAGTTCGCGCTGACTCCCGGGGCGGTGGTGACGGCCCAGGCCAATCCCGCCTCCGCCCCGGTGCGATCGGATGACCCTCACCGGCTGGGCATCGTTCAATGAGCGCGCCCGAGGCATCGGAGCTGACTCCATCGGGCGGGCTGTCGGGCCCCTTCATCCGGCGCCCGGTGGCGACGATGATGCTTGCGATAGCGCTGCTGCTCGCCGGCATTCTGTCCTATCTGCAGCTGCCGGTTGAATCGTTGCCGAACGTCAGCGTCGCGACAATCCAGGTCACCGCACAGCTACCAGGCGCGGACGCGACCACCAACGCCGCTGCGGTCGCAACCCCGCTGGAGCGTCAGCTTGGGCAGATCCCGGGCCTGACCCAGATGACATCTTCGAGCGCACTCAGCTTTGTGCAGATTTCATTGCAGTTCGCGCCAAACGTTTCGGCCCAGCAGGCGGCGCTTGGCGTGCAGCAAGCGCTGATCGCGGCACAGGCGAGTTTGCCGCCGACGCTGGTCGCGCCGCCAAGCTTTCGCCTCGTCAACCCGGCCGACCCGCCCGCCCTCATCCTGGGAATCACGTCCGACGCGCTGCCGTTGACCACGGTCGACGATTATACCGAGAGTGTCCTGTTCGGTCGCCTATCGCAGATGCCCGGCGTCGGCCTGGTCACGATCGGTGGACAGCAGCAGGCTGCCATGCGGGTCGAAGTCGACCCGGCTGCCCTAACGAGCCACGGACTGACAATGGCCACCGTGCGTACGGCGCTTCAGCAAAGCACGCTCAAAGCCGCCAAAGGAACGATCCGCGGCGACCGCCAGACCTGGGGCCTGTCGACCAACGACCAGCTCGATACCGAAAAGGGCTTTTCAGATGTGGTGATCGCCTATCGCAACGGCGCACCGATCCGCATCTCTGACATTGGCAGCGCGCGGATCGGGCCCGCAAACACCCAGCTTGCCGGCTGGTTCAACCGGAAGCCGGCCATCATCCTCAACGTCTTTCCGGCAGCCGGAGCGAACGTGATCCAGACGGTCGCGCAAATCCGGGCGGCGCTGCCCAAGCTGCAGGCATCGCTTCCGAAGGCGGTGCAGATCCGCATTGTGTCCGACCGGACCACGACGATCCAGGCCTCCGTAAGCGACGTCCGGTCCACGCTTCTGCTGACGGTCCTGCTCGTAATCGGCACGATCTTTCTTTTCCTCCGCGAGCCACGCGCCACCCTGATCCCGGGGATAGCCGTCGTGCTGTCGATCATTGGCACGTTCGTCGTGATGCGCCTGTGCGGATTCAGCCTCGACAATCTGTCGCTGATGGCGCTGTCGATCGCAGTCGGCTTCGTCGTCGACGATGCGGTTGTGATGATCGAGAACATCACCCGCTACGTCGAACAAGGCCTGACGCCGTTCCAGGCGGCACTGAAGGGTGCGGGCGAGATCGGTTTCACCATCCTCGCGATTTCGACATCGCTGCTTGCAGTGTTCATCCCCTTGTTGCTGATGAGCGGTCTGGTCGGCCGGATGTTCCAGGAGTTCGCGCTGACGGTGGCTTCGGCGATCGTCCTGTCGGTGATCGTCTCCCTAACCCTGACACCAATGTTGTGCAGCATTCTGCTCAAGCCAAGCCGTGCCGACGCCCGGCATGGCCGACTCTATACCTTGCTCGAGCGCGGCTTCGCGCGGCTGACTGCGGGTTACGGCAAAGGGCTGGACGTCGTACTGCGCCACCAGCGGCTCGCGCTCGTCGCGATGGGCGGCACGGTCGCATTGACCGGCCTCTTGTTCGTAACGATCCCAAAGGGTTTCTTTCCTGAGCAGGATACCGGCATGATCGCCGGGATTACCGAAGCCAGCGGCGACATCTCGACAACGGGGCTGGCCGCCCGCCAGACGGCGCTCGTCGACATCCTGCTAAAAGACCCCGCAATCCAGACCGTCGCGAGCTATATCGGCCCGGGCGGAAGCAGCCCGGCCCCCAATCAGGGCCGTATGTTCATCGCGCTCAAGCCGTTCGGACATCGAGGACCCGATGGCGGCGCACAGCAGGTCATCGCTCGGTTGAACAAGGCCGTCGCAGGGCTCGCCGGGATCAAGCTCTACCTCCAGGCGTCGCAGGACATTACGATCGGCGCGCGAGTCTCCAAGAGCCAATATCAGTTCACGCTGGTCGACGCCGACAGCGCCGAACTCAGCGAGTGGTCGCAGCGCGTGGCGTCGGCCTTCAAGAAGATCGCCGGTGTCACCGATGTGACCAGCGACGCGGGCAGCAACGGGCCACAACTTGCGATCACCATCGACCGCGACGCCGCTGCACGCCTCGGCATCACACCGGAAACCATCGATACCGCGCTGTACGACGCCTATGGCGAACGCCCGGCGACGAAGATCTACACTCCGGTGAACCAATATTTCGTCGTGCTCGAATTCGCTGCGGCACAACGGGCGACACCGGATTCGCTACAGCAAATCTATCTCAGCGCGTCGAACGGCGACCGAATCCCACTGTCGCAGGTCGCCACGATCCAGCCCGACTCAGCCCCGCTGGTGGTGAACCATCAGAGTGGCTTCCCCTCGACGACCATTTCCTTCAATCTCGCGCCAGGCGTGTCCATCGGCACTGCGGTAAGCGCAGTTCAGAAGGTCCAGGCGCAGCTTCATCTGCCGCCCACCTTGCAGACATCGTTCGCGGGCAATGCACAGGCGTTCCAGTCCGCGCTTGCGGGCCAGGGGATCCTGATCCTGCTGGCTCTTGTGGTCGTGTATCTCATTTTGGGGATGCTCTACGAAAGCTGGATCCTGCCCCTGACGATCCTGTCGACCTTGCCTTCGGCCAGCCTGGGGGCGTTGCTCACGCTATGGCTGGTAGGGCGCCCGCTGGACGTTATCGGAATTATCGGCATCGTGTTGCTGATCGGGCTTGTGCAGAAGAACGGCATCATGCTCGTCGATTTCGCGGTCGAGCAGGAAGCCGCAGGCTTGGCACCCGAGGCAGCCATCCGCGAAGCTTGCCTCACTCGCTTTCGGCCAATCCTGATGACGACCCTGTGCGCAATGCTTGGCGGCATCCCGTTGATGATCGGGACGGGCGCGGGTGCGGAAATCCGCCAGCCGCTCGGCTATGCCATCGTCGGCGGACTGATGTTGTCGCAGGTACTGACGCTGTTCACCACGCCGGCCGTCTTTCTCGCAATCAATCGCCTGTCCCGCCGCCGCAAGGCCTCACCAGGGCCGCTTCAGCCGGTGCCGCAGCCATGATGGGTCCCGCAATGTCGTCTCCTTGCTCATACCCGCACCGGATCATCGGTATTCTGCTCGCGAGCGCAACGCTGGCGGGATGCGCGCTCGGCCCCCGCCCGGTCCCGCCCGCCCCGACCGTCCCCGCGCAATGGAACAACCCGGTCGCCAACCAGGGAGAGTGGCCGAGCGACGACTGGTGGAGCGCATTTGACGCCCCCGAACTGGAACGCCTGATCACAGACGCGCAGTCGCTCAATACGGACATAGCCCAGGCTCAAGCGCGGTTGGTTCAAGCCGATGCGCAGGCGCGGATCGCGGGTGCGGCCTTGCTGCCGACGGTCGCGCTCCAGCCGGGCGCATCGACCATCCGCAGCCTCAGCCCCACCGGCACGCTGCGGCGCTACAGTCCGTTGCTCGGCGTCGCGAGCGCTTCCTACGAAATAGATTTATGGGGCAAGCTTCACGACGCGCGACGCAGTGCCATCGCCAACGGCCAGGCGGCGCGCTTTTCGATTGCGGTGGTGCGTCTCGGCGTGACGAGCAGCGTGGCGGCGACCTATTTTCAGCTCTGCGCGGTGCAAGACAAGATCGCGGACGCCAAGAATAACGTCCTAAGCGCGACCCGCATATTGGAGGGTCTGCGTATCCAGCAACAGCATGGGCTCGTCACGGGTATGCAACTGGCCCAGCAGACCGCCCTCGTCGCCCAGTTCGAAGCGGCGATTGCCCCGCTCGAGATCCAAAGGACGCATCTTGCCGACGCGCTGGCGATCCTGAGCGGCCACACACCCGAAGAGATTGCGATCACGGGAGGTTCGCTCGAAACCGTGAAGATCCCGCATGTGGCAAGCGGTCTTCCTGCCGACTTGCTCCTGCGTCGCCCGGACGTTCAGGAAGCCGAACGCCTGCTCGCCGCTGCGAATGCCAATATTTCGGTGGCCCGCAAGAACTTCCTTCCCTCCATTGCCTTGACCGGAACAGGTGGAGCGCAAAGCGTCGCGCTGGCAAGTGCGGTGGGTGCACCTGCCGCGATCTTCAATTTCGGTTTGTCGACGCTGCAGCCGATTTTTTCGGGCGGGCGACTGCGAGGTTCGCTCGACTATGCCAATGGCCGTTACGCCGAGCTCGCTGCCGGCTATGCGCGCGCCGTACAGCAGGCGCTTGGAGACACCGAGGATGCCTTGGCGACAGTCTCCGGCGAGGACATCGAGATGGCCAGACGCACCCAAGCGCTGGCCGCTTCGCGCAATGCAGCGGAGATGGCGCGCAAGGGTCTCGAAGGCGGCCTCACCGACACTCTCCCGCTCCTGCTGGCCCAGCAAAGCCTCGCAAGTGCGCATAGCAGCTATATCGACGCGCGCCTCAACCGGGTCCTCGGGGCGGTAGCCTTGTACAAAGCCTTGGGCGGCGGTTGGCAGAAGCCCTGATATCCCGCGCGACGACCGGCCGATGCGCGAACAATATCTCTTAACTTCGCCCACTCTTCCGAGTGCGATCGGCGAGCGCTCAGCCCTCGCTGAACCCCGCCACCACAAACCGCTCCGGCAACGGTGCTTTGGCGATAATCGGCTCCTTGCCCGCACGCGGCACGGTCAATTCGGCGGCGTGGAGCAGGGTCGCACCCTCGCCCTTGCCATAGATCGGGTCGCCCATCACCGCCGCGCCCAACGCTTCGGCAGCATGGACACGAATCTGATGCGTACGGCCAGTTTCGGGAATGAATTCCACAAAGCTGCGCCCGTCCTTGATCTCGAGCACGCGCCATGCCGTGCGCGAGGGCTTGCTGCCTTTGGTGCCAAGGGGATCGCCAACCATGCGCCACCCCGTCTCGATCGTGCTGACCTTGGCCAACGCCAGGTCGATCAATCCGCTTTCGCCTTCGACCACGCCATCGAGCACGGCGAGATAGCGCTTGCGCACAAGCCCTTGCTCGAACGCCTGCTGCAGCCTGGCATGCGCCTTGGGATTGCGCGACAGCAGGAGACAACCAGACGTATCGCGATCGAGCCGATGCACCGGCACCGGCCAGCGTTTGAACCCGAAGGTCAGCCCGTCGAGGTGGTTTTCGAGGCTAAGCGAGCCATCGCGCGGGCGGTCGACCGGGAGGCCGGCGGGCTTGTCGATGACGAGTGCCTCGCCATCGAGAAAAAGAACATGGTTTGCGAGCATTTCGGCCTCTTGCCACCGCTAGCGCCGACATGCCAGAGATTGTGCCTGTGAGCAGATGCGGAAGATCGATAACGCAGGTCGTTTTTGGGGCGATGGGCATCGTTCTCGCCCTGACTGCGGCTGCCCCGCAAAGCGATCTTCCCGCCCCTATGCCGGACGGCCGCATGCTCGGCCATCTGCCCTATGCCGAGGCCCTGCGCGGCGACCTGGTCGAAGCGCCAGCGGGATTCGGGGTTGGGCAACCATGCTTTATCCACCGCGACGCGGCACCGGATCTGGCCCGGCTGCTGACTGCAGCAGCGCTGACCCCGGGGGTCGGCCGGGTCCTCCATGCGGTATCCTGCTTTCGCGCGATCGCGCATCAGCGTGCGGTCTTTTGCCGTAACGCCCGGCCCGGAATTTGCCCCGATCCCTTCAATCGCGCCCGCTTCGTCGGGCCACCCGGCTATAGCGAACATGCCACGGGCTATGCGATCGACTTTGCGGTGCGCCCCGCCGCCGATTGCCGGGACGTGGATGCCTGTATCGCCGCCACCAACGCCGGGCGCTGGCTTCTTGCCCATGCGCCGGACTATGGCTTCGAACTGTCCTTTCCCAATGGCAACCCGCAAGGGGTGACGTGGGAACCGTGGCACTGGCGCTGGGTCGGCGCGAGCGTCAACGTGTTGGGCGCGGCACGCGCGCGCCTGACCTTCGCCCGCGCGCGCACGACCTACCCCGGAAAGCCGGGTGTTGCCAGCGACCGCGACGCCTGGCTGATCGCCACTGCACCGCAACCGCCGCTCTTGCTGATCAGCAAGGCAGCCACGACGCCGCCACCGCCCCTGTTGGGAGCGATGGCAGCGCCCTGGAGTCAGGAGCTCAGGCGCTAAGCTTGGCCGCCGTTTCGGCGATGCGCTTGCCCTGATAGCGCGCACCGGCCAGTTCCTCCGCTTCGGGCTGACGGCTGCCGTCGCCGCCTGCGATCGTGGTCGCGCCATAAGGCGAACCGCCGCGCAGCTTGTCGACGCCCATCTGGTCCTGGAAGCCGTAATCGAGACCGACGATCGTCATGCCGTGATGCAGCAGGTTGGTGATGATCGAGAACAGGGTCGTTTCCTGGCCGCCATGCTGGCTGGCGGTCGAGGTGAACGCGCCGCCGACCTTGCCGACGAGCTTGCCCTGAAACCATACACCGCCGGTGGTATCCCAGAACGACGCCATCTGGCTTGGCATACGGCCGAAGCGAGTCGGCGCGCCAACGATGATCGCGTCATAATCGGCAAGGGCGTCTGGGCCCTCGATCACCGGATGGGCGGTGTCGGTCTTGAAACCGGCCGCTTCGATGACCGCCTGCGGGGCGGTTTCCGGCACGCGGCGGATATCGACCTCGGCCCCGGCCGAGCGGGCACCTTCGGCAACCGCATCCGCCATCTGCTCGATATGGCCATAGGACGAATAATAGAGAACGAGAACCTTGGTCATTGTACAGTCCTTCTTCATTGCTCCCCTCCCGAGAGCGGGCGGGGGTTGGGGTAGGAAAACGGGTTATTCTGAATCGACGAGCACCAGTTCGGCATCTTCCAGCGCGGTGATCGTCACGGTCTGGCCGCCATCCATCGCGGCACCGTCGCGCGCCTTGAACGTTTCGCCATTGATCTCGATCGATCCGGTCGCGGGCACCAGATAAGCGTGGCGTCCGGGCAGGACGTCATGCGTGATGCTCTCGCCCGCCCGCACCATCGCGGCGAGCACGCGCGCATCGGCGCGGATCGGCAGAGCTTCGGCATCTTCCGCGAAGCCGCTGGCGAGCGTCACGAACTTGCCCGAACGATCGTCCTTGGGAAACGGCTTGGCACCCCAACTGGGCGATCCACCGGTCCGCGTCGGCTCGATCCAGATCTGGAACAGCGTCGTCGGCTCCTGCTCCAGATTGTATTCGGCGTGGCGCACGCCGGTGCCGGCACTCATCACCTGCACATCGCCTGCGCCGGTGCGGCCCTGATTTCCCATCGAATCCTGATGGGTGATCGCCCCCTTACGGACATAGGTGATGATTTCCATGTCGCGGTGGGGATGCGGCGGAAAGCCGCTATTGGCGGCGATCTCGTCATCATTCCATACCCGGATCGCGCCCCATCCCATCCGGGCGGGCTCATAATAATCGGCAAAGGAAAAATGATGACGGGCATTGAGCCAGCCATGGTCGGCATGGCCCAGGCTCTCGAACGAGCGTTTCTCGATCACGGTGTTTCTCCAGCGGAGGAATTCTGTTGCCGCCAAGATAGAGCTTTGGATCACACGGTAAATGGAAACGCTGGAAACCTATCGTTTCCCCATCTACAAATGAGGAGACGTTTCTATCGAGGATTTTTCCATGCGCTTGCCCGATCTTGAAGCTTGGGCGATTTTCGCCAGCGTGGTCGAGCATCGCTCCTTCAGCGGCGCGGCGGATGCGATCGGCGTTTCAAAAGCGACGGTTTCGAAAGCGGTGACGCGGCTCGAGACGCATCTGGGACAGTCGCTGTTCCACCGTACCTCCCGCCGCCTCTCGCTCACGGAGAATGGCAAGGCCTTGGCAGAACATGCGGCGCGCATTCTGGCCGAAGCCAATGCCGCCGAAGAGGCTGCCCATGCCGCGGCAACTGCACCAACCGGCCTGGTGCGCGTCGCCGCGCCGATGTCGCTCGGGCTGATCGCCATCGCGCCGGTCATCGCAGATTTTCTCGCGCTGCATCCAGGCATCACGATCGACCTCCACCTGTCCGATGCGCGCGTCGATATCGTCGCAGAAGGGTTCGACATCGCATTGCGCATCGCCTCGCTGCCCGACAGTTCGCTGCGTGCGCGCAAGCTCGCCGACATCCGCATCAACCTTGTGGCGGCACCCGAATATCTCGCGCGGCACGGCCGACCGACCCATCCGGGCCAACTCGGCGAACATCGCTGTTTCGCCTACACCAACATTACCGCGCCGTGGCGATTCGTCGGGCCGGATGGGACCGAGGTCTCGGTGCGTCTGCAGGGCCCGCTCGCGACCAATAGCGGCGAGGCGATGCTGCCGGCGCTCCGCCGGGGCCTGGGCATCGCGATGCTGCCGGACTTTATCGTCGGCGACGACTTGGCCACCGGTCGGCTCGAAACCATCCTCGAGGATTGGACTCCCTATGGGGGAGCCTTGCACTTGATGACCCCGCCCGGCACGCTGCGGCCAGCGCGGGTGGAGGTGCTGATCGCCTATCTGAGCGAGCACCTCAAGACGCTGTGTTCCGTAAAAATCCCTAAGTGAATGCCCGCGACTCGTGGATTCAGGCCGCTTAATGTGAAATTAACCTTTTGCCTTCATCACTGATGAGGTTAATGGAGTGTGAGGCAAGTCGGACCGCAGGGGGCCCGGAACGCCTGACGAGAAACGGGGAACGCCCAGATGCGCGTATTGCTGATCGAGGACGAGCCGACGACCGCCTTGGCGATCGAGCTCATGCTGACCACCGAAGGTTTCAATGTCTACAAGACGGATCTGGGCGAAGAAGGCCTCGATCTCGGCAAGCTGTATGATTACGATATCATCCTGCTCGACCTCAATTTGCCGGACATGCACGGCTATGACGTGCTCAAGCGGCTCCGCGTCGCGCGCGTGCAGACGCCGGTGCTGATCCTGTCGGGCATCAATGAGATGGACTCGAAGGTGCGCAGCTTCGGCTTCGGTGCCGACGATTACGTCACCAAGCCGTTCCACCGCGAAGAACTAACCGCGCGCATCCACGCCGTCGTCCGCCGCTCGAAGGGCCACAGCCAATCGGTCATCCGCACCGGCAAGCTCGCGGTCAACCTCGATGCCAAGACGGTCGAAGTCGATGGCGCGCGCGTGCATCTGACCGGCAAGGAATATGCGATGCTCGAGCTGCTGTCGCTGCGCAAGGGCACCACGCTGACCAAGGAAATGTTCCTCAACCACCTGTATGGCGGCATGGACGAGCCCGAACTCAAGATCATCGACGTGTTCATCTGCAAGCTGCGCAAGAAGCTGTCGATGGCCTGCGAGGGCGAGAATTATATCGAGACGGTGTGGGGTCGCGGCTACGTTCTGCGCGAGCCCGACGAGATGATGGCCTCCGCCGAAGTCGCCTGATCGCGTCACTCCGTCAAACCGAACAGCGTTCCGCTCCGGCGGATCCGGGCCGCGCCATCTGGGGGGATGTCGCGGCCTTTCTTTTGTCGGGCATCGCCCAGTTGCAGCCATTCGATAACGCGTCGATACTCGGGGTAGTGCTAATCGCTGCTCTGATGGACTTTCTCCGGTTCTCATCCTCGAAACTTGTCGGGCCGAATAAAGCCATGCTCCTGAATGCTTATCGAAAGCGCCCGATTGAGATGACTTTGCGTAGAAGCGACCGAGGACTAAATCAGCCCACCAGTAAATCAGGAGGCCTTAATATTATTTGGGCATGCATAGCTCTCTTAGCTGGGGTAGGCACAGCCATTCTGATTGGAAAATGGACTGGGGAAGGGTGTGGTGAGATATCAGGGGTGATGTGCGCTTCTACAGTCGCATCGGTTAGATCTTTTTGGGAGTACAAGGTAAAAAGCTGGTATTATCCGCTCGTGGTTGGATGGTCGTTAATTCACATATTCGCGCTATTAATATTCATATTTTACATTCGTCCTGCCGAGGCGAGGATTTATATAAGCTTGATCTGGATAGAGTATTTTTGCTTCGCGGGATTGGTTGTTCTTTTCGCTCGTTTTTTGGGCGATATTCCTGATTCCGACACTGACTAATAAAAAGCGGACGGTCGGCAAACCACCAAACCCAGCCGTTCGAGAGCCGAAGCCGCGATCCCCCGTCCACCGGCAACCCAGCCTGTCCTACATCCCCGCATTGTGCCACGCTCGCTGCATGCCGCGCACCATCCGTCGCTCGCGCCACAGCGCCGCCGTACCGGTCGGACCCTTGCGCGAGGGGCAAAAGAGCGGGGACGTAGCGTGGACTTTGTGGACTTCCGCACCCGACTCGCCTGCGGCGGAGCAGGACCGGCGCGATGCTGGCGAGCGGGAAGCTGCGCTGCACGCTCGACTTCGTACACTCCGCCCCACCCGTCACCCCGGCCTTGTGCCGGGGTCCACCGGTGTCCGCTACGATCGCCGGCGAGAGCGTGGCGCGGTGGATGCCGGGACGGGCCCGGCATGACGGTGGCGGTGGCGGTGACGGTGGCGGGGACGGGGACGGCGCGACAGGCGGGTCGCGCTACGCTACGGCCGCACCCAGACCTTGCGCCCCCCGACCCAGGTCTGCTCGACCTTGGTCGCGCGCAGCTCGGTTGGCGACGCCAGCAACGGGTCGCGGTCTACGATGATGAAATCGGCCCCCTGCCCCACGCCCAGCCGCCCGAACTTATCCTCGGCAAAACCGGCATAGGCCGCAGCGCCAGTATAGGCCCACCATGCCTGTTCGCGCGTGATGCGCTCTTCGGGGTGCCATCCGCCATAGGGTTGCCCGTCGGCATCCTGGCGCGTGAACGCCGCCGCCCAGCCCGCGAACGGATCGGGCTTTTCGACCGGATAATCCGATCCGAACGCCAGCGTCGCCCCGTTCTTCAGCATCGATGCCCAGGCATAGGCTCCGCTCAACCGATCCGGCCCCAGCCGCGCCTCGGCCATCGTGCGATCGCTGGTCTGGTGCGTCGGCTGCATCGAGGCGACGATGCCGTTCTTGCCGAAGCGCGGCAGATCGGCTGGGTCGACGATTTGCGCATGTTCGATCCGCCAGCGCCGATCGCCCTTATAGGTGTCGACCATGTCGTCGATCGCATCGAGCACTTCGGCATTGGCGCGATCACCAATGGCGTGGACCGCGACCTGATAATGGTCGAGCGCGGCGCGACTCATGTAATTGCGCAGCACGTCGTCCGAGAGGAAGCCAGCGCCCGATTGCCCGGGGGCGTCGCTATACGGCTTTTTCAGCCATGCCCCACGCGACCCGAGCGCGCCATCGGCATAGAGCTTCACGCCGCCCATGCGCAGCTTGTCGCCATAGAGCCACGGCGTCGGCCCTGCCCCGCCGATGCGGATGGCGGTGTCCACGCCCATGGCGTAGCTCATGATGCGCACGCGCAAATTGCCGGCATCGCCCACACGACGATAGGCAAGCCAGTCGTCCATGCCGGTCCCCATATCGGCGGTCGCGGTGATGCCATAGCTCAGCAAAATGTCCTGCGCCTTCAGGAAAGCGAAATCGCGATCCTTGGGCAGTGGCTGCGGCACGACCTTTTCGACCAGCGCCTGCGCCGCATCGACGAACACGCCATTGGGCTGCAAGCCGGTCTTTTCGATGCGGCCGCCGGGGGGCGAGACCGATTTGGCGGAAATCCCGGCCGCCTTCAGCGCCGCGCTATTGCCCCAACTGGCATGACCATCGGCGCGCGACAGCCATACCGGGCGATCGCTGACCACGGCATCCAGATCGGCCGCAGTCGGGAAGCGACCGAGACCCCACACTTCCTGGTTCCAGCCGCCGCCAATGATCCACTTTTTGTCGGGATTGGCCGCAGCATAAGCCGCAATCCGCGCCTTTGCCTCCTCAAGCGACTTGGCCGCCGACAGATCGAGCTCGAGCGCGCGAAAACCCAGCTCCATCACATGGCCGTGCGCGTCGATGAAACCGGGCAGCAGGACTTTGCCATGTTCGTCGGCGCGCCAGTCCAGCTTGACCGGGCGCTTCTCATTATCGGCGAGCAGCTTCACCACCTTGCCATCGGGCGAAATCAAAACGCCGGTGAAGCGCACCACTTTGCCATTTTGGTCGAGCGTGATGCCGTTGACATTGTCGACCAATGCATCGGCAAACGCCGAGGTCGGCAGCGAAAGTGCCGCGAGAAGAAGCGCTGCACGGCGAGCGAAGGATGGGCTTTGCATGGACAAGGCGATAAGCAATGTTCCTTCGCCGCGCCAGATGGTCTAGGCGCGCTGCCAGCTCCGTTGGTGTCGCGCATAGTGCGGCGCTGTCATTCGCGTGACGTGGAGCACAGCAGATCAGCCCTTGGATACGTCCAGGGATAACGGAAGACAGAATGGCCACGCACACCCGCCCCGCGCCCGAAACCCTCCCCGTCACACTGCCCGATGTTCAGGCGGCTCACGCGCGCATTGCCGACCAGATCGTGCGAACCCCGACCTTCATCAGCAAGACGCTGTCGGAGCTGACCGGCGCAACGGTGTATCTGAAGTTCGAGAACCTCCAGTTTACCGCCGCCTATAAGGAGCGCGGCGCACTCAACACGCTGTTGCAACTGCCGGCGGGAACCAGCGGCGTCATCGCCGCGTCGGCTGGCAACCACGCGCAGGGCCTGGCTTATCATGCCAACCGGCTCGGTATCCCCGCGACGATCGTGATGCCGACCAACACGCCGACTGTGAAGGTGACGCAGACCGAAGGCCACGGTGCGACCGTCGTGCTATTTGGCGACACCTTCGATGCCGCTTATGCCCATGCCCGTGAGCTGGAGGTGGAGCGCGGACTGACCTTCGTCCACCCCTTCGACGATGCGCGCGTTATCGCAGGCCAAGGCACCGTCGCGATCGAAATGCTGCAGGACGTGCCCAGCATCGATACCTTCCTTACGCCAATCGGCGGTGGCGGGCTGATTTCGGGCATGGCGGTGGTCGCGGCTGCGGCCGACCATCCCATCGAAGTCATCGGGGTCGAAGCGGAATTGTTCCCCTCCATGTATAATCGCATCAACGGCACCGACATGCCGTGCGCCGGCGACACGCTCGCCGAAGGCATTGCCGTCAAGGAACCGGGCGCGATCACGTCGAACATGGTCCGCGCTTTGGTCGATGACATCGTATTGGTCAGCGAACGCAGCCTGGAGCAAGCGGTCAGCCTGCTGCTGCAAATCGAAAAGACCGTGGTCGAGGGTGCCGGAGCCGCAGGCCTTGCCGCCTTGCTGCAGCACCCCGAACGTTTCGCGGGCAAGACTGTCGGCGTCGTCCTGTGCGGCGGCAATATCGACACGCGTTTGCTGGCCAACGTCCTGCTCCGCGACCTAGCGCGGTCGGGGCGACTGGCGCGACTGCGCATCCGCTTGCAGGACCAGCCCGGCGCACTGTTCAACGTCGCGCGGATTTTCGATGCCGAGCGCGTCAATATCATCGAAATCTATCACCAGCGCGTGTTCACCACCCTGCCGGCCAAGGGGTTGATCACCGATGTGGAATGCGAAACCCGCGACCGTGCGCATCTCGATCGGTTGATCGCCGCGCTCCGCGTCGGCGGCTATGAAGTGAGCACCGTCGAACTGGCGTGACGAGTGGAATCGGGCGTGCGACCAACCGCACGCCCCGGCCTTCCGCAATGGACCTCAACACTGCATTATAGGTGGATCGCGCACGGTCCGTCGTTTTCGGCGTCGCGTTAACCACCATTGTTGGTAAAGCCGCTTTTCATCACGTTCCATCCGATTCATAACGGGGCCACGAGCCGCCACAGCGACGGCGCGCTCCCTGGTTCAAGGAACGATACGCGGTGACAGCGCCATTTCGCTTTCCAAGGTTTTTCGTCACCAGCCCTTCGCCGTGCCCGTATTTGCCCGACCGGCAGGAACGGAAGGTCTTTACGGAGCTTCGTGGGGAACAAGCTGGCGACTTGAACGATGCGCTGAGCCGCATCGGTTTCCGCCGCAGTCAATCGGTTGCCTATCGACCGAGCTGCGCGGGCTGTTCCGCCTGCGTATCGGTTCGGGTGGTGGCCGCCGGTTTTGCCCCCAACGCCACCCAGCGCAAGCACCTGCGCCGGAACGCCGATCTGGAAGTCGCCGCCTGCCGCCCATGGGCAACCGACGAACAGTATCAGTTGCTGCGACGTTATCTCGCCGCCCGGCATCCTGGCGGCGGCATGGCGGATATGGACGAGGGCGATTATGCCGACATGGTCGAGCATTCGCCCGTTAACAGTTTCATCGTCGAATATCGCGAGCCATCGATACATGGTGAACGCGGCAAGCTGATCGGCGCGTGCCTGACCGACCAGCAGGCCGACGGGCTTTCGATGATCTACAGCTTCTTCGATCCCGAGCATGCCGAGCGCCCGGGACTCGGCACCATCATCATCATGGACCACATCCTGCGCGCACGCGCGGCGGGCTTGCCCTATGTCTACCTTGGCTATTGGGTTAAGGGGTCGCAGCGCATGGCGTACAAGGTCCGCTATCAGCCGATCGAAGCGCTCGGCCCGAGTGGTTGGTCCCTGTTGGTCGACGAAGAGGCGACTTACCGGCCACCGGCCGAACGCCATGCAGTCTCGGATCACCTCGCCAGCGCCCGCTGATCCTGGCGGTCGCTGACGCTATCCTATTGGCCGCTGCGATCGACGTGGAGATCGACGTCCAGCATCTCCTCACCCTCGCCAAGCCGAGACCCGGCCACCGGGGCGGCTCCGGCCGAATCGAGCGCTACTGCCACTCGGGCATAGGCTTCGTCCGCGCTGAGGCCGGTACATGGGTCAAACGCGACCCAGCCCAATCCCGCCACATGCGCCTCCGCCCAGCCGTGGGGAGCCGGACGCCCGGCTCCAACCACACAAGCCGGGCTATACCCTGAGACATAGCGGGCCGGGACGTCGAGCGTGCGCGCCGCCGTGATGAAGACCTGCGCCATATCGCGAGCACTGGCCTCCCCTTGCGAAAAGGCAGCAATCGCACTCCGCCCGGCCACCGCGCGCCCGCGATCGAGCGCGAAGCGGCGATGGACGGCAAGGTTCAACGCATGAAGCCGGGCAACCGGATCTGGCTCCCGAATTGCTCGCGCGAAGGCGACAATCTCTGCATCAGGCGTCGTCAGGGGCGTGGTCCGGAGAAACACTGCGGGCGGTAACGGCTCATGCGCGCCATGGACGACCCCGTTGGAGGGGTTGGTCAGCACTTCGCCGGACACTGCAATTTCGATGCTTTCGATCGGCCCTTCGACATAGAGCATCGTCGTGCGATTGCCGAAGCCGTCGCGGCCGTGCCGCAGGCGGGCATCGCAATCGACATGCAGGTTCCAGCTCGCGACGGATTGGTCATGCGTGCCATCGGGAATCAGGCGGAGCAACTGCGTCAAGCGCGCCTGCGGGCTGGAAAAGCGATAGGTCGTGCGATGATCGACCGACAGCCGCATCAGGTGAACTTGAACTGGCGGCCGACCGCCATGTGCAATTGGTCGTTTTCGGCAATGAAGCCTTGCAGAAACTGGTGCAGCCCCTGCGCGATCACGTCGCCCGAGCGCAGCCGTTGCAGGCGCTGCTGCCGCGCCCGTGCCATGCGGTCGGCCTCGCCGTGGAGCCCGGTGCGCTTGGCGAGCAGATTGAGGATCTCGACCGCTTCCTCGACCGACGCGGCGAGACTGCGGGGGAGTTCGGGCCGGGCGATCAACAAATCGATGACGTTCGCCGGTCGCAGGCCTTCGGAATAGAGCCAGCGATACGCCGTGACAGCCGACACCGTCTGCAGGATGGTTGTCCATTGGTCGCGATCAACCACGCCACCGACGCGTTCGCCCTCGGGCAGCAGGATGTGATATTTCACGTCGAGCAGGCGGGCAGTATTGTCCGCGCGCTCAATTGCCTGACCAAGGCGGATGAACCACGTCGTCTGGTTGCGCAACATACGATGGACCGCGCCTTCGAAGCCGCGCGTTTCCGCCTTGATCGCCTCGACGAGGTTGAGCGTCGCCATCGCCCCGCCCTGCCCCTGCGCACCCGGACTGGTGCGGTGGTCGAAAATCAACCAGGCACGGTTGATCCCGGTCCAGGCTTCCTTGGTGAGGGCGGTGCGGACCGCGCGTGCATTGTTGCGGGCCATGTCGATCGATCGGACCATCGACCCCGGGTGGCTGGAATCGAGCGTAAGAAACCGCGCGACATGCGCTTGGGTAATCGACCGCCCGGTTTCGGCAAAGGCGGCGTCCGTTTCGGTCACTGCCAGCGCCGACGCCCAGGCCGCCTCCCCCGCCGGACGCGGAGACAGGACGTCCAGGCGGACCGTCGCCTCCACCAGACGCGCGATGAAATCGGTCCGCTCGACATAGCGACCCAGCCAATAAAGCGATGAGGCGGTACGGCTCAGCATCGGCCACCCGCCTTCGCCGACGTGCGCGTCCGCGCCGGGCTCACGCGGCCTGCCCCTGCGATTGGGTCAGGAACTCGGCAGGCTGCACGCCGTCATCCATCAATACGAAGCTGTCTTTCGTGCCCCCGCCCTGCGAGGAATTGACCACTAACGATCCTTCCTTCAGCGCAACCCGGGTCAGGCCGCCAGGCACCACTTGAACGCCCTTCGATCCGGTCAACACGAATGGCCGGAAATCGACATGGCGCGGCGCAAGGCCGATTTCCGTCATCGTCGGCACCGTCGACAGCGCCAGCGTTGGCTGCGCGATATAGCGGTGCGGCTCTGCCATCAGGGCGGCACGAAACGCCTCGATCTCGGCCTTGGTGGCCGTCGGCCCGACGAGCATACCGTAGCCTCCCGAACCATCGACCAGTTTCACCACCACATCCGCCAGATTATCGAGCACGTATCGAAGCGCCTGCGGCTCGCGGCACCGCCAGGTTTCGACATTGGGGAGTTTCGGATCCGCTCCCGAATAGAATTTCACGATCTCGGGCATGTAGGAATAGATCGCCTTATCATCGGCAATGCCATTGCCCGGCGCGTTCAAGATCGCGACATTGCCCGCCGCATAAGCCGCGATCAGCCCCGGCACCCCCAGCATCGAATCCGGCCGGAACACCAACGGATCGAGATAGTCATCGTCAATGCGACGATAGATGACATCTACCTTCACGCGCCCCGCGATCGTGCGCATCCAGACGATATCGTCATCGACCACGAGATCGGCCGCCTCGACCAGTTCAACCCCCATCGAGTCCGCCAGGAAGCTGTGTTCGTAATAGGCCGAATTATAATGTCCCGGCGTCAACACCACGCACACCGGCGCGGCGACGCCCTGCGGCGCGACCGATTTCATCGTCTCGAGGAGGCGATCGGGATAGGAATCTACGGCGGCGACGCGAAAATCGCGAAACAATTCGGGACACAGTCGCAGCATCGCCTCGCGATTTTCCAGCATGTAGCTGACGCCCGAGGGCGTGCGCGCATTGTCCTCCAGCACGAAGAAATCGTCGGGCCCGGTTCGCACCAGATCGATCCCGCAAATATGCGCCCATACGTCGTGCGGTGGTCGGATACCGGCAATTTCGGGCCGGAACTGCGGATTGCCGAAGATCAAATCCGGCGGCAGCACGCCTTCGGCCAGGATCCGACGCTCACCATAAATGTCGTGCAGGAATGCGTTGATCGCCTCAACGCGCTGCACCAACCCATCCGAAAGCCGCGCCCATTCGCTGGCGAGGAAGATTCGCGGCACGATGTCGAACGGGATGATGCGTTCGCTTGCATCGCTATCCCCATAGACCGCAAAAGTGATGCCGAGTTGTCGAAAGGTTGCTTCGGCCGACTGTTGCCGCCTGCGCAATTCCGCATCGGGCGTGCTCTCGATCCAGTTCCCAAGCGCGGCCAATTCTGCGCGGGGCGTGGCCGACCCAGCCTGCCCCATGATTTCATCAAACGCTGACCGCATCCCCATCTAACGGTAAAGCCCCCAAAACGCCGCGGGTTCCATGCTGCGACGGATTGCTGCGCCGCACAAGGGGGCAAAGCGTCAGCAATACCGATTGGTTTCTGACAGCGAAGCGTTCGTTCAAATTGAGTAGAACGACTCTGATGCCAAATCCCGTTTTTCGTGTTACTCGCTTACCAACGACATGGACGAGGGAAAGCCCGTCTTCGGGATTAGCGATACCGTGCCAAAATTCATGTTGCTTCATGAACACTGCGGAACACGTGATCCGTGCAATATTTTGGAAGATCCCCCCATTAAAACTATGCGCGCTTCCCACGAACGGAGACTTGATGACATCGTATTCATGGCGGTGTCGTTACTTGACTGCAGCTTGGCGATGATCACCGACGCCAGCGAAAACAAGCGCGTACTCGCATGTGCCGTGCGGGGCGACGGCGAGAATTCATTTGCGATCAATGACGCGCCGCAGCGGTGGCTCGACCCGGTAGACGCCGAGCGGGTCGGCCTTCTCTTTTATTGCGGCTTCCCGCTCCGGACCGCGGCGGGCGACAATATCGGCCACCTTGGCGTATACGATGTCGAACACCGCAAGGTTGGGCAGATGGAGCTCGACATGATGCTGCGGCTTTCGCGTATTGCCGCTGCACTTTTGGAAAGCGTCGGCGGTGCGTTAACAGCTGACCTTGTCGATTAGACCCAACAGGTGCTGGACCCGCCGCGTGATCAATGCACCGATCACCCGCGGCTCTGGATCGGCACCAAGTACCATGGCATCGTAAGAAATAAATCCGTGGTCGTTCAGATATTGAACGGTATGCACGAAGTCGCGATCCGTAACGCCTCCTGACGCAAGAGGAAGTGCGCCCGGCAGCAGCATCGCAGAATTCGGCCAACGGTCGGTCAGCGCACTCAGCACCTCGCGCGCAAGGGGGGCAGCATCATGGATCGATGTCAGGCCTTCGGTCATACCACGAACCCTAAGCCCCGTTCGCCCGCATTAACGAACGTTAAGGTTGGGTGAAAATGCGCGGGAAAGGTTAAAAAAGAGTTAACTGAGCACGACACCTGCAACCCCACATCCACAAAACAATAAATACGATATAGTAATGCAAATCATCGTGCTGGATGATAGGCAAAAAACGACCATGGTCGCCGTACTTTATATCGCACTATTTCGTCGGTAGACTGGCAAGCAGAGCAGAGGATAAAACTTGCGGCAGCACCTGTGGCTGGCCCGTTCCAGGACCATAATAAAGATATAGCGGCACGCCCGCCCGGTTATGCGCTTCGATAAAGCGCCCCATCACCGGATCACCGTTGGTCCAATCTCCAATGAGCACCGCAACATTGTGCGCAGCGAAAGCGGCACGGGTAGTGTCGGTTTCGATTGCCGCTTTTTCATTGACCTTGCACGTGAGGCACCAGTCAGCGGTGAAGTAAACGAAAACAGGCCGCCCGGCCTTGCGCAAGCTCTCCAGCCGGGCCTCGCTAAACGGCTCCGCACCCCCCGGCTGCGCCGCAGTGGTGGCGGCCCGGTCCGGATGGCGTCCGTTGACAGACCAGGCACCCACGATAGCGACGCCGAGCAGGAGCAGTGTCATCACGACACCAAAGCCCAGCCCCGCGCGCTGCCGTTGCCCCGCCACCCACAACACGATCGCGAGAGCGAGCGTCAACACGAGTCCCAGAGCAAGGGCATCGACCCCGGCCTCTTTGCCCAATACCCAAGCCAGTGCGATGGCGGTGAGCCACATCGGCACCGACAGGATGCGCCGGAAGGTCTCCATCCACATCCCCGGCTTGGGCAAGCGCTTGCGCAGCGCAGGCACGAAACCGAGCGCGAGAAACGGCAAGGCCAGCCCGAGCCCAAGCCCGGCGAACACCGCCAAAGCGGCCGGCCATGGCAGAACCAGCGCCGCGCCCAATGCTGCGCCCATAAAGGGTCCGGTACAGGGCGTCGCAATGAAGGCAGCCAGCGCGCCAGTGGCGAAGGCACCGCCTGCCCCACCGCTGCGGTTGACGAACGCTGGGGTGGGAATTTCGAACAAACCGCCCAAGTTGAGCGACAACGCCACGGTCAGCAGCAGGAGCAGCACGATCGCGCGCGGATCCTGCAACTGGAACGCCCAGCCCACCGCCGTACCGCCTGCGCGCAAGGCCAGAATCGCCGCGCCCAAACCAACGCAGACTGCAACCACGCCGCCGGTATAGGCCAAGGCTTCATGCCGTGCCGCGCGCTCGTCGAGATGACCCCGCGCCAGGCTCAGCGCCTTGAGGCTCAGGATCGGAAAGACGCACGGCATGATGTTGAGGATCAAGCCGCCCAACATTGCCCCGGCAAAGGCAATCGCCGTCGCCAGCCACACATTGTCCCTCGACGCGGACGCCGTCGAGGCAACCGATGCAACGTTGCCCGCCGCTGCCGTGACCAAGAGCCCCTGTTGCGCACCGATCTGCAACACGCCCTTTAGCGACGCTGCGCCCGCGCCAGCGGCCGCCTTGGTTTCCACCACCAGCCGGTCGCCATCCCGCACCACGCTCTGCGGCTTGGCATAGTCGATCATCCCGGGCGTAATCGGGTAAAAATAGGCGTCCTTCGCTACCGCCGCTCCCGCCGGATACGGGATGGCGATGCGAATGGTGCCCCCGGCAATCTGAAAAACACTTTTCGCATCGAGCGGCCGCGGAACGGCGCGGTGCCACGCATCGAACTGCGCCTGCGCTTGCGCGGAGATCACCCCGTCGCCAACGGTCAGTGCAATCGCCAAATCCGCCGTCTCGGGGACGCACACCGTCGCCGAGCACACCAGATAATTGACATGCAGCTTGACCGGCAGGGCCGTCCCCTGCGCCAGTCCTGCAGGCACGCTGAGCGTGACCAGCGGTGCATAGGGTTTGTCGAACACGTAGTTCATCAAATCGGCCACCACGAGCCGTCCGGGCACGGGATAGCTCGGGTCGCTGACGGTCACGCCCTTGGGCAACGACCAGTCCAATTTGGCAGGGAAGCCCGCGTCGCCGGGATTTTCCCAATAGCCGTGCCAGCCTGGTTGCGGGACCGTGGCCAAAGCGAGCGTCACGTTGGACCCGGCGGCCGGATGCTCGGTCTCAGCCACCAGCGTCATCGTGAGATGCCGCCCTCCCAAGCCCGCATCGGGGGCTGCGGGCTCGGCTTGCGCCGCGCTCAACCCCAACACCGCCACCACCGTCACCATCGCGTAATGAAACCAGCGCATCGACCATCCTTGTAGCTCGCGCGCACCAAGGCCATAGCAGCGCGCGCGGTCAAGCCTGTCGATAGCGGAGATTATCATGAAACGGTTCGTATCAAGTCTTGCCCTGTCGATAGCGCTGCTTAGCGCACCAGTCGCGGCCAAGGACGCACCGCCAGCACCACGGACCGCCAATGCTGCCCCGCCCAAGCTGATCGTCGTGATCTCGGTCGACCAATTTTCCGCCGACCTGTTCGGGGAATATCGCAAATCCTTCACCGGCGGCTTCGCCCGGCTGCAGCAGGGTGGCGTGTTCCCGAGCGGGTATCAAAGCCACGCCGCAACCGAAACCTGTCCCGGCCATTCGACGATCCTCACCGGTTTCCGCCCCGAACATACCGGCATCATCGCCAATAACTGGACCGACCTTTCGGTCGCCCGCGCCGACAAGCAAGTGTATTGCGCCGAAGACGAGACGGTGCCCGGTTCGACCTCGGCCAATTATACCGTGTCCGACAAGCATTTGCTCGTCCCCACGCTTGGCGAGCGGATGAAGGCGGCCAATCCTGCGGTGCGTGTCGTGTCGGTCGCGGGCAAGGATCGCGCGGCAGTGATGATGGGCGGCCATACTGTCGATGAGCTGTGGTGGTGGAACGGAAAGGCTTTTGTCAGCTATGCCGGTCGCGCCACTCCCGCAGTTGTCGTCCGCGCCAATGAAGCGACCGCTGCCAATATCGCCCAGCCACAGGCCGCGCTGGAGGTCCCGGAGGTGTGCAAGGCACACGACCGCGCAGTGCCCGTTGGTGCAGGCAAAACCGTAGGAGCGGGGCATTTCGAGCGGGCCGCAGGCAGCGCCGGTGCCTTCCGTGCGTCCCCCGCCTTTGACGGTGCGATCGTCGCGCTCGCAGCGGGCCTGGTGCAGGATATGAAGCTCGGCCAGGGCCCGACCACCGACATCATTGATGTCGGAGCGTCCGCCACCGACTATATCGGCCACACTTATGGCACTGAGGGTGCCGAGATGTGTATCCAGCTCCAGCAGCTTGACGCCACCCTCGGCTCGTTTTTCAGCGTGCTCGATGCGACCGGCGTCGATTACGAAGTCGTGCTGACCGCCGACCACGGCGGCAACGACATCCCCGAACGCGAAATCGACGCCGGACTGCCCAACGCGGCCCGCGCCACCGTCGCGCTCGCGCCCGCCGTCGTTGGCAAGGAAATCGGGGCAAAGCTCGGCATCGCCAAGCCGGTGCTGTTCGGCGATATACCCAATGGCGACGTCTATATCGCCCAGGACATTACCCCCGCCCAGCGCAAAGCCGTGCAGGACGCCGCGATCGCCTATTACAAGGCCAACCAGCAGGTCGCCGAGGTCTTCACGCAAGCGCAGATCCTCGCCACGCCAAGCCCCAAGGGACCGCCCGAAAAATGGACGCTGCTGGAACGTGCCCGGGCATCGTACAAGGTTGGCCGGTCGGGCGAATTGATCGTCTTCCTCAAACCGCGTATCACCCCGATCCCCGATCCGACCAAAGGCTATGTCGCGACCCATGGCAGCCCCTATGATTATGATCGGCGCGTACCGATCCTGTTCTGGCGGAAGGGCATGACCGGTTTCGAACAGCCGACAGGCGTCGAGACGGTCGACATCCTGCCGACGCTCGCGCACCAGATCGGCCTCGCGCTGACGGGCCCGAAAATCGACGGCAAATGCCTCGATCTGGCGGCAGGCGGAGTGCCCTGCCGCTGATGGACAGGAGCGGGGCCGAGCTGGCGACGATCCGCGACCTGGATCGCTATTGGGCGGAGGCAACCTTTCGTGCGCCCAGGAGCCTTTCCCGGATACAAGCGCGGATCTTGCTCGACGTGCTTGGCCTTGGCGTCGAACAGACCTCGGTCTACCTTGGCCGCCAGCCCGATTTCGCGACCTTTCAGGCATGGGTCCTCGCAACCGCGGGGCCGCCCGATGCCGATCGGGTGGAGCGTTATCACGCCTGGCTCGATAACGCTCCGCCGCCCCACGCGACGGCGGAGCGCCTCGCCAGAGTCGAGGCAGCTCCGGATGTGCTGGATGCGGACGACCTTGCGCAGTGGGACGCACTCGGCTTCGTGATTTTGCGCGGCGCGCTGTCCCCGGACGAGGCCAAGGCGTGCGAAGCGCTGTTATGGCAGCAAGTCGGGGGAACGCCCGATGATCCGACGAGCTGGTATGCTCCCCGCACGAACGGCATCATGGTGCAATATTTCCAGCATCCCGCCCTCGACGTCGCGCGCACCGCGCCGCGCGTGCATAAGGCCTTCGCCCAACTCTGGGGCACGGCCGATCTGTGGATGACGGTCGACCGGATGAGCTTCAACCCACCCGAGCGCCCCGGCTACACCTTTCCCGGCCCGCATCTGCACTGGGACGTCAGCCTCGCCCAGCCGATCCCGTTCGCGACGCAGGGCATTCTCTATTTGACCGACACGCGCGCCGATCAGGGCGCGCTACAGCTCGTCCCCGGCTTCCACCACCGCTTGCCCGACTGGCTCGATGCACTGGGCGACGCCGATCCGCGTCTGGTAGATCTTAGCGCGGAAGCAATCACCATCCCCGCTGCTGCGGGCGATCTGATCATCTGGCGACAGGATTTGCCGCACGGTGCCAGCCCCAATGCGAGCGACCGCCCGCGCATGGCGCACTACGTCAATATGTACGCGCCAACCCTCACGTCGCACCCAGTCTGGCGTTAGCGCACCTCGTACAGGCGGATCCCCGCGCCCAGCCGGTTCGCCCCCACTGCCAGTTGCTCGCCGCTCATATTGGCGACGAAGGCGGGGTTGGTCGGGGCGTTGGGCGCAAGGCTCGCATCATTGCCCTCCACGCGCAGCCCCGCCGAGGGGTAGGTCTTGGCCTCGGCCGACACCACGATCATCCCCGAATGGTTTTCCTTATTCGGCCCCTGGACGAAGGTGTTGCGGGTGATCAGCCCGGTCGCACCTTCGGGCAGGTCGATCATGTAATTGGTCTTGCGCCCCTGCGTATCGTCGAAACTGTTGTCAGCGATGGTCACCTTGGGCACGCGCAATTTGACGTAATGCCCGCCGGTGCCGCGCTCGAAGCGCGAATTCGTCACCACCACCGATCCGCGATTGGCCAGATAGATGCTGTGCGAACAGCTCGGGCTCTCATCGCACTGGCCAAGCCCGGCAAAGGTCGAATGGTCGATCGAGATCTTCTGCGCGACCGGCTCCCCGCCGAGAATGCCTTCCTGGCTGTCGAGAAACATCGCGTTGCGCACCACCAGATCGCCCATTTCGGTGCGGATGCCAGCCCCATTGCCATCGGCGACACGCATCTTGCGGAACACGATGCCATCGACGGTCGAACCCTGCCCGCGCAGCACGAACGCTGCCTTGCCCTCGCAGGTCGTGCCCTCGAAGATCGCGGTGCCCGGCGTCACCGCCTTGAAGGTGATATGCCCGCCCGCCTGCACGGTGCATTGGTGATAGACCCCCGGCGCGATCAGGATCGTCGCCGTCCCCATCCGCACCGATTGCACCGCCTCGTCGATCGTCTGGAAGCCCTGCCCCGTCTCGGCAATGGTAAACGGCGCCCGCGCTTGCTGCGCGGCGGCGGGGGTGACGAAGGCAAAGGCGAGCAGCGGAAGAATGCGGCGCATGAGTCAGGGCTCCTTTGCGGGGTGGGATGCCCGCCCGCCCGCCGCAGGGGAAGGTATATTGAGGGTTAACCAGCGAGCGCGGCGCGCTTTTCAAAGACCACCTCGACGCCTATGGAGACTGCGATTCGGGGGGAACAGCATGCTGACCGAGACCACCCAAGCGTTGCCACCACGCTATGTCTCGCCCGCCGGGCCGCCCTCGGCTTATGCGATGCTCACCCGCGCGCTGTCCGATCCGGCCTCGGTCATCTCCGACGCAATCTATTCCGACTGGTCGCTGAAGCTGCCGGGGCCGCGCTCGCCCGTGGTGGTGTCGCACCCGGATGCGGTGCGGCAGGTGTTGCTCGACAAGGACGGCGCATTCGGGCGCAATCGACAGTTGCGTCTGCTGATGCGCCGCGCCTGGGGAAAGGGTCTCGCCGCCGCCGAGGGGGAATCCTGGGCGCGCCAACGCCAGGCCGCAGCGCCCGCGTTCAAACCGGCGGCGGTGCAGTCCGCCGTCCCCGCAATGGCCGCAGCGGCCGAACGAGCTGCGAGGTCCTGGTCGACCGAAGCGCCGATCGACGTGTCGGTCGCCTTGGCGCGGATCGTCACGGAAATCGTGATGAGCACCTTGCTAACCGGGCTGGACGATGCCGATCTGGATGCGATCGCAGCGGATGTCCCGCCCTTCATCCGTGCCGCGGCGCATTTCGGCTTGCTCGATCTGCTGCCGGTCCCGGATGCGTGGATTGACCGGCTCCGCGGCATGGGACGCGGGGGCCCTGAGCAACGCTTGCGTGCGGTGGCCGCGCGCCTCGCCGCTGCGCGCGCCACGCCGCCCGATCGCGTGCAGGATATTGCAGCGCTGATGCGCGGTGCCGGGCCGCTCGCCGACAATCTGCTAGGCTTCCTCCCCGCCGGGCTGGAGACGACCGCGCAGGCAGCGGCTTGGGGCCTGTATCTGCTGGCGCTCTACCCGGAGTGGCAGGAAGCGGTGTATCGCGAAGCGCTCGCGGCCGATGCGACGGACCCGACCCTGCCGATCGGCCGCCAGGTCGTGCAGGAAACGCTGCGTCTCTATCCGCCCGGCCCCATTCTGGTGCGCGCGGCGCTACGGCCCAGCGAATTACAGGGCCACCGGCTCCATCCCGGGCAAGTCGTAATCCTGCCGGTGTTCGCGATCCATCGCCATCGCCAGCTCTGGGATCGCCCCGATGCGTTTGACCCCGACCGCTTCGCACCCGGTGCCGCTTATGATCGCGGCGCGTTCCTGCCCTTCGGCGCCGGGCCACGCCTGTGCATCGCGGCCGCCTTCGCGCAGACCGAGATCGCCGTGATGATGGCGGTGTTGCTGCGCCACTTCCGCTTCACGCCCGCCGCGCCCGAGCCAGTGATCAGCCTGAAGACGACCACCCATTCGCTGACGGGCCTGCATGTGATCGCAACGCCACGGCGCGGCTAGATCAATCCAGATTCGGCCGCAGCCAGCGCGTTGCGGTGGCGAGGTCAACCCCGCGCCGCTCGGCATATTCCTCCAACTGGTCGGGCCCGACGCGCGCCACGCCGAAATATTCGGCCTGAGGGTGCCCGAAATAGAAGCCCGACACCGCCGCCGTCGGCAGCATCGCGAAGCTGTCGGTCAGCGTGATCCCCGTGGCCTCGGTCGCGCCAAGCAGCTCGAACAGCATCGGCTTTTCGCTATGATCGGGGCAAGCCGGATAGCCCGGCGCCGGACGGATGCCGCGATAGTGCTCGCGGATCAGCGCTTCATTGGTGAGCTGCTCGCCCTCGGCATAGCCCCACAAGGTGGTGCGGACATGCTGGTGCATCCGCTCGGCAAAGGCCTCGGCCAAACGGTCGGCCAGCGCCTTCAGCAGGATGTCCGAATAATCGTCATTGTCGGCCTTGAAGCGCGCGAGATGCGCCTCGATGCCGTGCCCGGCGGTCACCGCGAAACCGCCGATCCAATCGCCATCGGAATCGATGAAATCGGCCAGGCACATATTGGCCCGGCCCTCGCGCTTGGCGATCTGCTGGCGGAGGAAGGGCATTCTAACCTCCCTCTCCCCTTCAGGGGAGAGGGTCGGGGAGAGGGGCTGAGCTGGATCACTAGACGGCACGCCCGTTGCAGACGCCCCCTCTCCCCGGCCAGCATCAGGTGAACCGTGCCCCGCACGGTTCAGGTCATCCTGGGGGGATGACCGACCTGATGCTCCCCGGAGGGGAGAGGGAGAGATGACCACATCATCCCCTTCCCGCCGGCACGGCCACAGCCCCGCCACGCCCTTCGCCGTCAGCCACTTCTCCGCAATGATCTGGTCGAGCATCTTCTGCGCATCCTCGAACAGGTTGCGCGCGCTTTCCCCGACGATTTCGTCATCAAGGATCGCCGGGTAATTCCCCGCCAATTCCCAGGCGCGGAAGAACGGCGTCCAGTCGATCAGCTCGCGCAGGTCGGCGAGGTCCCAATCCTCGAACACATGCACGCCGGGCTGCTTGGGTGCGCCCGGCTTCAACGTCATGTCCGCGACAAAGCCATTGGCGCGCGCGGTCTCGATCGGAATCAGCTCGCTCTGCCCCTTATTGGCGCGCGCGATGCGGACGGCTTCATATTCGTCCGAGGTCTTCTGCACGAATTCGTCGCGGATCGTGTCGCTGACCAAGGTCGAAGCCACGCCGACCGCACGGCTCGCGTCGAGCACATGCACCACCGGCCCCTTATAGGCAGGCGCAATGCGCAGCGCTGTGTGCACCTTGGAAGTGGTCGCCCCGCCGATCAGCAGCGGCATCGTCATGCCAGCCCGCTGCATTTCCTCGGCCACCGTCACCATCTCGTCGAGCGACGGCGTGATCAGCCCCGACAGGCCGATCATATCGGCATCATTCTCGTTCGCGGCCTTGAGAATGTCCGACCAGGGCACCATCACCCCCATGTCGACCACGTCGAAACCGTTACACTGCAACACCACGCCGACGATGTTCTTGCCAATGTCATGCACGTCGCCCTTCACGGTCGCCATGATGATCTTGCCCTTGCCGCGCGCGCCGGGCTCCTTCGCCGCCTCGATGAAGGGCAGCAGATGCGCCACCGCCTTCTTCATCACGCGGGCCGATTTCACCACTTGCGGCAGGAACATCTTGCCCGAACCGAACAAGTCGCCGACGAGGTTCATCCCGTCCATCAGCGGCCCTTCGATCACCTCGATCGGGCGCGCGAAACCCTGGCGGGCTTCCTCGGTATCCTCGACCACATGCAAGTCGATGCCCTTGACCAGCGCATATTCGAGCCGCTTGTTCACCGGCAGACCGCGCCACTCGGCCGCCGCTTTCTCGGCCACCGCATCGGTGCCCTTGAAGCTTTCCGCCATCGCGATCAGCCGCTCGGTCGCGCCCTCGTCGCGGTTTAGGATGACGTCCTCGCACGCGGTGCGCAGCTTGGGGTCGATCGCGTCGTAAATGTCGAGCTGCCCGGCATTGACGATCGCCATGTCGAGCCCGGCGGGGATGGCGTAATAGAGGAACACCGAGTGCATCGCGCGGCGCACCGGCTCATTGCCGCGGAAGCTGAACGACAGGTTGGAGAGGCCACCCGAAATATGCGCGTGCGGGCAGCGCGCCTTGATGTCGCGGCAGGCTTCAATGAAGTCGACCGCGTAATTGTTATGCTCCTCAATCCCCGTCGCCACCGCGAAGATGTTGGGATCGAAGATGATGTCTTCCGGCGGGAAGCCGATGCCCATCAGCAAATCATAGGCCCGCGCGCAAATCTCGAGCTTGCGCGCGCGCGTATCGGCCTGGCCGACGGTGTCGAACGCCATGACCACGACCGCGGCGCCATATTGCATGACCTTCTTGGCCTGGGCGAGGAACTGCTCTTCCCCTTCCTTCATGCTGATCGAATTGACGATCGGCTTGCCGCTGACACACTTCAGCCCGGCCTCGATCACCGACCATTTCGAGCTGTCGACCATGAACGGGATGCGCGCGATATCAGGCTCGGCGGCGATCAGCTTGAGGAAGGTGACCATCGCATATTCGGCGTCGAGCAGGCCCTCATCCATGTTGATGTCGAGCACCTGCGCGCCACTCTCGACCTGCTGCCGCGCGACTTCCACCGCCGCCGGATAATCCCCCGCCATGATGAGCTTCTTGAAGCGGGCGGAGCCGGTAACGTTGGTGCGCTCGCCGATGTTGACGAACTGGGCGGTGGAGGTGGTGGTCATGGGTGTTTTTTCTTCTTCTCCCTCTCCCCGCTGGCGGGGAGAGGGTCGGGGAGAGGGGCAGTATCGGGAACGGGCCGTCGATCACTGCCCCTCTCCCGCCTTCGCTTCGCTCGGCACCCTCTCCCCGCACGCGGGGAGAGGGAGAATTGTTATGCCGCCATCGTCATCGGCTCCAGCCCGGCCAGCCGGGTCACCACCGGCGGCACCGGCAGGGCGCGCGGCGCAAGGCCACGTACACCCTCGGCAATCGCCTTGATGTGCGCCGGCGTCGATCCGCAGCAGCCGCCGAGGATGTTGACCTGCCCGGCGCTCGCCCATTCGCCAACCAGCCCGGCGGTCGTCGCCGGGGCCTCGTCATATTCGCCCAGTTCATTGGGCAGCCCGGCATTGGGATAGACCATGATCAGCGTATCGGCGATGCCCGCCAACGTGCGCACATGCGGGCGCAACTGCTCCGCGCCGAACGAGCAATTGAGCCCGATTGTCACCGGCCGCGCGTGGCGCACCGCATGCCAGAACGCCTCGACCGTATGGCCAGACAAATTGCGGCCAGAAAGGTCGGTCAGCGTCATCGACAACATGATCGGCACGTCGCGCCCGAGCGCTTCGCCCGCTTCCAGCGCCGCCATGATCGCGGCCTTGGCGTTCAAGGTGTCGAACACCGTCTCGACCAGGATGAAGTCCGCCCCGCCCTCGATCAGCGCGTCGGTCTGTTCGCGGTACACGCCTTTGAGATAATCGAAGTCGATCTCGCGAAAGCCCGGATCGTTGACGTCGGGGCTGAGCGACAGCGTCTTGTTGGTCGGGCCAACGGCCCCTGCAACAAAGCGCGGGCGGCCATCCTTGGCCTGATATTCATCCGCCAGCCGCCGCGCGAGCCGCGCGCTCTCGACATTGATCTCGCGCACCAGATGCTCGGCGGCATAATCGGCCTGGCTGATGCGGTTGGCCGAGAAGGTGTTGGTCTCGGCAATGTCCGCGCCCGCCTCGAAATAGGCGCGGTGGATCGCCTCGGGCACCGCCGGCTTGGTCAGCGCGAGAATGTCGTTATTGCCCTTCTGGTCCTTGGTCAGGCCCAGGTCGCCAGCATAATCCGCCTCGGACAGCTTCCAATTCTGGATCTCGGTGCCGAACGCGCCATCGGTGATCAGGATGCGCTTGGCCGCTTCGGCCAACAGGGTTTCTCGTGCCGTCATCGTCTAATCCTTCTCCCCTCCCGCTTGCGGGAGGGGCGGGGGGAGGGAATGTCTCGGGAGGGACCTGACAGGCCCTCCCCTAACCCCTCCCGCAAGCGGGAGGGGAATGTGTTACGCCGCCGCAGCCGCCGCCACGGGCTTCGCGCGCAGGCCCAATAGGTGACATATAGCAAAGCTCAGCTCGGCGCGGTTGAGCGTGTAGAAATGGAAATTGCGCACATCGCCCGCATACAGCTTGCGGCACAGTTCGGCGGCGAGCGTCGCGGCGATCAACTGGCGGCTGGCGGGATGATCGTCCAGCCCTTCGAACAGGCGCCCCATCCACGGCGGCACCACCGTGCCGCACATCGCCGACATGCGCACGATGCTCTGGAAATTGGTGACGGGCATGATGCCGGGCACCATCTCCGCCGTGATCCCGGCGGCCGCCGCGCGATCGCGAAAGCGGAAGAAGGTTTCGGGCTCGAAGAAGAATTGCGTGATCCCGCGCGTTGCGCCTGCATCCAGCTTGCGCTTGAGATTGTCGAGATCGTCCGCCTGGTCGCGCGAGTCCGGGTGGCATTCGGGGTAAGCCGCGACCGAAATCTCGAACGGGTGCAGCCGCTTCAGGCCAGCCACCAGATCGGCGGCATTGGTATAACCCTCGGGATGCGGGACAAAGCCCCCTGCCCCCGGCGCATCGCCGCGCAACGCGACGATATGGCGCACGCCCGCTGCCCAATACTGCTCGGCAATCTCGTCGATTTCCGCGCGCGACGCCTCGACGCAGGTCAGGTGCGCTGCCGCCGCCATGCTCGTCTCGCGCTCGATCCGCGCGACCGTGGCGTGGGTGCGGTCGCGCGTGGTGCCGCCTGCGCCATAGGTCACCGAGACGAAGCTCGGGCCGAACGGCTCCAGCGTGCGCACCGTCTCCCACAGCGCCTCTTCCATCTTCTCGGTCTTGGGCGGGAAGAATTCGAACGACACCGCCGCATCGCCTGCCAGATCCGCGAACAGCGGGGCCTCGAGCGCGCGCCGCGCCTCCTCGAGCTGGTTCACCGAAATCGTCATGCAGCCATCGCCTTATGTACCCCGGAGTGTATCCCGGAACGCTGGGCATCGCGTTTGCGCGCGAGCCATAATTTCACCGTCAGTTCCCCGCCTTCCAGCCGCTCGGTCCGCTCGGGCACGAGATCGGCGGCGGCGAACCATGTCGCCATCTGTTCATCGGCAAAGCCCAGGCGGGTATGCCCGTCCTTCGTCCGCAACTCCTCGCGGTCGTGCGCCGCGAAATCGGCGATCAGCAACCGCCCGCCCGCCTTCAGCACCCGCGCCGCCTCGGCGATCGCCGCACCCGGCTGCTGCGCGAAGTGCAGCACGTGGTGGACGATCGCGACGTCCGCCGCGCCATCGGCCAAAGGAAGCGCATAGAGATCGGCCTGCCGCAATTCCGTATTGTCCAGCCCCCGCTCGGACAGTTTCGCGCGCGCCAGCCGCAGCATTTCGGACGAGCGATCGATCCCCAGCGCCTGCTCGGCGCGTCCCGCAAACAATTCCAGCATCCGCCCGGTGCCGGTGCCGATGTCGATCAACTGGCCGATCGGCGCATCGCCCAGCACCGCCGAAATCGCCGCCTCGACCTCGCTTTCGGCGATATGGAGCGAGCGGATCGCGTCCCACTGTCCTGCATTGGCCTCGAACCACAAAGCCGCCGAGGCAGCGCGATCCGCACGCACCGCCGCCAGTCGCGCGGAATCGGCCACCGCCCAATGATCGGGCTGAAGCGCCGCCCACGAATCCAGCGCCTCCAGCACCGGGCCGACGGTGGTGCCGCCGCCCAACGCTACGAACACCCAGCTGCCCTCCTTGCGGCGCTCGGCCAGACCGGCATCGCACAGGATTTTGACATGGCGGCTGACGCGCGGCTGGCTTTGCCCGAGCACCTGCGCCAATTCACCAACCGATAGCTCCATAGAGCGCAGCAGGGCCACGATGCGCAGCCGGGTCGCGTCGGCAAGCGCGCGAAAGATGTCGAGGGCGATGGTCATCGGCGATGACATATAAAGATATCTTTATATGAGGTCAACGCGCTTCGGACCGTTCCGCCTTTCCGTCAGAGCCGCGCCCCTACATCGCCCCGCCCTCTTAGAGCGGCTTGCGTGCAACAAGATCGGGCGGTTGGAGTTGAAGGGACACCGCCCATCCTTTACCGTCGCGGCACATCTTCCGAAAGCCAAGGGTACTCATGATGACCAAGTCGCTCGCCATTCTGCCAATGGCTGCTCTCCTCGCATTCGGCGTGTCCGGCTGCAGCCCAAAAGCACAGAATGAAGTTTCCGAGGCAGCAAATGCCGTTGCTGCCGACGCCAATGCGACCGCAGCGCAGGCTGTCGACGATACCGACGCCGCGCTCGGTGCCGCCGAATCGCGGATCGACAATGCGGGCGCGGTGCTCGGCAATAAGGCCGACCGGGTCGCCGACAAAACCGGCGCAGCATTGAAGGATGTCGGCAACGAGATCCAGGATTGATGCGGACGCCCTTGCTTTTCGCGCTGCTGTTGCTGGCGGCTTGCTCGGGCAAATCTCCCTCCGGCGCAACCGCAGGGGAAGACAAGGCGCTCGACACGGCCGCCGCCTCGCTTGACGCCAATAGCGCCGACGCCAATGCCGCGATTATCGTCGATGACGATGAAGGCGGCAACGAAACCGACTCCGGGGACCATTGATCATGACGACCTTACGCCGCCTTGGCGCGACCGAACTCCATATCGCGCCGCTCATATTGGGCGGAAACGTCTTCGGCTGGACCGCGGACCAGGACACCAGTTTCGCGGTGCTCGACGCGTTCGTCGCGGGGGGCGGCACGATGATCGATACCGCCGATGTCTATTCGGCCTGGGCACCCGGCCATAAAGGCGGGGAATCGGAAAGCGTGATCGGTGCCTGGCTCAAAGCGAGCGGCAAGCGCGAGCAAGTGCAGATCGCCACCAAGGTCGGCATGCTGCCGGGCGAAGGCGGCGAGAAACTGGCCCCTGCGCGCATCGCAGCGGCATGCGACGCGTCGCTCCAGCGGCTGGGGGTGGAGACGATCGATCTCTATTTCGCACATCAGGATGACGATGCGGTGGCGCAGGAGGACGCGCTCGCGGCCTTCGCCAAGCTGATCGACGCCGGCAAGGTACGCGCGCTTGGTGCGTCCAACTTCCACGCAGCGCGGCTGAAATCGGCCAATGACGCCGCCACCGCCCACGGCCTGCCGCATTATCATGTGCTGCAGCCCGAATATAATCTGGTCAGCCGTCACAAGTTCGAAGGCCAGCTTCAGGATTATTGCGTCGAACATAATATCGGCGTGGTGCCTTATTACGGCCTCGCCTCGGGCTATCTGACCGGCAAATATCGCAGCGCCGCCGATTTCGGCAAAAGCGTGCGCGGCGGGCGGATGCAGGCGTTCATGGATGGGACCGGCCCTGCCGTGCTTGATGCGATGGACGCGATTGCCGAGGAAACCGGTGCTTCACTGGCGCAGATCGCGCTGGCCTGGCTTGCCGCCCAGCCCGGCGTCACCGCACCGATCGCCAGTGCCACCAGCGTTGCGCAAGTCGAGGAGTTGATCGGGGCGATGGACCTGACGCTCAGCACCGACCAGATCGACCGGCTGACCAACGCGGGGGTGTAAGCCCAACCCGTTGCCGTCACCCCGGCCTTGTGCCGGGGTCCACCGCTGCGCGCGGATAACGGTTCAGAAATCCGTGCCAGGGTGGGTGCCGGGACGAGCCCGGCATGACGGAAGAGTCGAAGGCCCGCCGCGGCAAAGCCGCGTCGTCGGACGGGGCTGCAGGCCCCGCCGGCCGGGCCGGCCGCGGGCGCGGCGGAGCTTTGCTCCGCCTGCTGCGTCAGGCCGCGAACTGGTTCATCGTATTGTGCGCGCCACCGGCCTTCAGCGCCGCTTCGCCCGCGAAATACTCCTTGTGGTCATCCCCAATGTCGCTGCCCGACATGTTCTGGTGCTTCACACAGGCGATGCCTTCGCGGATTTCCTTGCGCTGCACGCCCTTCACATAGCCGAGCATCCCCGCCTCGCCGAAATACTCCTTGGCGAGATTGTCGGTCGACAGCGCTGCGGTGTGATAGGTCGGCAGCGTGATCAGGTGATGGAAGATCCCGGCGCGCGCTGCGGCGTCCTTCTGGAAGGTGCGGATACGCTCATCGGCTTCATCGGCCAGCGGCGTGCCGTCATAATCGACCGACATCAGCTTCGCGCGATCGTAAGCCGACACATCCTTGCCCTCTCCCGCCCAGGCATCAAACACTTGCTGGCGGAAGTTGAGCGTCCAGTTGAACGACGGCGAATTATTATAGACCAGCTTGGCGTTGGGCACGACCTCGCGGATGCGGTCGACCATGCCCGCAATCTGCGCGATGTGCGGCTTCTCGGTCTCAATCCACAGCAAGTCCGCACCATGCTGGAGCGAAGTGATGCAGTCGAGCACGCAGCGATCCTCGCCGGTTCCGGTGCGGAACTGGAACAGGTTGGACGGCAAGCGCTTGGGCCGCAGCAGCTTGCCATCGCGGTTGAGGATGACGTCGCCATTGCGCGCAGTGGCGGGGTCGATCTCCTCACAATCGAGGAAGCTGTTATACAGGTCGCCAAGGTCACCCGGTTCCTTCGACACCGCGATCTGCTTGGTCAGCCCCGCCCCGAGCGAGTCGGTGCGCGTTACGATGATCCCATCCTCGACGCCGAGTTCGAGGAAGGCGTAGCGACAGGCGCGGACCTTGGCGAGGAAGTCCTCGTGCGGCACCGTGACCTTGCCGTCCTGATGCCCGCACTGCTTTTCGTCCGAAACCTGATTTTCAATCTGCAGCGCGCAGGCCCCCGCCTCGATCATCTTCTTGGCGAGCAGGTAGGTCGCCTCGGCATTGCCGAAGCCCGCGTCGATGTCGGCGATGATCGGCACGACATGCGTCTGATAGCCGTCGATCGCGTTGAGCAGACGATGCTCGTTGACTTCGTCGCCAGCAGCGCGGGCGGCATCGAGCTCGCGGAACATCATGCCGAGTTCGCGCGCATCGGCCTGGCGCAGAAAGGTGTAGAGTTCCTCGATCAGCGCCGGAACACTGGTCTTTTCGTGCATCGACTGGTCGGGCAGCGGCCCGAATTCGCTGCGCAACGCGGCAACCATCCAGCCCGAGAGGTACAGATAGCGACGCTCGGTCGATCCGAAATGCTTCTTGATGCTGATCATCTTCTGTTGGCCGATGAAGCCGTGCCAGCAGCCCAGCGACTGCGTGTATTTGGCCGGATCGGCGTCATACGCCGCCATGTCGCGGCGCATGATCGCGGCGGTGTAGCGCGCAATGTCGAGCCCGGTCTGGAAACGGTTCTGCACCCGCATCCGCGCGACGCTTTCGGCGTCGATGCCGTCCCAGGTGCCGTTCTGGCTCTGGATGAGTTTGGCGGTGTGGGCGATAGCGGTCTGGTAGGTCACGGCGAACATCCTCATCGGCTGCGATGTGGATGATGTAGGCAAGTTTACAGAACTATTTGACCAAGAATCGTCATAAATTGGCGTTTCGCTGTTAATTAGCGCGGCACATTTTTGTAATTATGATATATATTTACAAACCGTCAGTCAGGGCGATCTTGGATCACGCTCGGCGTCGGGCGCCCCCGTACATAGGCCTGGGCCGGGCTTGCGATGGGAAAGCCCGCCGCCGTCGCCGCCGCTAAAATGCGCCGGATATTTTGATAACTGCCGACACTCACCGCGACGCTACTCGGCAAATTGAGCCACTCCTCCGAAACCAGCAAACCACCGCGCGCCTTTTTGACCCGACCGTCGGCCACCAGCCGCTCCACCCGACGCTGCACCGTCGCGTATGGAAGGCGCAGGGTACGAGCCAGCGCACTCACCCTGAGCGGACGACGCAGCGAATCGGGCGGGACGCGGAATTGATCCGCGTAACGCCGGGCCAATTCGGGATCGTAGGTATAGGCGCGGGCGTTTGCGCACAGGATGGTCGAATACAGAACAAGATTGATCCATTCCTGGTGCAACCCCCGATTGTTATCGGCAACGGCGAGCATGATGTCGGCGGCAGCCCGCACCCCGACCGCCGGATGATACAGGCTCGTCACGCGCTGCGACGGCATCGGCAGGTCGAATGCCTGCAAATCCTCGACCAGCCTGACAAAGGCATCGTGCGCCGTCATCGACATTTCGACCATTTCGGGGCGTTGCAAGCCACTGGCAAGCGCCACCACCCCGCTTGGCGTGCGCGCCACCACCTCTTGCGCGATCAGCGCATTGACGTGGCGACGCACGGTCTCGAACGGACGTGAAAGCGATGCCGCCAAGGAATTGATCGAGATCGCGCGGGAATCGGGCGGATCGGCGGCGGAGTCCATGCCGTCGATCGGGGTTGCCGCACTCTGGCGCGCGATCAAGGTGAAGATCACGAACCGATCCAGATCCCCGTCAAAGCCGCGCAGCCCCGCCTGGACAATGGTCGTCTGCATCTCGGCCAGAAAGCGGGTAACCAGCCGTATCGGCGGAACCGCCCCGAAATCGCTTTCCGCCTCTCCCATGATCGTGCCTCAGTCCCCGCCAAAGGTAAACGCGCTCACGCCGCGCTCGCGCTCGTTGATCGCCAATGCTCGACCGACCGGCGGCAGCGATCGCTGCGGACAACCGCCGCGCCCACATGCGCGGCAGCCAAGCCCGATCGGCGTGGCCTCCCCCTTCAAGTCGAGTCCCCGCGCCACCACCAACGTACCGGCATGCTCCGCCGCCACGCCCAGCCCGACCGCGAATTCCGCCGGCACCGCGCCGTAGCGCCGCCCCTGCGGCGTAACGGTCCGCGCCATCGTCAACCAGCGTGCACCACCCTCCAGCTCGATCAATTGCACCGCCAGCACTCCCGGTCGATCGAACGCGGCGTGCAACCGCCATAGCGGGCAACGCCCCTCCGACTCCGCCAGCGGCGATCCGCTCGCCCCTGAAAAGCGCTTCGACACCTGCCCGGCGCGATCGATCCGCACCAGGAAAAACGGCAGCCCGCGCGCACCAATGCGCTGCAAAGTGGTCAGCCGATGCGCGACCTGCTCGAATCCAGCGCCGAAGCGGCGTTGCAGAAGTTCAATATCGTATCCCGTCGCCTCGCACGCGCGCAGGAAGCGCGCATACGGCATCATCAACGCCGCCGCGAAATAGCTGGCAAGGTGGCGGCGATACAGGCGCTCCGCGTCGCGGTCAGTAAAGCCTGCCCCCTTGGCCAGCCCGTCGATTTCGCCACGCGCCTCGATCTGGGCGAGTTGATAGGCCGCCCCGAACACGCGCGACGCCGGGTCGAGCATTTCGGAGAGCTGCAATTGCCGCGCGTGGAGATCGGTGCGGCGCAGCAGATCGGGCATGACGTCCACCGGCAATACGCGAATGGTGAGCTGATGCTTCACCCGCAACCGCTCGGCAATCGCTCCATAGAGATCGCCCGCGCCGAGGCGCAATTCATCGGCAAGCCCTTCCGCCAGCGCATCCAGATCGGCGAAATGGCCACGCCATCGTTCAATTTCGCGGCGCACCTCGGCAATCGGATCCGCCGCCCCTGCCTCGGCCGAGCCCGCCGCCCCGATCCGGTCGAACGCGCGCGCAAACGCTTCCGCCCCGCCCGGTGCGCCCGCCAGCCATTCCTCGATTTCATTACGGTCGATTTCCAGGTCGGCGAACATCGGGTCGGCGAGCCGTCGCCGGAGTGCTGCCTCCCCCCCGCCGGGTTCCCCCGCCGCCAGCGCGCGCGGGTCGAAATCGAAACTCTCCGCCAGCTTGACGATCAACGATGCCGATAAAGGCCGCTGGTTCTTTTCGACCAGATTGAGGTAGCTCGGGCTGATCGTCAGCATTTCGGCCATGGCCGCCTGCGTCAGTCCGGCCTGCCGTCGCAAACGACGGATAGCGTGCCCAGCGAACAATTTGCGATCGGCCATGCTTCTGCGTCCCTCACGATGCGGCGCGCCCCAAGGGAGCCCCCCGATCATCATGCCGCAACCTGTCATATATTTACAAGGGGACTCCGAATTCACGCAGATAAGTAACGCCTTTACCGAATGGCGGGCGCATCCCCCCTGTTCGGCGCGGGTCTTTCCTCTCTATTGCGCCGTCAACGGATCGGCAGCTTGTCAAAAGCTCGACCGTTCGCAGAGGCTTGAGAGTTTCCTGGGGAGGAAAGGATGCCCGCCATGCACATGCGTGGCGGGCATTTCCTATTCTACTTCCTCATTGCTGCGACGAAGACGCTTTTGCAGCAGCCGAATCAGCGTGACGATACCAATCGTTGCCCATGCAATGTTGAGCGTGGTCGAGGGCCACGCCCCGTGCCAGCCGCTATTCAAAACAAATCCGGCCGCACCGACGACGTTCATCCATTGGAACGCTGCCGACTGGCCGGACAGTTTGCCGGTCGAAACCAGCAGATAGGAAGCAAGGATGAGCAGCGCCGCTGCCCATCCAATCGCCTCGATCGCCGTCGTCACGACAGCATCGGCATTACGCCGCCAGCTTGCGCAGCACGTACTGCAGGATGCCGCCGTTGAGGAAATATTCCAGCTCGTTGACGGTATCGATCCGGCAACGCGTCAGGAAGGTTTCGACCGTGCCATCGGCGCGGGTCAGCGTGACCTCGACATCCTGACGCGGACGGATGTCGGCGACCTTCATAATCGTGAAGCTTTCCGAACCGTCGAGCTTCAAGGTCTTGCGGTCGACACCCTCGGCGAACTGCAGCGGCAGCACGCCCATGCCGACCAGGTTCGAGCGGTGAATGCGCTCGAAGCTCTCGGTGATGACGACGCGCACGCCGAGCAGATTGGTGCCCTTCGCCGCCCAGTCACGCGACGAGCCGGTGCCATATTCCTTGCCCGCGACCACGATCAGCGGAACTCCGTCCGCCTTGAAGCGCATCGCCGCGTCGTAGATAGGCATCGTCTCGCCCTTGTACGAGGACATGCCACCCTCGACGCCGGGGACCATCTCGTTCTTGATTCGGATGTTGGCGAAGGTGCCGCGGACCATGACATTGTCGTTGCCGCGACGTGCGCCGTAGGAGTTGAAGTCGGCGCGCGCAACCTGGCGCTCCATCAGCCAGGCCCCTGCCGGGCTGTCGGCCTTGATCGAACCCGCCGGCGAGATGTGGTCGGTGGTGATCGAATCGCCCAGGATGGCGAGCGGGCGCGCCTCAACAATGTCCTGCACCGGTGCCGGGGTCATCGACATGCCCTCGAAATAGGGCGGATTGGCGATGTAGGTCGAAGCGGGCGGCCACGCATAGGTGTCCGAACCGACCACATCGATCGCCTGCCACTTCTTGTCGCCCAGGAACACGCTGGCATAGCGCGACTGGAACATGCCGCGATCGATGTTCGCGTCCATCACTTCGCGGACTTCGGCGTTGGTCGGCCAGATGTCCTTGAGGTAAACGTCGGTGCCGTCGGTCGCCTGGCCGATCGGGGTGGTGGTGAAGTCCTCGGTCACCGTGCCCTTGAGCGCATAAGCGACGACCAGCGGCGGCGAGGCGAGGAAGTTGGCGCGCACGTCAGGCGAAACGCGGCCCTCGAAGTTGCGATTGCCCGACAGCACCGAGGCAGCGACGATGTCGTTTCCGTTGATCGCCGCCGAAATCGGCGCGGCGAGCGGGCCCGAATTGCCGATGCAGGTGGTGCAGCCATAGCCGACCAGGTTGAAGCCGACCGCGTTGAGGTCCTCCGTCAGGCCAGCCTTGTCGAGATAATCGGTCACGACCTGCGAGCCGGGTGCCAGCGAGGTCTTCACCCAAGGCTTGGGCTTGAGGCCGAAAGCATTGGCCTTGCGCGCGACCAGACCGGCGGCGACCAGCACCGACGGGTTGGAGGTGTTGGTGCAGCTCGTGATCGCCGCGATCACCACGTCGCCATCGCCGATGTCGTGGTCGCGGCCTTCGACCGGGACGCGCTTGGCGCTGGCGCGGCTATAGACCTTGGCGAGATCGGCGTTGAAGGTATCGTCGACCTCGGTGAGGATGACCTTGTCCTGCGGGCGCTTGGGGCCAGCAAGCGACGGCACGACGTTCGACATGTCGAGCTCGAGCGTGTCGGTGAAGACGGGGTCCGGCGCATCCGCCAGACGCCACATGCCCTGCGCCTTGGCATAAGCCTCGACCAGCGCGATATTTTCCTCGCTGCGCCCGGTCAGGCGCAGATAGGTGAGCGTGGCGTCGTCGATCGGGAAGAAGCCGCAGGTCGCGCCATATTCGGGGGCCATGTTGGCGATCGTGGCGCGATCGGCGAGCGACAGCGCATCGAGGCCCGGACCGTAGAACTCGACGAAGCGGCCGACAACGCCCTTTGCGCGCAGCATCTGCGTGACGGTGAGCACGAGATCGGTCGCGGTGATGCCTTCGGCGAGCGAGCCATGCAGCTTGAAGCCGACGACTTCGGGGATCAGCATGGAGACGGGCTGACCGAGCATCGCGGCTTCCGCCTCGATCCCGCCGACGCCCCAGCCGAGCACGCCGAGGCCGTTGACCATCGTCGTGTGGCTGTCGGTCCCGACGCAGGTGTCGGGGTACGCGATATTCTTGCCGTCGGGCGCAACCGAGGACCATACCGTCTGGGCGAGGTTCTCGAGGTTGACCTGGTGGCAGATGCCGGTGCCGGGGGGCACGACCTTGAAGTTATCAAGCGCCTTTGAGCCCCACTTGAGGAATTCGTAGCGCTCATTGTTGCGCTGATATTCGAGCTCGACGTTATCCTCGAACGCCTTGGGCGTGCCAAATTCGTCAACCATCACCGAGTGATCGATCACGAGATGAACGGGAACGAGCGGGTTGATCTTGGCGGCATCGCCACCAAGCTTGGTGATCGAATCGCGCATCGCCGCGAGATCGACGACGCAGGGAACGCCGGTGAAATCCTGCATCAGCACGCGCGCGGGGCGATACTGGACTTCGCGGTCGGACTTGCGCTCCTGCTGCCAGTCGATGATCGCCTGCAGGTCCTCGGTGGTGACGGTGACGCCATCCTCGAAGCGCAGCAGGTTCTCCAGCAGCACCTTCATCGAGAAGGGCAGACGGCTGATATCGCCGAGCTTCTCCGCTGCAGCGGCGAGGCTGAAATAATCGTACTGCGCGCCGTTCACGTCGAGCGTGGTGCGAGTGCCGAGGGTATCCTGGCCAATGGCGGTCATATGCAGCGGGTCCTTCCCTATGGGGCCTAACGGGGCGCGGCGGGGAGGCGGCGAAAAGCCGCGCGGGCGCGCCCAGTATGGGCGAATGCAAGAGTCGCGAGGGGCGATAGCAGCGAGGGGAAGCTTGGGGAAGGGCACGAGGCCACGCCCAGCGTCTAAAAGGTTGCGCGCTGAGCGATCGATCCCCCGCTCGCCCCGCCGTCCTCAACGCCGTCCTTAACGCTGCATTGCCTTATGATAGATCATGGCGGGGGGGCTGCTTTGCTGGTAGGAGCGCCGGACGACACGAGCGCGCCGGCGCGCTTTGGTCCGAAGTGGGGTAAAAGCGTGACAGAGCAAGCACTCGTCCTGGACGATCGCGTAGTTGCAGCCGATGCTCCTGTTGAAACGGCTCCACTCGAAATCGCGAACCCCACCGCGCTGTCCGGCGCTTCCATGGCCGCGCTGGCGGCGACGCTGGCGCTTGCCGCGTGCGGAGACGGCGGAAGCGGCGGCGGCGCCACCGGAGGCTCCCCCACCCCCACGCCATCGACGCCCACACCGACCCCGATCGGAGCGGCCGCCGCCAGCCGCTTTCTGGGCCAGGCGACGCTCGGTGCGACCAAGGCGGAGATCGCAAACGTGCAGTCGGCCAGCTACGATGGCTGGCTGACCGCGCAATTCGCGCTGTCTCGGTCGACACGCCACTGGGACTGGCTCGTGGCCAATGGCTATTCGGCCGCAACCTTCATCAATTCGCTGGCGGGGTTCGACCAGACGATCTGGCGGCAAATGATCGTCGAACCCGATCAGTTGCGCCAACGCGTCGGCATCGCGCTGTCGGAAATGTTGGTGATCGGCGTCGACGCGCTCAACCTCAACTGGAAGCAGTTTGCCGGCGCGGCCTATTTCGACGTGCTGCTCGACAATGCCTTTGGCAATTTCCGCACGCTGATGGGCGCGATCACCACCAATGCGGCAATGGCGACTTTCCTGACCTTTCTCGGCAACCGGAAGGCAAACCCTACCACGGGCTCTCAGCCCGACGAAAATTATGCGCGCGAACTGATGCAGTTGTTCACGCTCGGCCTGTATCAGCTCAATCCCGACGGATCGGTCAAAACAAACGCGGGAAAGCCGCTCGAAACCTATGGCCCAGCCGATGTATCGGGGTTGGCGCGGGTATTTACCGGACTCAATTTGGCATCGTCCGACAGCACGACGCCGGAGCGTTACCGCGTGCCGCTGGTCATGACGGCGTCGCAGCACGAAACCGGTGCATCGACGTTTCTCGGCACGACGATCCCGGCGGGAACCGAGGGAATGGCCGCCGTCAACCTCGCGCTCGACGCGATCTTTGCGCATCCAAACGTCCCGCCCTTCGTCTCCAAGCAATTGATCCAGCGGCTCGTCACTTCCAACCCCTCGCCCGCTTATATCGGACGGGTATCCGCCGTGTTCGCCGACAATGGAAAGGGCGTTCGCGGCGATTTGAAGGCCGTGATCCGCGCGATCCTGCTCGATACCGAAGCCCGCGATTCTGCGGCCTTGACCAGCGCGACCGCTGGCAAGTTACGCGAACCCGTGCTGCGGCTGGTCGGTTGGGCACGCGCCTATTCCGCGACGTCGCCGTCCAATGCCTGGGCGATCGGCGACACGTCGAACCCCAATTCGCGGCTCGCCCAATCGATCGGACACAGCGCGACGGTCTTCAATTTCTTTCGTCCCGGCTATGCACCGCCCAATACCGCCATCGCCAGCGCGGGGCTGGTCGCGCCGGAATTTCAGATCACCAACGAGCTGAGTGTCGTCGCCTATATCAATTACATGCAGGCGCTGATCGCCAATGGCACCGGCGACTTCAAGGCGGACTACACCACGATCCTGACGCTCGCGGCGGACAGTCAGGCGTTGATCGACGAGGTCAACCTCGTGCTCGCCAATGGGCAATTGAGCAGCGCGACGGTTGCGGCAATCAAAGCCGCGGTCGACAGCATCGCCAATACCGGTGCGACCGGCCCCAGCAACCGCGTGATGACCGCCATTTTGCTGACGATGGCCTCGCCCGATTATCTGACCTTCAAGTAAGGATCGCGCCATGACCAGCGACCAATCCCGCCGCGCCTTCCTCAAACGCTCCGCCGCGCTCGGACTGGCAGGCAGCGCCATGCCGTTCGTCACCAGCCTCGCCGCGATCGGCGAAGCTGCCGCGGCCGTTACCAGCGATTACAAGGCGCTGGTCTGCGTGTTCCTCTATGGCGGGAACGACTACGCCAACACGTTGCCGCCCTATGATCAGGCGAGCTACGCGCTCTATCAGGCTGCCCGCAGCAACATTGCGCTCGATCGCGCGGCGCTGGCCGCCACCGTGCTGAATCCCGCGACCGCGCTTGCCGGCGGCAGACAATATGCGTTGGCTCCGACGCTGTCACCGCTGCTGCCGCTGTTCAACGCGGGAAAAATGGCGGTCGCGCTCAATGTCGGCACGTTGGTCCAGCCGACGACCAAGGCGCAATATAGCGCCAATTCGGTGCCACTGCCGCCGAAGCTGTTCAGCCACAACGACCAGCAAAGCTATTGGCAAGCCTCCAACCCCGAGGGCGCGACCTCGGGCTGGGGCGGTCGCATCGGGGATCTGCTCCAAAGCGGCAATGGCTCGGCGACGCTGACCTGCATCAACGCCACCGGCAACGCTGTATTCCTGACCGGCAAGACCGCGATCCAATATGCGGTTGGCACCGGTGGGCCGATCGCATTGTTGAACAATGGCTCAACCCTGTTCGGGTCGAGCACGGGCGCAAGCACGCTGCGCACGCTGATGGCCGCGTCGCAAACCAACATCTTTCAGGACGAGCACGCCAAGATCAGCAAGCGCGCACTCGATACCTATGCCCAGGTCAATGCTGCGCTCGCTAGCGCGCCTGCCGCCAATTTCCCGCTTTTCCCCACGTCCAACAGCCTTGCCGATCAGCTCAAGATCGTCGCGCGGCTCATCTCGGTCTCGTCGCAACTGGGCGCGCGGCGGCAAGTGTTCTTCGTGTCGCTTGGCGGGTGGGATATGCATGATGCGCTGGTCGCCAATCATCCCACTCAGACCACGCTGCTCGCAAACGCGATGCGGGCCTTTTACGACACAACCGTCGCGATGGGCGTGGCCGACAAGGTAACCACTTTCACCGCCTCCGATTTCGGGCGGACGCTGGTGTCGAACAACGACGGATCCGATCACGGCTGGGGCAGCATGCATTTCGTAATGGGCGATGCTGTACGCGGGCAGCGCTTCTATGGAACGCCGCCCGCAATCGGCAATGGCACGGTCGACGACGTCGGCCAGGGCCGGCTGCTGCCGACGATCGCGGTCGACCAATATGCCTCGACGCTCGCCAATTGGTTTGGCGTTTCCGCGACCGACATGCGCACGGTCCTGCCCAATATCGGCAATTACAACAGCTCGTCGTGGAACCTAGGGTTCGTCTGACGGACGCAATCAAAGGAGCGAACCTAAGGCGGCAGTTGCGCGTTTGGCGATTAACGCCCAGCAACGGTCGCGGCGGCAACAGGAGATTCGCATGCGCAAATTCGTGATCGCGGCAACTGCATTGACGACATTCGGCCTCACCGGCTGCGATACGCAAAAGACTGTCGCCGTCGGCGCGCCAGTCGCGGAGGGCGCGCATGCGGTGGCGCAAATCCGCACGCCGGACGGTGCCGATGTCGGTCGCGCGACCGCGACCGAAGTGACGGGTGGCCTGCGACTGACGCTCGATGTGCACGATCTCACGCCCGGCACGCATGGGGCACATGTGCATACCGTCGGGCGCTGCGACGCCCCCGACTTCGCCAGTGCAGGTGGCCATTGGAACCCGGCGGGCACCAAGCACGGCTCGATGAACCCCCAGGGGCCGCATGAAGGCGATCTGCCCAATCTCATCGTCGGCGCTGGTGGGCGCGGGACGATCGGCATCTTGCTGCCCGGCGCAACGATGGCTGGGCTGCTCGACACCGATGGCTCGGCCATCGTCGTCCATGCCAAGCCGGACGATTTGATGACCGACCCGTCGGGCAATAGCGGGGCGCGGATTGCCTGCGGGGTCTTCAGCGCGGGCTGACGCGCGCCTAGGCGATCACCTCTCCCGCAGCGCGCGCCCGCGCCTCACGATTGGCTTCTGCCCGTGGCACCAATCGATACGCTGCGATGGCCGCGCCGATCGTGATCGGTGCGGTCAGCAGCAGCGAAAGCACGCCGGTGGTAAGACTGCCCGACAGGGTCGAAACGCGCCCGGCAATATAGGGGCCCATCGCCAGGCCAAGCAGCGTCGTGCCGATGAAGAACGCGCCCGTTGCGGTGCCACGCATGCGCGGCAATACCAGATCCTGCATCGTCGCCCCTGCGGCACCCAGCGCCGTACTCGAACACGTTGCCGCCACCAGTAACGCGGAGACGAAGATCGAAACGTCCCCGCTGCGAAACGCGATGACGATGAAGGGCAGCGGCACGATCGCGCCGAACAGGATGACCATGATCCGTCCCGCCGGAAAGCGCCGCCGTAGTCGGTCAGCGACAATGCCGCCCACCGTCACCCCGACAAAACCCCCAAAGGCCAGCGTTCCGCCGATCCACCCGCCCGCTTGTTGGATCGTCACACCCAAGGTGCGCATCGCATAGGGTGCCGCCCACAGGCTGACGCCGTAGCTGACAAAAGCGTTCAAGCCATAGGCAATGACGACACAGAGAAATGCCGGATTGGCGATCACCAGCGTATAGGTCGGCAAATCGCGGCGCTTCAGCGCGCTGGCCCAGGAAAAGACCGCATATGCCCCTAGCCCGACGGCAGTCCATTGCGGCCACGGTTCGCCAAAGTGGCGCAACACCGCGATCGCGCCCGCCACCACGCCAAGCGCAAGCACGTTGATCGCCAACGACCGCCCCCCGCCACGCGCCGCGCCAATCAGCGTGAACGGAGGCACGATGGTGAGCAGATCGGCCAGCAAGGCGCGGAACGGGGCCGGATGCCGTTCGGGCGGCGGCAGTCCCTCCACCGCACCGCGCACTGGCTCGCGCAGTGTCGCGACCAGCAGCGCTAACAGTAAGCCCGGCAGCCCCACGGCGATGAACGCGGCTTGCCACCCGTGCAACCCCAGCGGTCCGCCGGCCGGATAGACTGCGTTCCAGCGATGCACGACGAGCCCTGCGATGCTGAGCGAAACCCCGCCTCCGACATAGAGGCCGGACGAGTAGATCGCGAGCGCGGTGGCACGCAACTTCTTGGGAAAATAGTCGGAAATCAGGGAATAAGCCGACGGGCTTGCCGTCGCCTCGCCAATGCCCACGCCGATTCGCGCCGCAACCAGCATTCCTCCCGAGCGCGCAAAGCCGGACAGCGCGGTCATGCTCGACCACAGCACCAGGCCTGCGGTCATCAACCGAACCCGGTGCCAGTTATCCGCTAACCGGCCGAGCGGGATGCCGAACAAGGAATAGAACACCCCGAACGCCGTGCCATAGAGGAAACCAAGATCCTCATCTTTCAAATGCAGGTCGCGCTTGATGTCTTCGGCGAGGATCGAGATGATCTGCCGATCGACAAAATTAAGCACGTAGACCAGGAAAAGAATGCCGAGAACGTAATATGCATAGGCTGACGCGCGCGGCGGCGCGATGCCCGGTGGGGTCGCCATTCGATCAATCCTCTCGGCAGTTTCTGCTCTGCTCGGCAGCCTAGCAGAGCATACCGAGATTACGAAAGTGCTTTCACGTCGGGGCCGCATTCCTGTCGATCGGTCGTCGGCGATCTGCGCGACGGCGGGATCGCACGGTTGCGGGATTGGCTTGAAAACCGCGCTGTAAAGGCCGATATTGCCGTCATCTGACATATGGTCGGTGTTTAGGAGCTTCTCGCAATGGCAAACTGGTCTGATCCCCGTCCGAATGCTTCGGCGTTCCCGGCGGCTGGGACCGTCGGCACGGCGGCATTCGATGCCGGCCTGCGCAGCTATATGCTTTCGGTTTACAACTACATGCTGTCGGGCATCCTGTTGACCGGGTTGGTCGCCATGTTCTTCTCATGGGGCGGCCTGGATTCGCCTGCGGCGCACATTTTGATCGGTGGCGGTCCGCTCGCCTGGATCATCATGCTGGCACCCTTGGGCTTCGTTTTCGCCATGAGCTATGGGGCCGCCCGCATGGCACCCGGCACGCTGCAGGCGATGTTCTGGGGCTTTGCGGTAGCGATGGGCCTGTCATTGTCGACGGTGTTCCTGCGCTACACCGGCACGTCGGTTGCACAGGCCTTCTTCGCGACGTCGGCCGCTTTTGCGGGGCTTAGCCTTTACGGCTACACCACGAAGCGTGACCTTTCGGCGTTCGGCACCTTCCTGGTCATGGGGTTGGTCGGCCTGATTGTCGCAATGCTGCTGAACGTGTTCTTCCAGTCAGGCCCGCTCGCGCTGGTTATCAGCATCGTCGGCGTTCTGCTGTTCGCTGGTTTGACCGCTTATGATACCCAGCGCACGAAGAGCGTCTATGCCTATGTCGCCGGAACCGAAGACGAGCAGCGCACGGTGATCATGTCGGCGCTGACCCTCTATCTCGACTTCATCAACATGTTCCTCTTCATCCTGCGGATGTTCGGCAACCGCAACTGATCGACGCGATACGCGACGCACCGGATCTGTCCGGTCTGGGCCCGATAGAATGTCTATCGGGCCCTTTCTTTTGCCGAAGGGTCCGTGATGCGCCTCTCGATCGATGTGACGTTGAATTATGCGATCGACGGTGCCGCCGACGTGCTGTTGCTGATCGAAGCTGCAAAAGGCCCCGATCAGCGCCTTTTGACGCAGGATTTCACGGTGTGGAGCAACACGCCGTTACGCGCGGTGCCCGGCGAAGAGGGTATTGGACAACGGTGCTGGCTTCACGCGGAAGGATCGTTTCACGCCGAATATCGCGCGACCGTGGAGATCCTGCGCCAACCGCGCGATTTCGCCGAGTTGGGCGACACGCCGATCCGCTTGATGCCGCCCGAAACCATCCCCTATTTGCTGCCTAGTCGGTACTGCGAATCCGATCGTTTGGAAGGCTTTGTCGAACAGGAATTTGGCGGGCTATCGGCAGGCCCATTGGCGAGCGCGCTGGTCGATTGGGTGGCAGGCCACCTCACATATGCCAGTGGCACCTCCAGCGGCACGACCACCGCGCTGATGACCTTTGCCGAACGCCGCGGCGTCTGCCGCGACTACGCGCACCTGCTGGTGGCACTCGCGCGCGCTGGCGGCATTCCGGCCCGGTGCGTATCCGCCTATGCCCCAGGCGTCGACCCGCCCGACTTCCATGCCGTCGCCGAATTGTGGATCGATGGCGACTGGCATCTGGTCGATGCCACGCGCATGGCATCCAGCGCCGAACTGGCCCGCGTTGCGGTTGGCCGCGATGCCACCGACATCGCTTTCATGACGGTGTTTGGCCGCGCCACGATGAACCAGCAGCGCGTGACCGTCACCCGCCTGCCCTGACGGAACACTGTCCGCGCTCCGCTCGTTTCAGAGCCATTGCAGTCAGGAGAGCGACGATGCCGCACGATACCAAAATGATCGACGAGAAAGCGCTCGACAGCTTGTCGATCGCCCCGGGAAGCCCCGAGGAGAACGCACAGATCCATCATCCGCGCCAAAATGCGGGCCAGGACGAGTCGATTGCCAAGCGCCTCGAGCGCGATCCGACCAGCCCGGACGCGGTGCTCGATAACGCGCTCGACGAATCGATGGACGCTTCGGATCCTCCTGCGACGACCAAACCGGGCGATAACGGCGCGGCCCCCAAATCGTCCGGCTATGATCAGGACGCGGAGGCCGCGATTATCGCGGATCGCCGATGATCCTTAGCGGCGGTCCCGCTTCGCCTAAAAATGTTGCGCGATCGCCGCACCTTTCAGAATTTTCCATCATTGGGCCAGATTCGCCACCTCGCGTGTTGCGCTGCAACAAAATCTATGGTCGCTTACTACTATTGGACGATCGCGCGTTAACCATGGAGTAAGCCACGAAGCGCATGATCGCCCAACTGCACTTTTTGGGCGCGGGGTGATGTAATGGGTTCTCGAATGAAGCCGGCGAATGGTGCCATGACATTGGCGGAAATGAAGGAGTTTGCTGGCTTTTCGTCGGCGACGCAGCGTTATGTCCGGCGCTCTCTGGACATCGGTCTCGACCGAGATGACGCGATGGCACGCTGGTCGAGGGACGTTGTCGAAGCGGCGAGCATCCGCGCCCAAGTTCGCGTCTACACACGCCTGCCCGACATCCGCGCAATGATCCCGGACGACAGTGGCCTGGATTCGGTGGAGCCGCTTTTCGCGCCGCTGCTGACCATTACGGCCTTCGATCTGGGCCAGGGGCGGCTGACGACCTTTTCCGCCTATCGCTTTCTGTACGAGCGCCTGGTGGGTGCGGAAATTCGTCCGTGGCTACCCGCAGCCTTCTGTGCTGCCGCAGCGCTACCGCATCTGCATCCCGACCTGCGCCGCAAATTGCTGCAGTCGATCAGCGAGGCGGCGGCGACCGCGTCGGGCTGGTCGAACCGCCAGCCAGCCTTTTTCCCGAAATGGGTGGAAAAGGTCGATATTACCGCCCTGCCCAACTGATCCTGCCCAATGGATCATCGGCGCGGTCCAACCGGACCGCGCCGCACCTCATTTGTAAGCGGTGACACGGCCCTTCTGGTCGAGCACGTACAGCGTATTGTTGGACACGACCGGCGGCAGCGTGAACGGGGCCTTGGACTCAATCACCGTGCCGACCTTGCCATTTTCGACCGACGCCGAGACGATCTGACCGAGCGAATTGGTCAGCACCAGCCGCCCGCCCGCCAGCACCGGACCGAACCAGGTGACCGGATTGGCCTTCTTGCTGTCCTTGATCGTGCCGTCCTTCTTGCGCTTCTCGCTCTTGAAATGCTGCAACTGACTGATCCAGCGGACCTTTCCGGTCGCGCGGGCGAGGCAAACCAGACGAGCATCGTCCGTCACCAGGAACACCCATTCGCCGGCCACCCACGGGGTGGAGATGCCAGCGAAATTCTGTTCCCACATGCGCTGGCCCGAGACGATTTCGAGCGCGACCATGCGGCCACCCTGCCCGACCGCGAACACGACCCCGCGATCGATGACTGGATCGGCGTCGATGTCGGCCAGCGAGGAAACCGAGGTCGAGATGGTCGAACGCGACAGCGCGTCCTGCCACAGCGTGCGGCCGTTTTCATAGCGATAGGCGTTGAGTTCGCCCGACGAGAAGCCCGCGACCACGGTCCCCTGGCTGACGGCCGGAGCGGCCACGCCAAACACGCCTTGCGTCTCGATCGAGCCCGACTGCGTCCACACGACAGCGCCATCGGCCTGCGACAACGCGTAAAGCTGATTGTCCTGGCTCAGGATATAGATCTGCCCATTGGCCACGGTCGGCGCGCCGCGCAGCGGAGCACCCGGCTTGACGCGCCACAGCACCTTGCCAGTCGCTGCCTCGAGCGCGACGACATCGCCCAGGCCGTCAGTGGCAAAGATCTTGCCATCATCGAAGCTCACGCCGCCGCCAAAGCGCGCGCCGCGGGTCTTCTTGTCGATCTTGCCCTTGTGCGTTTCGGCCACGTTGGTGGACCAAACAGCCGCCCCCGTCGTCGACGAAAAGGCGTGGATCGTCGCATCGACGTCGATCGCATACAGTCGACCGTCAGCGATAACCGGCGCGGCTCCCAGGCGTTGGCGATTGCTGCCCCCGTCGATCGAGGCGCTCCATGCCCGCGACAAAGACGAGCCGAGGCTCAATTGACCAAGCGACTTGGACGCGCTGCCACCGGGCTGGGCCCAACTGTCATTGGGTGCCGCAGGCGGCACGAGCACATCGACACCCGCAATGGTCTTGTCGGCGAGCACGTCATGCTCCCCGGCCAAGATCGCGATGCGCTGCCCCAGCACCGGCGTTTTCTTCTTGCCCTTCATCGAAGCGCAGCCGCTGAGCGCGACAGCAGTCACGGCCACGACGAGAAAGCGGTTGGTCATCTTCATTGCGATTTCTGTTCCTTAGCCTCGGTGACGGCATCCACACCCAATACGCCCGCCATCTGAACCGCGCGTTGCCGCAGCGTCTCCTCCGTGGTCGGATCGCGCGCGATCTGACCGTACAGCACACCCGCGAGATCCCGCCGATTCTGGCGGAGATAGGAAATCGCGACAAGCTCTCCGGCGTTGCCGAACCAGGGATTGCCCTTGACCGCGATCCCGCGCAGCCGCGCGATGACGACGTCGGGCTTCAGCGAGTCAAATTCGGCAGTGGTCTGGCGGATCAACGCGACGTCGCGGAGCGGCTGGCCGATCGAGGTATCGCCCGCGACCTGCGCGAACTTCGCGGCGGCCCCGCGCAAATCCTGCTTCTGCAACAGCAAATCGGCCTGGCTCATCAACGCCAGCGCGCGGTAGCCGCCGATATTGGAGGTCGCCAGCGTGGTCAGCTTGGCATTGGCCGAATCGATGCGGTTGCTGCCCATGTCTTCATAGGCCTTCGACAGTGCTTCGCCCTGCTCGCCCGCGACCGATTGCTCATGCGATTGCCACAGCAACCACCCGCCAAAGCCAACAAGCGCGAGCAATATGACGGCAATGGCGGCGATGCCGTAGCGCCGCGCGGCCTTGGCCAGTTGATCGCGACGCAGTTCCTCGTCGACTTCACGCAGGAATGCGGCATCGGTATTCGGCGGCACAGCCAAGGGGGAAACTCCATCGGATCAGGGCGGGGAGGCGCGGACCTTAGCCGCGCCGGAAGACAAACAAAAGCGCTCAAAAAATCGGGCGGAACTCCTAAGCGGCGTCAGTCCTTTGGGGCATAGATTTGCTCGGCACCGGGGAAGGCGCGCGACCGGACATCCGCCGCATAGGTTTCAACCGCGGCGGAAATACGGCCTGCAAGATCATCGAATTTCTTCACGAAGCGGGCAGTGCGATCGAACAGGCCGAGCATATCCTCCGCCACCAGCACTTGCCCGTCGCACTGCGCCGAGGCACCGATGCCGATGGTCGGACAATCGATCGTGCGCGTCAGCTCGATTGCGATCGGTTCGACCACGCCCTCGATCACCAGCGCGAAGGCTCCCGCCGCGGCAATCGCCTGGCCATCGTCGATGATCTTGGCGGCTTCCGCCTGAGTTCGCCCGCGCGCGCCATAGCCGCCGAGCGTGTTGACCGCCTGCGGGGTGAGCCCGACATGCCCCATAACGGGAATGCCGCGTTCGGACAGGAATTTGACCGTGGGGGCCATCGCCCGGCCGCCTTCGAGCTTCACCGCCGCCGCACCGGTCTGCTTGAGCAGATACGCAGCACTTTCAAACGCCTTTTCGGGCGAGGCTTCGTAGCTGCCGAACGGCATGTCGATCACCACCACCGCATGATAGCTGCCGCGTACCACCGCCGCGCCATGCGCCGCCATCATCTCCAGCGTGACCGGCACGGTGGAGGGCAGGCCGTACACCACCTGCCCCAGACTATCGCCCACCAGCAGCATGTCGCAATGCGGATCGAGCAATTGCGCGGTGCGCACGGTGTAGGCGGTCAACATCACCAGCGGCTCCGCCCCCTTGCGCGCGCGGATCGACGGCACGGTAAGGCGCTTCATCGGCGCGGGGGTCGGGTTGGCGCGACTGGTCGCGGTGTCGATGGTGAAGGTCGTGGACATGGCCCAACCGGGTAGCCGATCGCGCGACGCCGCGCCAGCTTTCGATATTTCGAACGTTCGACAAAATTGACTCTATGTAAAATATCATTTACCTCAAGTTTGTCGAGTCGGACAGGAGGTTCACAGTGCTTTTCATGAGAATTGCCGCAAAGTCTGCGACGCTGGTTGGCAAGGCACCCTGCGGATCACAATCGATCGCGATGCCCGATCGTCGCCGGGGGAACTGACATGGCATTTCGCGAAAAAACGGCGTGGCTGACGCTTGCCTGTATGCTTGTCGCGTACAGCGTCTATTTCGGCTGGGTTCTGCTGGCACCCCACGGCCCCGATCCCCGCCCGATCACGATCGTGTGGTGGTTCGGCGGCATAACCGGCGTACAGGTCGTCGTCGTCATCATCGGCAGTATCCTGCTCGCGGTTCAGGCGAGGCGGGAGGCGCAGGCCCGTCCCGATGAGCGCGACCGTGCCATCGCCCGCCGTGGCGCGAGCATGGGCTATTATGTGCTGATGGTCGGGATGATCCTGGTCGGCGTGGTGATGCCTTTCACCGATTCGCGCTGGAAGATCATCAATACGGCCTTGCTCGCCTTGGTGATCGCGGAGACTGTGCGATATGGCATCATCGTCGCCAGCTATCGCCGAGGCTGGCATGGCTAAACCGCTGATTACCAATCACATCCGGCTGTTGCGCTTCATGGCCGGGGAAATGACGCAAGCCGAGCTGGGCGAGAAGATCGGCCTGACGCGGCAGACGGTTGCGGCAATCGAGGCCGGCAAATACTCACCGACGCTCGAGGCCGCGTTTCGCATTGCGCAGGTGTTCGGCAAGCCCCTGGACGAGGTGTTCCAATGGGAGGGGTGACGGGCGCTATTCGACCGTGACGCCCTTCCAGAAAGCGAAGCGGTCCTTGATCTCGGCGGCCTTCGGCTTGGGGTCGGGATAGAACCACGCCGCATCGGCGTTGCGTTTGCCGTCGACCACCAGCGACTTGTAGCTCGCCTCGCCCTTCCATGGGCAGAAGGAGTGCGTGTCGCTGGCTTCGAAATAATCGGCGACGATGCTGTCGGCGGGGAAATAATGGTTGCCCTCGACCACAACGGTATCCTCGGACTGGGCGATCACGGCCCCGTTCCAGCGTGCAGTCGGCATGGCGGTCTCTCCTTAAGGCTTGAGAGTCATTAGATAGGTATCGGGCTTGAACCCCGCCAGCAGCACAGCGTCGGATTCGAGGCCAGATTCGAGAATCGGGCGTTTGATCGCCGAGGGCTTGGCGAGCATGATCGCAATCGCCTTCTCGGCATCAAGATCGGTCTTGTCACCCTCGGGCAGCGCGCGGAAGGTCTGGCCGCCTCGGTTGAGCACCACCTCCCACCCAAGCCGATCGACCCAGCGGCGCAGGGCCACCTCATCGACACCCTGCTTCTTATAATCGTGAAAGGCATAGTCGACGCCATGCTCGGCGAGCCAGGTGCGCGCCTTCTTGACCGTGTCGCAACTGGGGATTCCATAGACGGTGGCGGGCATGATGGTCTCGTGGCTTGTTGCGAGGAAGGGTGCGTTCTTAGCGGGGGACGGCGCGGAGTGCAGCCCGTTTCGGTGGGGGGGGGACTTTCAAAGAGCGGATTTGACATAGCAGGGACTGTGTTTGCAGGACAGGATGCTGGGAGGTTTCGCCCAGTTGCGGACATTCAAAAAACGAGGCAAATCAGCGGTGTGTTTAATCGTCCGTAGTCGAAAGGCAGTCCCGCCAGTGCCACCAACGCTAAGTGAGATGCTGGGCACGTTGGCAGCCTTAGCAAGCTTTTGGCTCGCATGGCGCACGGTTCGCACCGGAATGCCCGCTGGAAGTCCAAATTTCAGTCCGAGGCGAAATGAGCGTCCAGTCCAATTTTGGTTTGTATTTGCGTTTTATGTCGGCCTCGGGGTTTGGTGGGGCGGGCGAGCTTGGAACCTCTTTTGACCTCGATTTTATGTCCGCTTCCCACCACTTTCCCCCTTTCCCGCTGGCGATCGGCGGAGGTCAAAGCAGCGTGGCGGCTCGCGCCCCACTTGCTGCCATTTACCAGTAGCGGATGACAGCCAGCGTCAAACCGAAAAGGATCGCAACGGCCAGTAGGACTCGGCGGTCGAACCGATGCTGGCCGAGCAACAGGGTCTCGGGCGTCACTCGCGAAGGGTCGACGCCTGTTTCGGAGGAGATGGCTTTGGCGAAGCGCGCCCATGTGTCGCGCGCTGTTGCTCGCTCGGCAGGAAGCGTCCTCTGGAGCGCAGCGAACACGTCGCCAGCCGTTTCCCAGCTTTGCGAGTCGGAGTAGTCGAGCCGAACGCCGAAGCATCGCTCAACTTCTTTGATCGCGGCTATCTCGTCCCCGTCTCCACCAAGGCCGAGGCTACGCGGAGGGTGATTTTCAGCCATTACCATGCCCAATAGTAGGCAGATTCGTGCACCGAGCCAACGGCAGGTTTCCACCATTCTATGTTAAGGCCGCTTAGCGTTTTCGCCAGCAAGGTCACCTGCAGCAACTTCGCAAACAGCGCCCCTCACCCCACTCCCCCATCCGCCAGAAACCGCCCCAGCACCACGACATCCTGCCGCGCCAGCCCGAGCGCTTCGTAAAAGCCGAGCGCGGCGGTGTTGTCGCCGCGGACCATCAATTGCAGCTTGGGCGCGCCGCGCGCGTGCAGCCAGGCTTCCGCCGCCGTCATCAGCGCGCGACCGAGGCCGGAACGGCGCGCTGCGGGGGCGACCGCGAGATAATAGACCCAGCCGCGATGGCCGTCGAAACCGACCATCACGCTGCCGGTGATGCCGCCCTCCCCGCGTACGACCAGCACGCTCGACTGCGCCTCCCGCAGCGCGAGCGCAAAGTCGGTGGCGGGGTCGTTCCACGGACGGGTGAGGCCGCACGCGTGCCACAAGGCGATGACGGCGGCGGCATCGGCGGCGGTGGCGGGTTCGATCTCGGGTATCATGACGCCTGTCATGCGCGGCGCTGGCGCTGCGTCAAGTCGGCGCGCCCCTGCTGTTCCCCCTCAACCTATAGAAGGGAAAGCATGGGGATGGTATCGTGCGCCATGCCCCGGCGACGGACTCTTCTCATAATCAGCGCCGCCGCTCTTCTGATCGGCAATATCGCGCTCTTCGGTTGGCGCGCCTACGATTCAACCAGGCCCAATGCGGCGATCACCTATGTAGGGATCGACTCTTTGGTCCTGTCCGTGTCCCCGAGCCAGAAGACAACCGTATTGACTAAGGGTCGATGGAACCCCGACCCTCGCACTGATGAAAGCGTGCGACTTCCCGCCATGACCCAAAGCGGACAGTCTTTGAAGGTCGTGGTGATCCGTTTAGGACCTGCCCCAAATTACGAGCGCCTGATTCAGTCGATACGGAGCCTGCGAGCGCACAACATCTGCCATGTTGGCATAGTCGAAGGGGCAAATATCGATTCTGTTCCCGCCCCGAATGTACCGTTTGCAGTTCCGGCTCCGAATTCCTTTATCGAAGTGCCGACCTTCGTGCTGTGTGGGGAGGCCGTTGGCGATGCTTCAGGATTCGATGGGAAGTTGCCACCCGATGCTCTTATTCGGTTGTGACGTTCTGCGCGTGCTGAGAGAGGTGCTTCGACACGCTCAGCACGAACGGAGGGAGAAGCACAGGCGACGCCCCTCACCCCGCGCGGCGCACCACATCGATGATCGGCCTTTGCGCCCCCGCCAGCACGCGCGCCTCGATCCCGTAAGCCGCGCGCAGCACGTCCGGCCTCAGCGCGTCGACGGGCGCGCCATCGGCCAGCACCGCGCCCGCCGCCAGCACCACCACGCGGTCGGCGAGGCGCAGCGCCATCGTCAGGTCGTGCAGCGTCACCACCACCCCGGCCCCGGCCAGCGCCATGACGCGGAACAGCCCCGCCACGTCGAGCTGATGCGCCGGGTCGAGCCCCGACAGCGGCTCATCGGCCAGCAGCCATTCGGGCTCCCCGGCGAGCGCGCGGGCGATGAGGACGCGGGCGCGTTCGCCGCCCGACAGGCTCGTCACCACGCGGCCAGCGAAGTCGCTGACCCCGGCCAGTTCCATCGCCTGCGTCACCGCTGCCGCATCAGCACTGCCGCCGCCGCGCGCGCCGAGGAACGGAATGCGACCGAGGCCAACCAACGTCCGCGCATCGACCGCCCAGGCGATTTCCGGCGTCTGCGGCAGAAAGGCGAGCCGCTGGGCGAGCGCGCGCGGCGGCATGGCGGTGACCGGCTGGCCGTCGAGATGAACCGCCCCGCTATCAGGCGTGCGCAGCCCGGCGAGGCAGGCCAGCAAAGTCGATTTGCCCGCGCCATTCGGCCCGACGATCGCCGTCACCTGTCCCGCCGCGAGCGTCAGGTCCACGCCCGCCAGCACGCCGCGCCCGCCCAGCGTTACGCGCACATCGCGGCACGACAGCACGCTCATGCGATCCTCCGCCGGAGCGTCAGCAGCAGCGCCAGGAAGAACGGCCCGCCCAAAGCCGCCATCGCCACGCCGAGCTTCACTTCGCCCGCCGCCGGGGTCACCCGCACGAGAATGTCCGCCGCCAACACCAGCACCGCGCCGCCGAGCGCGCTGGGGGCAAGCAACGCGCCGGGCCGCGCGCCGACCAGCGGGCGCAGGATATGCGGCACGACCAGCCCGACAAAGCCGATCACCCCGCTCACCGCCACCGCCGCGCCCGTCGCGAGACCGACGCCCAGCGCCAGCGTCCAGCGTGTCCGGCGCAGCGAAATGCCGAGCGAACGCGCGCCCGCCTCGCCCAGCGTCAACGCATCGAGCGCGCGGCCCGTCGTCAGCAGCAGCGCGGTGCCGGCGAGGATGAAGGGTGCTGCCAGCCACACTTCATCGACGCTGCGATCCTGCAGCGATCCCATCAGCCAGTCGACGATCTCGCCCACCGCCCACGGGCTCGGCGCGAGGCTCAAAGCGAGCGAGATGCCAGCACTCGCCACGATATTGAGGATCGCGCCTGCCAGCACGAAGGTGACGAGGCTCGACCGGCTGCCCGAGAGCAGCAACAACAGCGCCACGCCGATCAGCGCGCCAAGCATCGCCGCGCCGGGCAGCACCCAGATGCTGGCGAGTGTCGCGCCATAATACAGCGTCAGCACCGCGCCCAGCGCCGCCATCGCCGACACGCCGAGCACGCCGGGATCGGCCAGCGGATTGCGCGTATAACCCTGCAGCGCTGCGCCCGACAGGCCAAGCGCCGCACCGATCAACATGCCAAGGATGGTGCGCGGCACCCGAAGATCGGCGATGATCGCCCAGCGCGGATCGCTGCTCGCGACATTCCAGGCCGACAGCGGCACCCACACCCGCCCCGCAATCAAACTGAGCCCCGCCAGCACAGCGAGCAGCACCAGCAGCCCGGCATAGAGCGCGATCCGCCGCAGCATCATGCCCCAACCACGCTTTGCCGCGCGCGCACCAGCGTGGCGAGCGCCGGGATCATCACCGGCCCTCCGCAATAGAGCAGCCGCTCGGGGAACACCGCGCGCCGCATCCCGCCGGCGACATGCGCCAGCGCTGGATGCTGCATCACCCGCTGCGCCCATCCCGGCGCGCCCGCGCTGGTTTCGCCTGACAGCAGCAATTGCGGCGGATCGGCGACCAGCAGTTCGAGCGGCACGTTGCGCGACTGGGTGAACCCATAGCGCGTGATCGCGTTGCTGAGCCCTGCGCGGCGCATCAGTTCGTCCATCAGCGTCCCCGGCCCCGAAGCAAAACCACCGGCCATGAACACCAGCGCCGAGACGGGCGCCATGCCCGGCGGCGGCGCGGCGGCGCGCAGCGCGGCCTCGATCCGCGCGACGATGCGCTCGCCGCGCGCGCTTTCCCCCACGGCGCGCGCGACATCGCGGACTTGGGCGATGCTGGTGGCGATGGTTTCGGGCACATCGAACAAAGCGGTGTTCAAGCCGCTGCGCGCCAGCGCCTGCCGCGTCGCCAGCGGCATCAGCTTTGCGCCCAACACCAGATCGGGCGCGAGCGCGATCACTTCCTCCGCGCTCTCATAGGTTTTGGGCAGCGTGCGCGCGAGGGCTGCGATGGTCGAGCCATTGGCCTCGCTCGCCCAATGGCTGAGCGCCGCGATCCGGCGGCGGTCGACCAGTTGCACGAGGATGACATCGAGGCAGGGGTTGAGCGAGACGATCCGTTGCGGACGGGCGGGCGTGGGCGCGGCGGCGCACAGGGTTGCGGCGCACAGGCCGGTGACGACGGCGCGGCGCGACGGCGCGATCGGTGCTGCCCGCGAGGAACCGGGGCGCGCATGGGCAATCACTACATCCCTACTCATCGACCCCCCGCTCCTCCGCGCGCAACGATCGCGCTGTCCGGCGAAGGACGGGAAGCGCACGATACCAGTGCACCTGCGCTTTAGCCCCCACCTTTATCAAACGAAATCGTTCTGCCGCGAACGCAGCAGAACGCTCGTGGTCAATAAGGCGGTGCCACCACCGCGCGTTGCCGCGCCGCCGCATCCGCCCACCAGGTCAGATCATCGGCGAACCGGTCGAACCCCGCTTCCAGCGCCGCACCGCCGCCCCCGATCGGCTGCGCCGCGGGGTCGAGCGTTGCACTGATAGGCCCAATAGAGAGAGTGCTCGATACCACGACCATGCCCATTTCCGCCAATGTCGGGTGCCAAGCCTGCGCGGCGCGCACCCCGGACAACCGCCCCGCCGAATAGCTGGCGATCGCGGCGGGACGCCAGAACCATTCCTCAAGGAAATGGTCGGTCAGGTTCTTGAGGCCCGGCTGCACGCCCCAATTATATTCGCCTGTGACGAACAAAAAGGCGTCGGCTTCACGGATCTTGGCTGCCAGCGCAGCCATCGCCGACGGTGCCTCAGCGGGGGTATATTCCTTATACATGCGATCGAGCATCGGCAGCCCGACCGCCTTTGCGTCGATCAATTCGGCGTCGACCCCGCGCGCCTGAAAGCGTCGGACGAGATAATCCGCAAGGCGAATGCCCATACGGTCGGAGCGGTACGAGCCATAAAGGACGAGCAGCTTCTGCATCGCCCCGCTCAATCGAAACGCGGAGCAGCGGGCGGATCGCTGGCGGGGAAACTTTCCTCGAGACCTTCGTCGATCAGCTCTTCCTCATGGTCCTCGGCCGGCACATCGGGCGTCGAGTCGGGGTTGGGGTCAGGGTCGGACATCGAAGTTCCTTTCACGGCGAACATAACCGCACAACGCGGCGCGATCTTGGATAGACGCAACATCCGCGCACGAAAAAGCCGGACGGGGTACCCCGTCCGGCTTTTTTTTCTCCTGCGCAGGACCGTGGTTCAGCGACGGGCGTCGAGGCTCCACGCTCCGCCACCCAGCGCGATGACGTTGAGCAGGCCACCGGCGATAGCGACGTTCTTGAAGAAGTGGATGAACTGGTTCTGGTCGCCAAGCGCGCTGTGGAAGGCGAGCGCGGTCGCGATCGCGAACACCGCCAGCACCGACGCCACCAGACGCGTGCGATACCCAAGGATGAGCGCCACACCACCGAGCAATTCCACGACCAGCGCGATCGCCAAGCCGACTTGCGGCAAGGGCAGGCCGACCGACTGGATATAACCAATCGTGGCGGCGGGCGCGGCGAGCTTGGACAGGCCGCTGAGGACGAAGATCGCGGCAATCGCGGTACGGCCGACGAGCGGAAGCGCAGCGGCGCTGGTCGAGGGGCGGGCAGTTGCACCGAGTGGTAGGGTAGCCATGGGAAATCTCCTTTGGGGCGGACCAATCCCGCCGTTGCCGCAAAGATGGCACTGCCCCTCCCCCTCAACCAGTGGAATAAAATTGTATCTTTCGTTCGAATTATTAGAAATGTCGGCTGCGCGCACGAACGGGTGTCGCAGATAGATGCTGGTCGCATCACGGCGATCCAAGACCGTTCTCGCCAATGTGGCTAAACAGAGCTCATGGGAACGCTATTCAACAATTTGGAACGTTCTGACCGATTTTATACGTCTGCCGCTGACGTCGCGAATTCGCCATCTCTTGCCGGGTCGCCACAGGAGGTTCCGATGTCGTCTTTGCTCCCACCGCCCGTCCTCAACAATCGCGAATGGTCAGCCGTCGCCGAAGCGCTGCGCGAAGCCGATGCCTGCGGATGCGCGCCGCACTTCTTCCGCAAGCGCAACGCCGATGTGGCCGCCGATCCGCGCCGCGAGGCGGTCCGCCGGTTCGTCTGCACGACCCGCCGCCGCCGCACCCCGGCCCGCGACCTCGCGGATGGCCTGTCGACCCATGGTTTCAACCCAGCGCAGATCGACGCGATCGCGCTGCTGTCGCTTTGAAGGGATCGTAGCATGGCCACTGCCACCGCCCGGATCGGCACAGAATTCTACCGCACCGCGATCACGACCGGGCACCATATGCTGACCGCCGATGAACCCGCCAGCCGTGGCGGCGCAGACGCCGGCCCCGCGCCGTACGACCTGCTGCTGTCCGCTTTGGGGGCCTGCACCGCGATCACGCTGCGCATGTATGCCGATCGCAAGGGCTGGCCGATCGAAACGCTCGACGTGGCGCTGCGCCTGGTCGGCGGCCCAGATGGCAACCGTGTCGAACGGCTGCTGACGATCGTCGGGCCCGACACCGCCGCACAGACCCGCCTGGCCGAGATTGCCGAGCGCACCCCCGTCACGCTGACGCTGAAAAGCGGCATCGCGATCCACACCACGCTTTCCACTCCGACATTGTAAGAAAGGTTCCTCCCATGACCATCACCGCGACCGCAACGCCCGGCAAATCGCTGATTTCGCCTACCGACCACACGCTCGTACTGATCGATTTCCAGTCGCAAATGGCGTTCGCCACCAAATCGATCGGTGCCGAATTGCTGCGCAACAATGCAGCACTCATCAGCAATGCCGCCAAATCCTTCAACGTATCGACGATCCTGACGACGGTTGCCGAAAAGAGCTTTTCGGGCCCGATGTTCGACGAGATCAAGGACGCTTTTCCCGGCCAGGCAATGCTCGACCGCACCAGCATGAACACGTGGGAAGATGCCGCCGTGATCGACGAGGTCAACCGCATCGGCAAGACCCGCATCGTGTTCGCCGGGCTGTGGACCAGCGTTTGCATCGTCGGTCCCGTGGCCTCGGCGATCGACCAGGGCTTCGATGTCTATTTCATCGCCGATGCCTGCGGCGACGTTTCGCCCGAAGCGCATGAGCGCGCGGTTCAGCGAATGATCCAGCTTGGCGCGACGCCGATGACGTCGGTGCAGTATCTGCTCGAACTGCAGCGCGATTGGGCACGGGTGGATAGCTATGAGTCGACCACCGCTATCGCCCGTAAATGGGGCGGAGCCTATGGGCTGGGCATCACTTACGCCAAGACGATGTTCGGGGCTTCCGAAGGCCAGCACGGCTGAGGATGGCGCGTCGGGGCGGGTCCCAAGCCCCCCGCCCGCCCCGATGCTGCAGGCTTTACCGCTCCAGCAGGAAGTGACCTAAATGAAGCCATATCTCATCTCGCTCGCCGTCGGCTTGCTGGTTGGGCTGATTTACAGCCTGCTTGGCGTGCGTTCGCCCGCACCGCCCGCCATCGCCCTGGTCGGGTTGCTCGGCATTCTCGTCGGCGAACAAGTCATTCCGCTCGTCAAGCGCGTCAGCTCGGGCGAAGCGGTTGCCTTCCTGCGCGCCGAAGCGGCCGAACATGTCTTTGGCCGCCTGCCCGGCGACCACCCCGACCAGGACGCATGAACGACCTCACCCGCCGCCAGACGATCGCCGGGGCGGCGATCGGCACGTTCGCCGCCCCGCTTCTCGCAAGGACTTCCACAATGCCGGCCACCGATCTCATCCTCGTCAATGCCAAGGTCACCACGCTCGACCGCGAAAACCCGCAAGCGCAGGCGATCGCGATCCGCGACGGGCGCTTCCTCGCGGTCGGCAGCGAGGCCGAGGTGCGCGCCGCCGCCCCGCAAGCAAGCGTGATCGATGCCAAGGGCCGCCGCATCATCCCCGGCCTGATCGACAGCCACATGCACATCATCCGCGGCGGGCTGAACTATAATATGGAGCTCCGCTGGGATGGCGTGCCGAGCCTTGCCGACGCGCTCGCCATGCTCAAGCGCCAGGTCGACATCACCCCCGCCCCGCAATGGGTGCGCGTGGTCGGTGGCTTTACCGAGCATCAATTCGCCGAAAAACGCTTGCCGACTATCGCCGAGTTGAACGCGATCGCGCCCGATACGCCGGTGTTCATCCTGCATCTGTACGACCGCGCACTGCTCAACGCCGCTGCACTGCGCGTCGTCGGCTATACCAAGGACACGCCCAACCCGCCCGGCGGCGAGATCGTGCGCGATGCGGCGGGCAACCCGACCGGCCTGTTGCTGGCACAGCCCAATGCGACGATCCTCTATTCCACGCTCGCCAAGGGCCCCAAGCTGCCCCCCGAATATCAGCTCAATTCGACGCGCCACTTCATGCGCGAGATGAACAGCCTCGGCGTCACCGGTGTGATCGACGCGGGCGGCGGCTTCCAGAATTATCCCGATGATTATGCGATCATCGAGCAGCTCCACGCCGACAACCAATTGACCGTGCGCATCAGCTACAATCTGTTCACGCAAAAGCCCAAGGAAGAGCTGGCCGATTTCAGCGGCTGGGTGAAGCAAGTGACGCCCGGCCAGGGCGACGACAGCTATCGCCACAATGGCGCGGGCGAAATGCTCGTCTATTCCGCCGCCGATTTCGAGGATTTCCGGGTCGAACGCCCCGACATGCCGGCAAACATGGAGGGCGACCTCGAACCCGTCATCCGCTTGCTCGCCGAACATAAATGGCCGTGGCGGCTGCACGCCACTTATGACCAGACGATCGGCCGTGCGCTCGATGTGTATGAGAAGGTCGCGCGCGACATTCCCTTCACCGGGATCAACTGGTTCTTCGACCATTGCGAGACGATCAGCGACCGCAATATCGACCGCATCGCAGCCCTCGGCGGTGGCATCGCGATCCAGCATCGCATGGCCTATCAGGGCGAATATTTCGTCGAACGCTATGGCGCAAAGGCCGCCGAGCGCACCCCGCCAATCGCCAAGATGATGGCCGCCGGATTGCCGGTCGGCGCGGGCACCGATGCGACGCGCGTCGCCAGCTACAATCCGTGGGTGTCGCTCAACTGGCTGGTGACGGGCAAGACCGTCGGCGGCCTCGGCCTCTATCCCGGCGTCAACCGCCTGAGCCGCGAAAAGGCGCTGCGGCTGTGGACGCATGAGAACACCTGGTTCTCGAACGAAGTCGGCAAAAAGGGGCAGATCAAGGTCGGCCAGCTTGCCGATCTCGCGGTGCTGTCGGCCGATTATTTCAGCGTCGCCGAAAGCGAAATCCCGCATCTGCGCTCGGTGCTCACCGTGCTCGGCGGCGCGGTGGTCTATGGCGAGGGCGACTATGCGCCGCTCGCGCCCGCGCTGCCGCGACCGATGCCCGATTGGTCCCCGGTCGCGACCTTTGGCGGCTATCACCGCACCCCCGACACCGCCGCCAAGCTAGCCAGCGCCTGCGGCTGCGCAAGCGGCTGCGCGGTCCACGGCCATGACCATGCCGCAGCCCTCGCCACCAGCGCCCCCACCGCCGACGTCCAGACCTTCTGGGGCGCGTTCGGCTGCGGCTGCTGGGCCGTCTGATGCTTTCCTCACGGAGACACGCCATGAAACGCCTGCCGCTCTTCCTCGCCGCGCTGATGCTCGGCACCGCGCCGATCGCCCCTGCGCTGGCCCGCGAAGCCGTCACCGCCGATTATGCCGTCGGCCCGCAATATGACACCACGCACGTCTATGTCGCGCCCGAGGATTTCGACCGCTTCGTCACCAGCCTGATCGCGACCTTCGGCGGCACGGCGACCAAGAAAGGCGCGTTTCAAGTCACCCCGACGACGAGCATGACCTGGTCGCAACTGGTGCTGACCAAGGCGGGGTCGGTGTCGGTGTTCGGCTTCACCACCCCCATCCCTTACCCGTTCGGGGTCGAGCGCAACGGCTATCTGGTCAGCGACATGGATGCGGCGGTCAATGCGGCCGTGGCATCGGGTGCGGCGCGGCTGATCACCACCTTCCCCGATCCGATCGGGCGCGATGCCGTCGTGCAATGGCCGGGCGGCGTGAACATGCAGCTCTATTGGCACACCACCAAGCCCAATTACCCCACGCTCGCGACCCTGCCCGAAAACCGCGTCTATCTCACCGCCGACCGTGCCGATGCCTTCGTCAAAAGCTGGACCCGCTTCGCCCACGCGCGGACGGTGTCCGACGAGAAGGCCGCGCCCGGCGTCGAGATCGGCCAGCCGGGCGCTGCCTATCGCCGCATTCGCCTGACCTCGGGCTATGGCGACATGACGGTGATGGTCTCGAACGGCCAATTGCCCTGGCCCTATGGCCGCGACATGACTGGCTATGCCGTCGCCGATCTTTCCGCCACGCTCGCCAGGGCGCAGGCGGCGGGCGTCGAGACGCTGGTCCCGGCGCATGCCGAAGCCGATCGCCAGTCGGCGATCGTGCGCTTCCCCGGCGGCTATATCGCCGAAATCCACAGCCAGACCGCGCGATGACCGGGCACGACACCCCACGCTTCGTCACCGCAATCCTCGATTGGCCACCGACCTGGTTCTTCGTCCGGCTGGCGTTGCTCAGCGCCTATCTCATCGGCGGCGTCGCCAAGCTGGGGGATTGGCCGTCGGCGGTGGCGGAGCAGGTGCATTTCGGCGTGCATCCGCCCGAACTGACCGCGGCGCTGACGCTGCTGGTCGAACTGGTCGGATCGGTGCTGATCCTGTGGGGGCGCTTCGTCTGGCTCGCGGCCGGGGCGCTGGGCGTGTTCACCTTGCTCACCGCCTTCATCGCCAGCCCGTTCTGGGCGATGCAGGGGCAAGCGCGCTTCATCGCGACCAACGACTTTTTTGAGCATCTCGGCCTGGTCGCCGCGTTCGTTATGGTGGCGATGGTCGCGGCGCGGCGGCGCTGAGGTGCGCCGCGCCGGTTTCCTGGCCACGTTCGCGCTCGTCACCGTCAGCCCGGCGGCGGCGCAATCGAGCGACGCCTGGAAACCGCCGACGCTGACCACGACACGCTATGACGAGGATTGGTCCACGCTCGCCGACCCCGCCCAACGGACAGGGCATTGGACCGAACAGTTCAACTATATCCCGCTCGGCACCGACAGCTACGCCTCGACCGGGCTCGAGTTGCGGTTGCGCAACGAGACTTATCACAACAACCTCTGGGGCGGTGCCCCGGCCCCGAATGACAGTTATCTGTGGTTGCGCGCCATGCCTTATGCCGATCTGCATGTCGGGCGGGTTCGCGCTTTCCTCGAGCCGATCGCTGCCTATGCGATTGGCGTACGCCCGAGCAATTCGCCGATCGACCAGACCCGCACCGATCTGCTGCAGGGCTTTGTCGACGTGCGGCTGGGCGAGGCGCATACCGGCGACCCGGATGCGACCGGTCTCACACTGCGCGCGGGGCGACAGATGCTCTCGCTCGGCACCGAGCGGATGGTCGGCACGCGCTACGGCCCCAATGTCCCGCTCGCCTTTGATGGATTTCGCGGACTTGCCTCGCTTGGCGGCGCGACGCTCAGCCTGATCGCGGTGCGCCCGGTCGAGCCGGGACTCGGCAGCTTCGACGATCGTCGTTCCCGCACTCGCGCGCTGTGGGGGGCCTATGGCTCGGTCAAACGCCCACGCAGCGGGGTCGATCTCTACTATTTGGGCTATCGCAACACGCAGGCGAGCTTCGCCGGGCAGACGGCGCGCGAGCTGCGTCACAGCATCGGTGCGCGCTGGTTCGGCGATGTCACCACCTGGCATTGGAATGTCGAGGGCGTGGCGCAATTCGGCCGCTTCGCCGATGGCTCGATCGGCGCGTGGACGCTTGGCAGCGAGGTCGGGCGGCACTTCCCCAAGATCCGCTTCGCCCCCGATCTGCAAGTGCGCCTCGATTATGCAAGCGGCGACGGCAACCCCAATGACCACCACCTGGGCACCTTCAACGCGCTCTTCCCCAAGGGCAAATATTTCGGCGAGCTGTCCCCGGTCGGACCGTACAATCTGATCAACCTCAACCCGCAAGTGTCCGGCACATTTGGCAACGGTGTCACGGCGAGCCTAGCCGGCATGGCCTATTGGCGTGCCTCGCTGGCGGATGGGGTGTATGATATTCCCGGTCGGCTGATCCGCGCGCCGGGCACGTCGCGCGCGCGCTTCATCGGCAAGGAGATCGAAGCGACGGTTGCATGGCAGGCGACGCGCGAGCTGAGCTTTTCCGCCTCGCTCTCCGCCTTCGCGCCCGGCACCTTCATCCGCGAGACAGGCCCCGCGCGGACGATCACGATGCTGGGTCTTGAAAGCGACTTCCGTTTCTGAAGGATGATGACAATGGCCACCCCCACGCCTCCCCAACCCGCTCTGTTGCCGCCGCTGCTGCTGTTGCTCTCCTTCACCACCGGCCTGGTCGATGCGACCAGCGTGCTCGGGCTGGGCAAGGTGTTCACCGCGAACATGACCGGGAACATCGTCTTTCTCGGCTTCGCCGCTGTGGGCACGCCCGGTTTCACCGTCGCGCCCTATCTGATCGCGATCGCCACCTTCATGCTCGGCGCGTTCCTCGCCGGGCGCACCGGGCGCTTCCACACCAACCGCCCGCTGCGTCACTGGTTGCTCTGGTCGGCGCTCATCGAGGCGGTTTTGCTGTGGGCTGCGGCGATCATCGCCCTCGGCTTCGATCCGGCGACGCTGACGCCCGAATGGCAGTTGTTTGCGATCATCGCGCTGACGGCGGTCGCAATGGGCTACCGCAACGCCACGATCCGCCAATTGAAGGTGCCCGACCTGACGACCACGGTGCTGACGCTCACGATCACCGGCCTCGCCGCCGATTCGACGCTGGCGGGCGGCAGCAACCCCAATTGGGCGCGGCGAATCGCGGCGGTGGTGGCGATCTTGCTGGGCGCTGCGCTCGGTGCGGTGCTGGTGCGATACGGGCTGGCTGTGCCGCTCGCAGTGGCCGGGGCGCTGATCCTGGGCGGGACGATCGCCTGCACGCTGCATCCCGATGCGGGCAAGCCGCTGGGAGCGTGAGCCACGCTCACACGTCGGGAACGCCCGGAAGCTCGGCATCCTCGCGGCCCTGCGCGACGAACTGGTCGAGCAGCCAGGATGCCGCCGGGCCGGGCGGCACGTCACGCCGCCAGATGCCGGAAAAGCGATAGATCCCGCCCGGCTGTTCGGGCATGGCCAGCCGCACCAGCGTCCCCGCGACCAGATCGCCCGCGATCAGCGGCAGCGGCATGTTGCCCCAGCCGATCCCCTCGCGCAGCAATTCATGTTTCGCGCCGAGATCGGCCAGCCGCCAGGTGCGCGGGCTCATCACCGCAAAGTCGCGCCCCTCGGTCAAGGGCGAGCGATCGGTGAGCACGAGTTGCACGAAATCGCGCCCTGCGCCGGGCAGAATCGGCGTCATCCGCGCGAGCGGATGGTCGGGCGCGGCGACCGGCACCATCTGCACCGATCCCGCCGTCACCGCTTCGATCCCCACACGCCCCGCCGCCAGCGGCCCGGAGATGCCGACCACCGCTTCCCCATCTTGCACCAAAGCGACCACTGCTCCCAATGCCTCGACATGCAAGCGCAGCGTGACCGTGGGGTAAGCGGCAGCGAAGGCGCGCAACACCTTGCCCAGCCGCTGCGCGGGCAGCATCACGTCCACCGCCAGATGCACCTCGGCCTCCAGCCCGTCGAGCAGCCCCTTCACCTTGGCGCGAAGACCGTCGATGCCCTGCGCCACGCTGCGCACCTCGGCCAGCACCGCGCGCCCGGCCTCGGTCAACTTCGGCTTGCGCGTGCCTTCCCGGTCGAACAGCAGCACGCCCAATTGCGCCTCGAGATTGGCGATGCCGTAGCTGATGACCGACACCGCGCGGTTGAGCTTGCGCCCGGCAGCGGCAAAACTGCCGGTATCGACCACGGCCAGAAACACGCGGAGCTGGTCCAGGGTTGGCGTACCGGGATTGTGCATATCAACTTTCTCGAACGTTTCGATGCACTTTATCCGACTGAGCAGCGAAGTCGAGCCGCTCTATATCCCTGTCATCGACGGACGGACCGGCACCCTGCCAGTCCACCGCAGCACAGGAGTTTGCGCCATGATCGACCTTCGCCCTTATGCCAGCCTCGGCGGTGCCAATCACGGTTGGCTCGATGCCAAGCACCATTTCTCCTTCGCCAATTACTACGACCCGGCGCGCACCAATTGGGGCAATTTGCGGGTGTGGAATGACGACACGATCGCCCCGCAGACCGGCTTCCCGCCGCATCCGCATCGCGACATGGAGATCATCACCTATGTCCGCGAAGGCGCGATCACGCACCAGGACAATCTCGGCAATCTCGGCCGCACCGAGGCGGGCGATGTCCAGGTGATGAGTGCCGGCACGGGCATCACCCATTCCGAATATAATAAGGAGGATATCACCACCAGGATCTTCCAGATCTGGATCCAGCCGACGCGCGGTGGCGAGAAGCCAAGCTGGGGTGCCCGCCCCTTCCCCAAGGGCGATCGCGCCGGACAGTTCGTGGTGCTGGCGAGCGGCTTTGCCGAGGATGGCGATGCGCTGCCGATCCGCACCGACGCCCGCGTTGTCGGTGCCACGCTCAAGGCGGGCGAGACCGCCGAATATCCGCTCGGCAAGGATCGGCGCGGCTATCTCGTCCCCGCGACGGGCGCGATCGAGATTGACGGCGTGCGCGTCAACGCCCGCGACGGTGCGGCGATCCGCGATGAAGCGGTGCTGCGGGTAACCGCGATCGAGGATAGCGAGATCGTGCTGGTCGACGCTGCCTGAACCATATTGGCCGCCGGGGTTCCTGCCCCGGCGGCCATAATCCGTCGTTAGAAGGCGGCGGAAACGCTGAACACCACCTTGCTGCCCGCGATCGACGATCCGTTCTTGGTCGAGGAGAAGTTCGGCAGGAGATAGGCCGATTTCGCGCGGCTGATGTCGGTGTCGACATAAGCGACGCCCAGCGTCACCGGGCCGACAACATAATCGACCCCCAGCAGCCAGTCCCAATAGCTCCCCGTCGGTGCCACGCTGGTGCCGTTCGGCCCCAGCCCGGGATTGCCCTTGGAATAACCGATATGTGCCTTGGCGGTGACGGGCGTGCCGGGAATGCCCGCGCTGCCATCGCCCCACAGATAGAGATTGTCCTGGGACTGCCCGCGGCTTTCGGCCGTGTTGGAGAAATTGCCCAGCGCCTTTTGCTTTGGCGCATAGGCGACACCCGCCAGCAAGGTCGCCGGACCAAGCGTGCCGCTCACTTTGACATAGGGTTCGGCGAAATCGGTGAGAGCGGCACCTCCGGGATACATGTACCAGGTCAGCCCGACATCGATCGTGCCGCCAGCGAGCGGGCGCTTATAGCCGCCGACCAGATCGAGCTCGAGATTGGCACCGCCAAAGGTGCCCCAGCCGGCAAGGTTCGAGGCCCAGGTGCTGGCGTAGAGGCCACTTTCGTGGGTGACGGTGATGCCGCCCTGCAGCGCGATCTGTTTGTCGGATTGGGACACGCCCCGGAAGCGATAGTCGGAGACGAGCGCGACGCTGCCCGATACCTTGAACGGCGGTGGCGGTGCGGTGTCTCCGCCCGTGTCCTGCGCGACGGCGGGGCTGGCGATCAGCGCGAGCGCGGCGGCGAACGTGAATCGATACATGGGATCCCCCTTTGAAGTGGTGGTGGGTTCCCGCCTGCGGTCCGGTGCCGCCGCTCCTCTCATCGCCGGATTGGGGGATGCGATGGGGAGCGGTCGACCTCGGGAGTTCTGGTGTAGCGTCGCGGTGGTGCCGCGATCTTGCCGCTTTGTAACGAAGCGTTGCTTGCTACGCGGTCATCGTGGCGAGCTTGTAGGACGCACCGGTCAATTCGACCGGATGCCCGGCCGCACGCCGCCGCGCGAGCCATTCCTTGAGCAATTCGGCGCAGGTATGATCGACCTTGGTCAGCCGCGACACGTCGAGGCACGTCGGCCCATCCATCGGCAGTGCATCCAGCGTGTCCGACAATTTGGGCAAGGTCACGAAGGTCGCGCTGCCCGCCAGCGCCATGCAGCGCCCTTGCGTCTCATCGGGCATTTCGACCTTCAGGCCCAGGCGACGCACATGCGGCACCAGTTCGAGCAGCGAGAGCGCGATGCCGACCAGCACGCCGGTCAACAAATCTTCCGCCACCACCACCACGAGCGTCACCGCCCAGATCAGCGCTGGCAACACGCCATAGCTGTGGAACAGGTGACGGACGTGCGCGAGACTGACCAACCGAACCCCGGTCACCACCAGGATCGCGCCCAGCGCCGCCATCGGGATTTCGCGCAGCAGCCACGGCAGCAACGCGACGAAGCCCAGAATCCAGATTCCGTGCAGCATCGTCGAGAGCCGCGTCGTCGCGCCCGCCTGCACGTTGGCCGAGCTGCGCACGATCACGCCGGTCATCGGCAAGGCGCCCGCCACGCCGCACAGCAAATTGCCGATGCCCTGCGCGCGCAGTTCCTTATTGTAATCGGTGCGCACGCCATTGTGCATCCGGTCGACCGCCGCCGCCGACAGCAGCGTCTCCGCGCTGGCGATGAAGGCGATGGCAAGCGCTGCGACGATGATCGACGGGTCGATCCACTGGGCCAGGAAGTCCGGCGCGGGGAGCGCGACGGCGGCGACGATCGATTGCGGCACATCGACGCGGTCGATCGTGAGGCCGAGGCTGAACGCGGTCAGCGTGCCGACCATAACGCCGACGAGCGCTGCTGGCACTTGCTTCAGCGCAGCCGGGCGGAAGCGTTCCCAGCCCAGCATCGCCGCGATCGTCAACAGGCCGATCATGAACGCCTGTTCGACGCCCGAGACGTTGGTCGCCGACAACCCGAACAAACGGCCGGGAATGGCGAGCAGATTCTGGATGCCGCTCGGCAAGGGCCGCGCATCGAACAGCACGTGGAACTGGCCGACGACGATCAGCACGCCGATCCCGGCGAGCATACCGTGGACGACGGCGGGCGAGATCGCACGGAACCAGCCGCCGACCTTAAGGATGCCGGCGATCAGCTGGATCAGCCCGGCGAGAATCAGGATCGGTCCCAGCGCCGACAGGCCCTTGTCGCGCACCAGCTCGAACACGACGACGGCAAGGCCAGCGGCGGGGCCGCTGACCTGCAAGGGGGAACCGGCGAGCGCCCCCACGACGATGCCGCCGATGATGCCGGTGATCAGGCCTTTTTCAGGCGGCACACCAGACGCGATGGCGATGCCCATGCACAAGGGCATCGCCACCAGAAACACGACGATCGACGCGGTAAAATCCCGCGAAGCTACTGCCAGCATCGGCAATTTGAAACCGGCGAAGCTCATTCAGCCGCCTCCAGATAGGATACGCCCGAAGCAAGGCGCTGCTGCGCGGGCAAGGCGACCGGCATCGGGCGATCGTCGCGGATCTGCTCGAAGCGGCCCGTGCCGCCATCGAGCGCGAACACCGCACCCTGATGAATGTCGAAGAACCAGCCGTGCAGCGCCAGCTCGCCGCGCGCGATGCCCGAGGCGACCGCCGGATGCGTGCGCAGATGCGCGATCTGCACCACGACGTTTTCCAGCGCCGCCGCGCGCACCTGATCGTGGCCGTCAAGATCGGGATAGGCATCGCTCACCACCGAATGCGCCGCATGGCTATGGCGCAACCACGCCGCCACATTGGGCATGGTTTCCAGCGACGACGGGTTCATCAACGCCTTCATCGCGCCGCAGTCGGAATGACCGCAGACGATGATGTCGCGCACCCCCAGCGCCATGACGGCATATTCAACCGTCGAGGTCACACCGCCATTGGCGTTGCTGAACGGGGGAACGATATTGCCGGCATTACGGCAGACGAACAGATCGCCGGGGGCGGCCTGCAGAATTTCCTCGGGCACCACGCGCGAATCCGCGCACGACACGATCAGCGCTTTTGGCCGCTGGCCGTTGACGGCGAGGTTCGCGTAGAGCGCGCTCTGATTGGGGAACACCGACTTCTGAAAGTCGAAGACGCGACCGATCAGCTCGTTCATGAACCTGGCTCCTGCTTGCACCGCGCGGGGGCTGCGCGGGCTTCACAGGATCAGATACGAACTGCGTTTTGCTGCAACGCGGCACTTTTGTAAGGAAGCGTTTCCGATCAACGTGGCAGGCGGATTTCCGCACGCAGGCCGCCTTCGGGCAGATTGGTGAGGCGTAGCGCGCCGCCTTCCAGGTCGACCAGTCGCACCACGATCGCCAGCCCCAGCCCCAGCCCCAGCGTATCGCGCCGACGCGCGGTATCGAGCCGGACGAACGGCTCCAGCACGCTCTGCAAGGCGTCTTCCGGAATACCCGGCCCGTCATCCTCGACCCGCAAAATTACGTCACGCGCAGTGGCGGAGAGCGCGATCGTCACCACCGATCCGTGGTGCAGGCCGTTCTCGACCAGATTGGTCAGCGCGCGCTTCATACCGAGCGGGCGGAAGCGATGCTCGAGATGCGATGGGCCGACATAATGCACCTCGCGCCCGTGATCCGCAGCATCGTCGGCCAGCGTCGCGCACAATACGGCGAGATCGGCCAGCACGGGTTTTTCGGGGTCATCCTCGCCACCGAGAAAGGCAAGCAGCGATGCGACCATGGCATCCATCTCGGCCACGTCGCCCAAAATTTCGTCGCGGAGCGGCTCGACCGAGACGCCCTCCGCGCGCAACCGCAGCCGCGCCAGCGGGGTGCGGATATCATGCCCCACCGCCGCCAGCGCCTGGGTCCGATCGGCGATCAGTTGCTGGATGCGCGCCTGCATTCGGTTGAACGCGGTGATGACGCGGCGCACCTCGCCCGGCCCCTCCTCGACCAAGGGCCGCGGCTCGGCGGTGCCGAAGCGGTCCGCCGCATCCGCCAATTGCCGCATCGGGCGCAGCGTCCGCCCGATCAGCGCACCGCCAAGCACCATCACGCCGCCCGCGATGGCGAAGGCGATCAGGATGCGACTATACGATTCGTCCAGGCTGTCGATCGGCTCAACCGTGCGGAAGTGCAGCCAGCTCCCATCGGGCAGCGCACTCGCCCCCGCGACATAGGCATCCTCACCGATCGTATCGAGGTGGAGCCGCAAATCGCCCGAGCGCAGCACCGGTTCCCAGCTGAGCACGCGCGCGCGCATCTGGGTAAGCGCGGGGTCGGTCGGCGCGGGCGCGGTGGCGCTCCATGCCATGGTGTAATGCGGGGTCGACAGGCGCCGCGCCATCGCCGGGCGCTCGGCCACTGGCGTATCCATCGTAAGCCGCCGCGCGATCACCAGATGTTCGGCCAGCCGCCGCCCGACATCGTCGCGCACCGAAAACTGGCTGGCGCGCTCGTACAGCACGGCATTCATGGTAAATTCGACGAGCATCGCGAGCAGCAGGATCGCCACGACCCGCCCGATCAGCCCGAGCGAGGGATGCACGAAACGCCTCAAGAACGCTCGACCGTGGTGTTGAACATATAGCCGACCCCGCGCACCGTCACGATCGGCGGCGCGCTGCCCTCGGTCGTCAGCTTGCGGCGCAAGCGGCTGACCAGCACGTCGACGCTGCGATCGGTGCTGTCCCCCATGCGCGTGCGCGACAGTTCGATCAGCCGTTCGCGCGCGATCACGCGGCCGGCATGGTCGAGCAGGCTGACCAGCAGATCGAACTCCGCCCCGGTCAGATCGACCACCGCGCCGCTCGGTGCCTGCAATTCGCGGCGCGGCAAGCTGACCGTCCAGCCGTCGAAGCGGCGCACGCCTTCCTCGCGATCCTGCGTGTCGCGCGGGGCCTCGGTCCGGCGCAGCACGGCGCGGATGCGCGCGGTCAGTTCGCGCGTGCCGAACGGCTTGGCGAGATAATCGTCCGCCCCCAGTTCCAGTCCGACGACACGATCGGTTTCGCTCGCGCGGGCACTGATAAAGATGATCGGCACATTGCTCTTCTGCCGCAAGCGCCGGCACAGCTCGATACCGTCAGTGCCCGGCAACATGATGTCGAGCAGCACCAGATCGACCGGCCCGGCGTCCATCGCCAGCCACATTTCGGGCGCGGAGGCGGCAGGGCGGACGGTATAGCCATGCTCCTGCAACGCCCGCGTGGTCAGCGTGCGTAGCGCGGGGTCGTCCTCGACCAGGACGATAGTGGGGGCAGTCGTCATCGGCGTGGGGTCAGGCAAGGTTTCATGTGTCCGTTTCGGTAGGGACGCGCTTCAGCAGCGTCAACGCACACAGCGGCCCGAGCGATCCTACCCCGATCCCCAGCAACATTTCGTCACACAACAGCCAAGACCCGGCACGATTGCGATCGCACCCACGACATGCCGCCCCCCGGTTGTGCCGGGGAGCGGCCGTCACCTTCACGCCGTGGCGTGGACCTTGGCGACGCTCGGCACCAGCGCGAGACCGATCGGACCTTCCCCGGCATACATCATCGTGCCGTTCAGGTTCGCACCGTCGCCCTTGGCGCTGATCGCGACGACGCCCTGCTTGCCGCGGCAGCCGAGCACCCATTCACCACCCGGATGCCAGGGTGCGTCGTTGCCGCCCCATTGGTTCACCACGCTGTAGGTGTTGGCCATCGTGCGCGTGCCGCGGAAGCCGATCGGACCTTCGCCCTTATAGGTCATCGTACCCGTCAGCGTCTTGCCATTGTCGTGGCTCGACACTTCGAGGCCAACCACTGGCTGGTCCGGCCGACACCCGATCACCCACTGGCCGCCCTGATGCCACGGAGCCCCGCTGCCGCCCCATTGATTGGTGGCGTTGAAGGCGAGACCGGGAGATTTGGTGCCCTTGACGCCGATCGGGCCTTCACCCGCATAGGTCATCGTGCCCGTCACCGTCTGACCGTCCTTGGACGTCAGGTCGAACGCCACCGCATTCTGGCCATCGCGCGCGCCGAGCAGGAACAGGCCCGCATCGTGCCACGGGGCGTCGTTGCCACCCCATTGGTTTTCGGCCTGGTAGCAATTTTCGGTCACGCGCGTTGCGCGCAGGCCGATCGGCCCCTCACCCTGATACGTCATCGTACCGGTGAAGCTCAGTCCGCCATCGCCGGATTGAATATGGAGTGCGGTGGGCAATTGGTCTGCGCGGTTTCCGATGTTGAGCACCCCACCGTCGTGCCACGGTGCGGACGAACCGCCCCACTGATTTTGGATATTGTAGACGGTCATAGTCGACATCCTTTCCTAGGGTTACGGATTAAAACCGATTTTTATCGCTTTTTTAAAAAGGTCACGCGTTAACGCCACGGGCTATGCGATAGCCGTGGGATATCAAATATACTCTATTTGAAGCGGACTGGCCTGCCGATATCACGAGTCGATCAAGCACGTATTAATTACAGCATATTCGTATTTCGCTCAAGTATATTGTCCGATCTATAGGCGATCTTATTGACGGGCTATTGCGTCAGAGCGATGCGACGACGCCGGGCCGCGACCAGTCTCGCCGCCGCTGATTGTCCATTAAATGGTCGGCCCCGCATCCGCGCCGACACCCCCGACTGCGCGATCCTCTCGGGGTACGCTCCCTCTACACATTGGCGTCCCGAACCAAAGATCGGGAAAGTGGACCACGCCACACCCTCGCAAACGGCCACGGCCGTCACGCAATCTAGTGTGTTGGTCATATGGCACACTTCTCGCATGGACTCCGAAGCGGGCGGCGGCAAATCCATGCCCCGGCCGCTTGGAGATCCGCCATGAGCCTGACCGCCCACCTGATCGCACTCGCCGCCGTCGCCGCGTCACCGCACTCTGCGCCACGCCGAAGCACCATCACCGAAACCTACCGGGTAACCTATAAAGCGGACCGAGATGTCTATTGCATTCGCTTCTTCGCCGATGCGTCGCCCGCCGATCCACGCCCGGGCACGCCGCCCGACCCGTGCCGCACCCGCGCCAACTGGGCGAAGGACGGCGTTCACATCGCGGATCCGCAACGCACCGCCGCGCCCCTTTGAGACTGTGCCGGAACGACGGTGCGGCTGGTTCGCCTCGCAAGATCAAACCGCCGCACCGCCCCCAACCTTTGCGTGTCTCGCCAGCCGCAGCGCCGCCAGCGCACCGAAGCACGCCAGTTGCGCCGCCAGCACCGCCAGCGCACCCGACACTTCGCCAAGCGTCGCACCCATCTGGTTGAGCGGCACGAACAGATGGGTCGCGGGCGTCACCGGGATCGTCCACGCCAGCGCCTGCACCCATAACGGCATCGCCACCAGCGGCCAGGCGAAGCCCGACAGGAACACAAACGGGATCGAGGTCGGGATCAGCAACTTCAGCGCATCGTCGCCGTTGCGCACCAGGCTGCCGACCAGCATCCCGAGCGCCGCCACCGTGGCCGCAAACAGCGGCACCACCAACACCAGCGCCGGGATATTCCCGCCATGGGGGATATCCTGCAGCCAGAATACCAGCCCGAAATACAGCCCGCCCGCCAGCGTCCCGATGGTGGCGCAGCCCGCCCACACCCCGGCGAAAGCGCGCGCGCCCGGCACCCAAAGTCCCTTGCGCCGCCGCTCGGCAATCAGCCGCGCCACCGCGAACAGCAGCGTCTGTTCGAGGATGACATTGGCGACCGCTGGAAAGACATAGTCGCGATAGCCTTCGGTGGTGTTGAACAACGGCCGGGTGACGACCGACACGTTCGACAAGGCCTGGATTTGCGGCACCCCGGCAAGGCGCTGCTGCACAGTCGCGGTGATCGCACCGGCGATACTCTTGCCCACCGCCTCGGCGCGCAGCAAATACGCGCCGTTCAGCCACAAGGCGATGCCGGTGCCGGGCCGCGCCTGCATCAGCCCGCTCGCCAGCCCGCGCGGCAGCAGCAACACGCCCTCCACCTTACGCGCCCGCACCAGCGCCGTGGCGGTCGCCATGTCGGGCGCTTCCTCGGCAATCGTTACCTCGGGCGCGGCGTCGAGCTGACGCACGATCGCGCGCGACAGCGCGCTATGATCGGCATCGACCACCACGATCGGCAACCGCTCGACCACCTGATGGGCATAAGGCGCAGGATAGTAAAAGGCGTAGAACAGCACCGAGATCACGGCGACCGCGACCAGATCGCGCGTGCGCAGGATCTCCAGCAGTGCGCCTTCGAAAGCCTGGCGAAAGCTCATGCCGCGCGCCGCATTTGCCGGCGGATCACCAGCAGCGCCGCGCCGCCCGCGACCAGCGGCACCAGCGCCAGCACCGCCGCCTGCCGACCCCAGGTCGCGAGGCTAACCCCGATCGTCTGATCCATCTCCAGCGCCACATAGTGCGTCAGCGGCAGCACGCTGCTCCACACCCGCGCGAACAGAATACCGCCGTTGAGCGGCAACGACGCGCCCGAATAGGCCAGCGCCGATCCAGCATAGATCACACTCGCCGACAGGCTCGTCGCGACTTCGCCCGTCAGCGCGATCAATAGCGCCGACATCGCGGCGGTGGCGGTGAACAGCAGCACTCCGCCAACCGCCACCAAGACGATCTCGCCGCCGAAGCGATACCCCTGCCCCAGCGTCAGCCACAACAGCCACAGGCACAGCCACAGCGTGCCGATCACGACATGCGGCAGGAAACGCCCGACCAGCGCCGCCGCAGGACTGCCGACCCGCCGCGCCCACACGGCCAGCGATCCGTCCTCCAATTCCCGCCCCAGCGATGCCGCCGTCGTCACCGCGATCAGCAGATGCAGCAGCGCCGGGCCGATCAGCAGCCCGAGATACCATTCCAGGCTCGCGCCGGGATTGCCGAGCACGGTCACCTCAACCCCCGGCGGCGGCGCGTGGAGCAAGGCGGCCCCACTCAAACCGGACTGCGCAAGCGCATGACGCGCCAGTTCGGCGGTGACCGCCAATTGCAACCGCGTGGAGGCGAGCGCGCCGGTCGACAGAAACGCCGTCTGGTAGAAGATCTCGACCGAGCGCGGCGCGGCGCGGGCGCGGCCATCACCCAGCCCGGCGGGCAGCACCACCACCGCCACCGCCTGTTCGCGCCGCACCGCCGCGAACGCCTCGGCCAGATCGCTGCCGACACCGGCCACACGCACCGTATCCGACGCCGCGATCGCGCGGATCACCGCGCGCGACACGGCGCTGTGGTCCTGGTCGACGATGCGCACGCCCAGCCCCTGCGGCACGCCCGCAAACAGCATCCCGCCCATGACGAGCAGGAACAGCAACGGCAGCAGCGTTAGCAGCGCCAGATCGAAGCGATCGCGCGCCAAATGCGCCAGCTCGGCCCCTAGCGCGCGGCGCAGCCCGCTCATCGCGGCCAGTCGAACAGCACGCTCATCCCCGGCCGCAGCCCCGGCACGCGCTCGGCCGGGCGCAGCTTCACCGAAAAGGAGCGCACGTCATAGCCGCTCGACTGGCGCGTCGCGCGGATCGTGGCGAATTCGGCCTCGGGCGCGATATAGGCGACGCGGAAACGTACATCGCGGTTGAGCGCGGGGACATGCCCCGTCAGCACCCGCCCCACGGCCAGCCCACCATATTGGCTCTCGCGCACCGTAATCGCGACCCAGGGATGGTCGATATCGGTGACCTGATAGGCCGGCAGGATCGGGCTGACGATCTCGCCCGGTTGCAACAGCTTGCGCGCCACTTCGCCCCCGATCGGCGATACCAGCTTCGTCTCCGCCACCAGCGTCTGCGCGGTCGAAAGGCCCGCCTCGGCGATGCGCACTTGCGCGGCGGCGGCTTGCTTGTCCTCGCTGCGCGTGCCCGCCAGCGCCTTCTCATATTGCAGCCGCGCCGCCTCGGCCGAGCGCATGCTGCTGTCGCGCGCGGCATGCGCCTCGTCACGGCGCTGCGCGGCGATCACGCCCTCGGCATAGAGCGTATCGGCGCGCTTGCTGGAAGTGGCGGCAAGGTTCGCGGCAGCCTGAGCCGATTGCCAGATCGCGCGCAGCGACCCGACATCCTCGCTCCTTGCGCCCGCTTGCGCCACCGCTTGCAACGCCCGCGCCGTATCGAGCGCGCCTTGCGCCTGGCGTTCGGCATTGCCGAGTTCGGGGCTCGACAGCGTCGCCAGCACTTGCCCCGCCGCAACGCGCGCGCCCTCGTCGACCAACAGCCGGTCGACCCGCGCCAGCGTCTTGGTCGCGACATTCACGCTGTCCGCCTCGACCATGCCCTGAATCTGTTCCGGTGCCGGGCGGCTGGCAAGGAACAGCCCGACCGCGACGATCACCGCGACCAGCGCCAGCCCGACATAGAGCAGGATGCGCGCGCGGCGGCTTGGGGCGGGGGTTTCGGATGCGGTATCGGTCATTGCCCGGCTCCATAGACAAGGCGCTGGTCGGCGCGCGCGAGATAGCCGCTAAATTCATCCAGCCGCCCGGACGATGCCAGCAGCCCGGCCAGCGCCAGATCATATTCATACGCCACCGAAATGCGCTGCGCCTCGGCCGCATCCAGCGCCGCCTGCGCCGCGATCACCGGCGTCGCCGTCCCCTCGCCCTCGCGAAACGCGACCGTCTGCACCCGCAGATTCTCGCGCGCGGCGGTGATGCTGCTGTCGAGCAGCACGAACGACCGCCGCGCCGCCTCGACCAGATTGTAGGCGCGCATCGTCGCGCCGGTGGCAGTCTTGCGCGCTTCAGCCGCAGTGTCGGCGGCGGCGGCGGCGGTGGCGCGCGCGGCGTCCTCGCTATGCTTGCGCCCGATATTGGAGAGGATCGTATAGCGCACGCCAACCCCGACCGTCCAATCGGGTTCGATCGGCAAGGCGTTGGATTGGTTGAAATTATATTCGCCAAAGGCATAAGCCTGCGGCAACCGCTGCGAGCGCGCCAGCGCGACCCCCGCATCGGCGACTTGCCGCCCGCCATCGGCGGTGCGCGCCTCCGGCACATTGCCTTCATTGCCCAGGAACGCCTGTGCCGGCGCAAGCGGACGCGTCTGCACGAACAGCGCCGTGGTCGGCGCGACGCCCGTCTCCAGATCGAGCAGCCGCGCCAGATCGTCGCGCGCGCTGGCATAGGACAGATCGGCGCGCTGATAGACGCGCTCGGCGGTGTCGCGCGCCACCTCCACTTCCAGCGTGCGCGCGTGCGGGATCACCCCCGCCGCCTCCAGCTTGCGTGAATCCGACAGCACCGCGTCGAGCGCATCACGGCTGCGCCGCGCGGACTCGAGCAGCCCGGCGGCCGCCTGTTGCCCGAAATAGGCGCGGATCAGGTCGATCCGCGCGAGGTTGAGCGCCTGCGCGCGCCGCCCCTCCGCCATCGCCACCCCGCCTTGCGCCGCGCGCTGGATCGCCGGGATCGCGCCGCCGGTATAGAGCGGCAACGCCCCCTGCACCGTCGGGCGCAGCACATCGTCGCGGAAGCGATAGCTGAGCTGGTCGGGGATCGCGTTGAACAGCCCCGGCAGCGCCTGCGACAGCCGCCCGCTAATGTCGGCGGCGATCTGCTGGTAAGCGGGCGGCACGCTCGCGGGCAGCGCCGCCAGGAACGTCTGCGTGTTGCCCAGCGTCGTCGCCTTGGGGCCGCTCACATCGACCGACAGGCTCTTTTGATATTCGAGATATTGCACCGATGCGGTGACGATCGGCCGGTGCAGCGTGCGCACCGCATCCGCCGCCGCGCGCGCCGCCTCGACACCGTGATCGGCGGCGCTGATGGTGTGCGAGCTGCGATCATAGCGCGCCTGCGCCGCATCGAAGCTGAGCGCGGTCTGCGCGGAAGCACCCGACGCACCAGCCGATATCAGCGCAACCGCGATCGGCCATCGCCCGATTCCTGCCATGCGCCCTGCCCCCGAAGCCATTGGTCGAGGGTAGCGCATACCAACGCGCCAAAGGCGACGCCATGTCTAAAAGCCAAGGCCTTATGTCAGCGCCTCGCCCCGCCCGACCGTCGCGCCCGCTGCGCGCGGATCGCCGCGACCAGCGCGCGGTGGCGGCTGCGCTCCACCCGCACGGAGGCAGCGACGCGCTTGCCCTGCACGATCAGCACCAGCCCGATCAGCGCCAGCCCAAAGGCCGGCAAAGCGAGCAGACTGCCGCCATCCAACCGATCGGCGAGCCCAATGCCAGCGGCGAACAGGAAGGCGACCGCCCCGACCCCGCGCCACGCCAGATCCCGCTGCGTCATGCCGCTACCGCCGGTTCGGCGATCAGCGTGCGCCCGGCGCATTCCACCGCATGCACGGCATCGCAACTGCACCCCGCCGCGCCGTGCCAAAGCACGATGTCGGCGGGGAAATCGGCCTCGTCGCCAAGCGCGCTCGCCAGATCGCGCGTCTCGAAGGTCAGCCCGATCGCCGGATCGCGCACCCCGTTTGCCGCGACGCGCGCGCGCTCGACCAGCGCCTCGGCGTCATCGATGCCCAGCACCTCGATCGCCGTGAAGCCCAGCATCCGCGCATGCCGCGCCGCGCACAGCAGCAGCGTACCCGTGCCGCAATCGGTATCGATGATGCGCACACTGCAGCGTTTGGTCGCCCGCAAGGCCGACAAGGCCGCAGCAACTGCGGGCCAGCGCGCATCGCGGCAGCGCAAGCGGGGGGCTGCGGCCGCGCGACGCGGCTGGGTCCGCAAACGCCGCCGGGGGCCGCCAATGCTATGTTCGGGAAGGTGGGTCATGGTGGCAGCGGAATGCGCCCCCACGCCGTAAAAAGTCCCCGGCGATCGCGCCCCATTTCCGTGAAGAATCCATAAAGCGCAGCGATCGAAAGCCCCCGCGCCGCCCGCGATTGACAATGCTGCAGTGCGGGAGCAATCGCCCGACGTCGGCCGAATCGCCGACACTCAGGATCAAACAAGCAAATGCCAAGCGACAGTAGTCGACAATATGCGCCGTCGGGGGCGCTCGGCCGAGCCTGATCCGATCAGTCTCGCCCCGGGTGGCCGTCGACGGCCGCCCGTGTGAGGTGAGACAATGCGTGAGATGCCCCAGATTGCCCGGGGTGTGCGGCCCTTTTCGCGCTTCTGGCGCGTCACGACGCCGAGCTGGGCCGACGCCATCGCTTTCCTGCTGCTCGCCGGGCTCGGCGTGCTCATCGTGCGCGGCGCGGAGGGCGTGGCGCAACCGCTGTCGCAACTCCGGCTCGATCCGGTCGCGCTCGATCCGTGGAACCTGCCCGCTTATGCTCTCCGCACCACGCTGCGCATGTTTGCAGCGCTTGCGGCATCGCTCGTCTTCACCTTCGTCGTCGCCACCCTCGCCGCCAAGAGCAAGCGCGCCGAGATGGTCATCGTGCCTGCGCTCGACATCCTGCAATCGGTGCCGATCCTCGGCTTCCTGACCTTCACCGTCACCTTCTTCATGGGCCTCTTCCCCGGCCAGCAATTGGGCGTCGAACTGGCGGCAATCTTCGCCATCTTCACCAGCCAGGCGTGGAACATGGCGTTCAGCTTCTACCAGTCGCTGCGCTCGGTGCCGAGCGACCTGGAGGAAGTCTCGCGCGGTTTCGCGCTGTCGCCGTGGCGGCGCTTCATCCGCCTCGAACTGCCCTTCGCCACGCCGTCCTTGGTGTGGAACGCGATGATGTCGATGTCGGGCGGCTGGTTCTTCGTCGTCGCGTCCGAGGCGATCAGCGTCGGCAATACCCGGATCATGCTGCCCGGCATCGGATCGTGGCTGGCGCTCGCAATCGACCGGCAGGATTTCCGCGCGGTTGGCTGGGCGGTCGCGGCGATGGCGGTGGTGATCCTGCTCTACGATCAGCTCGTCTTCCGCCCCGTCGTCGCCTGGGCCGATCGCTTCCGCTTCGAACAGACCGCCTCGCAGGATGGCCCGCAAAGCTGGGCCTATGACCTGTTCCGCCGCACCAAGCTGCTGCCGGTGCTGTTCGCCCCCTTCACCGCGCTCGGCCGCTTGCTGATGGCGATCGACCGCCGCCCGGCCCGCGCCGAGCACGCGCAGCGCCGCGAAACGCGCAGCCCGCTCGGCCAGATCCTGTGGCTGGCGCTGGTCACCGCGGCCTTGCTCGCCGCCGCCTGGCTGGTGATCGGCTATGTCGCCGGTCACCTCGCCTGGCACGATGCGTTCACCGCCTTCGGCCTCGGCCTCATCACCATGGCGCGCGTGCTGGTGCTGATCGCGCTCGCCAGCCTGGTGTGGGTGCCGATCGGCGTGTGGATCGGCCTGCGCCCGCGCTGGGCCGAGCGGTTGCAGCCGGTCGCGCAATTCCTCGCCGCCTTCCCCGCCAACGTGCTGTTCCCCTTCGCCGTCATCGCGATCGTGCATTGGCATCTGAACATCGACATCTGGCTGTCGCCGCTGATGGTGCTGGGCACGCAGTGGTACATATTGTTCAACGTCATCGCGGGCGCGAGCGCCATCCCCAACGATCTGCGCGAGGCGGCGGGCATGTTCCGCGTGCGCAGCTGGCAATGGTGGCGCACGCTCGCCATCCCCGGCATCTTCCCTTATTATGTCACCGGCGCGCTCACCGCATCGGGCGGATCGTGGAACGCCAGCATCGTCGCCGAGGCGGTGTCCTGGGGCAGCGAGCGGCTCGAGGCGCATGGCCTTGGCAGCTATATCGCCAAGGCCACCACCGCCGGGGATTTCCCGCGCGTGACGCTCGGCATCGCGGTGATGTCGATCTTCGTGATCGGCTTCAACCGCTTCCTGTGGCGGCCGCTTTACGCTTATGCCGACCGCCGCCTGCGCCTCGCCTGACCTTCGACCTTCAAGAGACTGGACCCGGACCATGGCCACCCTCGCCCGCACCGCCACCGCAAACACGCTGCTGAAAGTCGAACACCTCACGCACCGCTACGGTAAGGCCGGCAGCGGCGGGCTGCTCGTGCTCGACGATGTCGACCTGACGCTGCGCGAAAATGAAGTGGTCGGGCTGCTCGGCCGCTCGGGCTCGGGCAAATCGACGCTGCTGCGCTCGATCGCCGGGCTGATCGAACCCGACGAAGGCGCGATCGATTTCGTGCCCGACGAAAACGGCGCCGCGCCCAGCGTCAGCATGGTGTTCCAGACCTTCGCGCTCTTCCCCTGGCTGACGGTGCTGCAGAATGTGGAGCTGGGGCTGGAGGCACAGCGCGTCCCCGCCGAGGAACGCCGCACCCGCGCACTCGCCGCGATCGATTTGATCGGGCTGGACGGCTTCGAAAACGCCTACCCCAAGGAATTGTCGGGCGGCATGCGCCAGCGCGTCGGCCTCGCCCGCGCGATCGTCGTCAACCCCTCGCTGCTGCTGATGGACGAGCCCTTCTCCGCGCTCGACGTGCTCACCGCCGAGACGCTGCGCACCGATCTGCTCGATCTGTGGGCGGAAGGGCGGATGCCGATCAAGTCGATCCTGATCGTGACGCACAATATCGAGGAAGCCGTGCTGATGTGCGACCGCATCCTCGTATTCTCGTCCAACCCCGGCCGCGTCGCCGCCGAGATCAAGGTCGATCTGCCGCAACCGCGCGACCGGCTCGACCCGCCGTTCCGCGCGCTGGTCGACGACATTTATGCGCGCATGACCGCGCGCGCCGCGCCCGAACCGGCGCGCGACGGCGTGTTCCCCGGCACCGGCATCCAGATGGTGCTGCCGCGCGTCTCGACCAACTCGCTCGCCGGTCTGATCGAGGAAGTCGATGCCAGCCCGTTCAACGGCCGCGCGGCGATGGCCGATCTCGCCGACCAGCTTCAGCTCGAAATCGACGATCTGTTCCCGATGGCGGAAACGCTGCAATTGCTGCGCTTCGCCGAATTGCAGGGCGCGAACATCCAGCTCACCCCCTCGGCCCGCCGCTATGCCGAGGCCGATGTCGACACGCGCAAAGCGCTGTTCGCCCAAGCCCTGCTCGCGCACGTTCCGCTCGCGCAGCACATCAAGCGCATCCTCGACGAACGCGCCGGCCACGCCGCCCCCGCCCGCCGCTTCCGCGACGAACTCGAAGACCATATGTCGCCCGATTATGCCGAGGAAACGCTGCGCACGGTCACCCTGTGGGGCCGCTATGCCGAAGTCTTCGCCTATGACGAGGATGACGACCGCTTCTCGCTGGATGACGCGGTGTAGGGGTGTGGAGTGGGGTGCGGGTGGGGCTCGTCAGAGGTGCGTGTCCGGGACTGCCCGGTCAGGCGGATCGCACTTACGGCTAGCGACCAAGATGTGCCGTTCGCCAGTGAAGCTGTGAACGGCGACCCCTGCCAAAACCCGCCATTCGCGCAAAACTGGATCGAGCCAAGCGGCGGCTACCTCGCCTACTAGGTCGACCCGCTATCGATTGACTCTGTCTGGCTGTCCGCCTATCTACATGGCACCTGACGAGCCTACATGTGCTTTGAGAGCCTAGAGCCTGAAAGCACCGCGCGATCGTACGGATGGGTCGAAATAGCAGGTTAGTCCTTGATCCACCCAGACCGCTTTCGGTGAGAGTGTCTCTAAGGAGCATCTAGGGAAGCTACACGGTACTTCCCGATGCATATCTTAGAAGAAGTCGTTAGTGAACATATTGATGTGCGTATGCTTCTTGTGCCGTTTCATCGCTCCATGACAGTCAGGGTAGTCACCCTTCATAGAAGCCTTATTCGCTTTGCTCACATTGTAGTGAGTGGTACCGTCGAACTTTCGGCCAAAGCGTAGACAGTTGGCTATGATGCATAACACGTTGTGCGGCGGCATTGCCGTATCGGCCTGCGCATGATGCTCCGGCCCGAACTGGAAATGCTTCCCGCTATCGTCGATATAATACAGATCTTCATAGTCGGAGGCCCGTTTAGGTAACTGCCGTTTTCGCATATCGCGCAGGAGGGCATCAATCTCGCGCCCATAGTTTCGCTGAGTCATGTCACGGCACTGCTCCTGCATCCGCGCGATTTCAGGTGCGTCGAAGTTGCGTAGCGGTAGGCGAAAAATCTGCTGATATTTGCCGTCGGCGAAGCGCGTGGCAAGATATTTATAGGCCCGCAAGCATCTCGCGATCGTCGCGGTGAGTTGGTTGGCCGTCTTCGCGTGATAGGCGGGCGGCGTGAATCGGTGAACGCTGAATTGGTCGCCGAGGATTGCGACCAAATCCGGCAGGCTGTCGTCGGTCAGCAGTACAACGCCGGACGCCTCATCCCAATCCAGCCAATCGAGCAGATCGCTAACGCTCTTGCTTCGATTCGTATCGAAGGCGGTGACAACCGGCTCAACTCCGTCCAGACCAGCAAAACCGTTAGCGCGAACCTCATTTGGCAGGAGCGCCGCTCTCTTCTCGGAAACCGTCTTGAGGACCGCCGCGGCGCCCGTGACGAAGGCGATGATGAGGGGCATCAGTCGTTAAGGAGACTGACTAACACCTTGGCTGGGATGGTGAACTCGGCCATCGCCGTCTCAGGCATCCCGGCGAGCGTTTCCACGAACTTGACCAGTGCCTCGCCCCGCTTCGAGACCGCTCGCGCTTTCGTGATCGACTGAGAAGGCGCAGGAGGATTCCCGAAGTCGAACTCAATATGCTCAGGCAAAAACCCGACCTTCGCCTTGATGGTCGGATGCGTCGCCAGTTTCGTACCGGGAATCTCTTCCCTCGCGGCCCATTGCGCAAGTCTGAGCGGTCCAGTGAACTCGTGATAGCCTTTCCCCAGTCGCTTTAGATCGGTCGCTACCATGCTGAGGTAATAGGGAATCTGGCGTTCATCCCAAGTTTCTCGGGCGCGATCGCGCAGGAACGCCTTAAAACTGTCGAGATCGTGTATGTCGCCGGCCATCTTGGATCAGGTGTTCCTTGTCGGAAAGCGCACATACTACTCGGTGGCCGGTAAATGCCAAGGGCGAGCAGCGTTTTGGCGATCACCAAAACGTCCGGCCCCTTCCGGAGCTATCATTGATCGGGGACTGGCACCTGCAGGAATGTTCAACTCGCGGTAGATTTAATAGTCGCACCGCCGCCGTCAGCGAGGGAAGCTACGCCCCACCCCACCAACAAAATCCCCCACGCAAGCTCGTGCGTCCGCCCGCAGCTTCGCTATAGCGCCCCCCATGACCCTCCTCGAACCGCATCTGAACGACCTGAAGGCGCTCGACTCCGCCGCGCGGCTCCGCCGCCTGCAACCGCGCACCGGGCTGGATTTCTCGTCCAACGACTATCTCGGCCTCGCCCGTGCGCAGCGCTTACGCAACGCGGTGGCGGCGGCGCTGGCGCGCGGCGTTGCGATCGGGTCGGGCGGGTCGCGGCTGCTGCGCGGCAACGATCCCGAGCATGAAGCGCTCGAAGCCGAAGCCGCCGCCTTTTTCGGCAGCGAAGCGGCGCTGTTCTTCTCCAGCGGCTATGCCGCCAATGCCGCCTTGCTGTCCACACTGCCGCAGCGCGGCGACCTGATCGTCCATGATGCGCTGATCCATGCCAGCGCGCATGAAGGCATGCGCCTCGCCCGCGCCGAAAGCGTGGCGACGCCGCATAATGACGCGACCGCGGTCGATCAGGCGATTGCCGACTGGCGGCGGCGCGGCGGCACGGGTCGCGCATGGATCGCGGTCGAAAGCCTCTACAGCATGGATGGCGACCGTGCCCCGCTCGCCGATCTCGCAGCGGTGGCGGCGCGGCACGCGGCGATGCTGCTGATCGACGAAGCGCACGCGACCGGCGTGTTCGGCCCCGACGGGCGCGGCCTCGCCGCCGATCTGGAGGGGGCCGAGAACGTCATCACCTTGCGCACCTGCGGCAAGGCTTTGGGCTGTGAGGGCGCCTTGCTGTGCGGCCCGCGCACGATGCGCGATTTTCTGGTCAATCGCGGGCGCGCCTTCATCTTCTCGACCGCGCCCTCCCCGCTGATGGCAAGCGCAGTGCGCGAAAGCCTGCGCATCCTCGCCGACGAACCCGAACGCCGCGACCGGCTGAGCGCGCTCACCGCCTTTGCCGAGCGCACGCTCGCGCCCTGCGGCGTCACCCCGACCGGATCGCAGATCCTGCCGCTCATCATCGGCGAGGACGCCCCCACCATGCGGCTGGCGGCGGCGCTGCAGGCCGCCGGTTTCGATATTCGCGGCATCCGCCCGCCGACAGTGCCGCCCGGCACCGCGCGGCTGCGCGTGTCGCTCACCCTCAACGTCGGCGAAGCGGAGATTGCCGCGCTGGCGGAGACGCTGTTGGAGTTGCGCGCACGTGAACCCTGAAACCCTCGTCATCACCGGCACCGACACCGATGTCGGCAAGACCGTGTTCGCCGCCGCGCTGACGGCCGCGCTGAACGCCCACTATTGGAAGCCAGTGCAGGCCGGGCTCGACCCCAGCGCTGACCGCGACAGCGTCGCCACGCTGTCGGGCGTGCCCGCGTCGCACATCCTGCCCGAGGCCTATCGCCTCGCCACCCCCTGCTCCCCCCACCGCGCCGCCGAGATTGACGGCGTGACGATCGACCCGCTGCTTCTGACCCCGCCCGAGGTCAACGGCCCGTTGGTGGTGGAGGGTGCCGGCGGCGTGATGGTGCCGGTGACGCGCGATCTGGTCTTTGCCGATTTATTCGCGCGCTGGGGCTGCCCGGTGGTGCTGGTCGCGCGCACCACGCTCGGCACGATCAACCACAGCCTGTTGTCGATCGAAGCGCTGCGCCAGCGCGGCGTGCCCATCCTCGGCATCGCCTTCATCGGCGACGAGAATGCCGATAGCGAAGCGACCATCGTGCAACTGGGCGGGGTGAAGCGGCTGGGCCGATTGCCCCGGCTCGATCCGCTCAATGCGACCACGCTGGCCGCTGCCTTTGCCGCGCATTTCAACGTGGCCGATTTCCAATGACCACCTCCCCGATCTGGCACCCCTTCACCCAGCACGGTCTGGGCGAGCCGATCCCGCTCGTCACGCACGGCGAAGGCGCGGCGCTGTTCACCCAGGACGGCCGCCGCATCATCGACGGCATTTCCTCCTGGTGGGTGACGACGCACGGCCATTGCCACCCGCGCATCATGGCCGCGATCGCCGAGCAAGCGGGCAAGCTCGACCAGATCATCTTTGCCGGCTGGACCCACCAACCCGCCGAAACGCTCGCGCGCGGGCTGCTGGAAATCATGCCGCCCGCGCTCACCCGCATCTTCTTCTCGGATTCGGGCTCGACCAGTGTAGAGGTCGCGCTGAAGATGGCGCTCGGCTTCTGGGCCAATCGTGGCGAAGCCCGCCACCGCATCCTGGTGATGGAACATAGCTATCACGGCGACACGATCGGCGCGATGTCGGTCGGCGCGCGCGGCGTGTTCAACGCGCCCTATACGCCTTTGCTGTTCGATGTCGGCCCCATCCCCTACCCCGCCGCCGGGCATGAACAAGCCACGCTCGATGCGCTGGAGGCCGCGTGCCGCGCCGCCCCCGCCGCGTTCATTGTCGAGCCGCTGGTGCTGGGCGCAGGCGGGATGCTGTTCTACCCCGCCTGGGTGCTGGCCGAGATGCGCGCGATCTGCACGCGCCACGGCGTTTTGTTCATCGCCGATGAAGTGATGACCGGCTGGGGCCGCACCGGCACGCTGCTGGCGTGCGAGCAAGCGGGTGTCGTCCCCGACATCCTCTGCCTGTCCAAGGGCCTGACCGGCGGCGCGGTGCCGCTGGCGGTGACGATGGCGAGCGAGGGCGTCTACGAAGCGCATCTCTCGCAGGACCGCGCGCGCATGTTCTTCCATTCGTCCAGCTACACCGCCAACCCGATCGCCTGCGCCGCCGCCAACGCCAACCTCGCCATCTGGCGCGAGGAACCCGTGCGCGACCGCATCGCCGCACTCGCCACGCGGCAACGCCAGCGGCTTGACGCCCTCGCCACACACCCCGGCTTTGCCAACCCGCGCGCGCTCGGCACGATCGCGGCGGTGGATATCGAAGATCGTGAGGATGCAGGCTATCTCTCGCACCGCGCCCCCGCCCTGCTTGCGCATTTTCGCGAGCGCGACCTGTTGCTGCGCCCACTCGGCAATACGGTCTATGTGATGCCGCCTTATTGCATCGAAGACGCCGATCTCGACCGGATATATGCGGGGATAGCGGACGCGGCGAAAGCGACGGCTCACCCCAGATAGGCCCTCGATCCGTTAGGGCAGGAAGCGTCAAATGACGTTGGGAATCGCCAATATGCGCGCGGACATCGCGCGCATCAGGCGCAGACCGTTTCTGTCAGGAGCCCGCGCGATGAACGCCGCAATTCCGCAAAGCCCGATGCCGCCGCTGCTGGCCGACGCCGTTGCGGCAACCGCAGCCGCGAGCTGATCCATCCCGCCGGTCCGCGCCTTGATGCTGGGCATGCCAAAGCCGATCTTCTAATCTCGACCGGTGATCCACCTGCCGGATCAAGCAAATCGGATGAAACGCCATGACCGTTCGCTTTTTGAAGTCTGCCGCAGTGATCGCCAGCCTGGCCGTCGCACCGGTCGCTTACGCCCAGAGCGCAGCCCCCACGGCGGCCTCCACTCCGGCCGATTTCTACAAGATGAAGCTCGGCCATTTCACCATTGTCGCGCTGTCCGACGGCACGATCGCCCTGCCCACCGATCAATTGCTGGTCGAGCGGACGCCGGGCGAAGTGAAGACGATCCTGGCAGCCGCCAACGCGCCCACCCTCCAGACGACCTCGGTCAACGCCTATCTGATCGACACGGGGTCGCGCCGTATTCTCGTCGATAGCGGCAGCGGCAGCTATTTCGGCCCTTCGCTGGGGCGCGCGATCACCGCGCTGAAGGCGGCCGGCTACAAGCCCGAGGATATTGACGAAGTGCTGATCACGCACTTGCATCCCGACCATGTCGGCGGCCTCGCGGTCGGCGGCGCGCGCGTCTTCCCCAATGCGACGATCCGCATGGCGCAATCGGAATACGACTTCTGGCTCGACAAGGGTAACCTGACCAAGGTCGACGGTTCGGTCCAATCGTCCTTCGACGCGGCAGCCGCTTCGCTCGCGCCCTATAGCGCAGCAGGCCGCGTCAAGCCGTTCCGGGCGGGCGAGACGATCGATACCGGTGTGACGGCGGTGTCGCTGCCCGGGCACACGGCGGGACACACCGGTTACCGCGTCGAGAGCGACGGCAAGACGCTGCTCATCTGGGGCGACGTGATGCACGTGGCGGTAGTGCAGTTGAAGGACCCTGCGGTGACCATCAAGTTCGACCTGTCGCAGGCCGACGCCTCCCGCTCGCGCGCCACGATCATGGCCGACGCAGCGAAGCGCCACTATCTGATCGCGGCGGCACACCTGCAATTCCCTGGCATCGGGACGCTCAGCAAGTCGGCGCAGGACTGGCAATGGACGCCCGTTCCGGCCACGCCCCCCGCCAGCGCGCAATAGTCGGAACGCCGCGGCACCGGCCGATCGCATTTTCCCGGCGCAGCATGGTGGCAACCTCCGGAGAGCCACCATCTCGCCCCACCAACGGAGACTATCATGGCCTATGTAACCAGCGCAGACGGCACCCAGATCTATTATAAGGACTGGGGCCCCAAGGATGCCCAGCCGATCGTTTTCCACCACGGCTGGCCGCTGTCGTCGGACGATTGGGACGCGCAAATGCTGTTCTTCCTGGCCAATGGCTACCGGGTGGTCGCGCATGACCGTCGCGGGCATGGCCGATCCGAGCAGTCGGTCGGTGGTCATGACATGGACCATTATGCCGCCGACGCCTCCGCCGTCGTCGAGCATCTCGATCTGAAAAATGCGGTGCATATCGGCCATTCGACCGGCGGCGGCGAAGTCGCGCGCTATGTCGCGAAGTTCGGCCAGCCGCAGGGCCGCGTCGCCAAGGCCGTGCTGGTCAGCGCAGTCCCTCCGCTGATGCTGAAGACCGACGCCAATCCCGGCGGCACGCCGATCGAGGTGTTCGACAGCTTCCGCAGCGCGCTTGCCGCCAATCGCGCAGCCTTCTTCCACGATGTCGCGGCGGGGCCATTTTACGGCTTCAATCGCGATCACGAAACGACGATCCAGGCCGTGATCGACAATTGGTGGCGGCAGGGCATGATGGGCAGCGCGCAAGCCCATTATGAAGGCATCAAGGCCTTTTCCGAAACCGACCAGACCGAAGACCTGAAGGCGATCACCGTCCCCACGCTGGTGCTGCAGGGCGATGACGATCAGGTCGTGCCCTATACCGATGCCGCGCTGCTGCAGGTGAAGCTGCTGCAAAACGGCACGCTGAAGATCTATGAGGGCTATCCGCATGGGATGCTGACCACCCATGCCGATGTCATCAACCCCGATCTGCTCGCCTTCGTGCGCGCCTGAGCTCCTGGGTTGATCACACGGGTGGACGATCGACGACCAGCGATCGACGATCGTCCACCCGCGCTCCGGCCGCGCTATTGCGGGAGCGTAACGGATCGGGCATCGCGACGGCCGTGACAGACACCGTGACCCGAACAGCATCCCCTTGCCCATGAGCGGCCGCGTCCGCGTCCTGTTGCTCGCGGCGCTCATGGCGTTGGTGCTACCATGGTTCCCGCCGGTCGCCGCGCAGGGGCCAAGTCGAGCGCCCGAACAATTCCATCACAGCAGCTGGACAATCGAGGATGGCGCACCGCCCGATATCTGGGCGATCGCACAGACGGCGGACGGTTTCCTGTGGCTAGGCACCGGCGGCGGCCTCTATCGATTCGACGGGATCCGCTTCGAGGAAATCCGTCCGCGCGTCGGCAAGCTGCCCAGCCGCAACATCACCGCCTTGCTGGCTACTCCAGACGGCGACCTGTGGCTTGGTTTCTACAATGGCCAAATCGCTCGTCTACGGGACGGAACGCTAACCCGCTTCGGTGCGGCCAATGACTCGGTCGACCGTTTGATACGCGGTCCCGATGGGACGATTTGGGCGGCCTTCTGGCGCGGCCCCCGGCACCTTGCGCGCTTCGACGGTGCGCGGTGGCACTGGATTCCCGCCGACCGCCGGATTGTCCCCGGCAAGCTTGGCAGCGTGGTCGCGGCGCAAGACGGCACGATCTGGGCGACCACCGACCGACAAATCCTGCGTCTCCAACCCGGTGAGCGTGCCCTTACCCCCGTAGCATGGGCCCGACCGGGCGACAGTCTGGTCGGAACGCACAATGGCGGTGTCGCCCTCGCCCGGGCTGGCGTGTCGCGCCTTGGCAAGCCATTCGATCGAGAGCCGCTGCCCGGGCTGGAACCGCTCTCGCTGCCGCAAGGCACGCCCGGCATCAAACGCGCCCTGATCGATCACCAAGGCGCGATCTGGTGGACGGGCGGGAATGGCGGTGTCAGCCGCCTGCTGCCCCCTGCCGTCGGCACATCCGCCCGCGTCGAACATTGGGAAGATCGGCAGGGCCTGAGCGCCAATGCCGCGGTCCCGCTGTTTGAGGATCGCGAGGGCGCGATCTGGGTCGGCACCAATCTCGGACTGGACCGCTTTCGGCGCGCGCGCGTGGTGCGAGCCGATGCCTTTGGCCCCTCCCCTTACAAAGCCTATCTGCAGACCGCGCTGGCCGATGGGACGATCTATGTCGTCACCCGCACGCAAACGCTGTCGCGCGCCGCAAGCGATGGCTCGCTCCATCCCGTGTTGCACCTGGCCTTCGGCCCGGCAATGATCGCTGCCGATGGCAATCGGCTGATCGTCGAACAACGCGGCAGGCTTTTCGGCTTGCAACGCAATCGATTGGTCACGCTGGGTTTGCCTGCGCTCCCCGGCAAGGTGTTGACGTGGTCGCGTGACGGCCACGGGACCCCGACGATCGCCGTGCGCGGGCAAGGCGTGCTGCAACCCTACCGGGGTGGATGGCGGATGCTCCCCATCACAGGTGTTCCGACGGTCGACCGCAGGCTCGAAATCCCGTTCATCGGACCGGTCGGCCGTTGGTTCTACGCCGATGACCGCCTGATCGGGTGCGTAGGCGCGGTGTGCAAACCGATTGCAGCAGACGTCAATATCGGCAGGGTCAACATCGTCGTGCCAAGCGATACGGGCCAGGGGCCGGTGCTCGTCGGGGGCGACAGCGGCCTCGCCATCGGGAGTGGCGACCGGTTTCGCAGTTTGACATCGGATCGCTTTCCCGTGCTCGTCGGCATCACCGGCATAGCGCGCGGCGCGCGGGATATCGTGTGGATCAGCGGGCTGCGCGGCGTTCTGCAAACGACGCAAGCGGCGCTCACCAGCGCGCTGTCCAACGGACGTCCATTGGCCTACCGCCTGTTTACAATGGCGGACGGCGTACCGGGGGCCGCGCAGCAGGATGCAAGCTACTCGACCGCAATTCGCAGCGGAGATGGACGGATCTGGCTTGCTGCCAGCCACGGCATTGCCTGGATCGACCCCGGTCGCCTGGAACCCAATGCTGCCCCCCCGCCAGTGCTGATCCGCTCGGTCACTGCCGATGGCAAGGAGGTTGCGCCCGCGGCACAGATTGCGATCCCAGCCGGCACGCGGCGCGTGCAAATCGATTATGCCGCGCTCAGCCTGCTCGATCCGGATCGCGTGCAATTTCGCTACCGCTTGACGGGCGTCGATGAGGATTGGGTCGATCCCGGCTCGCGGCGCCAGGCAACGTACACCAATGTCGCGCCGGGGCATTGGACCTTTCAAGTGATCGCCGCCAATGCCGACGGAGTCTGGAACCAGCGCGGAGCCTCGATCGAGCTGACGGTAGCGCCCACCTTTTACCAGACGTGGCTCTTCCGACTGGCGGTAGCAGCCACCGCGTTGCTGCTGCTTGCCGCGCTGTACCGCATCCGCAAACGGGCGATCGAGGATCGCACGCGCAGACTGATCGCGGCGCAGGTCACCGAGCGCGAACGGATCGCGCGCGAGTTGCACGACACGCTGCTGCAAGGCATGCAAGCGATGATGCTGCGGTTCCAGGCCGTCGGCAACATAATGGCACCGGGTAGTCGCGCGCACCGCATGCTTGAGTCGGCCCTGGAACGGGGCGACGACGTCTTGCTGGAAGGGCGCGATCGCGTGCTCAACTTACGGACGGAGAGCAGCGCTACGCTGCAGGCGGCGCTGCACGCAATGGCCTGTCAGATCGGCGATGGTCTTTCGATCGAAATTATCGAGCATGGCCTGCCCCGCAAACTCTGCGACCCGATCATCGATGAGCTGGCGGCGATCGCGCGCGAAGCCCTCACCAACACGCTGTGGCATTCGCAAGCAACCCAGGCGATCGTTTCGCTCGACTTCGCGCGGTGGGTATTGCGCCTGTCCATTCGCGACAATGGCTGTGGCTTTAGCGACAGGATCCTCGCCCAGGGCGCGAAACCGGGCCATTTCGGCCTGCCTGGCATGCGCGAGCGCGCCGACAAGCTGGCCGCCGTGCTGACCCTGTCCAATCTCGAAAGTGGCGGGGCCGAGGTGGTCGTCACCGTTCCGGGGCGGATCGCTTATGCCCGGCCCCGCTCGGTCATCCAAAGGGCGACCAATGCGGTGGTTGCCTGGATCCTGCGCCTGCGCGGGTCCTTCCGCCGGGAACGCCATTCGTAAAGCATCGCTGCCGGGCGCCATCACGCCATCGCACGGAAGAAACAGACTATTTCCTTGACCTTCGCCGCACGGCACTACGCACGATAACGCCAAAACACCGCATTTTTGTACAAGCTATTCGGCTGTTGCGCACCCATTCTCCGCCGCACCGGGCCTTGTTCGCTTACCGGTAGCCCCACCTCCAGAACCTTTCCCGATCGCGTGAGTTTCCTATATGGACGACCCGACATCCTCGAACGACGCGATGCCGATCGGCGAATGGGCGGGGGTTGGCATTGCCGTCGCGCCGACCGATGCCGTCACCGCCGCAGTCGATTTGGCCGCAGCTGGGGTGTTCACGCACGAGTTGTCGCCAGATGGCGCGGTCGGCGGCCTGCGCCACCTCGACAAGGCTGTCGGCGGTGCGGTGATGCGGTTGCGCGGCGATGGCGTGTTCAGCGCCGCCCCTGGCGAGATCCTGGCGCTTTCGACGCCGCGCTTGCCCGTAGCCGCCTCCACCATTCTGCTTGTCGGCATGGGCGATCCCGAATCATGGTCGCCCGCCGTTCTGGAAACGGCGATGAGCGCAGCGACGAGTGAAGCGCTGCGACGGGGTGCCGTATCCGCATCGTTTGCACCGAGCTTGCTCGATAGCGGTATTGCGGTCGTCGACTCCGCCGGAGTGGCGATGGCGATGCTCAGAGGCCTGCTGGCCGCGCTGAACGCCTATCCGGTCCGTTTCGATCTCAAGCTGTGGATCTTCTGCACCGGGGCCGCGCACCTGACCGCCACCCATGCTGCATTCGTGCGCGCTTATGCCGACCTTGCCCGGGCCTGATGCCGCTTCGGCAAGCCCCTTGAACAACGGGACAAGAGCGCCGATCATGCGCTCGCCTCCTCACCCCGGAACCGTTTGTCTGCCGCTCTCCTCGCCGATCCGTATTCTCGTCGTCGACGACCACCCGTTCCTGCGCGAAGGCGTGCGTGCGGTCGTCGAGACGCAAGCCGACATGCGGGTGGTGGGCGAGGCCGATAGCGGTGCCGACGCGGTTGTTCGATATCGCGAATTGCTGCCGGACATCGTCTTGATGGACTTGCAACTACCGGGTCTGAGCGGCGACCAGGCGATCGCCGCGATCCGGGAACGCTCACCCAAGGCGCGCATCATCGTACTGACCACCTATTCCGGCGACGCCCATGCGCTGCGCGCCCTGCGCGCCGGGGCGGCGGGGTATCTGCTGAAGAACAGCTTGCGCAAGGAATTGCTGCAGGCAATCCGGTCGGTTCATGCCGGCGGCAAGCATCTCGACGCCGATGTCGCCACCGACATCGCGCTCCACCTGGTCGCGGACGCCCCAAGCGAACGCGAAATCAGCGTTCTTTCGCTTGCCGCCCAGGGCAATTCCAACAAGCAGATCGCGGCCAAACTCGGCGTATCCGAAGACACCATCAAAGCGCATATGAAGGCGATCTTCGCGAAACTGGGCGCATCTGATCGCACCCACGCCGTAACGATCGCCGCCAAACGTGGCCTGATCGACCTGTAGCGCAAGCGTAACCCGGCCCCACCCGAAAGGGGGGCATTCTGGCTACCCCTTAGGGATTATCACTCTCGCGCCAGCGGCTTACGCTGCCCCCATGCTGCTTAGCGACCCTCGAAGCCATGAGCCTTCCGGTGCTTGCACAGGCGGACTTTGGTCTTCCAACCCCGCCGAACTGATCGATTACGCGCGCCGTACCATCGAACATGATCCGCACGCAGCGCGCCGCTATCTGGATCGACTGGCGCTGGTGCTTGGCAACGGCGAACCGCGGCCGATCGAGGATCTTCTCGTCCCCGCGCTTCCCGTCGAAGCCAATGCCAGCTCCATCACGCGGGGCGGTCTCGCCCCCTGGCAGTTGCAGCGCGTAAGCGACTATGTCGAGGAGCGCCTTGGCGACACCATCGTGCTGGACGGCTTGGCTGCGGTCGTGCGCCTCAGCACCGGCCACTTTTGCCGCGCCTTCAAGGTCACCGTGGGCGAGACCCCACACGCCTTTCTGATACGCCGCCGCATTCGGCGCGCCCAAACGCTCATGCTCACCACCAAGGAATCCTTGAGTCACATCGCCTGCACCTGCGGGCTCACCGACCAGGCGCATCTTACCCGCCTGTTCCGGCGCATGGTCGGCGACACGCCGCTTTCGTGGCGGCGCACCTGGGCCCACATGTTCGAACGGGGTGAGCTCAACGCCGCTGCTGCCTGATTCAGGATAAGGCCTAAAAGCCGCCACAGCCCCGTCGCGAGACCGGCTCCGCGCGCAAGGATTTTAAAAGCAGATGGTTCCCGGGCCTTTACCCGCCCGCGCCCCGTCAGATGTGACGAAATCCCGATCTTTGAAGTTTATCTTTACAGTTTAACTTCAGATATCTACGGGCACCGATATGTCAGCACCGATACCCGATTCCGACATCGCCCAGGCAACGCAACTGGCGCACGATATTCGCGGGTTGATGGGAAAGCTCAAACGTCGGCTGCGCGAACAATCGAATGTCGGCGACCTGACCCCATCGCAAACCGCCGTGCTGCTTCGTATCGAGAAGGATGGGCCCGCCACGACATCGCACCTTGCACGAGCGGAAGGGATGCGACCGCAGTCAATGGGGGCGGTCATTGCCGCGCTGGAAGAGGCTGGTCTGGTACAAGGCGCGCAGGACCCACGCGATGGACGGCAAACGCTGCTGTCGCTGACCGACGCCTGTCGGCAATGGGTCGCTGCGGGTCGCGCGGCACGGCAGGACTGGTTGTTCCACACCATCGAGGCGCGGCTTTCCCCGCAAGAACAGGGCCAACTGGCGGCAGCCATCGCCCTGCTCCAGCGCCTCGTCGATGACTGAACAGGCATTCGCAAAGGGATACCCATGGCACTGACCACGCTCGACCCGAAGACTGCTTTGATCGTCGTCGATTTGCAGAAGGGCATCGTCACCTACCCTGTCGTCCATTCGATCGAGCAGGTCATCGACCGCAGCCGTGCGTTGATCGAGGCATTCCGCGCGCGCGGATTGCCGGTGGTGCTGGTCAACGTCACCGGCGGGGCACCGGGACGAACCGAGCGGCCGCAGCGCGACATGAGCGCATTGCCGGCCGATTTCGCCGACCTTGTCCCCGAACTCGGTCTCCAGCCGAGCGATATCCTCGTCACCAAACAGAGCTGGGGTGCCTTCGCCGGTACCGATCTGGACCAGCGACTGAAGGCGCTGGGCGTTACACAGGTCGTCATCTGCGGCATTGCCACCGCCACCGGCGTCGAGGCCACGGCGCGCCAAGCGTATGAGAACGGCTTTAACGTCACGCTCGCCATCGACGCGATGAGCGACACCCGCCCCGAGGCCCACGATTACAGCATCCGCAATGTGTTTCCCCGGTTGGGCGAGACGGGGTGCACCGATGACATCCTCTCTCACCTGGAAAGGTGCTCCTGATGACATGGCTTCACCTCCTGTCCTACTTCTTCGGCGGTGCCTTTCTGGCGAACGCGGTCCCGCATTGGGTGAGCGGCGTCACCGGGCGGCCGTTCCAGAGCCCGTTCGCCACGCCGCGAGGCGAAGGGCTGTCCTCCTCTACTGTGAATTTGCTGTGGGGCTTTGCCAATCTGGTCCTGTCCTATCTGCTGGTATGCCGGGTCGGCACCTTCGACCTGCGTGACACACTCCAGGTGACCGCCTTTGGCCTCGGAATGCTGGCGCTCGGCTTGTTCTGCGCGTGGCACTTCGGCCGCTTCCACGGAGGCAACGCGCCGGAGCAGCCATGAGCGCGCCCGGAACCCAGGTCTTCCGATCGCTCGGCACCTTCAACTACCGCGTCTGGATCACCGGGTCTTTCGTTTCCAATGTCGGCACGTGGGTGCAACGCACTGCACAGGACTGGCTGGTGCTGACCATCCTCACGCATCACAGCGCCGCCGCAGTCGGCATCGTGATGGCGCTCCAGTTCGCGCCGCAGTTCCTTTTGCTCCCCTGGACCGGCTCGGCTGCCGATCACCTCGACCAGCGCACGTTGCTGATCGTCACACAGGCAACGATGGGCAGTCTGGCCCTGGCGCTCGGCATACTCACCGTCAGCGGTGCCGTCCAACTGTGGCACGTCTATGTGTTTGCCTTCGCGTTCGGCTGCGCGGCCGCGTTCGACGCACCGGTGCGACAGGTTTTCGTCGCGCAACTGGTGGGGGATACGCATCTCGCCAACGCGGTTGCGCTGAACTCGACCGCGTTCAACGCCGCCCGCATGATCGGTCCGGCGATATCGGGCATCGTCATCGCAGCCGTCGGAACCGGTTGGGCCTTCCTGTTAAACGGCGCGTCTTTCGTCGCGGTGCTGATCTCGCTCGCTGGCCTGCGCACGGCCGAGCTGCATGTGCGACCTCGGGCAACACGAGTAAGCGGAAGCTTTGTCCAGGGCCTTCGCTATGTCCAGGCGCGCCGCGATCTCAGGGCGATGCTGTTGATGCTGCTGCTGATCGGGACGTTCGGCCTGAACTTTCCCATCTTCATCTCCACCATGGCCGTCGGCGTGTTCCACGCCGATGCGCGCGCCTACGGCCTGTTGTCCTCGATCATGGCGATCGGGACCGTTGCAGGCGCATTGCTCAGTGCCGGGCGGCAGCGTCCGGGCTTCACCGCGCTGCTGGCGGGCGCAGCCGTCTTCGCGGTGGGATGCGCCCTGGCCGCGATCGCGCCGACCTATTGGCTCTTTGCCGCTGCTTTGGCGGTGACGGGTGCCGCCGCCCTGACCTTCACCAACACCAGCAACAGCCTGATGCAATTGTCGACCGAGCCAACCATGCGGGGGCGCGTCATGGCGCTGCGGGTTGGTGTCGCCTTGGGTGGAACGCCGATCGGTGCGCCGATCGTGGGATGGGTCGCGGACCATCTCGGCCCGCGCTGGGCACTGGGCGTCGGCGCGGCCTCCGGCCTCGCCGCCGTGATCGTTGCAATGCTGTTTCTGGCGAACGGCCGAACCCCAGCGGGGCGATCTCCACCGTCGCTTCCGGAAGGATCGTCGGAAGCATCAGCCGCATAATGCTGAACGGCACGGCCGCCTTTGGCGCGCTTGTCCAGCGCGCAAGCAACCGGTCACCCCCGATGCTGCCGCCGGGCTCCGCGCGTCATTCCCACTCGATCGTGCCGGGCGGCTTGCTCGTATAGTCATAGGTAACGCGGTTGATGCCCTTGACCTCGTTGACGATCCGCGTCGCCACGCGCGGCAGGAAGTCACCCGGGAACTGGAAAGCCTCGGCGGTCATGCCGTCGGTCGAGGTGACGGCGCGCAGCGCCAGCACATTGTCATAGGTGCGCCCGTCGCCCATCACGCCGACGCTGCGCACCGGCAGCAGCACCGCGAACGCCTGCCAAATCGTGTCGTACAGCCCCGCCGCGCGAATCTCCTCGAGATAGATCGCATCGGCCTTGCGCAGGATGTCGCAGCGCTCCTTGGTCACTTCGCCCGGAATGCGGATGGCAAGGCCCGGCCCAGGGAACGGATGCCGCCCAACGAACGCCTCGGTCAGCCCAAGCTCACGCCCCAGCGCACGAACTTCGTCCTTGAACAGTTCGCGCAGCGGCTCGACCAGTTGCATGTTCATCCGCGCGGGCAGGCCGCCGACATTGTGGTGGCTCTTGATCGTCACCGATGGGCCGCCGGTGAAGCTCACGCTTTCGATCACATCGGGGTAGAGCGTGCCCTGCGCGAGGAAATCGGCCCCGCCCACCTTTTTCGCCTCGGCCTCGAAGATATCGATGAACGCCGCGCCGATAAACTTGCGCTTGGCCTCGGGATCGGTGACGCCCGCCAGCCCTTCGAGGAAGGTCGCCTCGGCATCCACATGCACCAGCGGGATGTTGTAATGGTTGCGGAACAGCGAGACGACTTGCTCGGCCTCGCCGCTGCGCATCAGGCCGTGATCGACGAACACGCAGGTGAGTTGTGCGCCAATCGCTTCATGGATCAGCACCGCCGCCACCGCACTGTCGACCCCGCCGGACAGGCCGCAAATCACCCGGCCCTTGCCCACCTGCGCGCGGATCTCGGCGATCTTGGCGGCGCGGAATTCGGCCATCGTCCAGTCACCGGTCAGGCCGCAGACGTGCCGCGCGAAATTGGCGATCAGCTTGGCGCCATCGGGCGTGTGCGCCACTTCCATGTGGAATTGCGTGGCGTAATATTTGCGCGCTTCGTCCGCGACGACCGCGATCGGCGAACCGGGGCTGACCGCGACCGGGCGGAAGCCGGGGGCGAGCGCGGTCACCTTGTCGCCATGGCTCATCCACACAGTGTGCTTTTCGCCCGGCTGCCACACGCCGTCGAACAGCGCGCAATGGTCGGTCACTTCGATTACGGCATGACCGAACTCGCCACTTTCGCCGAGCGTCACGCTGCCGCCCAACTGGTGCATCAGCACTTGCTGGCCATAGCAAATGCCCATGATCGGCACGCCGCTATCGAGAATCGCCTGCGGGATACGCGGCGATCCTTCCTCCAGAACCGAAGCCGGGCTGCCCGAGAGGATCACGCCTTTGGGGCTCATCCGGGCGAAGGCCGCATCGGCGGTGGTGAAGGGAGCGATCTCGCTGTAGACGCCAGCCTCACGCACGCGCCGCGCGATCAATTGCGTTACCTGGCTGCCGAAATCGACGATGAGGATGGAGTCGGTCTGATGGGTCATGCGGCCAGATAGCAGATACGCGCTGTGGGGGAAGAGCTTTGGGGGCCATATGAACGACAAGCGGGATATGAAAGCGGTCGCCCGCGCTGGCTTCGAGCCAATGGTCGAAGCGGCGGGGAGAGATGGCCGCAAACTGGCGGGGCTCGCCGGGCTCGCGTCGAAGATCGGACTGCGCGGCCGGGTTTTTCCGCTGGCGACCGAAGCGCGCGCGCTCGCCCCCGATGACGGGGAGGTCGCCGCGCGCACTCAGCAATTGATTGGGCAAAGCGTGCCGCGCTGGCATTTCAATATGCTGCGCGACGAACCGCGCAACGCCGCTTTCGATGCCGCAATCCGGCGAGCGGTGACGCCGGGCACACATGTGCTCGATATCGGCGCAGGCAGCGGCCTGCTGTCGATGATGGCCGCGCGCGCCGGCGCGGGGCGCGTTGTTGCGTGCGAGGAAAACCCCGCAATCGCCGATTCCGCGACGCGCATCGTCGCCGCCAATGGCTATGCCGACCGTATTCGCGTCGTCACCGGCAATTCGACCGAACTTGATCTCGAATCCGATCTCGAGGGCCGCGCCGATGTGATCGTGTCCGAAATCGTCTCGAACAACCTGCTCGCCGAAGGTGTGCTGAACACGCTGGCGGATGCGGCATCGCGGTTGCTGGCCCCCGGCGGGCAGATGATCCCACAGGGCGGCGCAGTGATGGTCGCGTTGGCCAATTGGAGCGGAGCGGCTCAAACCCACATGGCGGAGGTCGCCGGGTTCGATCTCGACGGGTTCAACACGCTGGCGCAGGTGCCGCGCAACGTCGCAGTCAGCGACGCGACGCTCTCACTACACAGCGCGCCCGCCGCCTTGTTGGCGTTCGATTTCACCGGCAAGGCCGCGCGCGAGCCGCACCGTGCCGAAACGACGCTGGTCAGCGACGGCACGCCCGTCTGCGGGATCGTGCAGTGGATCCGGCTCGATCTCGACGCCGAGGGCACCTATGAGAACCGCCCGGGCCCCGCCGCCAAATCGCATTGGGGTGCGCAATTCTATCCGTTCGACACGCCGCTCGATCTTCCAGCGGGCACCCCGGTGCGGATCGCCGGGGTGCATGACGGCAACCAATTGCTGGTGTGGCGGGAGGGGTAAGCCTCCCCCCACCCTGCCGCGCGGCTTACTCGACCGGCTTGACCGTCAGCCCCGTCCACTTCGCCGCGAACGCCCAGGCGTCGGCGGTTTCGGCGATCACCTTGTCGGTCGGCTTGCCCGAGCCATGGCCTGCGCGCGTCTCGATCCGCACCAGCCGTGGCTTCGGCCCCAGGTCGAGCGATTGCAGCATCGCGGTATATTTGAAGGTATGCCCCGGCACGACGCGGTCGTCGGTATCGGCGGTCTCGGCCAGGATCGCCGGGTACGCCTTGCCCGCGCGGATATTGTGATAGGGCGAATAGGCGTAGAGCGTCTTGAAATCGGCTTCCTTCGACGGATAGCCATAGTCATCGACCCAATAGCGCCCGGCGGTGAAGCGGTCGAAGCGCAGCATGTCCATCACGCCTACTGCGGGCAACGCCGCCGCGAAAAGGTCGGGGCGCTGATTGGTCACCGCGCCCACCAGCAAGCCGCCATTCGATCCGCCCTGAATGGCGAGCTGGTCCTTGCCGGTTATGCCTTGCGCCTTCAGATATTCGCCCGCGGCGATGAAATCGTCGAACACATTCTGCTTGTTGGCCAGGCGACCGCCATCGTGCCACGCCTTGCCATATTCGCCGCCGCCGCGAATGTTGGCGACCGCCAGCACCCCGCCCTGCTCCAGCCACGCCAACCGCGTCGCCGAGAAAGTCGGCGTCACCGAAATGTTGAAGCCGCCATAGGCATAGAGCAAGGTCGGGGCGGGTCCGGTGACATCCTTGCGGCGGACGACGAACATCGGCACCTGCGTGCCATCCTTGGACGCATAGAAACGCTGTTCGACCGAGTAACGCGCCGGATCGAACGCCACCTTCGGCGCGGCCCATGGCGTCGCCTGCCCGGTGGTCACGTCATAGCGATAGATCGTCGTCGGCGTGGCGAAGCTGGTGAAGGCAAAGAAGGTCTCGGGATCGCCCTCCTCGCCGCCAAAGCCCCCGGCCGCGCCGATGCCGGGCAGCGGCACTACGCCATCGGGCTTGCCGTCCAGCGTGTAGCGGCGGATCTCGCTCTTCACGTCGGCGAGGTAGGACACCAGCAACTTACCACCGACAAGCGAGGCACCGGCGAGCACATCCTTGCCCTGCGCCACGAGTTCCTGCTCGGGTACTTCGGCCGAGCGCGCGTAAAGATTGGTCGCGACGATCCGGCCGCGCGGCGCATTCTTGTTGGTCACCCAATAAAAGTTACCGCCGACATTGCCGACCAGGCTCCACTCATAGTCCAGCCCCTTGAAGATCGTGCGCGGCACGGGCTTGGGCGCGGTCAGGTCGATCACAGTGATCTGATAGCGGTTGTCGGTGCCTTCATGCGTCGTGATGACCAGCCATTTGCCGTCATCGGTCACTTGCGCGGTGTGGCCGAGCTTGGGGCTCTCGGGCGTGGCGTAGATCAGCGGGTCGGCCGCCTGCGCGGTGCCGAGCTTGTGGAAATAGATTTGCTGGTTCTCGTTCAGCGCCTGGAACTTCGCCCCGGCGGCGGGCGCTGCGAAGCGCGAATAATAGAAGCCCGAGCCATCCTTCGCCCAGGCGAGGCCCGAAACTTCACCCACTCGATCGTGTCCGAAACCGCGCCGCTGGCCACGTCGAGCACCTTGACCGTGCGCCAGTCGGTGCCGCCATCCTGCACCGCATAAGCGAGCTTCTTGCCGTCCTCCGATGGGCTCCACTCGGCGAGCGCGGTCGCGCCGTCCTTCGACCAGCCATTGGGGTCGATCAACACCCGCCCCGCGCCATCGACGCTGTCGCGCACATACAGTACCGCTTGGTTCTGCAGGCCGCTATTGTGGGTGTAGAAATAGTGGCCGCCCTTTTTGAACGGCACACCAAAACGCTCATAATCGAGCAACGTCTTCAACCGCGCCGCAAAGATGTCGCGGCCGGGCAGCGTCGCCAGATAGGCGTTGGTGACGGCATTCTCGTCCGCCACCCACTTCGCGACCTCGGCATCGGTGCGCACATCGTTTTCAAGCCAGCGATAGGGATCGGCGACCTTCACGCCGAACTGTTCGTCGACTTGGGTGACGCGGCGGGTTTCGGGATAATGCATGCTTTGAGCCTGTAGTTGCGCGGGAGCCGCGAGAACGAGAGCAATCAGCGGCAGGGTCAAGCGCATGTAGGGCTCCAAAACGAAAAAAGGAGCCACACTCTACCGAGTGGGGCTCCTTTCTCAATCTCTTGATCGCATCACCCGCTACATCCGCGTCGTGGCGAAGCCACGCCGTCGAACGGCGCTTTATGCGCCGTCGGCCGGACGAGGCGAAAAGCGGTGCTTAGCTACGCTAAGCTCACGCCGCCTCGTCATACTCGCCGTCGTTCAGCACCGGACCCGAATCCTGGCCCTTGGCGCTGACGTCGCGGTCGACGAATTCGATGATCGCCATCGGCGATGCGTCCGACAAGCGGATGCCGGCCTTGATGATGCGGGTGTAGCCGCCGTTGCGATCGGCATAGCGCGATGCCAGAACGTCGAACAGCTTGACCAGCTGCGCATCGTCAAGCAGCCGGGCGTGCGCAAGGCGACGGTTGGACAGGCCACCCTTCTTCGCCAGCGTGATCAGCTTCTCGACGTAAGGACGCAGTTCCTTCGCCTTGGCGACGGTGGTGGTGATCTGCTCGTGCTTGATGAGGGCAGCGGACATGTTGCGGAACAACGCGATGCGATGTGCCGAGGTACGCTGCAGTTTACGACCGCCTACGCGATGACGCATGGTATTTTCCTTCGTTCGTTATGGGGCCGTGTGAGGTACCCCAGACCAGGTGGGGACGGTTCGCCCACCGAAATGACCGTCACCCCGGCTAGGGCCGGGGCCGTTTGGTTATGGGGCACTCGCTCCGCACTTGCGCGAGGCGGCCCCGGCCTGCGCCGGGGCGACGTGCCTTAGCCCATAATCTCTTGTTCAAGCTTCTTGGCCATCTCTTCGATGTTCTCAGGCGGCCAGCCCGGGATTTCCATGCCGAGGCGCAGCCCCATCGAGGAGAGCACTTCCTTGATCTCGTTGAGCGACTTGCGGCCGAAGTTCGGCGTGCGCAGCATCTCGGCTTCGGTCTTCTGGACCAGATCGCCGATATAGATGATGTTGTCGTTCTTGAGGCAGTTGGCCGAGCGCACCGACAGTTCGAGCTCGTCGACCTTCTTGAGCAGGTAGCGGTTGATCTGCTGCGTGTCGCCAGCGACTTCGCCACCGGTCGCCGCCGGGGCAGCATGGCCGATCGGGGCTGCGCGCGTGACCGACGAATCGTCGAAGTGCACGAACAAAGCCAGCTGGTCCTGCAGAATGCGACCGGCATAGCCAACCGCGTCCTCAGGGCTGATCGTGCCGTCGGTCTCGACCGTCAGCGTCAGCTTGTCATAATCGAGTTCCTGCCCGACGCGGGTGTTCTCGACCTTGTAGCTGACCTGCTTGACCGGCGAATACAGCGCATCGACCGGGATCAGGCCGATCGGCGCATCGGCCGGACGGTTGGCAACCGCTGCGACATAGCCCTTACCGACATCGGCGGTCAGTTCCATGTTCAGCGTCGCGCCATCGTCGAGGTGGCACAGCACCAGCTGCGGGTTCATCACTTCGATGTCGCCCGAAACCGCAATGTCGCCCGCCTTGACCGGGCCAGGGCCCGTTGCCGAAAGCTGAAGCCGCTTCGGTCCCTCGCCCTGCATGCGCAGCGCGATTTGCTTCACGTTCAGCACGATGTCGGTTACGTCCTCGCGAACGCCCGCGAGCGAGGAGAATTCATGCAGAACGTTCTCGATCTTGATCGAGGTGACGGCCGCACCCTGCAGCGAGGACAGCAGCACGCGACGCAGCGCGTTGCCCAGCGTCAGGCCGAAGCCACGCTCCAGCGGCTCGGCGATGAAGGTCGCCTTGCGCTTGCCGTCTCCGCCGGGCTTCTTTTCGAGGCCGGACGGCTTCTTCAATTCCTGCCAGTTCTTTGCATTGACGGACATAGGCTATCCCTTGGTTTTGGGCCGGAATGGGGCAATCCCGGCCATATATGAATCGAACCGTGCAGCGCGATCAACCGCGCACGGTCGAGACGAAGTCAGACGCGACGGCGCTTCGACGGGCGGACGCCGTTGTGCGGGATCGAGGTCACGTCGCGGATCGAAGTGATCTGGAAGCCGACGGCCTGCAATGCGCGCAGCGCCGACTCACGGCCCGAACCGGGGCCCTTCACTTCGACTTCGAGCGTGCGGACGCCATGTTCGGCGGCCTTCTTGCCGGCGTCTTCCGCTGCGACCTGCGCGGCGTACGGCGTCGACTTGCGCGAGCCCTTGAAGCCCATCGCCCCTGCCGACGACCAGCTGATCGCGTTGCCCTGGGCATCGGTGATCGTGATCATCGTGTTGTTGAAGCTTGCGTTCACATGGGCAACGCCCGAGGTGATGTTCTTGCGTTCGCGGCGCTTAATGCGCTGTGGTTCACGTGCCATTGTCTGTCCCTAATCCTTCGTCGAGGAGCGAGCCGCGGTCACCCGCGGCTCAAGCTCACTTCTTCTTACCGGCGATCGGCTTGGCCTTGCCCTTGCGAGTGCGCGCATTGGTATGCGTACGCTGGCCACGAACCGGCAGGCCCTTGCGATGACGCAGGCCGCGATAGCAGGCCAGATCCATCAGGCGCTTGATGTTCATCGCAACCTGGCGACGAAGATCACCCTCGACGGTATAGTCGGCGTCGATGGTCTCGCGGATGTGGAGGACTTCCTGGTCGGTCAGGTCCTGCACGCGCGCGGTCAGCGGGATGCCGAGCTTGGTGACGATTTCCTTGGCCTTGGTGTCGCCAATGCCGTGAATGTAGGTGAGCGCAATAACAACGCGCTTGTTGGTCGGGATGTTGACCCCGGCGATACGTGCCATGAACTTGTTCTCCTGCTCCACAGGGTGCGCATGGCTGCGGACCCCATCTCATCGCGTTGCCTACCGTAACGCACGACACCGGCGAGCGCAAACATGCGCCGCCGGAGACCGGTGTTTCGGAATGGAAGTGCGTTAAGACCCGACTCACCTGCTGTCAAGCGCCCGATCACGCCGTCAGTGGGATGACGATCGCCACGATCAGGCCGGGCGCGTGGTCGCCCAGTTCCAGACGCCCGCCATGCAGCCGCGCGACCGCCTCGACCAGCGCCATGCCGAGCCCCGCCCCCGGCACGCTGCGCGCGACATCCAGCCGCCCGAACCGCCGCAGCGCCTGCGCACGGTCGGCCTCGGCAATGCCTGGGCCGCGATCGGCAACCTGAAAGCGCGCCTCGTCCGGGCCGATCACCAGCCCGAGCTGAATCTCTTCGCCCTGTGCGGCATGGCGCAGCGCATTGTCGATCAAATTGGCAATCGCTTGGGTCATCAACTCGCGGTGGAGCACAATGTGCGGCGGATGCGCGTCGATCGCGACCTCGAACCGCATCCCGGCATCCTCGACCACCGGCCCGTAGAGGTCGACAATCTCTTCCATCAACGCGGCCGGGTCGATCGGCGCAAGGCGATCGCGCGGGACCGATTCGGCGCGCGTGATTTCGATCATCGTCGACAGTATCCGCATCACCAGATCGGTCTCGATCAGCAGCCCGCCCATCGCCGCCTCGCGCTGCGCCGGATCGGCCTGCAACACGGCGACCTCGGCTTTTGCCCGCAACCTGGCGAGCGGAGAGCGCAAGTCATGCGCCAGGCCATCGGTCACGATGCGCAATTCGGTCATCAGCCTTTCGGTCTTGTCGAGCATCGCATTGAGCCGCGTCGCCAGCCGGTCGAAGGCATCCCCGCCACCCGCGTGTCCGGCGGCACTGTTCACCACGCGCCGCGACAGGTCGCCGCTGGCCACCCCCTCGATCACGTCGGCAACCCGGTCGAGCCGCCGCCCGACATAGCGCGTGACGATCAGGCCACCGCCAATGCCAAGCGCCAGCGACAGGAGCATCGCTGCGGCGAGCGCGCGTTCGATCCCGCGCTGCTCCTGCTCCCAGTCATCGAGCAAGCGCCCGCTGACCAAGCGATACGGGCCAATCTGGCGCACCGCATAACCGGCCTCGCGTTCCAGCCACGGACTCGAATCCCCCATACGGCCGATGCGGAACACCGTCGGTGCCAGTGCGCCGCTGCCGACGATCGCCGGGCCGAGGCCGGCGACGCGTCGCCCGTCGGCGGCGATTACCGTGACGATGCGCGAGCGATCCCCGGTTGCGCGCCCCTCATCGATGGTACGCGCCAGCGCAGCCAGGCCGCCCGCGCGATAAATCGCCGCCAGCCCCTCCGATTGCTCGACGGTATCGCGTCGCAACTCGTCAATCGCCTCGTCGCGGACGAGCTTCCACACGAACGCGACCAGTACGACGTTGGACGTCAGTCCCAGCAGGATCGCCAGCAGCGCAATACGCGCGGTTACCGACAGGCGGGACGACAGGGAAATGGCTATGGCTCGACCGAGAGCCGATACCCGGCCCCACGCACGGTGTGCAGGATCGGCGCGGCGAAGCCCTCCTCGAGCTTGCGACGCAACCGCCCGATATGCACATCGACCACGTTCGATCCGGGATCGAAATGATAGTTCCAGATCTTCTCCAACATCATCGTGCGCGTGACAACCTGCCCGGCATGGCGCGCGAGATATTCGAGGAGATTGAATTCGCGCGCGCCAAGCTGAATTGGCCGCCCCGCGCGCGCGACGGTGCGTGCGAGCAAGTCGATCTCCAGATCGCCGACCGACAATCGCGTCGCCTGCCCCTCCCCTACGCCGCGATCGACGCGGCGGAAGATCGCGTCGATGCGCGCGGTCAGTTCGGCAAAGGAGAACGGCTTGACCAGATAATCGTCCGCCCCGGCGTTCAATCCGTCGATCCGGTCGTCGACGGTGCCCAGCGCCGAGAGAATCAAGGTCGGCGTACGCACCCCGGCCGCGCGAATCGCGCCGAGCATCGCAATGCCGTTCAGCCCCGGCAACATGCGATCGGCGATGATGAGATCGAAAATGCCTTCGCTCGCCAGAAACAATCCGTCGCGCCCATCCGAGCAGGATTCGACCGCAAAACCCGCCTCGCTCAAGCCCTTGGCGAGATAGGCGGATGTGGAGCTATCATCCTCGACGATCAGAATCTTGCGGGTCACAGGCGGCATTCCGGGCGGTTTCCTCGTGCCTAGAATGAAATGAGGCCGACGGAAAGCATGCCTTCCGCCGGCCAACGACACTCCCGGGAGTGCGAGTGTCGATCTCGTGAATACATTTCCGGCCAGCGTGCATGGCCTGACACGGTTATGCGCCGAGCGCGCGTCCACCGCGATGACGCTGAGGTGACGAAAGTGTCATTCGAACGAGAAACGCCTCACGAACCGCCAGCGTGAGCCCGCATTGCCTTTTGAGCCAACCGATCAGCCAGCGTCGAGAATCGCCTCGATTGCGCCCGTAACATCGGCAATGTCGCCCATGCCATCGACCCGCGCGAGCAACCCGCGCGCCTGGTAGATCGGGATGATCGGCTCGGTCTTGGCGCGATATTCGGCCATGCGCGTGCGCACGGTTTCCTCATTATCGTCGGGTCGGCGCTTGAATTCATGCCCGCCGCATACGTCGCAGATCCCCGCCACCTTGGGCTGCTTGAAGCTGTCGTGATAGCCCGCACCACAGGTGGCGCAGGTATAGCGACCGACGATGCGCGCGACGAGCGCGTCCTCGTTCACGTCGAGTTCGATCACGGTGTCGAGCTTGCGGCCATGCTGGGCAAGGATCGTATCGAGCGATTCGACCTGGGCCGCGGTCCGCGGATATCCGTCGAAGATCGTGCCTTGCTCGGGCGAGAGCGTGCCAAGCTTGTCATCGATCAACGCGGAAACGATCTCGTCGGATACGAGCGCGCCCGAATCCATCACCGCCGCAACCTGATGGCCGAGCGGCGTGTCGGCCTTGCGCGCGGCGCGCAGCATGTCGCCGGTCGAAAGCTGGATCATACCGCGATCCGCCTCGAGATGGCTGGCCTGGGTGCCCTTGCCGGCTCCCGGCGGCCCCAACAGGATGATGTTCAATACGCTCTCCCCAATCGCCGTGGCGACTCGCGTCCCGCTTTTAGCGGAGACGCCCGCCCTTCAGCTTCGCCTTCTTGATCAGATCGCCATATTGATGCGCAAGCAAATGGCTCTGAATCTGCGTCACCGTATCCATTGTTACGTTGACCACGATCAGCAAGCTAGTGCCACCAAGGTAGAAGGGAATCGACAGCGCCGACACCAGATATTCCGGCAACAGGCAGATGATCGCCAGATACCCGGCACCGATCACGGTGATACGCGTCAGCACATAGTCGAAATACGCCTCGGTGTTCTTGCCCGGGCGGATGCCGGGGATGAAGCCGCCATAGCGCTTGAGATTGTCGGCGGTCTCTTCCGGGTTGAACACCACGGCGGTGTAGAAGAACGAGAAGAAGACGATGCCCGCGCCGTAGAGCAGCATGTACACCAGCGACCCATGCTGCAGATATTGGTTGAGCCCGATGACGACATCGCCCCACCAGGTTTCCTTGCCGCCCGTCGGCTGTTTGCCCGCAAGCTGCATCACCGTCAGCGGCATCAGCAGCAGCGACGAGGCGAAAATCGGCGGGATCACGCCTGCCGTGTTGATCTTGAGCGGCAAATGGCTGCGATCGGCCTGCATGCCGCGCTGCGTCTGCCGCTTGGGATATTGGATCAGGATGCGGCGCTGCGCGCGCTCCATGAAGCAGATGAACAGGATCAGGCCCGCCACCGCGACGATGATGCCGAGGATCTTGAACCCATCGAGGTTGCCCGCGCGGCCGCCCTCGGCCAGCGTGTAGAGCGTCGTCGGCAAGTTCGCGACGATACCGGCCATGATGATCAGCGACATGCCGTTGCCGATGCCGCGGCTGGTGATCTGCTCACCGATCCACATCAGGAACATGGTGCCGCCGACTAGGCTGACGATCGAGCCGATGATGAACATCGGGCCGGGGTTCACGACGACGCCCTGGCTCTCAAAGCCGAGCGTCAGGAAATAGCCCTGGATGATGGTCAGCGCGACGGTGCCGTAGCGCGTATATTGGTTGAGCCGCTTGCGCCCGCTCTCGCCTTCCTTCTTGATCGCGGCGAGCGTCGGCGACAGCGAGGTCGCGAGCTGCACTACGATCGAGGCGGTGATGTAGGGTGTGACGCCCAAAGCGATCAAGCTGGCGCGCTTGAGCGAACCGCCCGAGAACGCGTTGAAGAAATCGAGCACGCCACCGCTGGTACGGCTGGCCAGTTCGGTCAGCGCAGTCGGATCGATCCCCGGCAGCGGCACATAGCTGAGCAGGCGGAAAACGATCAAAGCGCCGATGGTAAACCACAGCCGCTTCTTGAGGTCGGTCGCCTGTGCGAATTTCGACAGGCTGATGCTGGAAGCCATCTGGTCGGCTGCGGATGCCATGTGCGTCTATCGTCCTGGATGCAGTAGCGGCGGAAACAAAAAGGGCGGGAAACGTTTTACCGCCCCGCCGCTCATATAGGGGCCCAAGCGGGCTTGTCTAATGGGTTGCGCGAAGAGATCGCGCTAACCTACCCCTATCCGTTCGTTTCGAGCCTAGTCGAGAAACCCCGCGCAGCGCCTGATACCTGTTTCTCGACTTCGCTCGAAACGAACGGAGGGAGCGACAGAGCGCGTCTAGAAGCCGGGATCCCTTAAACGATTTGTCCCGAACAGCGGGGTCGCTGTTCGGGACAAAGAGTATCAGATCGTCCGGCTTACGCCTTAAACGATTCCTTGTGCGCCTTGCGCTCGCGATACTTGACGCCCTTCTTGGCGGCAGCCTTTTCAGCGGCAGGAACGACGTGGATCACGTCGACCGAACCACCGGCCTTCTCGACCGCTTCGATCGCGCCCTTGGACGCGCCGGCAACCGTGAACGACAGCTTGGTGGTCAGTTCGCCCTTGCCGAGCAGACGGACGCCGTCCTTGCCACCGCGTGCCAGGCCAGCGGCCTTCAGCGCGTCATGGTCGAGGCTCGCACCGGCTTCGATCTTGCCCGCGTCAACCGCGACCTGGATCGCGCCGAGGTTCACCTCAGCATAATCCTTGGCGAAGATGTTGTTGAAGCCACGCTTCGGCAACCGCATGTGCAGCGGCATCTGGCCGCCTTCGAAACCGGCGATGGAAACGCCCTCGCGGCTCTTCTGGCCCTTCTGGCCGCGGCCTGCGGTCTTGCCCTTGCCGGAACCGATACCACGGCCGACACGCATTTTCGACTTACGCGCACCGGCGTTGTCACGGATATCATTAAGTTTCATGTGTGCACTCGCTTTCGCTTTTGACGCGCTGGATAAATGAGGAAGGGGGCCGTTAGCCCCCTGCCCCGGATTTGTCTACTTCTTCTCCCTCTCCCCTGTGGGGAGAGGGAGAAGAAGTTTACGCCTCGATCTTCACCATGTGCGCGACCTTGCGGATCATGCCACGAACTTCGGGCGTGTCCTGCAGCTCGCGCGTGCGGTGCATCTTGTTGAGGCCGAGACCGATCAGCGTTGCGCGCTGGTCCTTCTCGCGGCGGATCGGCGAACCGGTCTGCGTGATCTTGATGGTTGCCATGGGTCTTTACTCCACGATCGCTTCGGCTTCAGCCTGGGGCGCTTCCGCACCGCCACGGCCGAGCAGATCGGCGATCTTCTTGCCACGACGCTGCGCAACCGACTTCGGGCTCACCTGGCTGGTCAGCGCCTCGAAGGTCGCACGGATCATGTTGTACGGGTTGGACGTACCGACCGACTTGGTCACCACGTCGGCAACGCCGAGCGATTCGAACACGGCGCGCATCGGGCCACCGGCGATGATGCCCGTTCCCTGCGGTGCCGAGCGCAGCGTGACGAGACCGGCACCGAAGTGACCGTTACCGTCATGATGCAGCGTGCGGCCTTCCTTCAGCGGAACGCGGACCATTGCCTTCTTGGCAGCAGCCGTCGCCTTGGAAATGGCTTCGGGCACTTCGCGTGCCTTGCCATGACCGAAGCCGACACGGCCCTTGCCGTCGCCCACGACGACCAAAGCTGCGAAGCCGAAGCGCTTACCGCCCTTGACCGTCTTCGAGACGCGGTTGATGTGAACCAGCTTCTCGATCAGCTCTTCGCCGCCATCATCGGCACCGGGGCCGCCACGACCGCGATTGTCGCGACCGCCACGGTTGTCACGGCCGCCACGATTCTGGCCACCGCCGCCGGGGCCACCGCGACCACGACCGCCGCGGGGACCGCGGGCGTCGGGAGCGGCTGCGCCTTCGGGAGCTGCCGTAGCTTCGGTTGGAATGTTGTCGTCAGCCATAATTAGAACTCCAATCCGGCTTCACGCGCGGCAGTCGCCAACGCCTTGACGCGACCGTGGAACAGGAAGCCACCGCGATCGAACACGACCTGCGTCACGCCCGCCGCCTTGCTGGCCTCGGCGATGCGGGTGCCGACGGCCACTGCTGCGTCGATGTTGGCGCCGGACGTGTCGCGCACGTCCTTTTCCAGCGTCGAAGCAGCTGCGATCGTCACGCCCTGCGCGTCGTCGATAATCTGCGCATAGATGTGGCGGCCCGAGCGATGGATCGACAGCCGCGGACGGCCCGATCCACGCGCGCGGAGCGCGGTGCGGTTGCGGCGGCGCCGCTTCTCGAAGAGAGACATACCCTTGGTCGACATTACTTCTTCTTCCCTTCCTTGCGGAAGATGAACTCGCCGTCGTACTTGATGCCCTTGCCCTTATACGGCTCGGGCTTGCGCCAGCGACGGATTTCAGCGGCCAGCTGGCCGACCTTCTGCTTGTCGGAACCCGAAATCTCGACCGTCGTGTTGTCCGGGGTCTTGACTTCGATCCCTTCCGGCACGTCGATGTTGACGTCGTGGCTGTAGCCGAGCTTGAGGTTCAGCGTCTTGCCCTGAACCGCAGCGCGGTAGCCCACGCCGTTGATCAGCAGCTTCTTGGTGAAGCCGTCCGACACGCCGGTGATGAGGTTCTGCACCAGCGTGCGCTGCATGCCCCAAAATGCGCGAGCGCGCTTGGTCTCATTGGCCGGGTTGACGGCGATGCCGCCATCTTCAAGCACATAGCTGATCTCTTCGCGCAGCGGCATGGCGAGGGTGCCCTTGGGGCCCTTCACGCTGAGCTGCTGGCCTTCGATCGTCGCGGTCACGCCGCTCGGGATCGTGACCGGCTTTTTACCGATGCGGCTCATCAGAACACCTCCGCGAGGACTTCGCCGCCGACATTCTGTTCGCGCGCTTCGGCGTCGGACAGAACGCCGCGAGGCGTGGAGACGATCGTGATGCCAAGGCCATTCATGACCCGCGGCAGTTCGGTCGAAGCCGAATAGACGCGACGGCCAGGCTTGGACACGCGAGCGACGTGCTTGATCGCGGGCTGGCCCTCGAAATACTTCAGCTCGATGCGGATGCCGGCCGCAGGGCCCATCTGCTCTTCGGTGTAGCCACGAATGTAGCCCTCGCGCTGGAGCACGTCGAGCACGCGGGCCCGCAGCTTGGAGCCCGGCGTCAGGACGGAGTCCTTGCGCGCGCGCTGGCCGTTGCGGATGCGGGTGAGCATATCACCCAGGGGATCGGTCAATGCCATCTGTTGATCCTTACCAGCTCGACTTCGTAACGCCCGGGATCAGGCCCTTGTTGGCCAGATCGCGCAGCTGAATACGGCAGAGGCGGAACTTGCGATAATATGCGCGCGGACGACCGGTCAGCTCGCAGCGGTTGCGGATGCGCGTCGGGTTCCCGTTGCGGGGGATCTCAGCCATCTTGAGACGGGCTTCGATCCGCTCGCCGTCGCTGAGCGTCGTGTCGGCGGCAATCGCCTTCAGCGCCGCGTACTTCGGGGCGTACTTCTTGACCAGCATCTTGCGACGCTCGTTCTTGTTGACAGAACTTACCTTCGCCATCTTATGCCGCCTTCTTTTCGGTGTCAGCGTCTTCGATCGGGAACGGGAAACCGAACAGACGGAGCAGCTCGCGCGCTTCCTCGTCGGTCTTCGCCGTGGTCGCCACGATCACGTCCAGGCCGCGGATCTTGTCGATCCGGTCATAGCTGATTTCCGGGAACACCAGCTGTTCCTTCAGGCCGCAGGCATAGTTGCCGCGTCCGTCGAACGACTTGGGGTTGAGCCCGCGGAAATCGCGAACGCGGGGAAGCGCGATCGTGATGAAACGGTCCAGGAATTCGTACATGCGCTCACGGCGAAGGGTAACCTTCACGCCGATCGGCATGCCTTCGCGCAGCTTGAACTGTGCAATCGACTTCTTGGCCTTGGTCACGACGGGCTTCTGCCCTGCGATCAATTCCATTTCGCCAAAGGCCTGGTCGACCTTCTTCTTGTCCTGCGTGGCTTCGCCAACGCCCATGTTCAGCACGATCTTGTCGATGCGCGGAACTTCCATGGCGTTCTTGTAGCCGAACTTTTCGGTCATCGCCTTGACGATCTTGTCGTCATAGATGCCCTTCATCCGGGGCTTGTAAGCTGCATCAGCCATCGATCTTGTCTCCGGTCTTGACCGCAACACGGACTTTCTTGCCGTCCTGGGTCTCGAAACGAACGCGCGTGGGCTTGCCGTCGGCGGTCACGTGGGCGACCTTGGAGACGTGCAGCGGCGCTTCGGCGCGCTTCAGGCCACCCTGCGGGTCACCCTGGCTCGGCTTTACGTGGCGAACGGCAACGTTGACGCCCGAAACGACGACCTTGCCGTCCTTCGGAAGTGCCAGCGTGACTTCACCGGTCTTGCCCTTGTCCTTGCCGGACAGAACGATGACGCGGTCGCCCTTCTTGATCTTTGCGGTCGCCATTACAGCACCTCCGGCGCGAGACTGATGATCTTCATGTGCTTCTTGCCGCGCAGTTCGCGAACCACTGGGCCAAAGATACGGGTGCCGATCGGCTCCTCGTTCTTGTTGACCAGCACGGCTGCGTTCGAATCGAAGCGGATCACCGACCCATCGGCGCGGCGAATGTCCTTCGCCGTACGCACGATGACGGCACGGTGCACGTCGCCCTTCTTCACGCGGCCGCGCGGTGCGGCCTCCTTCACGCTGACGACGATGATGTCGCCAACGCCTGCAACACGACGCTTGGACCCGCCAAGCACCTTGATGCACATAACCCGCTTCGCGCCGCTATTGTCAGCGACCTCGAGATTGGATTGCATCTGGATCATAGATCCGCTTCCTTCTCATCTGGGGCCGATACCGACCGGACCCCGCCTCGATCAATGGAGCCGCGCGAACGCGGCACCGCTCTTATGCGTCGACGTCGACCCGGTCCGGCGTCGCGTGGGTGTTGACCCGATCGATCACCTTCCAGGTCTTCAGCTTGGAAATCGGCGCGGTCTCTTCGATCCGCACGGTCTCACCCTGCTTGAACTCATTGCCCTCGTCATGGGCATGATACTTCTTCGTACGGCGGATGATCTTGCCATAGAGCGCGTGCTTAACCTTACGCTCCACGTTCACGACCACCGTCTTGTCGCCCTTGTCGGAGACGATCAGCCCCGTCAGCACGCGCTTTGGCATGTCTAAATCCTTACTTTGCCGCAGTGTCGCGCGAACGCGCGGACTGCAGGGTCTTGATGCGAGCGATGTCGCGACGGACTTCCTTGACCCGGCTCGGCTTTTCGAGCTGGTTGGTCGCGGCCTGGAAACGGAGGTTGAACGCCTCGCGCTTCAGGTTGCCGAGCTCTTCGCCCAGCTGGTCCTCGGTCTTCGCCTTGAGGTCGGAGCGACGCGTGTCGATCTTCGCCATGTTATGCAACTCCCAGATGCGAGGTGTCGCCGAGACGGGCAACGACCTTCACCTTGATCGGCAGCTTCATCGCTGCACGGCTGAACGCCATGGCCGCGATGTCGCCCGGAACGCCGTCCAGTTCGAACAGGATACGGCCGGGCTTGACGCGGGCTGCCCAATATTCCGGCGAACCCTTGCCCTTACCCATGCGGACTTCGGCGGGCTTGCCCGAGACGGGAACGTCCGGGAAAACGCGGATCCACAAACGGCCCTGGCGCTTGATGTGACGCGTGATCGCGCGGCGAGCCGCCTCGATCTGGCGTGCGGTGAGACGATCCGGCTCCATCGCCTTCAGGCCGTACGACCCGAAGTTGAGCGTGGTGCCACCCTTGGCGTCGCCATGGATGCGGCCCTTGAAGGCCTTGCGGAACTTGGTCTTTTTCGGTTGCAGCATGATCTATTCCTTAGCGGCGCGGATCAGGCCGGACGCCGGAAGTCTGCGCTTCCATCATCAGCCGGTCGGTCGCCATCGGGTCATGACCCAGGATTTCGCCCTTGAAGATCCAGACCTTCACGCCGCACACGCCGTAAGCGGTGTGTGCAGTCGCTTCAGCGTAATCAACGTTCGCGCGCAGCGTGTGGAGCGGCACGCGACCTTCGCGATACCATTCCGAACGTGCGATCTCGGCGCCGCCAAGACGGCCACCGCAGTTGATCCGGATGCCCTCGGCGCCCAGACGCATCGCCGACTGCACCGCACGCTTCATGGCGCGGCGGAAAGCGATACGACGCTCGAGCTGATCGGCGATGCCCTGTGCAACCAGCTTGCTGTCGACTTCCGGCTTGCGGATTTCGACGATGTTCAGGCTGACGTCGGACGTCGTCATCTTGCCGAGCGTACGGCGCAGCTTTTCGATGTCCGCACCCTTCTTGCCGATGATGACACCGGGACGGGCAGCGAAGATCGAAACGCGGCACAGCTTGGCCGGACGATCGATGACCACCTTGGAGATCGCAGCCTGCGGCAGCGTCTTCAGGATGTACGCACGCATCTTGAGATCTTCGAGCAGAAGACGGCCGTAATCGGCGCCCTCGGCATACCAGCGGCTATCCCAGGTGCGGTTGATCTGCAGGCGCAGACCGATCGGGTTCGATTTCTGACCCATTATGCTTCTTCCTGCTCGCGCACGACGATGCGCAGACGGCTGAACGGCTTGAGGATGCGCGTCGACTTGCCACGACCGCGGGTCGCGAAGCGCTTCATCACGATCGACTTGCCAACCGAAGCCTCTGCGACGACGAGCGAGTCGACGTCGAGATTGTGGTTGTTCTCGGCGTTGGCGATGGCCGAAGCCAGCACCTTGCGCGCGTCAACCGCCATGCCCTTGGTCGAGAACTGCAGGATGTTCATCGCATCGCCGACCTTCTTGCCGCGGATCAATGCCGCAACGAGGCCGAGCTTCTGCGCGGAACCACGGATCTGCGTGCCGACCGACAGCGCCTCGTTATCCGCCACGCGGCGGGGAGCTTTTGCCTTAGCCATTAGCGCTTGCCCTTCTTGTCCGCGGCATGGCCGGGGAAATAGCGCGTCGGCGCGAACTCGCCGAGCTTCATGCCCACCATGTCCTCGTTGACAGAAACCGGCACGAACTTGCGGCCGTTATAGACGCTGAAGGTCAGGCCAACGAACTGCGGCAGGATCGTCGAGCGGCGCGACCATGTCTTGATCGCACCACGCGCGTTGGTTTCCTGCGCGGTTTCTGCCTTCTTCAGCAGGTGAAGGTCCACGAACGGACCCTTCCAGACGGAACGAGCCATCGTTTAGCCCTTCTTCTTGGCGTGACGGCTGCGGATAATCATCTTGTCCGTCGCCTTGTTATGACGGGTGCGCGCACCCTTGGTCGGCTTGCCCCACGGGGTAACCGGATGACGGCCGCCCGAGGTCCGGCCTTCACCACCGCCGTGCGGATGGTCGACCGGGTTCTTGGCGACGCCGCGCGTCAGCGGGCGGATGCCCAACCAGCGATTGCGACCCGCCTTGGCGAGGTTGGTGTTGCCGTTGTCGGGGTTCGAAACCGCGCCAACCGTCGCCATGCAATTGGCGTGGATGTAACGCTGCTCGCCCGAGTTGAGGCGGACCATGACCATGCCCTTGTCGCGACCGACGACCTGCACATAGGTGCCGGCCGACCGTGCGAGCTGACCGCCCTTGCCCGGCTTCATCTCGACGTTGTGGACGATCGTGCCAACCGGCATCTGGCCCAGTTCCATCGCGTTGCCCGGCTTCACGTCGGTCTTCTTGTCCGCGATCACCTTGTCGCCAACCGCGAGGCGCTGCGGCGCAATGATGTACGCGACGTTTTCCTTGCCATCGGCGGTCTGACCATAATTGATCAGCGCGATGAAGGCGGTGCGGTTGGGATCATATTCGATCCGCTCGACCACGCCATCGACGCCCCAGTTACGGCGCTTGAAGTCGATGATGCGGTAGCGCTGCTTGTGGCCGCCGGCGATGCCGCGCGAGGTCACATGGCCCTTGTTGTTGCGCCCACCGGTCTTGCGCTTGCCTTCGGTCAGCGCCTTGACGGGGCCGCCCTTGTGCAGGCCGGAACGGTCGACGAGGATGAGTCCGCGTCGTGCCGGGCTGGTCGGATTATAATGCTTCAATGCCATCGGATCAGATCCCCGTCGTCACGTCGATGGACTGGCCGTCCTTCAACGTCACGATCGCCTTCTTGATGTCGGAGCGGGTGTAGGGCGCGCCCTTCCACTTCTTGGTCTTGCCCTTCTGGACGATCGTGTTCACGCCCAGGACGGTCACGTCGAACAGCGCCTCGACTGCAGCCTTGATCTGCGGCTTGGTCGCGTCGTTGGTGACCTTGAAGACGACCGCGTTATGCTCGCTGAGCAAAGTGGCCTTTTCGGTGATGTGCGGTGCGACGATCACGTCATAATGACGCGCGTCGATCGCGGCTTTCTGCTTAGCCATTGAAGCGCGCCTCCAGCATTTCGACGGCAGCGCGGGTCAGGACCAGCGTGTCGTGCTTAAGGATGTCATAGACGTTGGCACCAGCCGCCGGCATCACGTTGATCGTGTGCAGGTTGCCCGCTGCCAGCGCGAAGCTGGTCTCGACCGCTGCGCCGTCAATGACGAGCGCGGTCTTGCCCGTGCCGAGCTTTGCCCAATCCGCGATCAGCGTCTTGGTCTTGCTCTCGGCGACCGTCAGGCTGTCCATGACAACCAGCGTGCCTGCCTGAGCGTGGCTCGACAGCGCCATCTTCAGACCGAGCGCGCGAACCTTCTTGTTCAGGCCGGGGTTGAAGTCGCGGGTCCGCTGACCGTGCGCCTTACCACCGCCGACGAAGATCGGAGCGCGGCGATCGCCGTGACGCGCCGTACCGCCGCCCTTCTGGCGACCGAACTTCTTACCGGTGCGAGCAACGTCAGCACGCTCACGCGTGCCGCTTGCGGTCGCGCGACGCTTTTCGAGCTGCCAGGTGACAACGCGGTGCAGGATGTCGGCGCGCGGATCGAGGCCGAAGACCTCGTCGTTGAGCTCGATGTCCGCGCCTGCGGTGTCGGCGAAGGATTGAACCTTGACCTTCATGTTCAGCCCTCCTGGCCGTCGGTCGCGTCCACGGTCGCGACGTCAGCAGGCGTCTCGGCGGGAGCGGTGTCGTTGTTGTTGGCGACCTGCTTCAGGCCGGCGGGATACGGCGCATCAGCGTGACGCGCGACCTTCACCGAATCCTTGACGAGCAACCAGCCACCCTTCGAGCCAGGGACCGAGCCCTTGACGAAGATGAGGCCACGCTCGACGTCGGTCGAAACGATTTCGAGATTTTGCTGGGTGCGGTTCTTGTCGCCCATGTGCCCGGCCATCTTCTTGTTCTTGAAGACCTTGCCCGGATCCTGGCGCTGACCGGTCGAACCCAGCGAGCGGTGCGAGACCGAAACGCCGTGCGTTGCGCGCAGACCGCCGAAGCCCCAACGCTTCATACCGCCCTGGAAGCCCTTACCCTGGGTCACGCCCTGGATATCGACGATCTGGCCAGCGACATAATGGTCGGCCGAGATGGTCGCGCCGACTTCGAGCAGCGCATCTTCGCTCACGCGGAATTCGGCGAGCTTCGCCTTGGGCTCAACTTCGGCCTTGCCGAAATGGCCACGCTGCGGCTTGGCAACGTTCTTTGCTTTTGCGGTACCCGCGCCCAACTGGACTGCGACATACCCATCACGATCGGCCTCGCGAACGGCCACAACTTGCAGATTTTCCAGCGCCAGAACGGTCACGGGCACATGGCGCCCATCGTCCTGGAACCAGCGGGTCATCCCCATCTTTTTCGCGATCACGCCAGTGCGCATGATCAATGCTCCATTCAATGCAGAGGCACCCCTCGGACCATTCCGAAGGGTGCGTACTCAGCCCAAACTTTATTTTATACTGCGGCCCCGACCCGGGCTGGTGCTCCCCGCGTTGGCGGTGGAGCGTGTCGGGGGACGCAGACCCGGGCAAGCCCGGCGGTATCCCGTCTATTTGGCCCCGAATCCGGGGCCGAATCTCTCGGAAGAGCGGCCTTTAGGCCAGCTTGATCTCGACGTCAACGCCTGCGGCGAGGTCGAGCTTCATAAGCGCGTCGACCGTCTGCGGGGTCGGCTGCACGATGTCGAGCATGCGCTTGTAGGTGCGGACTTCGAACTGCTCGCGCGACTTCTTGTCGATGTGCGGACCGCGGTTCACGGTGAACTTCTCGATGCGCGTCGGCAACGGAATGGGACCACGGATGAGAGCGCCGGTGCGGCGCGCGGTGTCGGCGATGTCGCCGGTCGCCTGATCGAGCACGCGATGATCGAACGCCTTGAGGCGGATGCGGATATTGCTGTCCATAGTCCCTACCGATGCGAAAGAGCGGGCCCCGTAGCGGGGCTCTTGCTGTTCAAAACCAAAACTGGAGGCGGGCCACTACAGCGGCCTCCATAAAATAGCAACAGCCCGCACCTCCCTTTGGAGGTGCGGGCTGTACTTTTCTTGTAACGCTTAGGCCGAGATGCCCGAGACGATGCCCGAACCAACGGTACGGCCGCCTTCGCGGATCGTGAAGCGCTGGCCAACGTCCATAGCGATCGGTGCGATCAGCTTGACGCCGAGCGCGATGTTGTCGCCAGGCATAACCATTTCGGTGCCCTCAGGCAGCTCGACGGTGCCGGTGACGTCCGTGGTGCGGAAGTAGAACTGCGGACGATAGTTGGCGAAGAACGGCGTGTGACGGCCACCTTCGTCCTTCGACAGCACGTACACTTCCGACTGGAAGTCGGTGTGCGGCTTGATCGAGCCGGGCTTGCAGAGCACCTGACCACGCTCGACTTCTTCACGGCCAACGCCGCGGATCAGCGCGCCGATGTTGTCGCCTGCCTGGCCCTGGTCGAGCAGCTTGCGGAACATTTCGACGCCCGTGACGGTGGTCTTGCGGGTGTCGTTGATGCCGACGATCTCGACTTCTTCGCCAACCTTGACGACGCCGGTCTCGACGCGGCCGGTGACAACCGTACCACGACCCGAGATCGAGAACACGTCTTCGATCGGCATCATGAACGGCTTGTCGAGCGGACGCTCGGGCTGCGGCAGGTACGTGTCGACAGCCTGCATCAGCTTGAGGACGGCGTCATGGCCGATCTCGGGCTGCTTGTCTTCGAGCGCGCAAACGGCCGAACCCTGGATGACCGGGATGTTGTCGCCGTCGAAATCATACGACGAGAGCAGTTCGCGGATTTCCAGCTCGACCAGCTCGAGGATCTCGGGATCGTCGACCAGATCGACCTTGTTCATGAACACGACCATCGTCGGCACGCCGACCTGGCGGGCGAGCAGGATGTGCTCGCGGGTCTGCGGCATCGGGCCGTCGGTCGCCGAAACGACGAGGATCGCGCCGTCCATCTGCGCCGCACCGGTGATCATGTTCTTCACATAGTCGGCGTGGCCCGGGCAATCGACGTGCGCATAGTGACGCTCGGTCGTCTCATACTCGACGTGTGCGGTCGAGATGGTGATGCCGCGCTCGCGCTCCTCGGGAGCCTTGTCGATGTTGGCATAGCTGGTGAACGTCGCACCGCCGGTTTCCGCGAGCACCTTGGTGATCGCAGCCGTGAGCGAGGTCTTGCCGTGATCGACGTGGCCGATCGTGCCGATGTTGAGGTGCGGCTTGGTCCGCTCAAACTTTGCTTTTGCCATTTTTCCTACCTTATTGATCGTTTTCGGTTCGCCACAGCGCCACGCGAAGGGGGCCCCATAGCGGGAGTTTTCAGGTTACGCCAGCCCTAGCACCGGGCGGGGTGCCTTACGCCAGCTTCGCCTTAACTTCGTCGGCAACGTTGGCGGGGACTTCGTCATAATGCGAGAACTGCATGCTGTACTGCGCGCGCCCCTGCGTGAACGACCGCAGCTGGTTGACGTAGCCGAACATGTTGGCCAGCGGCACCATCGCCTCGACCGTCTGCGCATTGCCGCGGCTGTCGGTGCCCTGGATCTGGCCACGACGGCTGTTCATGTCGCCGATAACGTCACCCAGATAATCTTCCGGGGTCACGACCTCGACCTTCATGATCGGCTCAAGCAGCTTGATACCCGCCTTCTGCGCGGCTTCACGCATGCAACCACGGGCGCAGATTTCGAACGCCAGCGCGCTCGAGTCGACGTCGTGATACTTGCCGTCGGTCAGCTCCACCGAGAAGTCGATGATCGGGAAGCCGATCAGCGATCCGGTCTCGGCGGTCTCGCGCATGCCCTTTTCGACCGAAGGAATATATTCCTTCGGGACGTTGCCGCCCTTCACCGAATCGATGAACACGAAACCCGAACCACGCTCGCCCGGCGTCAGCTTGACGCGAACTTCTGCGAACTGGCCCGAACCACCCGACTGCTTCTTGTGGGTGTAGGTCAGCTCGACCGGCTTTGCGAGATACTCGCGATACGCCACCTGCGGCGCACCGACATTCGCCTCGACCTTGAACTCACGCTTCATGCGGTCGACCAGGATTTCGAGATGGAGCTCGCCCATGCCCTTGATGATGGTCTGGCCGCTCTCGGCATCCGACGACACGCGGAACGAAGGATCCTCGCGCGACAGGCGATTGAGCGCGATGCCCATCTTTTCCTGGTCGGCCTTGGTCTTCGGCTCCACCGACAGCTCGATCACGGGCTCGGGGAATTCCATCCGCTCGAGGATGATCGGCGCGTTGGAGGCGCAGAGCGTGTCCCCGGTGGTCGTGTCCTTCAGCCCCGCCAGAGCGACGATGTCGCCGGCATAGGCCACCTGAATGTCCTCACGGTCGTTCGCATGCATCAGCAGCATGCGGCCAACCTTTTCCTTCTTGTCCTTGACCGAGTTGGTGACCTGCGACGCGGTCTCCAACTTGCCCGAATAGATGCGGGCGAAGGTCAGCGTACCCACGAACGGATCGTTCATGATCTTGAACGCCAGCGCCGAGAACGGCGCATTGTCGTCGGCCGGACGCGAATCGGGGGTCTCGCCGTCGAGCTTGAGGCCCTGGATGGCAGGAACGTCGAGCGGGCTCGGCAGGTAATCGACCACGGCGTCGAGCAAGGGCTGCACGCCCTTGTTCTTGAACGCCGAGCCGCACAGCACGGGCACGAACGAGAAGCTGAGCGTGCCCTTGCGGATCAGCGCCTTAAGCTGCTCGGTCGTCGGCTCGGTGCCTTCGAGATACGCTTCCATCAGGTCGTCGTCTTGCTCGACGGCCATTTCGATCAGCTCGCTGCGCGCGGTCGCGGCAGCGTCAGCCATGTCGGCGGGAATGTCCTGATATTCGAACTTCGCGCCCAGCGACTCTTCGAGCCAGATGATCGCGCGGTTCTCGACCAGGTCGACCAGACCCTTGAAATCGCTCTCAAGGCCGATCGGGAGATACAGCACCGCCGGACGCGCGCCGAGACGATCCTTGATCATCTCCACGCAACGGTCGAACGAGGCACCGGTACGGTCGAGCTTGTTGACAAAGCACATCCGCGGAACCTTGTACTTGTCCGCCTGGCGCCACACCGTCTCCGACTGCGGCTCAACACCGGCAACGCCGTCGAAGCACGCAACCGCGCCATCGAGCACGCGCAGCGAACGCTCGACTTCAATCGTGAAGTCGACGTGGCCGGGGGTGTCGATGATGTTGATGCGATGGTCGTTCCAGAAGCACGTCGTAGCAGCCGACGTGATCGTGATCCCGCGCTCCTGCTCCTGCTCCATCCAATCCATCGTCGCGGTGCCTTCATGCACTTCGCCGATCTTGTAGGACTTGCCGGTGTAATACAGGATACGCTCGGTCGTCGTCGTCTTACCGGCGTCGATATGCGCCATGATGCCGATATTGCGGTACATGTTCAACGGATGGCTGCGGGCCATGATACGTCACTCCTGGTGCCTGTGCGGCAGTCAAAATTCTGAAAGGTGCACTCTCAACACCGTTCGGGCCAAGCCTTCGAAGGCCCTGCCCTATCTTCCGAGGAAGTGCAGCCCTTCGACAAGCTCAGGGCGAACGGTAATGAGGGCGAAGGTATATCCCTTCGCCCTCATATAGTCTTTACCAGCGATAATGCGAGAAGGCGCGGTTGGCTTCCGCCATCCGGTGCGTGTCTTCGCGCTTCTTCACGGCATTGCCACGGTTGTTCGCGGCATCCATCAGCTCGCCCGACAGGCGTGCCGACATGGTGTTTTCGCTGCGCGAACGCGCAGCGGCGATCAGCCAGCGGATCGCCAGGGCCTGGGCGCGCTCGGGGCGCACTTCGACCGGGACCTGATAGGTCGCACCGCCGACGCGGCGGCTGCGGACTTCGATGCCGGGCTTCACGTTGGTGAGCGCGTCATGGAAAACCGCGACGGGATCCTTCTTCGCACGGGCTTCGACGGTTTCCATCGCGCCGTACACGATCAGTTCCGCGACGGACTTCTTGCCGTCAAGCATCACCGAATTCATGAACTTCGAGAGGACCTCATCACCGTACTTAGGATCGGGGAGGATGATACGCTTTTCTGGGCGACGACGACGTGCCATTTCAATTTTTCCTTCTAAACTTCAGCCATCTGGGATCGGCTATAGGCCGACCGGCTTACTTCGGACGCTTGGCGCCGTACTTGGAACGCGACTGGCGACGATCCTTCACACCCTGTGTATCGAGCACGCCGCGCAGAACGTGGTAGCGCACACCGGGAAGATCGCGAACGCGACCGCCGCGGATCAGCACGACCGAGTGCTCCTGCAGGTTGTGGCCCTCACCGGGGATGTAGCTGATGACTTCGCGGCTGTTGGTCAGGCGGACCTTGGCGACCTTGCGCAATGCGGAGTTCGGCTTCTTCGGGGTCGTCGTGTAGACGCGGGTGCAAACGCCGCGCTTCTGCGGGTTCTGCTCCATTGCAGGGACCTTGGACTTGGCCTTCTGCGGATCGCGGCCCTTGCGGACCAACTGGTTGATCGTCGGCATTGAATCTCTTCACCTTGACTGTTGGTTACTTTGCTGGAGCCATCACGCCCCCCCGAACAAAATGGGGAATACAAAAAGGGCCATTGGGCGTGAAACCACCCCCTGGGCCCTGGAATGCATCCAGCAATGTTCAAGCACTGTCCCGGAGCAAGCCCCGGTCAAGCGGAGGTGCGCATACAGCGCCTTGGGGGCGGGGTCAACTGAGTCGCTCGCGGTGAGCGGCGCACCAGCGCGCACTGTCGACAATCGCCCGCTCTGACCCTAGCCTCTCCGCATCTTTGGGAGAATGGCGATGCGGTGGCTGCGCCGGACGCATTTGGCAATGCTGGCGTTCGTGACGCTGCTCGTGCTCGCCCCCTCTGTCACACCCGCTGCGTTTGCGTCCGCACTTGCGCCGGTCGAGCGCACCGACCGACCGGCAATGCATGCGGTGATGCGAGATCTCTGTCATCGCGACGTCGCGGTTCTGGGGGAAGCCACGCACGCAGATGGGCATACCGAAGCCTTCAAGGTGGCGCTCGTCGAACGACTGGTCACACAATGCGGATTTCGCGCCGTCGTGTTCGAGGGCAGCCTCTACGAGTTCCTGGGTTTCAACCGCGCGAGGCGCGATGGCCGGGCGACCGAAGCGATGGTCGGCAACGCGGTCGGCGGACTCTGGAAGTTCGAGGCCGAGATCAAGCCGCTGACGCATTTCCTGTACACCGAGGCGATGGCTGGCCGGATCACGCTTGGCGGGATGGACGACCAATTGGGCGGTTTTGAGCAGCCGTTCGCGAACGAGACGATGGCGGCGCTGCTGACCCAAGGGTTACCGGTGGATCGCAGGACGGCCTGTGTCGAGGCTTTCCATCGACGCACGTACCTCGCCTTTGATGATGACCATCCAAATTCTCCAGACTTTAAGAACCGCATCGATGCATGTGCCATGGATATGCGCAGCGCGCTCTCCAAGCAGAACCTTGCCGAGGGAGAAACGGCCGAGCGGATCCAAATGCTCGACGGCATCGATCGTCAACTCGCGCGCGATCGCCTGTCATCCGAGGACTATGCGAAGGATCGGGATCGGGCGATGTATTACGCGTTCGCTCGCTTTTCCGCCAACCTGCCCAAACGCACCCGCATCATCGTCTGGACGCACAGCTTCCATGCCGCAAAGAGCCCGGCGATCCGCCCCGATCTAAACGGTGCCCCCACCTTCGGAACGCTCCTCCATCAAGCGTATGCGAGCCGCGCCTTCGCGCTCGCTTTTTCAGCGCGGGGCGGATCGTATCGCTGGAGCCGCAAGGAAAACCGACCAGTCCCGGCACCGCCGCCAGGTGCGCTGGAGCTGGCAGCACCAGGCGACCATCAGACCGCCTATCTCAACAGCGCAACCTTGCGCGCCCGAGACATCGCGCCCGCCGCGCCCGACTATCACACCTATCAATCAGCACGCTGGGCAGACATTTACGACGGACTCGTTGTCTTTGCCGAGGAGCATCCGCCGCACAGTAGCCGCGTCTATCCCGCGCCTTAGGGTGGGCAGGTCGGACTGGTTCAAGATCTATAGATTTTCCGAGCGCTAGCTTCCGTTCAAACGACCAAATGCGAGCCCGCTACCGAGACCACTCAGCTCGAAGCCAATGATCGGGTCGCAAGCCAATCCTTCAGCGCGAGCCAGTGGTTTGCTCCAGCTTCGACAAGCAGGGTTTGGCCGGGCTGCGCGTGCGCCTCGATCAGGCTCGTGAGGTTGAGGTTTCGGCGATAGCTGAGATCCTTTACCACCCGACTGCCGATGCCCTTCCCGCACGGCGTGCCATTTGCCGGATCGTATTGCTCGCCATAGGCCTGGCGGTACCACGCCGCATAATCAAAGCTCGCAACCGGCGCGACCGTGGCCGCGTAGCGCACTTGCCGCTCCACCGAGCTTGCGGCGCTCTCGCGGTCAAAAGGGTTTACCTTCGACCGTAACAAATGCGCGCCGAGCGCATCGGCGATGGCGACCTTATCTTCGACGAGGACCTTATAATCCTGATCCGGGCTGAAATCCCAGCCGGAGAAGTGTGCACCGCTGTCCAGCGCCAGCTTTACGGCGTACAGATTCTCCGATGCAGCACCGCCGTCCGTTCGATGCCGTGCAAGGTTGGCGATATCCTTCAGATACCAGTCGAACCCGCTTTTGGCCGAAGACACGCCCTCGACCAAGACGAACCCTGGCCTGTAGTGCTCGACCGCCGCCTTGATCTGCCGGTGCGTCTCGTCTGTGATATCGTCGGTATGCTCCACCCCGACAAAGACGAGCTTGGCTCCATTTCGCAGGTGGTAGACATGGGTAAACGGCTTTGCCCATCCCGCAGGCGTCGTGCACATATCGTGCGATGCCGGTGCGGTCGCTGCTGCGCTTGAGTCGATCGTGGCGCTCGCCGCAACCGGGCTTAGTGCGGCGAGCCAAATAAGCGAAAGAGACACTACTCGCATCGTCGGCCCCTTCGAAGAGCTGGAACGTTACCACAGAATTAGACCTGCAATTGTGTCAGCATCGCGGCTCCCGCAAACCGCAGTCGCATCCGCCGCACGAGTGCGATACAGGACAGCGGTGACATACGATCTCCTCATCGTCGGCGGCGGTATCAACGGCTGTGCGATCGCGCGCGAGGCCAGCCTGCTTGGCCTCAAGGTCCTCCTGGTCGAGCGCGACGATCTCGCTGCGCACACCTCCTCGGCCTCGACCAAGCTGATCCATGGCGGCCTGCGCTATCTCGAATATTATGAGTTCAAGCTCGTCGCCGAGGCGCTGCGCGAGCGCGAGCGGCTGGTGAAGGCCGCGCCGCACATCATCCATCCGCTGCGCTTCGTCCTGCCGCACGAAAATGCGCTGCGGCCGTGGTGGATGGTACGGCTCGGCCTCTATCTCTATGATTTTCTGGGCGGCAAGATGACGCTGGCGCTCTCGCGCGGGCTGCGGCGGAGCGACACCGCCTTCACCGCGCCGCTCAAGGGTGCGGGCAAGGGCTTCGTCTATTCGGACGCGTTCGTCGATGATTCGCGGCTGACCGTGCTCAACGCGGTCGATGCCGCCGCCAACGGGGCCGAAATTGCGGTCGGCACCGCGCTCGAGTCGGCGCGGCGCGAGGGCGATGTCTGGCGTGCGACGCTGTCCGATGGACGCACCGTCACCGCCCGCGCGCTGGTCAATGCCGCCGGGCCGTGGGTGCATCAGTTGCTCGGCCGACTCGGCGTCAACGCCGCCTCGGGCGTGCGGCTGGTCAAGGGCAGCCACATCGTCGTGCCGCGCCTGTTCGAGGGCGACCACGCCTATATCCTGCAGCAGCCCGATGGCCGCATCGTCTTCGCCATCCCCTATCAGGGGGCCTTTACCGAGATCGGCACCACCGACATTCCGGTCGATGCCCCCGAAGACGCGCAGATCGACGCGGGCGAAATCGCTTATCTCTGCGAGGCAGTGAACCGCCATTTCGTCCGGCAGATCAGCCCCGCCGACGTCACCTCGACCTGGTCGGGCGTGCGCCCGCTCTATGACGATGGTGCGAGCGAAGCCAAGGCGGTGACGCGCGATTACGTGCTGGAGCTCGACACCAACGGCCCGACCTTGCTCTCCATCTTCGGCGGCAAGATCACGACGGCGCGGCATCTCGCCGAAGAGGCGTTGGGCAAGCTGTCGGGCCCGATGGGCTTCACCGCGCATCCGGTTACGCGGGCGCGGGTGTTTCCCGGCGGCGCGATTCCGGACTTTGCGCAGTTCCTGGCCCAGGTCCGCGCGCGGTGGCCTTTTCTGGGCGATGCGCAGTCGGAGCGCATGGCGCATGCTTACGGCTCGCGCCTCGCAGAAATGCTCGACGGCATCGACAATGAAGCCGCGCTCGGAGCAGATCTCGGCGGGGGCTTGACCGAGCTCGAGGCGCGCTGGCTGCACGATCGCGAATGGGCGCGCAGCACCGACGACGTCCTGCTCCGCCGCACCAAATTGGGGCTGCATCTGAGCGCGGCCGAGCGCACGCAGGTCGAGCGCTGGTGGACGGAAACTTTCCCGACCGCAGGCGGGAACGATGTCGATCACGGGCGAGTTACCGCAGCCTAGTCACACCACCATCCAAGCACAGCCGCTCCGTGCCCGCGCGTAGCGGCGGCGAAAGGATTTCGCATGACCACCACCACCCACGCCTTTGCCGCGCATGCCGCCGACGCGCCGCTCGCGCCCTTCTCGTTCGAACGCCGCGATCCTCAGCCCGACGACGTAGCGATCGACATCCTGTTCTGCGGCGTCTGCCATTCCGACCTGCACACCGTGCGCGGCGAATGGGGCGGCACGCTATACCCATGCGTGCCGGGGCATGAGATCGTCGGTCGCGTTACTGCGGTCGGCAGCAACGTCACCAAATTCGCGGTCGGCGACATCGCCGGGGTCGGCTGCATGGTCGACAGCTGCGGCCACTGCCCGTCCTGCACCGACGGCGAGGAGCAATATTGCGAGACGACCGGCTTTGTCGGCACCTATAACGGGCCCGATCCGGTGATGGGCGGCCACACCATGGGCGGCTATTCCGACCATATCGTGGTGAAGCAGGATTTCGTGCTGAAGGTGACGCATGACGAGGCCGATCTCGCCGCCGTCGCGCCGTTGCTGTGCGCCGGGATCACCACCTATTCGCCGCTGCACCACTGGAAAGTCGGGCCGGGGCAGAAGGTCGGCGTGGTTGGGCTGGGCGGGCTCGGCCATATGGGCGTCAAGATCGCCGCCGCGATGGGGGCCGAGGTCTATGTGTTCAGCACCTCCCCCAGCAAGCGCGACGATGCCAAGCGGCTCGGCGCGACCGACCTGATCGTGTCCAAGGACTCGGAAGCGATGGCCGCCCATGTCAACAGCTTCGACTTCATCCTCAACACCGTTGCTGCCGCGCACGATCTCAACCCGTTCCTCGCGCTGCTCAAGCGCGACGGGACGATGACGCTGGTCGGCGTGCCCGAATCGCCGCATCCCGCGCCCGATGTCGGCCATCTCGTGTTCAAACGCCGCGCGCTTGCCGGATCGTTGATCGGCGGGATCAAGGAGACCCAGGACATGCTCGATTTCTGCCGCGAACATGGCCTGACCGCCGATATCGAGATGATCCGCATCCAGGATATCGACGCCGCTTATGACCGGATGGTGAAGAGCGACGTGAAATACCGCTTCGTCATCGACATGCAGTCGCTGAAGCAGGCGTAATTGCCTCGGGGGTCGGGGAAGCCTACAGCGCTTTGCCTTATGGTTCACCCTGCCCCCATCACAGTCGCCGCGCTCTATCGCTTCGCCCGCTTCCCCGATCCCGCCGCCATCCGCGCGCCGCTGCTGGCGCTCTGCGAAGCGCAGGGTATCAAGGGCACTCTGCTGCTCGCGCGCGAGGGCATTAACGGTACGATCGCCGGGTCGGACGCGGGCATCGCCGCTGTCATTGCGCACATCCGCACCCTGCCCGACTGCTCAGGCATCGTGGTCAAATACAGCCATGCCGCGACGATGCCGTTCCATCGCCTCAAGGTCCGTCTCAAGCGCGAGATCGTGACGATGGGGGAGCCCGATATCGATCCGCTGCAAGGTGTCGGTCATTATGTGAAACCCGCCGACTGGAATGCGCTGATCGACGATCCCGACACAATCGTGATCGACACGCGCAATGCCTATGAGGTGAAGGTCGGCACCTTCGCCCGCGCGATCGACCCGGCGACCGAGAGCTTCCGCGACTTTCCCGCCTGGGTGCGCGACCACCGCACGGAGTTGGAGGGCAAGAAGGTCGCGATGTTCTGCACCGGCGGCATCCGCTGTGAGAAATCGACCGCTTTCCTCAAGGCCGAGGGGCTGGACGACGTCTTCCATCTCGAAGGCGGCATCCTGAAATATCTCGAAGAGGTGCCAGAAACCGAAAGCCGCTGGCACGGCGAATGCTTCGTGTTCGATGAGCGCGTTGCGGTCGGCCACGGCCTCGCGCTCGGCACCCATGAACTGTGCCGCGCCTGCCGTATGCCGGTCAGCCCCGCCGACCGCGCCTCACCGCTGTATGAGGAAGGCGTCGCCTGCCCCGCTTGCCACGCCACCCGCGATGCGCAGGCGCGCGCGAGCTATGCCGAGCGCCACCGCCAGGTAAAACTCGCCGAGGCGCGCGGCGAGGCACATGTCGGCGCGCGCTTCACGCCCGATCTTGCGAAAAGTTGAAATTCACCGGCTTTGTGGTGTCGGCGTTCCCGTCGAACGCAAAGCTCGCATAGGGGCCGTTGCGCTCAACCCAGTGCAGGAAGAGATGCGCCGACCAGCCATTGGCATTGGGCGTCATCCGCCCGTGCCGATGCTCGACGCCGCGATAGAGCACCGCGTCGCCCGGCTCCATCGTCAGCGAGACATAGCGCTTGCCGCCAAAGTCGGGTCCAACCGCCGCACTCGGGCCATCGAGCCGGTCGGTGCCGACCTCCAGATCCCACGGCACGCCGTCGCTATAATCGAGCGTCAGCGACAGGCTGTGCTCGCACGCCTGCCGATCACTATGCACGCGCAGGATATCGCCTTCGCGGTAGATCCGGAAATAATCATAGGTCGGCAGCAAATCGCGACCCGTCAGCGCGCGGACCGTCGGCGTGAGCCCCCACAGCATCCCCAGCATGGGCGGGTAATGATAGCCATAAACCTCGACCGCATCGCCTTTCAGCAGCGGCGACGCGCGAGTGTGGCGCTCGATCGGAGCCCCACCCTGCGCAAGATCGGCCTTCATTTGCCGCAGGAACGCCGTCGCGACGTCGCGCGGCAGCAGGCCTTTGATCAGTGCATAGCCATCGCGCGCATAGCTGCCGTGAACGTCCATCATGCCCCCGCTCAGTAAGCGCGCCCGATTAGCACGCGTTCAACCGCCGGATTTCCGGTGAACACGCAGGCCCCGTCCGGTGCGGCCTGTTGCATCGGTGCGTTGCGGATGGTGAGCTTAAGCGCCTTGAGGCGCTCGACCACCGCATCCAGCGTGGCTCCGGTCGGCCGGGACCATTGGACTTCGAGCCAGCCCGGATTCTTCGCGCCATCGGCAAAATGGGTTTCAATCGCGGCGAAATCGGCGGCGGCGACGATATTTGCCTCCAGCCGGGCGCGCGCTTCTGCGTGCAGTCCGGCCTGGATTTCCTCCAGCAACCCCGTCGCCTGGCCGACGAAATCGCCCCGCGCCACCACCGCGCTGTCGAGCTTGCCATCTTCGCGGTACAACCGATCGCGCCGGATCACCGAGACGTTGCCGCCCGCGACATCGCGCCCGCCAACCTCGATCACGATCGGCGCGCCCTTCTTCACCCAGCCCCAGCGCTTGGTCGCGGCCTTGCCGAATTTGAGATCGAGCAATGCGCGCACTGGCTCGCGCAGTGCCGATTGATTGGCCAACTCAGCCTGCAACGCCTTGCAATAGTCGACGATCGCGGCGTCCTCGGGCTGATCGCGCAACATCGGCACGATCACGATCTGCCACGGCGCAATGCGCGGCGGCACGCGCAGGCCGTCGTCATCGCCGTGAACCATGATGACACCGCCGATCATCCGCGTCGACACGCCCCAGCTCGTCGTATTGGCAAGGACGAATTCGCCCTGGTCGTTCTGAAAGCGGATGTTCTGCGCGCTCGCGAAATTGGTGCCCAGGAAATGGCTGGTGCCGGCCTGCAGCGCCTTGCCGTCCTGCATCATCGCTTCGATGCTGTAGGTCGCGACGGCACCGGGAAAGCGTTCGTTCTCGGGCTTCTCGCCCGCGACCACCGGCAGCGCGAGGCAATCCTCGGAAAACGAACGATAGACCTCGAGCATCTTGAGCGTTTCCTCGCGTGCTTCCTCGGCCGAAGCGTGCGCGGTATGCCCCTCCTGCCACAGAAACTCGCTGGTGCGCAGGAACATGCGCGTGCGCATTTCCCAGCGGACGACGTTCGCCCATTGGTTGATCAGCACCGGCAAATCGCGCCAGGACTGCACCCACCGGGCAAAGGCGGCCCCAATCACCATCTCCGAGGTCGGGCGGACGACGAGGGGTTCTTCGAGCTTGGCCTCGGGATCGGGGATCAGCCCGCCTTTGCCGTCCGCCTTCAGCCGATGATGCGTGACGACCGCCATTTCCTTGGCGAAGCCTTCGACATGCTCGGCTTCTTTCTCGAAATAGGAGAGCGGGATGAACAGCGGGAAATAGCAATTCTCATGGCCCGTCGCCTTGATCCGGTCATCGAGCAGCCGCTGGATCCGCTCCCAAATGCCGTATCCCCAGGGCCGGATCACCATGCAGCCGCGCACGCCCGATTCCTCGGCAAGATCGGCTTCTGCAATGACGGATTGATACCAGGCCGAGAAATCGGCCTCACGGGTGACGGGGAGTGCGCGTTTGATCATGCCGGTGCGGATAGCGACTGGCAACGCGCGCGTCACCCCCGCGCTTGTATCGCGCGACGCGCGGCGTCATGGACCAATGCATACTCTGGAGACACTCGATCGACGCCCCCGCCCTACCCTCCGTCGAAACGGCACCGCACTATACCCCCGACCGCGTCATGCTGGGGCTCGCCCTGCGCCTGCTCGCCGTCGCTGGCCTGGCGACGATGAGCGCGCTGATCAAACTCGCGGAAAATCGTGGGGCGAACCTCGCCGAGACGATGTTCTTCCGTCAGGCCTTCGCGGCGATGCTGATTTTGGGAATCGTGGTGACCGGTCCCGGCCTTTCGTCGCTCCGGACCCAGCGATTCGGCGCACATGTCCGGCGCACCGCCGTTGGCCTGATCGGCATGGTGACCACTTTCGGCGCGGTGTTGCTGTTGCCGTTGGCAGACGCGACCACCTTGCAGTTTACCGTACCGATCTTCGGCACGCTGCTGGGGGCCCTCATCCTCGGCGAACAGGTCGGCATCCACCGCTGGGCCGCCGTCATTGTCGGCTTTATCGGCGTGTTGATCGTCACCCAACCGGGGACCGGCGCGTTGCCATTAGGCGGCGCGGCGGTCGGCCTTGTCGCGGCGATGTTCGTGGCATTGATCGCGATCCTGCTGCGCCAGATCGGGCGCACCGAAAGCGCGCTGACGACGGTCTTCTGGTTTTCGGCGCTGTCGATCCCGCCGCTCGGCATCGCCTATGCGCTCAACCTTCAGCAGCACGATGCCTTGACCTGGGCAATTCTGGTGGGCGTCGGCCTGATTGGCGGGCTCGCGCAACTGGCGTTGACCGCAGCAGTGCGCCACGCGCCGGTCTCGACCGTGATCCCGATGGATTATTCGAGCCTGTTCTGGGGCACGCTTTATGGCTGGCTGCTGTTCGGCACGTTACCCGGCTGGGGCACTGTCCTCGGCGCGCCGATCATCGTGGCGAGCGGGCTCTACATTGTCTGGCGGGAGCAGGTCCGGCAACGCCCCGTGACCGAAGCCGTAAGCCCCTAACGGCGACAAAACACCAATAGCAGGTTGTTGGCAGGCATTGCGAGGCATTGGTCGAGCGAGAAGGATGTCGCCGCAGCCGTTACTGCCTCAACGGAACGCAACCCCCAGCGCGAGTCGCGCGCACGCAGCGATTCGTCGAACGCGAGGTTGCTCGGTGCAGTCGGGACGCCCGCTTGCAGAAACGGGCCATACAGGATCAACGGTGCATCCGGCGGCAGGAGCTTCGCCGCCCCCGCGAGCAAACCGAGCGTCGCGTCCCACGGGCTGATATGGACCATGTTGACGCAGAGCACCGCGTCGGCACCGGCGACCGGCCAAGTGCCTGCGGCCGCGTCGAGATCGAGCGGTGGAAGGACATTGGCGATCCCCTCGCACCACGCACCGATCGAGCGGCGCGCATCCGGGTCCGGGTCGCTCGGCTGCCAGTCAAGCGCGGGAAATTCCTGGGCGAAATACGCGGCATGCTCGCCCGATCCGCTCGCGATTTCCAGCACCAGACCAGCAGACGGGAGTGTTTCGCGCAGCACGTCGGCAATCGCCATGCGGTTCCGCAGCGTTGCGGGTGCGTGCCGCCGATCTTCACTCCCTGCCTCGCCTGGAATCCAGGGCTCCGCGGCGCTCAAGCGCGCGCGGCCGCGAGCAATCGCGTGGCCCGCAGATACATCTCCAACCGCTGCACCGCGAAGATCCCCAGCGACAGCGCCGCCAGCGTATCGATCAGCACGTCCACGTTGAAGTGCAACGCCGCCCCTTCCGCCTGCGCGATCGATTTGATCGCGATCAGCACCACGATGAAGGCCAGCGCCCAGAGCGAGGCGCGCTGGCGCAGTTCATGGGTTTCGGGGTCGACGTGGATTTGCATCGTCTTGCCGCGCTGCCAACCGAGCGCCGCACCGATCGCCAACGCGGCAGCCGCTATCGCCCAGCCCGCCAGCGTAGGCGGGCTGCGATAGAAGATGACGGCAACGACAGCCGCGTAGATCGCGGGTACAATCCACAACTGCTCGATCTTGAGCGGCCTCAGCCTGGTCAACCGTCGGGCCCGCAGCGCGAACACGACGAGGAAGATCACAATCGGGATCGCATATTGCAAAATCCCCGGCGGCGCAGCGTGGACCGGCATGAATTTCCCCCTTGTTATTCGGCCGCTTGGGCCAGACCCGGGTCCTTCCATACCAGCACTGGCTTGCGTGCCGCCAGTGTTTCATCGAGGCGGCTGCGCGGCGCGAAATGCGGTGCGCTCTTGAGGCTGATATCGCCCGCTTTGGCGCGTTCGGCGACCGAGCGCAAAGCGGCGATGAACTGGTCGAGCGCGGCCTTCGATTCGGTCTCGGTCGGCTCGATCAGCATCGCGCCGTGGACGACGAGCGGGAAGTACATCGTCATCGGGTGGAAGCCCTCGTCGATCAGCCCCTTGGCGATGTCGATCGTCGAGAAGCCGTCGGCCAGGCCATTATCCGAGAACAACGCCTCGTGCATGCACGGCCCCGACCCGGCGAACGGCGCGTCGAGCGTCTTTTCCAGGCTGCGCAGGATGTAATTGGCGTTGAGCACGGCGTCTTCCGACACCTGGCGCAGGCCGTCCGCGCCGTGGCTGAGGATATAGGTCAGCGCGCGGGTGAACATGCCCATCTGGCCGTGGAATGCCGTCATGCGGCCGAAGGTGTGCGGGTGTTCGTCCCCCGCCGTTTCTTCCTCGATCAGCGCGATATGGCCATCTTCATAGCGTGCGGTGAAGGGCAAGGGACCGAACGGCGCGAGCGCTTCCGACAGCACGACCGGGCCGGAGCCGGGACCGCCGCCGCCATGCGGGGTGGAGAAGGTCTTGTGCAGATTGATGTGCATCGCATCGATGCCGAGGTCGCCCGGGCGCACGCGGCCGACGATCGCGTTGAAATTGGCGCCGTCGCAATAGACATAGGCGCCGACCGCATGGACCGCGTCCGAGATCGCCTTCATGTCGCGCTCGAACAGGCCGCAGGTGTTGGGGTTGGTGATCATCACCGCCGCCACGTCCGGCCCGAGCCGGGCCTTGAGCGCTGCGGTATCGACGCGGCCCTCAGCGGTGGCGGGAATGTCCTCGACGGTGAAGCCCGCAAACGCTGCGGTAGCGGGGTTGGTGCCATGCGCGCTCTCGGGCACGAGCACGACCTTGCGGTGGCCCTCGCCGCGCGCTTCCAGCGCCGCCTTGATGCACAGGATGCCGCACAATTCGCCATGCGCGCCCGCCTTGGGGCTCATCGCGACACCGTACATGCCGGTCAGCTTGATCAGCCACACTGCCAGTTCGTTGATGACGCCGAGCGCGCCCTGCACGGTATCGACCGGCTGGAGCGGATGGATGTCGGCGAAACCGGGCAGCCGCGCCATCTTCTCGTTAAGGCGCGGATTGTGCTTCATCGTGCACGATCCGAGCGGGAAGAAGCCGAGGTCGATGCCATAATTCTGGCGGCTGAGGCGCGTGTAGTGGCGCACCGCTTCCGGTTCCGACAGGCCGGGAAGGCCGATCGGCGCGGTGCGGGCGAGCGCGCCCAAGCCGTCAACCGTGCCACCCGAAGATGCGAAATCGACGCCGGTCGTCTCCGAATCGCCGATCTCGAAGATCAGCGCTTCTTCGAGCATAAGGCCCTTGTTTCCGGTGACGGTCGGTGAGGCTTTGCCACCGGCGACGGGCGCTTCGGGGCGCCATCCGCTTGCATTGATGCTCATGCCAGAATCTCCTCAAGCGCGGCGGCCAGCGTTTCTACATCTTCTGCCGAGGTCGTCTCGGTCACTGCGACGACCAGCCCGTTGGCGAGGCTCGCCTCACCCGGATAGAGCCGCCCGAGCGATACGCCCGCCAGGATACCGCGTTCGGCCAGGGCGCGCACAACCGGCCGCGCTTCTTGCGGCAGCTTCAGCGTGAATTCGTTGAAGAAGGTGGTCGTTACCAATTCGACCCCTGGCACCTGCGCCAGCCGTGCCGCCGCCGAAGCCGCGCCGTGATGGTTGATCTGGGCCAGCGTGCGCAGGCCCTTTTCGCCCAGCAGCGTCATATGAATCGAGAAAGCCAGCGCACACAGGCCGCTATTGGTGCAGATGTTCGACGTCGCCTTTTCGCGGCGGATATGCTGCTCGCGCGTCGACAGCGTCAGCACGAAACCGCGGCGGCCATCGGCATCCAGCGTCTCACCGCAGAGGCGGCCCGGCATCTGGCGGACGTATTTTTCCTTGCAGCCGAACAGGCCGACATAGGGGCCGCCGAACTGCAGGCCGACGCCGAGCGACTGGCCTTCGCCGACGACGATGTCTGCGTCCATCTCACCGGGCGACTTGATCGCACCCAGCGCAACCGGCTCGGTCACCACCGCAATCAGCAGCGCCTTATTGGCGTGGCAGGCGTCCGCAAGCGGCGTGAGGTCGGCGATGCGGCCGAGAATGTCGGGATATTGCACGACGACGCACGACGTATCCTTGTCGATCGCCGCGATCAGCGTTTCCAGATCGGTGTCTGCGCTCAGGGTCGGCGTCGCGGTTTCGAGCACGTCGCCGGTGAACTTCGCCATCGTCTTGGCGACCGAGACATAATGCGGGTGCAGGCCAGAGGACAGGATCGCCTTGCCGCGCTTGGTGATGCGGCGCGCCATGCCGATTGCTTCCCAGCAGGCGGTCGAGCCGTCATACATCGAGGCGTTGGCGACATCGGTGCCGAGCAGCCGCGCGACTTGCGTCTGGAACTCGAACAGCATCTGCAGCGTGCCCTGCGCGATTTCGGGCTGATACGGGGTATAGGCCGTCAGGAACTCGCCGCGCTGGATCAAATGATCGACCGAGGCGGGCACATGGTGGCGATAGGCACCGCAGCCAAGGAAAAAGGGCGCTTCCCCCGCCGTCAGATTCTTGCGGGCCAGCGCGCTCATATGGCGCTCGACCGCCATTTCGCTGGCGTGCATCGGCAGATCGTGGATCGGGCCGTCGAGCCGGGCGGCTTCGGGCACGTCGACGAACAGATCGTCGATCGAAGCGGCACCGATCACGCCGAGCATCGCCTCGCGATCGAACTGGGTCAGGGGTAGGTAACGCATTTCAAAATCTCCCCCCTCCCGCGTGCGGGAGGGGTTGGGGGAGGGAATGACAAAGCTTGGCGGTGAGCAAAACGCCCTCCCCCAGCCCCTCCCGCACAGCGGGAGGGGAGAAGGAGATCAGAGCTTCGAGACGAACGCCTGATAGGCGACTTCATCCATCAGCTCGTTCAGCTCATCGGCGTCGCTCAGCGTCAGCTTGAAGAACCAGCCATCGCCTTCGGGATCCTCATTGACGAGGCCGGGCGTGTCGGCGAGCGCGGCGTTGCCGTCGATCACCGTGCCGGACACCGGCGAATAGACGTCCGACGCAGCCTTGACCGATTCGACGACCGCGGCTTCGTCGCCCTTGGCCAGTTCCTTGCCCTCTTCGGGCACGTCGACGAACACGATGTCGCCGAGCTGGCTCTGCGCATATTCGGTAATGCCAACGATGCCGATGTCGCCATCGACATCAACCCATTCATGATCTTCGGTAAAATAACGGCTCATCACTTGCCTCCTGTGCGGACGTAGCGGTGGGGAATAAACGGCATCGCGGTTACGGTCGCCTGATGGACCTTGCCGCGCTGCGCGAGTTGAATGGTCGTACCGGAAATCGCAAGCGCGGTCGGCACATAAGCCATTGCGATCGGCGCACCGACGCTCGGCGCGAATCCGCCCGAGGTGACGCGTCCGACCTCGGAACCTTGCGCATCAAGCACCGCCGCGCCTTCGCGCACCGGCTGGCGGCCGCCAACCATCAGCCCGACGCGCTTGACGATCGCGCCGTTTTCACGCTCGGCCAGGATGCGTGCTGCGCCCATGAAGTCGCCCGCCTCGCGGCGGCGCTTCGATAGCGCAAAGCCGAGATCCGCCTGGATTGGCGTCGTTTCGGGGTCGAGATCATGGCCGTAAAGCGGCAAGCCGGCCTCAAGCCGTAGCGAATCGCGCGCGCCAAGGCCGATCGGCTTTACCTCAGGCTCGGCGGTCAGCGCATCAGCCAGTGCCTCGACATTCTCGGCAGGCACCGAAATCTCGAAGCCATCCTCGCCGGTATAGCCCGAACGGCTGATCCACAGAGGAACGCCATTCCACTCGAACGCCCCCGCCGTCATGAACACCAGCGCTTCGACACCCGGCACCAGCCGCGCCAGTGCATCGACCGCCTTGGGCCCCTGCAACGCTAGCAGTGCCTGATCTTCCATGTGGTTGAGTGCGATGTCGTCGGGCAGATATTCGAGCAGATGCGCGATATCGTCGATCTTGGTCGCGCCGTTGACGACCATGTAAAAGCCCTGAATGTCGAACGGATTGGCGTCGGGCAGGCGCGTGACCATCAAATCGTCGAGGATGCCGCCATCTTCGGCCAGCAGCAGCGAATAGCGCTGCTTGCCCTCGCCGAGGCCAGCAATGTCGGCGGGCAGCACGGCTTCGAGGGCGGCGACCAAATCGGCCCCTTCATCGGAGCGGAACAGCAATTGCCCCATATGGCTGACATCGAACAGGCCAGCCGATTCGCGCACCCACAGATGCTCGGCCATGATGCCTTCATATTGCACCGGCATCTCGTAACCGGCGAAGGGCACCATCCGCCCGCCACGGGCGCGATGCCAGGCGTCGAGCGGCAAGGTCTCGATCGCGATTTCGTCGGGAATTTCAGCGTCGCTCATAAAGGCCTTCCGTGCGAGGTCTACGGCGCAGCATGACGCCGTAGCGTCCATGATCCGCCGCCCCCTCTGTCACGGATACCTGAGAGCTTTGACTTGCGGCAGATGCCGCAAGCTTACCCCTTCGGTGGCACACCGCCCAAGGCGGGTGCGCTTTCCAGAGTGTCGACTAGCCCGCGCGGTCCGGTTGCCTGAGAGATTCCGGGGCGGTTGCTCCTTCGGCGGTCCAGAATGCCGCAAACGGCATCCGGGACGCTCTCCCGCGCGTGCCTATCCCGGTTGCCCGCGATCGACGCCTTCGGTTTGACGCGGCGCAGCAAGCGAGTCAACGACCCTTTGCCACAACCGCGTCAACAATCAGCGTGTGGCGTTATATTTCAGCTGGTCGCTGGTGAGCTGGAAGCCAACCAATGCCTCGAAGGTAGCGCGCAGCACCGCCTGGCGAACTTCCGGACGCGTCAACGGATCGACCGCGGCATCCTCGCCGCCCGCCTTGCGCTTTTCGAGCAGCTTTTTGCGGACATCGTCAGGCAGCGTAGCGGCGGCGCGCGACACGGTCGCGGTGCCGGTTCCCTGCACCGACGCGCGCGGCTGGCCCGCCTCGAAATGCAGCGTGACATGTCCAAGGCGCTTGGCAACGACGGCGCTGCCGCCCTGCACGACGGTGACGAAATAGGGCAAGGTCACGTCGCGGGCACCATCGGTCCGCAGCCGCCGCCCTTCGACCGAGAAGGTCAATGTAGTGAGAATGTCGTCGCCCGCATCGGTGCAGGTCGAGCGAACGTTGGTCAACACCGCCGTAAGGTCGAGCGCGGTGGCATCATGGCTGGTCGCGGGATCGAACAGCGTAATGTCGCCGGTGCCGGCCGGGACCGCCACGCTTGGGCACGCCGTGCGGACCGCGGTGATGCCGCCTGTCTCGTCCAGCTCGCCCGTGTGCCGACATCCGCCGAGCAAAACCGCCGCGAACACGGGAAGTGAGAGGGCGGCGATGGCTGATTTCCGGAATGTCACGGGGTCACGCACCTTATCATGCAAAAGGGATCGCCTGCTTTAGGATTTATCGCGCAGGCGCGAGCGCACCATAGGAACCGGCTATCGCCCGCGCAAGCAATCGCGTAGGCTTGCTGCGAGATGTTCACCGCTTCAAAGCCAAAACTCGAGCTCATCATCGCCGCGCCGCGCGGCTTCTGCGCCGGGGTCGACCGTGCCATTCAGATCGTGGAACTGGCGATCGCCAAATATGGCGCACCCGTCTATGTTCGGCACGAAATCGTCCACAATCGCTTCGTCGTCGACATGCTGCGCGACAAAGGCGCGGTGTTTGTTGAGGAATTGGATGAGGTGCCCGACGGCGTTCCCGTCGTCTTCTCCGCGCATGGCGTCCCCAAGGCCGTGCCGAACAAAGCGGCCGAACGCGGCCTCGCCTTTTTCGACGCGACCTGCCCGCTGGTGTCCAAGGTTCACCGCCAGGCTGAGCGCATGGTCCAGCTCGGGCGGCACATCGTGTTCATCGGCCATGCCGGACATCCCGAAGTGATCGGAACGTTCGGCCAGGTGCCCGAAGGCGCGATGTCGCTGGTCGAAACCGTGGCGGATGCCGAAGGCTATACGCCCGCTGACCCCGACAACCTCGCCTTCCTGACCCAGACGACCTTGTCGATGGATGACACCGCCGATGTGGTCGCCACGCTGCAACGGCGTTTCCCCTCGATTCAGGGGCCGCGCGGCGAGGACATTTGCTACGCCACCGCCAACCGCCAGGGCGCAGTCAAGGCGATTGCCCATGCGTGCGATGCGATGTTGGTGATTGGCGCGCCGAACTCTTCAAACTCGGTGCGTCTGGTCGAAGTCGCCGAGCGCGAAGGTACCCCTGCTCGCCTGATTCAGCGTGCGGCGGACCTCGACTGGAGCTTCGTCGACGGCATTAGTAGACTGGGCATTACGGCCGGAGCATCCGCACCGGAGGTGCTGGTGCGCGAACTGGTCGATCGGCTGGCTGAACGGTTTACGGTAACCGAGCGCGAAGTGGAAACGAAGCGCGAGACGGTCTCGTTCAAGCTGCCCCGCGGGCTTGAAGCAACGGCCTGAGCGATGGCCGTGTATACGCCTGTATCGGCCGAGGTCCTGGCCGGTTTCCTCGCGCGCTACGACGTCGGCGAGTTGGTGTCCGCCAAGGGAATCGCCGAGGGGGTCGAGAACACCAACTACCTGGTCGATACGACCGCCGGCCGCTTCATCCTGACGCTGTATGAAAAGCGCGTCGAGGGCGGCGACCTGCCTTATTTCATGGCGCTGCTCGATCATCTCGCAGCGCGCGGCAACCCGGTGCCCCCGGCGATCAAGGACCGCGACGGCACCGCGATTCAGACGCTGGAGGGTCGTCCCGCCTGCCTCATCAAGTTTCTGTCCGGCGTGTCGGTATCGCATCCGACCGCAGCACAGGCGCGCGCTGCGGGTGTGGCGATGGCGGATATGCACGCCGCCTTGGCCGATTTTCCCGAGACACGCGCCAATTCGATGGGGGTCGAGACCTGGGCCCCCTTGTTCGAGCGCTGCGGGCGCAGTCTCGATACCATCGCGCCCGGCCTGTATGACGATCTCGGCTTTGCGATCGATCGGGTCGTCGATGCATGGCCGCAGGCGACGCTCGACACGGTGACGATCCATGCCGACCTCTTCCCCGACAATGTGCTGATGCGCGGTGACGCCGTATCCGGGCTGATCGATTTCTATTTCGCCTGTACCGACCTGCGTGTGTACGATCTGGCGATCATGCACAGCGCCTGGGCGTTCGATGCCAGCGGCGCGCAGTATGACTCCGCCATCGGCGATGCGCTGATCGCTGGCTACGCGCAGCGCTTTCCGTTGTCATCGGTCGAGCGAGCGGCGTTCCCGACGCTGGCCAGCGGGGCCTGCATCCGCTTCGCACTGTCGCGCGCGTGGGATTGGCTCAACACCCCCGCCGATGCGCTGGTCACGCGCAAAGACCCGCTCGCTTATGTCCGGCGACTCTCGCATTATGCGCCGGAGCTGGTTAAGCGGACGCGATGACCGCGACCGTAAAAGAGCTTACCAAAGTCGAAATCGCCACCGATGGTGCCTGCAAGGGCAATCCCGGCCCGGGTGGCTGGGGCGCGCTGATTCGCGCAGGCGGCACCGAGAAAGAGCTGTCGGGCGGTGAAGCGCTGACCACCAACAATCGCATGGAATTGATGGCGGCGATCGAGGGGCTGAACGCGCTGAAACGCCCCTGCCATGTCATGCTCTCGACCGACAGTCGCTATGTGATGGACGGGCTGACCAAGTGGATCAAAGGCTGGCAAAAGAACGGCTGGAAGACCGCCGCGCGCCAGCCGGTGAAGAATGCCGATCTCTGGCAGGCGTTGCTCGACGCGGCGAAACCGCATCGCGTCGAATGGACCTGGGTCAAAGGCCATGCCGGCCACCCCGACAACGAACGCGCAGACCGGCTGGCGAGCGATGCCGCGATGGCCGCTGGCAGGCGCGCTTAAGCCTCTTCGACAGGCGCGCCCGGACCGTTCTTCAGCACCGATTCAATCGCATTCTTGGCCCCGGCCTTGCTCGAATAGCCCTCGGTCCACCAGATCAGTTCGCTGTTGTATTTGAACTTGGCGACATATTCGCCCGCCTTGTTCTGCTCGATCACGAACTTGTGTGCCATCGAAACCTCCCCAGTTTGTCGGTGCGGCAACGATAGCGACGGCGATATCGTTACGCCAGCACCGCGAAGCGGCCCGGCGCATAACGGGTCGGGTCGATCGCGGCAACGCTCGGATCGGGCGCGCGACCCAGCAGAAGCGACGCGGCCAACGCCGCCGCAGCCGGCGCGGTCTGAATGCCGAAACCGCCCTGCCCGGCGCACCAGAAGAAGCCCGAAGCATCGGGGGCAAAGCCATAAACCGGCAAGCGATCCGGCGCGAAGGTGCGCAGGCCCGCCCAACGCCGTTCAACGCGCGTTATCTGCCAATCGACGACGTGTTCGAACCGGTCGATCGCGATCGCAACGTCGATTTCCTCGGGCTGGACATCGCCGGGCGTCGCCGGAGTCTCATCGTGCGGGCTGAGCCACAGCCGCCCCCCGGCCTCGGGCTTGAAATAGAATTGGCCCGAAATATCCGCGATATGCGGCAGCGAATCGGGGGCCGCCGGACTGGTCGCCAGTTGCACAACGGTGCGACGATAGGCGGCGATACCGATCGGCGCGACCCCGGCCATTTCCGCCACCGCATCGGCCCAGGCACCCGCCGCGTTGACGAGGATCGTGGCCGACACCGGCCCTGCGCCCGTCTCCATTTGCCAGCGACCGTCCGCACGGACCGCGCGTTGCAGCGGCGCGGACAGCAACAGCTTCACGCCGCCTTGCCGAGCCTGTGCCAGATAATGCGCGTGGAGCGCCGCGACATCGATATAGGTGCTGCTCGCCTCCAGCACGCCCAGCGTCCAATCGGCGCGCAAACCCGGAATATACGCGCGCGGATCGACCCGCTGCAGTGCCACACTGCTGCCCGCAAACTCTGCCAGAAAGCTGTCGATTTTGTCCGCATCGGCGGCGCGCCCGATATGGAGTGAGCCAAGATCGGCCAGAAACCCACCGCCCCGCAACGCAGCGCCCGAAGCGGTGGTCAGCGGCTGCACGCCAGGGCCGCCATAGGTTTCCGACCAGAAAGCCGCCGACCGCCCGGTCGCATGGTAACCGGGCAAATCCTCCGCCTCGAGCATCACCACCGAAGCATAAGGCGCAATCGCGGCGGCAAGGCTTGCGCCCGCAATCCCGGCCCCGACAATCGCCACGTCATAGTGCGTCACGGCTCTACCTCTGCGCCCGCGACGACAGGAAGATGTCGATCTCGCCAATCGCGCGATTGCGCACCGGATCTGCCTCGCGCAGGATCTCGTGCGCGGATTCCTTGCCGAAGCGCACCACCCGCGCATCCGGCACCTTTGCCGCGATCTTCAGCGCGGCCTTGGGGTCGACCAATTTATCGTCATCGGCAACGACGAACAGCAACGGCACGTCGAGCGTTTTCAAACGCGGATCGACGCTCAACCGCCGCGTCGACGCAAACGCCTCGATCACCCAGCGCCAGCTCGGCGGCCCCAGCAGCAATTCGGGCTTGCTCGATTGCCAGAAGATCTCGTCTTCATAGCGATCCGTATCCTTGGTGAGCAGTGCCTGGCGCGTTTCGGTGGTGGCGGGCCGCTCATTCCCGCGCCACGCTGGCCGTGCTGCATTGCCGACGCCGCCTAGCACCCGCGCGAGCCGTTCGCCGAGCGTCGCGCCAAGCGGACTGTGCAACCCCAGCATCGGCGCGATCAGGACAGCGGCATCGGGTCGCGCCGCGCCTTCGACCAGCGCCCGCAGCAACAGATGGCCGCCCATCGAATGGCCAAGCGCAACATGCGGTCCGCCGTCGCGCCCGGCATCTTCCGCAACCCAATCCGCCCAAAAGGCGCGAAAATCGTCGATATACTGCTGAAAATCGTCGACATGGCCAACATGCGGATCGGGCGACAGCCGCCCCGACCCGCCCTGCCCGCGCCAGTCGAACGACGTGATCGACCAGCCGAGCGCATGCCAGTGCGCAAACGCCTCGAGATACTTCTCGAAGATATCGCCGCGGCCGCCCTGAAACAGCATCCGACCGCGCGGTCGTCCTTCGACGCCCCAGTCGAAGCGCCGCAGCGCCCAGCCATCGGGAGCGGACCATTGTGTGATCCGCGCAGCCGCAGGAATCGCGCGACGATAAAGCTGAGGGGAAACCATGGACGATGGTTACGGTTTTGAAAGGCCCGCCGTCTACACCTTTCCTCATGGGTGGGATCAATCTGTCGACGATGTTGCTGCTGGTGCTGGCGGCGCTCCTGGTTTCGGCCGGGATCCAGGATGCACGCACGCGCGAGATCGCCAATTGGAAAAACGCCGCGATCGCGCTGCTCGCGCCCTTATGGTGGTGGGCGAATGCCCTGGGCTGGATGGCGATTGCGGAGCAGGTTGGCATTGCGCTGCTGGTGTTCGCGGTTTTCGTCGCCGCATTTCATTTCGGCTGGATGGGCGGCGGCGACGTCAAGATGATCGGCGCGCTGGCGCTGTGGCTGCTCGATCCCGTCGCTTTGACCTGGATGTTGATCGTCATGTCGCTGGTCGGCGGTGCGCTCACCGTGGTGCTGCTGATGGAACGCGCGTTGCGCCATCGCACGACGCAAATCGAGGTCCCCTACGGCGTGGCGATCGCAATCGCCGCGCTGATCGTACTGCGTGAACCGCTTTTTAACCACTTTGGTGTGAATGCTTAACGCGGGCTCAACTGCCCGCGTCCGAAAGGTCTAAGATGGATAGTCGCAAGGTCATTTTGCTGTTGGGTGCGCTGATCGTTGCCGCGATCTCGGCGTTCATGGCACGATCGTTGATCATTGGCAGCCCGGCACCGCAAGCGAATGCGGTAGCGATGGCACCGGTCGCAAACGGCCCGGAAGTGCTGGTCGCAACCAAGGCGCTCCCTGTCGGGACCATCCTCGACGCGACCTCGCTGAAATACCAGCCGTGGCCGAAGGAACTGGTCGAGAACGCCTATTACATCAAGAAGGGCGGCTTCGATCCGCGCTCGCTGATGGGCACGGTCGTGCGCAATGCGATCACCGCCGGGCAGCCGATTACGCAGGGCGCGCTGGTCAAGCCGGGCGACCGTGGCTTCCTCGCCGCCGCCCTCGGCCCGGGCATGCGCGCCGTGACCGTGCCGGTGCAGACGCAGACCAGCGTGGCCGGCTTCGTCTTCCCGGGCGACCGCATCGACCTGATCCTGACGCAGACCGTCCCCGGTGGCGGCGATGGCCCGCCGCTCAAGGCCGCAGAGACGATCATGCGCAACTTGCGCGTGCTCGCCACCGACCAGCGTACCGACAACGGTGTCGGCGAAGACGGAAAGGCCGTCGTCCGTACCTTTTCCAACGTGACGATCGAAGCGACCCCGAAGATTGCCGAACAGATTGCCGTGGCTCAAACGCTGGGGTCGCTCTCGCTGTCGCTGCGCTCGATCGCCGACAATAGCAGCGAACTCGAACAGGCCATCGCCAGCGGCGATGTCTCCATGCCCGACGACCCCAAGGCCGAAAAGGCGATGCTGACCCGCATCGCCAGCACGCCCGCGACCGGGGGCGGGACGATGGTGACCGGAGCCGACGTCTCGCGTTTTCAACGCAGCACGGTTCCCGGCAAGCCTGCTGATACCTCGGGCTCCGGTGGCGCACCGGGTACCGGGACGTTTCCGGGGGCTGGCACCGGCCCCGTGATCCGCGTCGCACGCGGCAATGCGGTGACCGATGTCGCCCTTGGGGGGAAGAAATAATGCGTAGCGCAACCGCTCTGCACCGCGTCCTGTCGGCGACGGTCATCACCGCGCTGGTCGGCAGTGCGCCGGTCACCGCCATGGCTGCAGGTCCCAAACTTCAAGCAAAGCCAGCGCCTGCGCGCGGCGGGCAACGTCCGGTCACCCATGTTGGTGCCGCACCTGCTGGCACTGTGCGTCCGACGACCGAGGTGGTGCTGTCGACCGGGCAAGGCGAACTGATCAACCTGCCCGCCAACGTCAGCGACGTGTGGGTTTCGAACCCCGGCGTGGCCGACGTTTATGTGAACAATCCCCATCAGATCCACCTGTTCGGCAAGGATTCCGGCGAATCGACGATCTTCGCCACCTCGGCGAGCGGCACGGTGATTTACGCCGCCAACATCCGCGTCAGCCAGAACCTGTCCTCGATCGACCGGATGGTGAAGCTCGCCATGCCCGACAGCGACATCAAGGTGACGACCGTCGGGCAGATCGCGGTGCTGACCGGCACGGTGTCCTCCCCCGAGGACAGCGCGGCAGCGCAGCGCCTCGTCACCGCGCTGCTCAATCCTGGCGTGGCTATCGGCCCCGATGCCGCGCTTAAGGTCGGCGTGATCAACCGCTTGCGCGCGGCAACGCCCTTGCAGGTCAATTTGCAGGTGCGCATCGCCGAGGTCAGCCGCAGCTTCGTCAAGAACATCGGGGTAAACCTCACCAGCCGTGGCTCCGGCAGCACGCTGTTCGGCATTACCCAAGGGCGCCAGGGCACGATTGCCACGGCACCGGGAACGATCGGCAGCGGCATCATCAATGCCGACGGTTCGCTTCCGGGACAAACCGTCTTCACCCAGCCTGCCGCGACCGGCATGGGCACGACGCTTGGCCTGGCCGGCCACGCATTGGGGATGGACCTGCTGTCCTCGCTCGATCTGGGCGAGCGCGACGGTCAGGTTTCGACGCTCGCCAATCCGAACATCACGGTCATTTCCGGCGAAACCGGCTCGTTCCTCGCGGGCGGCGAGTTCCCGATCCCGATTTCGCAGGGGCTGGGCGCGGTCTCGGTCGATTACAAGCAATATGGCGTGAGCCTGTCCTATACTCCGACGGTGTTGGCCGATGGGCGCATTTCGCTCCATGTCCGTCCCGAAGTGTCGCAGCTGTCTTCGCAGGGTTCGGTGACGCTTTCCGGCGTCAGCATTCCGGCGCTGACGACACGGCGGGCCGAAACGACCGTCGAGCTCGGCTCGGGTCAAAGCATGATGATCGCAGGCCTGCTGCAAAACAATCACAACAACTCGATCGACAAGGCACCCGCGCTTGGCGACATGCCCATTGTCGGCGCGTTGTTCCGCTCCAATGCGTTCCAGCGCAACGAGACCGAGCTGGTGATCGTGATCACGCCGTATCTCGTAAAGCCGGTCAACGCCAACGACATCGTCCTGCCAACCGACGGCTATAAGGCCCCGACCGACCTTGGTCGTGTCTTCATGGGTCAGCTTGGCGGCGGCACCACTGGCGGCGACCGCCCGAAGCCGACCATGGCTCCGGCTGGCAGTGCGCAGCCTTCGCTTGGGGCGGCGGCTCCTGGACCGGTCGCGCCGGACCCCATACCGGGGTCGCCGGTCGATCGCCGTCGCGATGCGCCGGCCGCCATCACGCCATCATCCAGCCAAACCAAAAAGGGCGCGAGTGCCGCACCCGGTTTTGACATCAATTAAGGGCCGAGGGACATGATCATGAACAAATATGTGCGTGCGATCACGACCGGCCTACTTCCGGCGTTGGCGCTGTCTGCGTGCGCGGGCACGGAAAACCGCGGACTCGAATCGGTGCATCAGCCGGTGGTCAGCCGCGCCGATTATGCCATTGATGTCGCGACGAGCGGCGACGGCCTGGCCCCGGGCGAAGCGCAGCGCCTCGCCGGGTGGATGGCGTCGTTGCGGGTCGGCTATGGCGACAAGGTCGCGGTCGAGAATCCCACGCCTTCGAGCGGCGGCGTAAAGGACGATATCGCCCGCGAAGCGTCGCGTTATGGCCTGCTGGTGTCCGACGAGGCCCCGCTGGTCGGTGCGGCCGTTACGCCGGGAATGGCACGCGTCATCGTCAGCCGCACAAAGGCGACGGTTCCGGGCTGTCCCGATTACAGCCGCGACACCTCGACCGAATATGAGGCCAATACTTCCTCCAACCACGGCTGCGCGATGAACGCCAACCTCGCCGCGATGGTCGCCAACCCGGCAGACCTGGTGCGCGGGCAAGGCGGCAGCGCGGTCGCCGACCAATTGGCCTCGGCCAAGGCAATCGAAAGCTACCGCAAGGCGGCACCGACCGGAGCCGGCGGCACGACGGTCAAGACGGAAAGCACCGGAGGCAAGTAATGAATGCGCCCTTCAACCCAGCTCGCATCGGCTTGCGCGATCCCTTTGCCGCCTATGTCTGCGACGAAACCGCCGCCGAGACGCTGCGCCCGATCGCGGTGGAAATGGGCTGGGCACCCGAGAAAGTGAACAAAGGCGGCCTGCGCAACGCGGTACAGTCGCTGTCCGTGTCCGCGAGCCCGCAAATCCTGTTTGTCGATCTTTCCGAAAGCGGCGATCCGCTCAACGATATCAATGCGCTGGCCGAAGTGTGCGAGCCGGGCACCGTTGTCATCGCCGCAGGCCAGGTCAACGACGTGCGGCTGTATCGCGATCTCATCGTGAGCGGAATCCAGGACTATCTGCTCAAGCCGCTCAATCCCGACATGCTGCGGGATGCGTTCACCCATGCCCAGACCGTGCTGAACGCGCCCAAGGTTTCGGACACGGGCACCGAACGTCCGCACATCTCCACCGCGTTCATCGGCGCGCGCGGCGGCGTCGGCGCTTCGAGCCTCGCCACCGGTGTCGCCTGGGTGTTGAGCGAAAAGGGCGCACGGACGACGGCCCTGCTCGACCTTGATGTGCATTTCGGCACCGGCGCGTTGTCGCTCGACCTCGAGCCGGGGCGCGGCTTGACCGACGCGATCGAAAATCCCAGCCGCATCGACGGCTTGTTCATCGAACGCGCGATGGTCAAGTCGAGCGAAATGCTATCCGTGCTGTCGGCAGAAGCACCGATCAACTCCCCGATCCTTACCGACGGGGGCGCGTTTTATCAGTTGCAGGAAGAGATGCGCTCGGCGTTCGAATGCACGGTGGTCGACCTGCCGCGCAACATGCTCGTGCTGCATCCGCATTTGATGACGGACATCCAGGTGGCAGTGGTCGTGACCGAGCTAACGCTCGCCGCCGCGCGCGACACGATCCGTATCCTGTCCTGGATGAAGTCCAACGCGCCACAGACGCAGGTGGTGGTGGTCGCCAATCGCGTCCAGCCGACCGCGCAACTGGAAATCAGCCGCAAGGACTTTGAAGGGTCGATCGAACGCAAGATCGATTTCCTGGTGCCCTTCGACCAGAAGCTGGCTGCGCAATCGGCCAAATTGGGCAAGCCGCTAACCGAAGCCGGCAAGGGCTCGAAGACGATTGTCCCGATCGTCGATCTTGCGACGAAATTGATGGCGGTTGGAGACTCGGCCGAACCGATCGACAGCGCGACCAAAAAGAAGGTTGGGGCCAAGGGGCCTTCGCTGATGGGGAAATTCGATTTCAAATCGCTGATTTCCCGACCCGCGAAGAAGAAGTGAGCCCCAAAAAACTCGTGGCAAAAATCTGCGGCGTAAACGCCGTGGTAACGAAGCGGAGCGCTTGATAGGCCTCATGGAACTGATGCCGGTCCTTTCGCTGGGTGCAGGTGCGCTGGTCGTACTCGCGCTGATGGCTTTCGCCTTTGCGGGCCCCAATGCGGAGCGTGCCCGCACACGACGCATGGCCGCCCTGCGCGCGCGCCATAGCGATGCCGCCAACGTGCTGGTCGACGCGCAAATGCGCCGCATCGCGACGGCGCGGAACAACCGGATGGATGCAGCGGCAATGCGCTTCATCCCGCGCCCGGCGCTGCTGAAACAGCGTTTGGCGATGACGGGGAAGACCTGGACGGTCGGGCAATATGGCATCGCCACCTTGGGCATCATCCTCGCCGTCGCGTTGGCACTGATCATTCTTGGCTTGCCGATCCTGCTCGCGTTGCTGCTCGGGCTGGTTGTCGGCGCAGGCCTGCCGCACATGGTAGTCGGCTATTTCATCAAGCGACGGATCGCGAAATTCACCGCCAAGTTTCCCGACGCCATTGAGCTGCTGGTGCGTGGCTTGCGCTCGGGCCTGCCCATCACGGAGACCATCGCCGTCGTCGCGCAGGAGGTCGATGGGCCCGTCGGCGTCGAGTTCAAGAACATCACCGACAAGATGAAGATCGGGCGGACGATGGACGCGGCGCTTCAAGATACCGCCGACCGACTGGGAACGCCCGAATTTCAGTTCTTCTGCATTACCATCGCGATCCAGCGCGAAACCGGCGGCAACCTGGCCGAAACGCTGTCCAATCTCGCGACCGTGCTGCGTATGCGCGGCCAGATGAAGCTGAAGATCAAGGCGATGTCGTCCGAATCCAAGGCGTCCGCCTATATCGTCGGGTCGCTGCCCTTCATCGTGTTCGGCCTGATCTGGATGATCAACGCCAGCTACATGCAGAACTTCTTCGTCGACCAACGCCTAATGGTCGCTGGCGGCGGCGGGCTGATCTGGATGGGGATCGGCGCGTTCATCATGAGCCGCATGGTCAATTTCGAGATCTGATGCGATGAATCCCACCACCCCCACCGGTCCGGTTATCCTCGGCGTCGACGTCTATACCGTCGCGACGCTGTTGGCCGGCCTCGCTGCGTTCATGGTGCTGCTGGCCATCTACGCGGTGACCACCTCGCACGACCCGATGACCAAGCGCGTCAAGGCACTCAACGACCGGCGCGAACAGTTGAAGGCGGGCATTACCGCCTCGACCAAGCGCCGCGCCAAGCTGGTCACCAAGAATGAGACGACCGACCGCATCAAGGCGCTGCTCTCCTCGCTCAAAGTGCTGCAGGACAGCCAGGTCAAGGCCGCGCAGATCAAGCTGATGCAAGCCGGCATCCGCTCCAAGGAATATGCGGTGGCGGTGATTTTCGGCCGCCTCGTCCTGCCGCTGACCTGGGGCGTGTTTGGACTGTACGTGGTTTACGGCACCGAGATGTTCGCGAATTGGACGCCGATCAAAGCCTATGGCCTGGTCGCGGCCAACTTCATCCTGTCGTACAAAGCGCCCGACCTCTACCTCAATAACAAGATCAGCAAACGGTCGTTGGCGATCCAGAAGGGCTTGCCCGACGCGCTCGATCTGCTCGTCATCTGTGCCGAAGCGGGACTGACCGTCGACGCCGCCTTCAACCGCGTCGCGCGCGAATTGGGGAAAGCCTATCCCGAGCTTGGCGACGAATTCACGCTGACGGCGATCGAACTCGGCTTCCTTTCCGAACGACGGCAGGCCTTCGAAAACCTCGCGCAACGCGTGAAACTCGATGCCGTGAAGGGGGTGGTCACCACCATGGTCCAGACCGAGAAATACGGGACTCCGCTGGCATCCGCCCTGCGTGTGCTTTCGGCCGAGTTCCGTAACGAACGCATGATGCGGGCGGAAGAAAAGGCCGCACGCCTGCCCGCGATCATGACGATCCCGCTGATCCTGTTCATTCTGCCGACGTTGTTCGTGGTGATTCTGGGCCCCGCCGCCTGCTCGATCTCGGACGCGTTCAAGCACTAAGGCCCGCGGGTCAGCACGCTTGCCCCCAGCCGTGGTTAACGGCAGGATCGTTGCGGAAGCGAATCTTGGGCGGGGGATGCAAAGGTCATGCTGTTCACGACACCGGAACAGTTCATCGTACTTGCGGCAGTGCTCCTCGGCGGGTGGTTGCTGGGGTATGTCAGCGCGCCGAGCCCGAAAAAGTGGAAGCGCCGGGTGCGGGAGCAATCGGAAAGCTTCACCGCTTATCATGAGCAGGCGCAGGACCAGTTGCGGGCATCGCATAGCCGCGCCGCGAACCTGACCGCCGATCTCGAAGCGCTACGCGCTGACCATGCCGAGGCGGAACGGACGATCGTCGGGCTCCGCAGCGCTGCGGCGGCCGCCACGCCGCCAGCCGCCGCTCCGGTGATCGCTGTCCCGCTGCCCGTGACCCCGCCCCCTGCGGCACCGCTCCCGTCACCCGAGCCGGTCATCGCGGCCGCAGTGCCGGAGGAACCGTCAGCGGCGATTGACCACACCGACACGCCACCAGTGGCAGCGCCCCCCTCCACCGTTACGGAAGCCCCCGCCGCGATCGCCGTCGAGCCGTCACCGGTTCATCAGCCAGAACTGGAAGCCGAGCCGACCGAAATCGCGACGGCAGCCCCGGACCCCGCCCCTACCGACCGTTTCGTCCCGAGCCCGCGCGATTCGCTGACGAGAATCCGCGGCATTGATGACGCGCTGCAGGCGCGCTTGTCCGATCTGGGAATCGTCCGCTTCGAGGATCTGGAAAAGCTGTCCGCGCAGGACGAGATGGCGCTGGAGCAACGGCTCTCCTTGCCCGTTGGCTATGTCGCGCGCGAGCAATGGCGGCCGCAGGCAGCCTTGCTGCGCGCGGGCCAAAATGCCGATCACGCGGCGCATTTCGCCGCAACCGAGCCAGCGCCGCTTTAACGCAGTTCGCACACCGTCGCCCGGCGCGCCGCATCCAGCCGGGGAAAGGCCGCACGATCGGCGACCAGAATCCGGATCAACGCGATCCCGCGGTCCCCAGCGACATCGACGCGCTGATAGCCTGTCGGCACCGAACGCCCAGCGTGGGTGATGGCAACCGCAAACGGCTTCCCCCCCGCCTGCCCACCATTGCGCACGAACACCGCATTGGTCCGCGAATCGAAGATCGACAGCGACCAATAGGGTGCCGCCACCGGCACCGCGTGGATCAGCAAAGACCCTCGCGAGATGTCATAGGGACAGGCCGAATAGGCCAGGTCCGGGCTGGGCCGCACGATCTGGCGGCTTGCCGCCGTAGCGAGCGGGCTGTGCGCGAAGCGGTTGAAGCCGCCAACCGCGACCCGCCGGATCGCCGTCGCCATCAACAGATCGGGCGCATAGGCGATCGCGCCATAGCCGGTGAGCGCCGCGACGAGTGCCCCGGCGACAAGGGGGCCGGTCCAGCGCGCCATCAGCAGGCCTCCCGCGTGATCTTGGGCAGGATGTCCGCGCCGGGATTCCCTCGGCCCCCATCGCTCGGCAAATAAGTGCGCAGGGTCAGTTCGACGCGCGCGATCCCGCCGCTTGGCAACCATTTCGCGGTTTCGGTTGGCGGCGGCGCGGTCGGGGCGAGCAGGATCGTCCAGCCCGCTTTGCCGCCATCGGGGAACGCCGCCCCCGCAACCGAATACCGTCCGGCGGCATTGGGGACGAGATAGCCGTCCGGGTCATACGCCGTCAGGCTCCACCACGCTGCGGGCAGCGCCGCGCCGGTGATGCGGTAGCGACACCGCCCCTCGATCCGCGCGCCCGCGCTGTCGCGGGCGGCGGTGTAATAGCGCGCCTCCTGCGCGGGCAAAGCGAGCAGGCCCTTCAACGCGACCACCGCGCGGGTATAGGGGTCGGCCGCCGCCGAGCCGAAGGTCTGCCCGGTCGTCCACGGCCCGATCGCCACATTGTTGCCGAGCGCCGCGCTGCGCAGGGCATAGACCGCACCGCCGAGCCCGAGCGCGACCCCGGCCACCGTGCCGATAAGATACCGCGCCCAAGCCCTCATGCGGATGCCCCCCACCTCATGCCGCTGGCTTTGCCGCAAGCGCGGCCTGCGCCGCTGCCAGTCGTGCGATCGGCACACGATACGGCGAGGCGCTGACATAATCGAGCCCCACCGTCTCGCAGAACGCGATCGACGCCGGATCGCCGCCATGTTCGCCGCAAATGCCGAGCTTGATGTCGGGCCGCGTCGCGCGACCACGCTCTGCCGCCATGCCGATCAACTGCCCAACGCCCTCGACATCGAGGCTGACGAACGGATCGCGCGCATAGATGCCGCGCTCGACATAGGTCGTCAGGAAGCGCGCGGCGTCGTCGCGGCTGACGCCCAACGTGGTCTGCGTCAGGTCGTTGGTGCCGAAGGAGAAGAATTCGCCCACTTCGGCAATCTCGCCCGCCATCAGGCAGGCGCGCGGCAGTTCGATCATCGTGCCGACATGATAGGTGATCGTCGTGCCGGTATCGGAGAACACCGCTTGCGCCGCCTTGTCGACCACCGTCTTCATCAATTCCAGCTCGCGGCGCGTGCCAACCAGCGGGATCATCACTTCGGGGATCGGTGCCGCGCCCGATTTCTGCGCAACCAGCACCGCCGCCTCGAAGATGGCGCGCGCCTGCATCTCGTAGATTTCGGGATAGGTGACGCCCAAACGGCAGCCGCGATGCCCCAGCATCGGGTTGAATTCGTGCAGGTCGGCCGCGCGCCGCTTGAGCTCGTCGACCGCGACACCCGCCGCCGCCGCGACATCGGCGAATTCGCTTTCCTCATGCGGCAGGAATTCGTGTAGCGGCGGATCGAGCAGGCGGATCGTCACCGGCAGGCCTGCCATCACCTCGAACAATTGCACGAAGTCGCTGCGCTGTTCGGGCAGCAATTTGTCGAGCGCGGCGCGGCGGCCCGCTTCATCCTCGGCCAGGATCATCTGGCGGACATTGGTGATGCGCTCGGCATCGAAGAACATATGTTCGGTGCGGCACAGGCCGATGCCCTCGGCACCGAAGTCGCGCGCGACCTTGGCGTCGAGCGGGGTCTCGGCATTGGCGCGCACGCGCAGGCGGCGCACGCCATCGGCCCACACCATCAGCGTCGCGAAATCGCCCGAAAGCTCGGGCTGCACGGTCGGCACTTCGCCCGCCATCACTTCGCCGGTGGTGCCGTCGATGGTGATGGTGTCGCCCGCATTGACCACGCGCGCGTCGGCCCCGAGACCGACACGCATCACGCCGGCCTTGGCATCGATCGCAATGCCGCCGGCACCGGAAACGCACGGACGCCCCATGCCGCGCGCCACCACCGCGGCGTGGCTGGTCATGCCGCCGCGCGCGGTGAGGATGCCCTTGGCGGCGTGCATGCCGTGAATGTCTTCCGGGCTGGTTTCGGTGCGGATCAGGATCACCGCCTCGCCTGCTGCCGCACGCTTCTCGGCGGTGTCGCTGTCGAACACGGCAAAGCCCGAGGCCGCGCCGGGCGAGGCCGGCAGGCCCTTGGTCAGCACGTCGCGCACCGCCTTGGGGTCGAGCGTCGGGTGCAGCAACTGGTCGAGCGCTGCCGGATCGACGCGCTCGACGGCCTCCTCGCGCGTGATCAGCCCTTCCTCGGCCATGTCGACCGCGATCTTGAGCGCGGCCTTGGCGGTGCGCTTGCCGTTGCGGGTCTGCAGCATCCACAGCTTGCCCTGCTGCACGGTGAATTCGATGTCCTGCATGTCGCGGTAATGCGTTTCGAGCAGGTCGAACACCTTGGCGAGTTCGGCGAACACCACCGGCATCGCCTCTTCCATCGACAGCGGCTTGGCGCCTGCCGCCTCGCGTGCGGCGGTGGTGAGATATTGCGGGGTGCGGATGCCGGCGACGACGTCCTCGCCCTGCGCATTGATCAGGAATTCGCCATAATAGGCGCGTGCGCCGATCGCCGGATCGCGCGTGAACGCAACGCCCGTGGCCGAAGTGTCGCCCATATTGCCGAACACCATCGCCTGCACGTTGACGGCGGTGCCCCAGCTTGCCGGAATGTCGTTAAGGCGACGATAGACCTTGGCGCGTTCCGACTGCCACGATCCGAACACCGCGCCGACCGCGCCCCATAATTGGTCGCGCACGTCCTGCGGGAAGGGCTTGCCCCACAATTTCTCGACCAGGCCCTTATATTCGGCAACCAGGCCGCGCAGGTCATCGGCGGTGAGATCGGTATCGAGGAAATAGCCGCGATCTTCCTTGGCGATTTCCAGCGCTTCCTCGAACGCGTCGTGATCGAGTTCGAGGACGACGTCCGAATACATCTGGATGAAGCGGCGATAGCTGTCCCACGCGAAGCGCGCGTCGCCGCTGGTGGCGGCGAGGCCCTCGACGGTCTGGTCGTTGAGGCCGAGGTTGAGCACCGTATCCATCATGCCCGGCATCGACGCGCGCGCGCCGGAGCGGACCGAGACGAGCAGCGGGTCCGCCGGGTTGCCGAAGCGCTTGCCGGTCACGCCTTCGATATGGGCGATGCCGGTCGCGACTTCGTCGCGCAGGCTTTGCGGGAATTGGCCGCCTTCATCATAATAGACCGCGCAGAACTCGGTCGAGATGGTGAAGCCGGGCGGCACCGGCAGGCCGATCGCGGCCATCTCGGCAAGGTTCGCGCCCTTGCCCCCCAGGAGGTTGCGGTCCCCCTTGCCCCCGTCCGAAACACCGCCGCCGAACCGATACACGTATTGCGTCATGGGTCTTCCCTCTAAGTACCTGTATTCGCTGGGGAGGCGTTTGGAAGGTGAGGCTAAAGTTAGGGCAAAGTGCGCGTCCGTTCAGCCCTCGATCTTGGAAAAATCTGCGACATTGTGCACCGCAGCACGGACCCGATCAAGCAACGCAAGCCGGGCGGCGCGCTTTTCGGGAACGGGATCGTTGACGATCACGCCCTCGAAAAACGCATCGATCGGGGCGCGCAGCGTGGCGAGGGCTGCCATCGCCGCTTCGAAATCCTCGCGCGCGACGGCGGCCGCGGCGGCGGGCTCGGCCGAATCGAGCGCCAGCGCGAGCGCAGCCTCTGCCGGTTCAGGCGTGTAGGACAGCGCCTTCTGCGCGCCGTGCTCCGGCGAAGGCCGGAGCGCTGGATCGCTGGCGTCGTGCTCGGATGCCAAGGCTCCGGCCTTCGCCGGAGCACCGGCGGGTGTGAAATCCTCTTTCTTCAAAATATTCGCCGCGCGCTTGTACCCGGCGAGGAGGTTCACCCCATCCTCGGTCCCGATAAACGCCTGCAGCGCATGGACGCGCGCGAGCAAGCGGACGAGATCATCCTCTTTGCCTACGTCACCATCAATGATTTGTGCTGCTCGAATTATGTCTGGCCGTATCCCAGCCTCCCGCTCAGCATACTCAAGACGATCAAGCAGAAAGTCTCGCACCGCTGCGCTTATTTTCAGGATCGATTTGAACTGATCGGTATCGAACCCTCTAGGGTCAGGCATATCCTCGACGGTCGCGACGACCGCCTTCAGGAAGTGAGGCGCGTTATTTTTCGTAATGAGGTCGGTAATAGCCTTGACCGCCTGAAGAAGCGGCTGACGATCAGCCTCCAGCTTCAGCGGGACCAATCGAGCGGTTACCAAATGGACAGCAGCCAAGACGACGCTGAGCCGAATGTCCGAGGACTTTAGAAGGGCGATGATTCCTAACGCAGCGCGTCGAAGCGCAAATGGATCTTTAGATCCGGTCGGTGGCAAATCGATCGAGAAAAACTGAGCAATCGTATCCAGCTTATCCGCCAACGACACCGCCACCGTCACCGGATCGGTCGGCACGTCATCGCCCTGCCCGACCGGTTTGTAATGATCGCGGATCGCGGCGGCGACGCGGGGGTCTTCACCTTGCGCGGCGGCGTAATAGCCGCCCATCAGGCCCTGCAATTCGGGAAACTCGCCGACCATGCCGGTGACGAGATCGGCCTTGCAGAGCTGCGCTGCGCGATAGGCGAGCGCGGCCAAGTTCTCCCTCTCCCCTTCAGGGGAGAGGGCCGGGGAGAGGGGTCGTGCTGGAATATCGAGGGCGGCGCTAGAAGCAGACTCCCCCTCTCCCCGGCCCTCTCCCCGCGAGCGGGGAGAGGGAGAAGAAATGATTCCCTCTTCCACCAGCCACCGCGCCAGCTTCGCAACACGCGCGACCTTGTCCGCGACCGTGCCCAATTTCTCGTGGAACACGATCCGGTCGAGCTTGGCCGCTTGCTCTTCCAGCGGCACCTTCAAATCGGTTTCGTAGAAGAATTTCGCGTCGGACAGGCGCGCGGCCAGCACCTTGCGGTTGCCCTCGACGATCTTCGCGCCGCCATCCGCCGCATCGATATTGGCGGTGCAGACGAACGCATTCGCCAGCGCGCCCGACGCATCGCGGCACACGAAATATTTCTGGTTCACGCGCGCGGTGAGCTGAATGACTTCGGGGGGCACGCTGAGGAAGGCTTCGTCGAAGCGGCCGAGCAGCGGCACTGGCCATTCGGTGAGGCCGGCATTCTCGGTCAGCAGGCCCTCGTCCTGCACCAGTTCCAGACCCGCCTTACGCGCGGCCATCGTCGCGCCGAGCGCGATGATCTGGCGGCGTTCGGCCTGGTCGACGAGGACATGGCACGCGCGCAGCTTCTCGACATAATCGTCAGCCGACCCGATCGTGATGACGCCGGGATGGTGGAAGCGATGGCCGACGGTGGCGGCGCCTGCCTGCACGCCAGCGACCTCGACCGGCACGATATCCTCGCCGAACAAAGCGACAATGCCTTGCAGCGGGCGCACCCAGCGCAGCGATTCCATCGTGGTCGAACTGGCACCCCAGCGCATCGCCTTGGGCCATGGGAAGGCGCGGATGATCGCCGGGATCGCCTCGGCCAGCACCGCGCTGGTCGCACGGCCGGGCTTGTCGACAATCGCGAACAGCACGCCGTCGCGCTCGACCAGTTGTTCGCGCGTGAGGCCGGTCTTGCGCAGGAAACCTTCGAGCGCTTGCGGCGGGGCGGAGGCCTTGGGGCCCTTGGTCTCTTCCGACACCGCCGCCGTCTCGAGCGGCAAGCCGCGCGCGATCAGCGTCAGGCGGCGGGGCGTAGCGTAGGTGACGATCTCGCTGGCAGTGAGGCCGCTCTTGGCGATCTCGGCGGTGAACAGCTTGGCGAGATCCTCGCGCGCACGATCCTGCATCCGCGCAGGAATTTCCTCGGAGCGCAGCTCAAGCAAAAAGTCGGTCATCGTCCCTCTCCCATCGGGAGAGGGAGGGGCCCGCCGCGCAGCGGTGGGAGGGTGAGGGTGATACGGTGAGCGCTCTCGCCCTCACCCTTCCCACTCGGCTGCGCCGACCGGGCCCCTTCCCTCTCCCACGGGAGGAGGGAGAAATGCACTACGCTGCTCATGCTGCCCATCCCGGGAAGCGCGCTTCCCATTTGGCGGTGTTGTGCGCGATCCACGCGCCGCATGCGCCCTTCGCCAGATCGCGGACGCGGCCCATATAGGCCTGGCGCTCCGCCACCGAGATGACGCCGCGCGCCTGCAACAGGTTGAAGATGTGGCTGGCCTTGATCGCCTGCTCATAAGCCGGGATCGGAAGCTGCTTGCCGAGGCAATTCTCGCATTCGGCGACGTGCTTCTTGAACTGGTCGAACAGGCTGTCGGTATCGGCCACTTCGAAATTCCAGGTCGACATCTCGACCTCATTCTCGTGGAATACGTCGCCATAGCTGACGCCGGCGTCGTTGAACGCCAGATCGTACACGCTGTCCTTGTTCTGGATATACATGGCTAGGCGTTCCAGCCCGTAGGTCAGCTCGCCCGCGACGGGCTTCATGTCATAGCCGCCCATTTGCTGGAAATAGGTGAACTGCGTCACTTCCATGCCGTCGCACCACACTTCCCAGCCCAGCCCCCAGGCACCAAGCGTGGGGCTCTCCCAATCATCCTCGACAAAGCGGATGTCGTGGACGAGCGGATCGATGCCGATCGCGGCGAGGCTGCCGAGATAGAGCGCCTGCAGATCGGGCGGGCTCGGCTTCAGGATCACCTGATATTGGTAATAATGCTGCAGCCGGTTGGGGTTCTCGCCATAGCGGCCGTCGGTCGGGCGGCGGCACGGCTGGACGAAGGCGGCGTTCCACGTCTCGGGGCCGAGCGCGCGGAGCGTGGTCGCCGGGTGAAAGGTCCCCGCCCCCATCTCCATATCATAAGGCTGCAGGATCAGGCAGCCGTGCTGGCTCCAATAATCATGGAGCGTAAGGATCATGCGTTGGAAGCTGAGCGGCTGGGTCACGCCGCGGGCTTTGGCGCAGCGCGGCGGGAAATTCAACCAAGCGTTGCGCCGCGCGAACGCCATGCCACGCTCACATGACTTTTTGTCAGGTGTTGTTGACAATCGCTATGCGCTATGCCCATAAAGTAAGGGTCACCTGACTTTTAGTAAGGGGATAACGACCATGCAAAGGGCATTTGCGAAGGATATCATGAAGAATCGCCTGAAAGTGCTGCGCGCCGAACGCGACTGGAGCCAGGCAGAACTCGCCGGACGGCTCGACGTTTCGCGTCAGGCGATCAACGCCATCGAAACGGGCAAATATGATCCCTCGCTCCCCCTCGCATTCCGCATCGGGCGACTGTTCAACATGGCAATCGAGGAGATTTTCGATGATGGGGAAAACAATGTCGGCTGAGCCGGAAACGCCGTCGGGCGAGGCCCGGCTCAAGGCCTACCACCGCCGCTATACCGGGATCATGGTCCGGTTGATGATCGCCGGCGGGCTGATTGGCGGCGTCGTCGGCGCGGTGACCGCAGCGGGGGAAGGCACCACATTGGCGCAGGCCGCGGCGATCATCGGCGTGGCGCTGTTCGTGATTGCTGCGGGGCTTGGCTCCTATCACTATTTTCGCGCCGTCGATGAGCTGGAGCTGGAGGCGAACAAATGGGCCGGCCTGGCGGGTATCAACGCCTATTTCCTGCTCTATGTCGGCTGGCGGTTTCTGGCTTGGTCCGGGGTCACGGCCAACGCCAATGGCGACGTGATCTTCGGGATCACGATGCTGGTGGCGTGCGCGGCATTTCTCTATCGCCGGTTTCGCTAAGGCGCTTGCACAAGGATATTGATGATGAAAATGCGCTATCTTCTGAGCACCGTCGCGCTGTTGCTGTCACCACCGCTGGCTGCGCAGACGACGCCCCCCGCCCCGACACCGGCTGCCGCCACCATCCCCGCCGACCCGGCTTTGTGGGTGGTGAAGGACCAAGACACGACGATCTATCTGTTCGGCACGATCCACGCGCTGAAACCGCAGCTTAGCTGGTTCGATTCGGCGGTGCGCAAGGCGTTCGATGCGAGCGGGCAATTGGTGCTCGAAATTCCGCTGCCGACCCAGGAACAAGCCAAAGCGGTGATCGTGCCGCTGGCGATGGACGCGACGGGCAAGCCGCTGACCCAGAAACTGAGCACGGAGGACCGTAAGGTTTATGCCGCGGCGATGGCCAAGCTCGGCATCCCCGAAACCGCCTTCGACACGTTCGAGCCGTGGTTCGCCGGGGTCACGCTGGCGCAGATCGAGTTGCAAAAGGCCGGTTTCAACGCCGCCGAGGGGGTGGAAGTCGCGCTGAATGCTGCAGCTACGGCATCGGGCAAGCCGGTCTCGGGGCTGGAGACGCTGGAGCAGCAGCTCGGCTTTTTCCACAATCTGCCGCAAGCCGACCAGATCGCCTTCCTCATCTCGAGCGCCAAGGAAATCGACAAGTTCGATGCGACGATCAACGCCATGCTCGATCGCTGGAAGGCGGGCGATGCCGAGGGCTTGAGCGCGCTGATGAACGAGGATTTGAGCAGCCAGCCCAATCTCTACAAAGTGCTGCTTGCGGATCGCAACGCGCGCTGGGCCGACTGGATCGACAACCGGCTGAAGACGCCGGGTACCGTGTTCATCGCGGTCGGCGCGGGGCATTTGGCGGGTAAGGACAGCGTGCAGGCCTATCTCGCCAAGCATCATCTGGTGGCCGAGCGAGTCCGCTATTGAAGCGGCGATGGCTTGGTCTCGGGCTGGCGCTGGGGCTTTGCACCTGCGCGCGAGCGCCCGAGACCAAGGCGCATCCGGCGCTGTGGCGCGTGGGCGATGCCGATACCACGATCTGGCTGTTCGGGACGATCCACGCGCTGCCGCCCGGCGTCGACTGGCAAACGCCCACGGTCGCGCGGGCGATCGATGCGGCGGATACGCTGATCCTGGAAGTGCCGCCTGCCGATCCGGCGGCGGCGCGCGCGCACTTCGTTGCGTTGGCCGAGCAGCCGGGCTTGCCGCCGATTTCCGCGCGCGTGGCCGTTGGGGATCGTCCGACGCTGGCGCGCGGCATGGCGGTGGCGGGGCAATCGGCGGCGGATCTGGACGGGCTCAAGACCTGGGCGGCAGCCCTCACGATCACCGCCGGCGCGGGGCATGCCGAGCAAGCCAGCGCAGCCGAGGGTGTCGAGCCCGTGCTCACCCGGCGTTTCACCGGCAAGGCGATCGGCGCGCTGGAGACGCGCGACGGGCAGTTGCGGCTGTTCGACCGTTTGCCGGGCGCGGCGCAGCGCGTGCTGCTGGTGCAGGCGGCGATCGATGCGCAGGATGCCGCGCGCGGCTATGCGCAGTTGTTCAAGGCGTGGTCGGCGGGCGATGACGCCGCGCTCGCCGCGACCATCGCCCCGTTGCGGCGCGATCCGGCGATTGGCAAGGCGCTGCTCGCCGACCGCAACGCGCGCTGGGCGAGCGTGATCGTGCGGCGGATGGCGCGGCCGGGGCGCGTGTTCGTGGCCGTCGGCGCCGGGCATCTGGTCGGGCCGGGATCGGTGGTGGAATTGCTGCGCAAGCGCGGGCTGAAGGTCGAGCGGGTGGAGTAAATCCTTCTGCCGTTGGGAGAAGGTGGCGCGTAGCGCCGGATGGGGGTGACTTGGGCGAACGCGCGCCTCATCCTCACTCTTCCCACGCCTTCGGCGCGGGCCCCTTCCCTCTCCCGGTGGGAGAGGGAGATGCTATCCAGCATATTGCGCTTTACCCCGCCCTCCCCTATAGCGCCGCGCTTCGGTCAGGGTCATCCCTGGAGGCCTGGCCGGAGACCACACACACGCATATCGGAGTAATGCAATGAGCGACCAATTGGAGCTCGCAGCCGAGACGCGCGAACAGGTTGGCAAGGGAGCCTCCCGTTTGCTTCGTCGCGAAGGCCGCGTCCCCGCCGTGATCTACGGCAACAAGCAAGATCCCGAGTCGATCCACGTCGAGGAAAAGGCGCTGATGCGTCTCCTGATGACGGGTCACTTCATGAATTCGGTCGTCATGATCGAGGTCGGTGGCAAGAAGGTTCGCACCCTGCCGAAGGACGTGTCGTTCGACGCCGTCACCGAGCGTCCGGTCCATGCCGACTTCCTGCGCATCGGCGCGCACACCACCGTGCATGTCAACGTGCCTGTCGTGTTCACCGATGAAGACGAAGCCCCCGGCATCAAGACCGGCAAGGGCGTGCTCAACATCATCCAGCACGAGCTGGAACTGGTGTGCGACGCAGCCGAGATCCCGGACGACATCACCATCTCGCTGGCTGGCCGTGAAATCGGCGATTCGATCCACATCTCGAACGTGACGCTGCCCAAGGGCGTGACCCCGGCGATCACCGACCGCGACTTCACCATCGCGACGATCGTCCCGCCGACGGTGCCGACGGTTGCCGACGAAGAAGCGGACGCAGCTGTTGCCGAGGCGCAGGCCGCCGAGAGCGACACCGCCGAGTAATGGAGGACAAAGCCCTCTCCCCGCTGGCGGGGAGAGGGTTGGGAGAGGGGCTGAACCGCGCGCAAGCGCGGATGACGGCCCCTCTCCCCTACCCTCTCCCCGGAGGGGAGAGGGAGTCTTGAATGCAAATCTGGGTCGGCCTGGGCAATCCCGGCGCGCAATATGCGCTCAACCGCCACAATGTCGGCTTCATGGCGGTGGATATCATCGCCGAACTGCACAGCTTCGGCCCCGTCAAAAAGGCGTTTCAGGGCTGGACGCAGGAGGGCCGGATCGGCTCCGAGAAAATCCTGCTGCTCAAACCCGCGACCTTCATGAACGAGAGCGGCCGCAGCGTCGGCGAAGCGATGCGCTTCTACAAGCTCGATACCGGCGACGTCACCGTCTTCCATGACGACCTCGACCTCGACCCGTTCCGCGTGAAAGTGAAGACCGGCGGCGGCACTGCCGGGCATAACGGCTTGCGCTCGACCGAGGCGCATATCGGCAACGCCTTTCGCCGCGTGCGCATCGGCATCGGCCACCCCGGCCACAAAGACAAAGTCAGTCCCTATGTGCTCGGCAATTATGCCAAGGCCGAGATGGAGCCGCTGGCCGATCTGCTCGGCGCGATCGGGGCGGAGGCCCCGTGGCTGGCCAAGGGCGATGATGGCCGTTTCATGAGCGATGTCGCGCTGCGACTGGGAGAGACGAAATGACCGTGCGCACGCTGTTCGCGACGCCGTTCTACGAAGGCAAGTTGAAGAACGCCGCTCTGGTCGCCGATCTCGACCGCTCGTGCCAGGCGCTGGCCGAGGATGACCGCGCCGGGCGCGCCTGGTCCAAGGCGCATGGCTATCGCGGCTACACCTCCTACGCCTCGCTCAACGATTTGCCGATGCGCGACCCGGCCTTTGCCGATCTGGTCAAGCTGCTCAACAAGCATGTCGCCAAGTTCGCCGAAGACTGCGCGTTCGACCTGAACGACCGCAAATTGAAACTCGACAGCTTGTGGGTGAACGTCCTGAAACCAGGCGGGATGCATTCGGGGCATGTCCACCCGCACAGCGTGATTTCGGGCACGGTCTATATCGTCGTGCCGGAGGGCGCGGGTGCGCTCAAACTGGAAGACCCGCGTCTGCCGATGATGATGGCGGCCCCAACGCGGCGCGACGATGCGCCCGAAATGCTGAAACCCTTCGTCTATGTCGAGCCGCAGGCGGGCAGCGTGTTCCTGTGGGAAAGCTGGCTGCGCCACGAAGTCGCGCCAGGCACCGCCAAGAGCGAGCGGGTGAGCGTCAGCTTCAACTATCGCTGGTAAGGGCGTCGCTCTGGCATTCCGGCGCCGGACGCCGTATCGGCGGCGCATCACACATATCGTGCTTCAAGGATCATCATGGGTTTTCGCTGTGGAATCGTCGGGCTGCCCAATGTCGGCAAGTCCACCCTGTTCAATGCGCTGACGCAGACCGCGGCGGCGCAGGCGGCGAACTATCCGTTCTGCACGATCGAGCCGAACGTCGGCAACGTCGCGGTGCCCGACCCCCGGCTCGACAAGCTCGCCGCGGTCGCGGGATCGCAGAAGATCATCGAAACGCAATTGGGCTTTGTCGACATTGCCGGGCTGGTGCGCGGCGCCTCCAAGGGCGAGGGCCTCGGCAACCAGTTCCTCGGCAACATCCGCGAAGTCGATGCGATCGTGCATGTGCTGCGCTGCTTCGAGGATGACGACGTCACCCATGTCGAGGGCAAGGTCGACCCGATCGCCGATGCCGAGACGGTCGAAACCGAATTGATGCTGTCCGATCTGGAGAGCCTCGAAAAGCGCGTCCCCAATTTGCTGAAAAAGGCGACGCAGGGCGACAAGGAGGCCAAGGTCGCCGCCTCGGTGCTGGGCCAGGCGCTCGACCTGCTGCGCGAAGGCAAGCCCGCGCGGCTGACCGTACCCAAGGATGAAGACGAAGCCCGCGCCTTCAAACAGGCGCAATTGCTGACCGCCAAGCCGGTGCTCTATGTCTGCAATGTCGAGGAAGCGAGTGCCGCCAACGGCAATGCGCAATCGGCGCGCGTGTTCGAGAAGGCCAAGGCCGAGGGGGCCGAAGCCGTCGTCGTCTCCGCCGCGATCGAGGCCGAGATCGCCACGATGGAGCCGGAAGAGCGCGGTGAATTTCTCGCCGAACTGGGCCTGACCGAAACCGGCCTGTCGCGCGTGATCGTCGCCGGGTATCGGCTGCTCAAGCTGCTGACCTTCTTCACCGTCGGCCCCAAGGAAGCACGCGCCTGGACCGTCCATGCCGGGGCTAAGGCCCCGCAGGCAGCGGGCGAGATCCACACCGATTTCGAGCGCGGTTTCATCCGCGCCGAGACGATTGCCTATGACGATTATGTCGCGCTCGGCGGCGAAACCGGTGCGCGCGATGCCGGCAAGCTGCGCCAGGAGGGCAAAGAGTATGTCGTCCATGACGGCGACGTGCTGAATTTCCGCTTCAACGTCTAATCTTGTCGGCGGGCGACGCGCGGCCTAGGGTTTCCGCGATGTTCGCCCGCCTGATCCTTGCGCTGCTGCTGGCAGCCTTTGCCATCCCGGCGATAGCGCATGGGCAGTCGTGCCATGAAATGCCAATCGCCGCGCCGATGGCGCATGGCGCGCACCACATGCCGCGTCAGCACGATCAGGCGACCGTGCCGCATATCTGCATCGGCTGCATTCCCCCGGCCAGCCTCGCCGCACGCGGGGTGGATGCGCCGGGCGTGACGGCGGCAGTGCCGCGTCGCATCGTCGCGACCGCGTTTGATCCGGGCACGGCCCCACCACCGATCGTCCCTCCTCCGCGCCGGACCGTGTGATCCGGCGGGCCATCGCGCCCGCCCGCATGCTTTCCCCGTTGAGGATTTTCCGATGACCCGATCGATGTTGATCGCGGGCTGCGCGCTGTCCGCGCTGCTGCCCGCGCCCGCCTTTGCGCAAATGATGCCCGGCATGAAGATGGACATGCCGATGCCCGCTAAGCCCAAGGCGAAACCCAAGCCGGTAGTGAAACACGCGCCCCCCGCAGCGCACCCGCATGCCGCACAATCCACGCCCCCTTCTCCCCCACTACCTTCCCCGGCGCAGGCCGGGGCCCAGGAGCGGGCGGCCGATAAAGAAGCGCGGCCCTCTCCTATGACCACCTCCGAGACTGGGCCCCGGCCTGCGCCGGGGAAGACGGACGACAGCGTTCCAGCATCCCCGATGGCCATGCCCCCCGCCCCGCAGCCCCAAGGCGATCACGATCATTCCATGCCCGACATGCCCGGCATGGCCATGGGCCCAGCCGACCATGCCTATGGCGACGGGTCCGGCACCTCGCGCAACCCCGGCAATGACGGCGCGATGAAGGGGCTGCACCTCGCCACCGGCGACTGGATGGTGATGCTCCACGGCTATGCGACCAGCGTTTACACCAACCAGGGTGGCCCGCGCGGCGATCAGGAGACGTTCGTCGGTTCGATGGCGATGCTCACCGGCACACGCGATTTCGGCGGCGTGCGGTTGCAATTGCGGTCGATGATGAGTCTGGAGCCCGCAATGGGGGCGAAGGGCTATCCCAACCTCTTCGCCACCGGCGAAACCGCCAACGGCACCACGCAATTGACCGATCGCCAGCACCCGCACGATCTGTTCATGGAACTGGCGGCGCGGCTCGATGTCGATACCGCGCGCGGCAGCCTGTTCCTCTATGGCGGCCCTGTGGCCGAGCCGGCGCTCGGGCCATCGGCCTTCATGCACCGCACCTCCGCGCAATATCAGCCGCTCAGCCCGATCACGCACCATTGGTTCGACAGCACGCATATCAGCTACGGCGTGGTGACGGCGGGCTATGGCACGGCGCGCTGGCAGATCGAGGCGTCAGGCTTTCGGGGGCGTGAGCCCGACCAATATCGCTGGAATATCGAGCAGCCGGGTCTCGATTCGTGGAGCGTGCGCGCGACCTGGACACCCTCTCCCGCCTGGGCGGTGCAAGTCAGCCATGGCTGGCTGAAAAGCCCCGAACAGTTGGAAGCCTTTCGCAACGAAGCGCGCACCACGGCGAGCGTGCAATATGCCGCACACGGCGTGTCCGCCCTGCTCGCTTTCTCCAACAAGCATAAATTGCCCGGGCGCGTGCTGACGGCATGGCTGGCCGAGGCCAATTGGGACATTGACCGCCACCACACGCTGTTCGCCCGCGCGGAAAATGTGGCGAATGACGAGCTGTTCCCGAACCCGCTCGATCCGCTGCACGATCGCAAGGTCAGGGTGAGCAAGCTCGAGAGCGGCTATGCTTATCGCCTGCGCTTTGTGGGGCCGTTCGATCTCGCGCTCGGCGGCGCGGTCGGCATCTATGACAAGCCTGCCATTCTGGACGCGGCTTATGGCCGCTTCCCGCTGAGCTTCAGCCTGTTCGCCAAGGTCTCGCTCGGGCATTGAATGCGAAAGCGGCACCGGAGAGCCCTGCTCCCCGGTGCCGCCACTTCGCCCTTGCTGCAGGCAAGTGGGTCAGTCGATCGCCTTGCGCTGGTCGCGGCGGTCGGCGCTGGCGATCACCTGGACGCAGCCTTCGGCCGCTGGTGCCGGAGCCAGTTGCGTCTTGCCCGAGAGATGGATCGGGGCGGTGCGCTGCTCGCACCCGCGCTTGATCGGGTGGTAGGTTACCGCCGGGATTTTGCCCACGGGTGCCCAACGCATTTCATGCGTATCGGAAAGCGACTGCGCGGCGGCGGGAGCAGCGGCAAGCGTCATCGCAAGCGCGGCATATTTCAGCAAAGACATGGCAAATTCCTCAAAGCGTCAGGCGGATGAGGAAATATTTAGGGAACCCACCTTGCCACCCGCTGTCCGCATTGTGACAAAGCATGTCCGGGGCCTCGTGGGCGGGGTGCAGGGCCACCCTATGCCCAGGCGCTATGTGCTGTCATAGCGCCGACGCAATTCTATCGCAGGGGATGCACATGCGCTGGACAACCCGGATCTTCGCCGCCGCCTTGTGCGCCGCCCTGCAGGCATGCGTCACGGCCCCCATTTCAGGCCCCAAGCCAGCGACCGTCGCGCAGACGGAAACGCGCGCGCCGGTCACCATTCTCATCTCGATCGACGGTTTCCGCCCCGATTACCGTGCGCGCGGGGTGACGCCCAATCTCGATGCGCTGGCGGCAAGCGGCATCAGCGCGGCGATGCGCCCGTCCTTCCCGTCCAAGACTTTCCCCAATCACTGGACGCTCGTCACCGGGCTGCGGCCCGATCGCAACGGCATCGTGTCGAATTCGATGGAGGATGTCGCGCGGCCGGGCGTGACCTTCACGATGGAAAATTCCAAGGACCCGTTCTGGTGGAACGAAGCCGAGCCCTTGTGGGTCACAGCCGAGCGCAGCGGAGTGCGCAGCGCGACGCTGTTCTGGCCGGGTTCGAACGTCGCCTGGGGCGGCACGACGAAAGGTGGCCATGGCGACCCGACCGGCGGCGTCCGGCCTGAGGATTGGTGGCCGTTCGACATGGCGGTGCCTGGCGAGCAGCGCGTCGCGGGCGTGCTCGACTGGCTTCGACGTCCCGCAGCAACGCGTCCGCGCTTCCTGACGCTCTATTTCGATACTGTAGACAGTGCGGGGCACACTTATGGTCCGGATGCCGCCGAAACGACTGCGGCGGTCGCAAAGGTCGATGCGCAGATCGGCGCGCTGGTCTCCGGACTGAAAACCCTCGGCCAACCTGCCCACATCGTCGTCGTCGCGGACCATGGCATGGCCGGGACCAGTGCAAGACGCACCATCGCGATGGACACCGTCGCCAACCCCGCCGATTATCGCCAGTTCGAGGCCGGTCCGTTCGCCAGTTTCTACCCCGTGCCCGGCCATGAGGTCGCACTGGAAAAGGCGCTGCTCGGCCATCATGCGCATTATGATTGCTGGCGCAAAAGCGAGATCCCGGCGCGGCTGCATTACGGCACCAACCCGCGCATCCCGCCCTATTTCTGCCTGGCCGAAACCGGCTGGCTGCTCAACAAGACCGCGCCAGCCGCCGATGCGCATGATGGCGGCACGCATGGCTATGATTCGGCCGCGCCGGAAATGGCGGCGCTGTTCATTGCCAACGGCCCGGCGATCAAGCCGCTGGGTACGTTGCCCGCCTTCGACAATGTCGATGTCGCACCGCTGATTCGCGACCTGCTGGCGCTGCCCGCCGGGGCCAATCTGGACGGTGATGATGCGCCGTTCCGGGCGGCGCTGCAGCCAACCCATCGCAACTAGGGGCTTGCCTTTGCCGCCACCGCGCTGGACACTGGGGCATGCACTATTTTGAAGATATCGTGGTCGGAGAGAAAGCCTCGTTCGGCCATTATGTGGTGAAGCGCGACGAGGTCGTCGCCTTCGCCAAGGCCTATGACCCGCAGCCGTTTCATCTATCCGATGAAGCGGCCGCGCAAACCCATTTCGGGCGGCTGTCGGCCAGCGGCTGGCACACCTGCGCGATGACGATGGCGATGCTGGTCGAGCAGTTCAAGGTGACCGAGCAAGCCGGGCTGGGCTCGCCTGGGGTAGACGAGCTGCGCTGGCTCAAACCCGTTTATCCGGGTGACACGCTGCGCGTCGAAACCGAGATTATCGAGAAGCGCGCGTCGCAGAGCCGCCCGGAAATGGGCAGCTTTCGCAGCAAGGTGACCGTCTTCAACCAGGACGACGTGGCGGTGATGACCTTCACCTCGATCGGGCTGATTAGAACGCGCCCGGCCGACGGATCCGACGCTTAGCGGTGGCCGCGGCCACCGCGCCCACCCGGAGCGCGGCCGGAACCAGGCCGACCTTGCACGCCATAATCGCGCCACATCGGCCGGATTTCGCGGCGGTCATTGTGCCAGCGCTGCGTGCGGCCTTGCCAATAGCCGCGCTGGTCCGGGTTCCAGCGGTGGCGGACATTGGAGCGATCGTAAACGTAATAGCCCGAGCCCGGATAATAATAATCGCCATACCAGCCCCAATAGGGGTCAGCGCGATAGCCGCCATAATAGGGGTCCCACGCGCTGGCGCCGTAGCCGACCGACACGCCCGAATAGCCGTAATCCTCGGCACAGGCGGAAAGCCCCCCCAGCGAAACGAGGGCGGCAGCGGCGAGCGAGAGTTTCATGACGGACATGGCGGCGAGTCCTTGAAGGAGGTCGCGCCCTTTGGGCTGGCGCGGCGTTGTCCAATCAACCCCGCTCGCCAGCCTTTGGTTCCTCTCGCCCGCGCTCAATGGCCGGGGAAGGCGATCAGCGAATCAACCGCAATCCCATCGGCGCGCAGTGCATCCGCACCGCCCAGGTCGGGCAGATCGACCAGGAACTGCGTCTGCTCGACCACCGCGCCCGCCTTGCGCAGCAGCCGCACCGCCGCGCGCGCGGTGCCGCCGGTGGCGATCAGATCGTCGACCAGCAGCACGCGCTGCCCCGGCACCAGCGCGTCCTGATGCATGGCGATACGATCGGTGCCATATTCGAGCGCATAATCCTCGGCAATGGTTGCGCCGGGCAGCTTGCCGTCCTTACGGATCAACAGCACGCCGGCGTTCAGCGGCGCGGCGAGAGCTGCTGCAAAAATGAAGCCGCGTGCCTCGATCCCGGCGACCAGATCGACCGGGCCGCGCGTGGCCGCTGCCATCCGCGTGATCGCGCTGGCAAAACCCGCAGCATCGAGCAGCAAAGTGGTGATGTCGCGAAACTGGATGCCGGGCTTTGGGAAATCCGGGATGGTGCGGATCAGCGCCTTCAGATCGTCATTCTCGGCCATAGCATCCTCGTCGCCCCGGAGCCGCTCGGCCCGGGTGGGAACCGCCGCCCCGCACCGCGCGGAGCCGCCCCGACACCAGGGCCGGGGCGACGTCCATGGCTCAGTGCTTGATATCGCGCCAGATGTTTTGATACGCGCCGTACGCCAGGATGCAGAAGAACAGCAGGAAGCCGAGCACCGCCAGACCGTAAGCGTGCCGCGTCGGCAGGTTTGGCTCGGCAGCCCAGGTCAGGAATGCCGCGACGTCCTTGGCATTCTGATCGACGGTCGATTTGGTGCCGTCGAGATAGGTGACTTGCCCATCCTGCGACAGCGGCGGCGGCATCGCGATGTTGAGGTTCGCGAAATACGGGTTGAAGTACAGCCCGTCCGGCACCTTGGCATCGGGGAATTTCTTCAACAAAGCGGCCGGTTGCGGTCCATAGCCGGTCAGCAATGAATAGACATAGGCCGGGCCGTCATGCCGCGCCTTGGTGATCAGCGACAAATCTGGCGGATTGCCGGTGCCGGGATAATAAACGGTCGGGAAATAATCCGATGGCAGGTTCGGGCGCTCGGTGGTGTCGCCCGATTTCGGATCGAACTGCTTGGCCTTGACCGACCAGTCCGCCGCGAACTTCTTCACTTGCGCGGGCGTATAGCCGAGCTGAGTCAGGTCGCGGAAAGCGACATGTTTCAGCGAATGGCAGTTGGCGCAGACTTCCTTATACACCTGCAGCCCGCGCTGGAGCTGGCGCTGGTCATAGGTGCCAAAGAAGCCGTTCGATGCGAGCTCGACCTCCTTGGGGTGGAGATGGAATTCGTCGACCGCCGTCGGAGCCGGGGGATCGGTGACGACCCCCTGGATCGACCAGAACAGCGCCCAGGACAGTACGGCAACGAAGCCGGCACCGATGAGAATTGCGATTGCGCGAACCATTGCTCGTAATGCCCCTTATTCGGCCGGGACCGCGCTACCGCTGAGTGCGGTATGCGCCGGTGACGTGCCACCCTTCTTCGCCAGCACCGCCTCGGTGATCGAGTTTGGCAGCGGCGTCGGGCGTTCTGCCCGCGAGATGATCGGGATGATGATCAGGAAGTGCGCGAAATAATAGGCCGCGCTGATCTGGCTGATGATGACATAAAGCGGCGTCGCAGGCGAACCGCCACACCAGCCGAGCACCAGCACATCGGCCACCAGCACCCAGAAGAAGATGCGATAGAGCGGACGATAATTGGCCGAGCGCACCGGCGACGAATCCAGCCAGGGCAGGAAGAACAGCAGCAGGATCGACCCGAACATCGCCAGCACGCCGAGCAGCTTTGCCGGAATGCCGATGAAATCGACCGTGAAGGCGCGCAGGATCGCGTAGAACGGCCAGAAATACCATTCGGGCACGATGTGCGCCGGGGTCTGCAGCGCGTTGGCCGGGATATAATTGTCCGGGTGGCCAAGGCTGTTGGGCGCGAAGAACAGGAGTGCGGCAAAGATGAACAGGAACACGCCGAGCCCGAAGCCGTCCTTGGCGGTGTAATAAGGGTGGAACGGAACGGTGTCCTGTTCGCCCTTCACGTCGACGCCGGTCGGGTTGTTCGAACCCGGAATGTGCAGCGCCCAGATGTGCAGGATGATGACCGCAGCGATCACGAACGGCAGCAGGTAATGCAGCGAGAAGAAGCGGTTGAGCGCAGCGTCATCGGGGGCATATCCCCCCAGAAGCCAGATGCGGATGGTGTCGCCCACCACCGGGATCGCCGAGAAGAAGCCGGTGATAACCTGCGCACCCCAGAAGCTCATCTGCCCCCAGGGGAGCACATAACCCATGAACGCCGTCGCCATCATCAGCAGGAAAATGACCACGCCGAGCAACCAGATCATCTCGCGCGGGGCCTTGTACGATCCGTAGAACAGCCCGCGGAAGATGTGGATATAGACCACGACGAAGAACATCGAGGCGCCGTTGGCATGCGCATAACGCAGGAACCAGCCGCCATTCACGTCGCGCATGATATGTTCGACCGAGTCGAACGCCACGCCGCCATTGGCGGCATAGTGCATCGCCAGCACGATGCCGGTGACGATCTGGATGGCGAGTGCCGCGCCCGCGAGCACGCCGAAGTTCCAGAAATAATTGAGGTTGCGCGGCACGGGATAGCCCGCGCCGACCGCGCCATAAACGAACCGGGGAAGCGGCAGCCGCTCATCGATCCACTTGGTGAAGCCCGATTTCGGCTCGTACTGCTTGGCCCAGGGGAAGCTCATATCTCTATCCTCAACCCACCGTAACCGTCGTTGGCGACGTGAATTTATACTCCGGCACGAACAGGTTCTTCGGTGCCGGTCCTTTGCGGATGCGCGCCGCCGTGTCGTATTGCGAACCGTGGCAGGGGCAGAAATAGCCACCGAACTGGCCGCGATCCTCGCCGCTGGTAATGCCCTGCGGAATACAGCCGAGATGCGTGCAAACGCCCAGCGTGATCAGCCAGTTCTTCTGGCCGCGCGTGCGTTGTGCGAGCGTTTCGGGGTCGCGCAGCGTCTTGATGTCGACCTTGTCGGCCTCGGCGATTTCGGCCGGGGTCAGGTTGCGGACGAACAGCGGCTGCTTGCGGAAGGAGGTAACGATGCCCTGCCCCGCTTCGATCTTCGACAGATCGACGTCGGTGGTGGATTGCGCCAGCACGTCGGCCGAGGGGTTCATCTGGTTGATCAGCGGCACCACGATCGCGATCCCGCCGACACCCGCAGCCGCAACGGCCGCGATGTTCAGAAAGTCGCGGCGGCGTGGTTCGCCGTCATGATGGGGTTCATCCTGCCGGGGAACTTCCAGGGTGTTTCCGCTTGCCATTCACTTGCCCTTGTACTTCGCACGCCGTGTTGAAACACGCCGCGACGAAAAATCCGACAACGTCACCCTCACAAGAACGACGTGTGGGTCACGCCTGAACGCCTTCCCTCTGCCGGAGAAGCTTGAGCGTTCTGTTAGACGGCGCGACGGTGTTTTGCCAACAGCATTTTAGGAGTAGGGGCGCTGGTTATGCGTATTGCTCTCTACCAGCCCGAAATCGCCGGAAATGTCGGTGCCATTCTGCGCCTTGGTGCCTGTCTGGGAACGCCGGTCGACGTCATCGAGCCAACCGGCTTTACCTGGAGCGAGAAGGCCCTCGCCCGCTCGGGCATGGATTATGCCGGGGTCGTGGACGTCCACCGCCACCTCGACTGGGCGACGTTCGAACGCCAGGTGCCCGGGCGAATCGTGCTGCTGACGACGCGCGGCGGGGTGCGCCTCGACACCGCCGTTTTTCAGCCGAACGACGTTTTGCTGATGGGGTCCGAAGGCAGCGGCGTGCCGGATGCGGTGCATGCGCGCGCTGACATGGCCGTCCGCATCCCCTTGGCCGAGGGGATGCGGTCGCTCAACATTGCGGTGGCGACAGGCATCGCGCTGGCCGAGGCACTACGGCAGACCAACGGCTGGCCTGCTTGATCCTCCCCGTCGCGGGGAGGATTTTCGCATCTCGACTTGGCCGCCATCCCTCGCCACAACATCCCCCATGGACCTGGACCAAGAACAAACCGCCGCCCGCCACTGGTTCGAGCATTTGCGCGACCTGATCTGTGCGGAATTCGTCGCGATCGAACGGGAAGCCGGATCGGAGGCGAGCTTCGACTACACCCAGTGGGACCGCGCCGACCCCAATGGCGGCGATGGCGGTGGCGGCGTGCGCGGGGTGATGAAGGGCAAGGTGTTCGAAAAGGTCGGCGTCAACGTCTCGACCGTGGGCGGAGCATTCGAGGGCGAGTTCGCCAAATCGATCCACGGTGCCGCCGAAGACCCGAGCTTCTTTGCCACGGGGATCAGCCTGGTCGCCCACATGGCGAACCCGCACGTGCCCGCCGTCCACATGAACACGCGCTTCCTGGTCACGACCAAGCGCTGGTTTGGCGGCGGAGCCGATCTCAACCCGCCGATTCCCTATGCCGAGGACACCGCCGAATTCCACGCCTCGATGCGCGCGGCGTGCGATGCGCATGGCGACGATTATTATGCGCGCTATTCGAAATGGGCCGAGGAGTATTTCTACATCCCGCACCGCAAGGTGCATCGCGGGGTCGGCGGCATTTTCTGCGACCATCTGGAGGGGGATTTCGCCGCGAACTTCGCCTTTATCCAGGACATTGGGCGCGCCTTTCTGGACGTATATCCGCAAATCGTGCGACGCCGGATGAACACGCCCTTCAACGCCGCCGACACCGCGCAAATGCTCGAATGGCGCGGTCGCTATGCCGAGTTCAACCTGGTGTACGATCGCGGCACGCTGTTCGGGCTGAAGACCGGCGGCAATATCGATGCGATCCTGATGAGCTTGCCGCCGCTCGCGACATGGTCCTGAAGGTCGGGGCAGCGCGATGGGCTTGATTCCGGTCCGCGATGACGAGGTGGCGACGATCGTCACCACGCTTGAGATGCGTCAGCGCCCGCCGCTGCGCCCGCTGCCCGCGTCCCCGATGCGGCTGGTCGCATGGGAAGCGCCGAGCTTAGACGCCTATCGCACGCTGTTCCGCCGCGTCGGGGCACCATGGCTGTGGTTCTCGCGGCTGGTGATGGACGATCGGACGCTCGGCGCGATTCTCGCCGACCCCAACGTCGCGATCCATGCCGTGGTCGACCGCAGCGGAATCGAGGTCGGGATGCTCGAACTCGATTTTCGCGAAGCCGGCCAATGCGAGATTTCCTATTTCGCGCTGGTGCCCGAACTGGCGGGCAAAGGGCTCGGTCGCTGGCTGATGGCGGAAGCGCTGGCACGCGGATGGCGCAAGGGGATCGATCGGGTGTGGGTCCACACCTGCACGCTCGACCATCCCTCAGCGCTCAACTTCTATCGCGCGCAAGGATTCGTCGCGATCAAGCGGGCGATCGAGACCTTTCCCGATCCCCGCATCACTGGGCATCTGCCGCCCGATAGCGCGCCTCAGATTCCGCTGCTCAACCGCCGATAAAGCGCGATCTCGATCAGCACCGCCGCAACGGTGCCGAGCGTATGCCCCCCGGCGATTCCTGCATCGAGCACGGCAGCCACGACCGGATTGGCCATCGGCGCGCCATCGAGCGCAGTGCCAAGCAGCTCGAAGGGCAGCGCGATCAAGCGCCCCCCCAGCAACGGTACGAACGCCAGGCCCATCAGCACCAGGCCATTGCCCCGCGTCAGCGCAAAGCTGCGCCGCCACGCCGCGAACACGCCGATCGGTCGCTCCCCGACGAAGACGGGCGAAACCGGCAGCAACCGTCCCTTGAGATACAGCCCTGGAAAGACCAAGATCGAGCCGATGCTGACCGGCACGCTGACAGCCAGCGCCAGCAAGAGATAGTGCGGCAATAACGCGCCCGCCTGACCGAGCGCGCCGCTCACGGTCGGGCGCGCTCGGTCGATATACACGACGAACAGCGCCAGCACCCCGAACAGCGACAGCAGGCTGAGCACGATCACCAGCAACTCATATTGCTGGCCCCATACGCCAAGTTGCTTGAGCCAGAGATCCGCCGACGTCTGATCCACGACCGCCGGTGGAGCGGGCGCGGGAGCGACATAAATGGCCCCCGCCAGATCGGGAATAAACAAGAAGACGCCCGCTATACCGAGCAGCAGTTCGGAATCCCGCTTGGCCATCGCCCAGGCATCGCGAAGGATGCCTGCCACATTGAGTTTCATGAAACCTCGACGATCGCCTCACGCGCATCACGCGCCGCAAGATAGAGTTTGGCGACGAACGCGACCGCCAGCAGCGAAAAGATCGTCGACACGGCGGCCACAGCGATTTGGGTCAACACGGTCGCAACGCTCAACTGCCCCTCACCGCCGATCAGCAGCCCGAAGACCGTGCCGAACACCAGCTTGGCCGCAGCGGAAGCAACCCATGATACGCAGCCATACAGCAACACCACCCCCATGACCTTCCAAGTGATCCGGCGCGTGAGCACGAAAGAGCGCGCGTAAACGCCGAGCCCGCGCCGCTCCATCACGATGATCGGCGTGGCCAGCACAACAAAGCGGGCATAGCCCCAGAACAAGATCAGGCACAGCAACAGGGTGTAGAGCGAGCCGAAGGTCAACGCGCCCTGATTGACCTCGCCTGACGGGGGCTTTCCTGCCGCCAAGGCGGCCATGTCGACGCCGCTCAGCGCAAACGCGATGAAAATCGGCGCGGCGAGCAGCAGCACGACGAGCAAGGTGACAAGCCCAACTCCGATCACCGGCAACAACCGTCGATTGGCCACGCGCACCGCCCCGCCACGCCCCGCCGCCGGATCGAATGCGAGCGCGGTGATCGCCACCCCCGCCCAGCTCGACACCAGCGACAGTGCCAACACCATCAGGCCAAGCGCAAGATCAGCAGGCTGCCCGCCAGTCCCCATCAGCGGCATCAGGCTGCCGATCAGCGTGAGCGGCACGAAAATGCCGAACAGCACGAGCGGCGTGAGCGCGGCCAGATTGTCGCTGAGAAATTCGGCCGTACGGTCCCACACGGTGCTCATCGTCGCGATCACGTCTCTAGTCTCCCCGGATCCAACGACATGATATTGCCGCGATCGGGCGGTAGCGCAATGCTCTGCCGCCCGCCACTCCCTGCAAACCCTCCCTTGCGCGGCGGGCCCAGCTACGCCATTTCCGGGGCGTGACTTTCAGGACTGACGACATCGAATGGCGCATAACGCCAGACCCGGTTCCCTATGAGGTGGCGGTCGCCGAAATGGAAGCGCGCGCCGCAGCGATCGCCGCGGGCACAGCGCGCGAAATGGTGTGGTTGCTGGAACATCCCCCGATCTACACCGGCGGCACCAGCGCCGACCCGGCCGAGCTGCGCGACCCGCATTTTCCGGTTGTGCAGACCGGGCGCGGCGGCCGCTACACCTATCACGGGCCCGGTCAACGCATCGGCTATGTTATGCTCGACCTCGACCGGCGCGGACGCGACGTTCGGCAGTTTGTCCACGCTCTGGAAGGCTGGGTGATCGCGGCGTTGGGAGATCTGGGGGTTGCGGCGTTTCGCGCACCAGGACGCGTGGGCATCTGGACCAACATCCCCGATCTGGCCAACGATGGCGGTGTGGCCGAGGCCAAGATCGGTGCGATCGGCGTGCGCGTGCGGCGCTGGGTGACGCTGCACGGGTTTTCCGTCAACCTTTCGCCAAACCTTTCACATTTCAGTGGAATTGTGCCCTGTGGCTTGGCCGACTATGCGGTGACGAGCATGGAAATGCTGGGACTTCCGACCGATTTTGAAACTTTTGACGCGGCGCTTGCGTTGCGATTCGCAGCGTTTCTGCAAACTCATTCTTCTACGGCAGAAAACTGGGCTTGAGGGGCGCGCCGATCCGGACTAATGTCCACCACGGTTTGGGTATTAAAGGTCTCGAGGCCAACCAAATCCATTATCTAGGGAGCTTTCCAATGCGTGCACTCATTTCCAAGGTCGCTGCTGGTTCGATGATCGCTGTTGCTGCGATCGCCATTTCGGCATGCACCCCGAAGACCGAAACGACGACGACCGACAACACGATGGTCACCGATCTGAACTCGACCGACACGATGACCACCAACGACACGATGACGTCGACCGACGGCGCGATGGCAAACGACGGTGCGATGGTTTCGAACGACACCATGACCACCAACACCACGTCGACCACGACCACGAACAAGATGTAATTCTTCCCTTTCGGGAAAGATTGTATCGAAGGCCGTCCGGGCGACCGGGCGGCCTTTTCGATTCCGCCGTTCGGTACACCGCATTTGCGGGTAGCCTCGCGCTGCAGGATGCGCGATTAGGGTTGGGGCGCGCGAAAAAACGCCGTAATTGCAAAGTGTGTGAACGAGAGGCTTCGAATGACTGTGTTGCGTACCCTTGCCGTGCTGGCCGCTGTCGCGAGTGCCGCACTTGCTGGCCCCGCCTCGGCCCAATTCTTCTTCCAGTCGCATGACATGAGTGGCCCGCCGGCGCGCGGCGACGAGCCCGGCCTGCCATCGTTGCCAGGCGCGACAGAAGACGAAGTCCGCGCCAATCTGGTTTGGAACCTGCGCTCCGCGCTCAACGTCGCCGCGTTGCAGTGCAAGTTCGAGCCGTCGCTGCTGACGCTCCAAAATTACAATATCATCCTTGAAAATCACAAGGACGAGCTGAAAAAAGCATATGAAACGGTGAACAAGTATTTTGTTCGCACCAACAAGGGCGCGAAGGTCGGCATCTCCGCGATGGACCGTTACGGCACCCGCACCTATTCCGCCTTTACCACGGTCGCCGCGCAATATGGCTTTTGCCAAACCGCCAGCGCGATTGCCACGCACGCCGCCTACGCCCCGCGCGGCACGCTGTACAAAGTCGCGATCGCCGAGATGAACGCGTTGCGCAACGCGTTGGTGCCGTGGGGCGAGGAGCGTTTCTCCCGCCGCGTACGCGTCGACACCCGCCTGGCAATGCCGCGCCTGGACTCGATTTGCTGGTCGAAGCGGAACGAATGGGTTGCCAAGAAGTGCGGCCCGTTCGAACTGACCTACCGCTAAGGCGGCCTTCGACGCTGGGTCAGCGTAGGCCCAGCGTCTTGTGCGCCTGCAGCGTCAGCCGCCATTTGGGCCGCGCCATGACAAGGTCGATCGCGGCGGCGTGATTGGACGCTGCATCGACGCTATCGAGCGGCTGCACCAGGTGATGCGCAAACGCCCATTGCTCCAGCGCGGCGACATCGGTTCCTGGCTGGGGCCAGACCAGCTTCAACTCATCGCCGCTTTGCTGGACAACCATGCTGTCCGCCTTGGGGCTGATGCACACCCAGTCGATTCCCGGATGGACTGGCAGGGTGCCGTTGCTCTCGATCGCGATCTCGAACGCGGCACCGTGCAACGCCTCGATCAGCGCATCGTCGATCTGGAGCATCGGCTCGCCCCCGGTCAGCACGACGAAGCGGCTGTCGGCACCGTGGCCCCAAAAACGCTGCACCGCCTCCGCCAAGGCCGCGGCATCGGCGAATTTGCCACCGCCAGCGCCATCGGTTCCGACGAAATCGGTATCACAGAAGCGGCACACTGCGGTCGCGCGATCCTGCTCGCGTCCCGACCACAAATTGCACCCGGCAAAACGGACGAAGACGGCGCGACGCCCAGCCTGTACGCCCTCCCCCTGGAGCGTCAGGAACATCTCCTTGACGGCATAGGACATCGCGTCAGACCGCGTAGCCGGTCGGATCCGGCAGGCCGGCTTCCTCAAATCCCTTTTTGCGCAGTCGGCAGCTGTCGCAGGTGCCGCAGTGCAGGCCACCTGGGGCGGGATCATAGCAGGACCAGCTTATCCCCGCGTCCAACCCGAGCCGCGCCGCCTCGCGCGCGATGTCGGCCTTGGTCATGTGCTGCAGCGGCGCATGAATGCGAAAGGGACTGCCCTCGACCCCGGCCTTGGTTGCCAGTTCGGCCAAGCCTTCGAACGCGGCAATAAATTCCGGACGGCAATCGGGGTAGCCCGAATAATCCAGCGCATTGACCCCGATGAACAGGTCGCGCGCGCCCGCCGCCTCCGCCCATCCGAGCGCAAGGCTGAGGAAGATCGTATTGCGCGCCGGCACATAGGTGATCGGAATGCCCGGCTGTACGCCGTCCTTCGGGACCGCGATATCGTCGGTCAGCGCCGAGCCGCCAAATGCCGCGAGATCGAGCGGCAGCACCACATGGCGCACTGCGCCGAGCGCATTGGCGATGCGTCGGGCCGATGCCAATTCCATTCGGTGGCGCTGATTATAATCAACCGAAAGCGCGAGCAAACGATAGCCCTGCTCGCGCGCCAGCGCTGCGGCCACCATCGAATCGAGGCCACCCGACACCAGCACGACTGCCAGCGGGGCGACCGAAGAGGTCTGTTCCAATGTCATGATGCAAGGGAGTTAGTCACCAACCCCGCATTGCGCAAGCAGCGCATAAAAAACGGGCCGCCCGAAAGCGACCCAGGGGTTCCCCTAAGGGGGCGAATTGGGAGAAACGCGTGCCATAAAATGCACGCGTGATGTATATCGGGAGACTCTAAAGACCGGCTTAACGCGCCGTGCTGGCACCGGGCGGGCACGCCCCGATGCGGCGTGCCTCGTAATGATAATCGAATGGCGCGCCGCTGACGATCCCTTGCGTGTCCAAATTGAAGGCGCGCGGCGTCGAAATCTTGAACGTGGTGCGGCCGTGACCATTGCCCGGGCAAGTATAATGCACGGTGGCCAGATCCGGCTCGTTATCAATGATGAAGCGCTGACACTGCCCCGCACTGTGTCCATATTGGATCAGAACCGTCGGATCGGCAATGCACAGCGTTCGAGCGGCCGAATCGGTTCCCAGTTCCTTGATCTGCCATTGGCCGGGCTCGATCCGGGCAACCGCCGTCAGAGTTGGCCCGGCGGTCGGGGCCGCCGCGATCAGCCCGCCAACCATCAACGCCGCAACCACTGCGCGCGCGACCTTCGATATCGCCATTCGATCCAACCCCGCTCGGCCCCGGGCAGAGCCTACCCAGGTTCGCCGCTATCGTCACGTAATTGGGGTTCCGCGCGCAAGTTTCAATGCGGCTACGGAACGATTTCCGCTGCCGCCTGCACCGGGAACTTACGGGCGCAAAAGGCACAATCGACAAAGATCGTGCCAGTTTCGTCCGCCATCGCGCGCTGTTCCTCGGGCGGAAACTTGCCGAGCACTTGCGCGATATATTCGGGCGAGCAGCGGCAACCGCGAACGATGGCGGTGTCGCCATAGAGCCGCACTGTCTCCTCCTCGTTGAACAGCCGCCATACCAGCGTCTCAAGCGGAATTGCGGGGTCGGAGAGCTCGTCCGCCTGAATGGTCTGCCCGAGGATCGCGACATGCTCCCATTCGGGATGGTCGAGCCGGGTGTGCAGCCGGTCCCGTCCGACCTCGCCCTCCGGCAGATGCTGGAGCAGCAGGCCGCCGGCGAATCGCTTGCCGTCCTTCCCCTTGCCTCCACAATCGATGCCGACGCGGACGAGCGTTGGGATCTGTTCGGACTGCAGGAAATAATGCTCGGCGGCCGCGCTCAGCGAATCGCCGTCGAGCGGGACGATGCCTTGATAGCGTTCGCCCGTCGTCGCCTGATCGAAAGTGATCGCGAGATAGCCAGCGCCAAACAGCGCGAACAGGCTTGGGTTCTCCGGGGCGGATGCCAGCCGTTCGGCATCATATTGAACATAGCCGCGCAGTTCGCCGCCTTTGTAGTCGCACACCAGCAGGGTTACGATTCCCGACTGGGTTTGCGCCTGCATGGTGAGCTGGCCTTCCGCATCCTTGAGCGTCGAGCCAATCAATGCGGCCAGCGTCAGCGCCTCCGCCAGCAACGCCTCGATCGGTGCGGGATAAGCGTGGGCGTCGAGAATCGTGTCGAGCACCGGGCCGAGTCGCACGACCCGACCGCGCGCGTGGCGCGCCGGGATGGTGAAGCCGAGGGCGCGGTCGGAGTCGGTGGTGCGAAGGTCGTCCATATAAAATCCGTTCGGGCTGAGCCTATCAAAGCCCTGCTCTCCCCGCACGACCATCGTGGATAAGGAGGGCCCTTCGACAAGCTCAGGGCGAACGGACTTGCGTGTCAGCGCCTTACATAAGGCTCAACCGGCCGCGATCAACCGATCTGGCCAAAGCACCAGCGCAGCACCGACTTTTGCGCGTGCAGCCGGTTCTCCGCCTCCGGCCAGATCAGCGATTGCGGGCCGTCGATCACCTCTGCCGTCACTTCCTCGCCGCGATGCGCGGGCAGGCAGTGGAGGAACTTCGCGTCGGGCTTGGCGGTCGCCATCAGCGCGGCATCGACCTGATAGGGCAGCATCGCCTGCAACTTGGTCTCGGCATGCGCCTGCCCCATCGAAATCCAGGTATCGGTGACGATGATATCGGCACCCTCCACCGCTTCGCGCGCAGTGCCGACCACGCGCGCGCGACCCTTGCCCAGCGCGACATCGCTCTCGGGTGGCATAAAGCCTTGCGGGCACGCCGCGACCACATCGAACTGCATCAGCCCGGCCGCCTCCATGATCGAGGCAAGCACGTTATTGCCGTCGCCCAGCCACGCCACCTTCAGCCCCGGCAACGGCTTGCCCGCTTCGATGATCGTCAGCAGATCCGCCATGATCTGACAGGGATGCGAATTATCGGTCAGGCCGTTGATGACCGGCACGGTCGCATACTGCGCCATCTCCTCGACCTTGGCATGGTCGTCGGTGCGCAGCATGATCGCATCGCAATAGCCTGACAGAACGCGTGCGGTGTCGGCGACGGTCTCACCCCGCCCAAGCTGGGTCGTGCCCGAGTCGAGCACGACGCTGGACCCGCCAAGCTGGCGAATCGCCATGTCGAACGACACGCGTGTGCGGGTAGAATTCTTTTCGAACACCATCGCCAGCGTGTGCCCGGCGAGCGGGGCATCGGCATCGGGCTTGCCCTTGGGCCAACCCGCACGCGCCGCCTTGCGATCGAGCGCATCGGCCAGCATCGCCGCGATACCATCCGGGCCAGCATCGGAGAGCGAGAGGAAGTGGCGCATCTCAGATCCTCCCCGTTCCGGGGAGGATCTTCACCCCATTTACCCCGCTCATGCCGTCGCCACCGCATAGTCGCGTGCGCCGTCGCTCAGCTTCTGCACGAACTCGGCGATGTGGCTTTCCTCGATCACCAGCGGGGGCAGCACGCGTACCACATTCTCGCCCGCCGCGACCGTCAGCAGGCCGTGATGGTCACGCAGATGCCCGACGAAATCGCGTGCGACCGCCGCATCCTTCAGCTTGATCCCCAGCATCAGGCCCATGCCGCGAATGCTGTCGAACAGATGGTCGTGATTGGGGATCATCTGCTCGATCGAGGCGCGCAACCGGTCGCCCATCGCGGTTACGTGATCGAAAAAACCGGGTTCGAGCATCACGTCGAGCACCGCCTCGCCCGCCGCCATGGCCAGCGGGTTGCCACCATAGGTCGATCCGTGCGTGCCGAATACCATGCCCTTGGCCGCTTCCGCCGTCGCCAGGCACGCGCCCAGCGGGAAGCCTCCGCCAATACCCTTGGCCGACGAAAGGATGTCAGGCGTGATGCCGTAATGCTCATACGCCCACATCTTGCCGGTGCGGCCATAGCCGCACTGGACCTCGTCCAGCACCAGCAACAGGCCGTGTTCGTCGCACGCCTTGCGCAGACCCTGGATGAACGCCTGCGTGCCAGCGGACACGCCGCCCTCGCCCTGGATCGTCTCGACCATGAAACCCGCAGTCGTATCGTCGATCAGCGCGAGCGCCGCGTCGAGATCGTTGAACGGCGCATATTTGAAGCCGGGCAAAAGCGGCTCGAACCCGTCGCGCATCTTGGGCTGGTTGGTTGCCGAGATCGCCCCCATCGTCCGCCCGTGAAAGGCGTTGTTGAAGGTGATCAGCGTCGTGCGCTGCGGATTGCCATTGGCATAATGATAGCGCCGCGCGGTCTTGATCGCGCATTCCACCGCCTCGGTGCCCGAATTGGTGAAGAACACCGTGTCGGCAAAGGAGCTGTCGACGATGCGCTGCGCCAGATGTTCGCCCTGCGGGCTGCCATACAGGTTCGACACGTGCATCAGCGTCGCCGCCTGGTCGGCAATCGCCTGGACCAATTTGGGATGGCCGTGGCCGAGCGCGTTGACCGCGATCCCCGCCGCGAAATCGAGATAGCGTTCGCCCTGCTCGCCAATCAGGTAGCAGCCCTCGCCGCGCACCGGGCGCACGCCGCAACGCGGGTACACGGGCATCAAAGCGGGGGTCGACACAGGCGCTCTCCTTAAAAAGCAAAAGGCGACCCACACGGTCGCCCGAAACGCGTTTTACGGTGCTGAACGCCCGAGTGCAACACCGCGCGACTCGGGTTGCGGGCACAGTTTATTGCGGGCCGATCGGCGCGATCTTCATGCCGTCCTTGAGCGTGCCTGCACGCGACAGCGCCACCCACTCGCCCAGCGCCAATCCGCTGAGCACGCCGATCCCTGCGGGCGTCTCATCCCCGAGCGTGATCCGCCGCAGATGCACGCGTGATGTGGCAAGATCGACGACATAGACCTGCGCCATCGTTCCCTGCCGCGCGCACACCGCGCTGGGCGGCACGGCGAGCAACCGCGTGCTCGTCCCGCTCGCGATGATGCTGGCGGTGCCAGCCTGGCCCACCTTCAACCGCGCATCGTCGGGCAGCGCGATCTCGACCGCTACCGCGCCCGCCGGATCGGGATGCGCCGCGATCGCAATCACGCGACCGACGACAATATCCTCGCGGAACGCGGCGAAAGTCATCTTCGCGTTCGCGCCCAGCGTCACGCGCGCGGCATCGGCGGCAGGCAAAGCGAGGCGAAGATAATGGCTTGCTGCGCCCGCCCGCACGCGCGTGCCGGGCGAAACCGGCTGGCGCTCGCGCAGCGCGACCGTGCCCTTGCCGGTCACGGTCGGCACGACGATCGTACTTCCCGCCTGTGCGATCCGGACGGAGGGCTCCTGGGGTGCCTGACGGGCAGCAACGGGTTGCGACGCGGGTTTGCTGCAGGCCGCCAGCGCCAGTCCCAGCGCCAGCACCACCCACCGGCGGGTCAATTCTTGATCTTCCAGCCCGACCGCAGCAGCGCGTAACACGCCACCGCCAGCACCACGTCGATCACCAGCACCACGATGCTGCCGATCAGGATCGGCGAATCGGCGGTGCCGAGGAAGCCGTAGCGGAAGCCCGAGATGATGTAGAAGAACGGGTTGGCATGGCTGACCGCGCGGAAGGCCGGTGCCAGCTTGTCGACCGAATAGAAGGTGCCCGACAACAGCCCGAGCGGGGTCACGATGAAATTGGACACTGCGGCTGCATTGTCGAACTTGTCGGCCCAGATCGAGGTCAACACGCCGAGCAACGCCAGGAACATCGTGCCGAGCAGCCCGAACCAGGCAACCGCCCAGAAATGCACGGGAATCAGGTGGATCCCGTAAAGCAGCATCGCCAGCCACACGCCGACCCCGACCAGCAGACCGCGCGTCATCGCGCCCGCCACCAGCCCGGTCAGCAATTCCAGCGTCGACAGCGGCGGCTGCAGATAATCGACGATCGTGCCCTGAATCTTGCCGACCATCAGCGAAAAGCTCGCATTGGCGAAGGCCGGGCCCATCATGCCCTGGCTAATGATCAGTCCCGGCGCGATAAAGTCGCCGAAGGGAATATCGATTCCGCCAACCGCGACCGGCCGCTTTGCGCCCGTTGCGACCGTGAAAACCACCAGAAACAGCAAGGTTTGGATCGCGGGCGCCCAGATCGTCTGCAGCTGCACCTTGAAGAAACGGCGCACCTCCTTGATATAGAGCGTTCGAAGGCCGCCCCAATTGACGTTCCGGAAGACCGGAACGCCCGGAGCGTTCATCATTGTGGAAATTTCGCCGATTGGGGGCTGGCTGCTCATGGTGCTGTCGCTAAAGACTGCCGCCGCCGCCCGCAACCCGTTATGGAAACGGTCGGCATGACAATTGGGAAGATTGAATGAGCTGGACCGACGAACGCATCGATACGCTGCGCAAGATGTGGGAAGCGGGGCAGACCGCGAGCCAGATCGCCGAGGAACTAGGCGGCGTCAGCCGCAACGCCGTGATCGGCAAGGCGCATCGCCTGGGGCTGCAATCGCGCCCGTCGCCGGTCAAGCCCAACGAACCCGCCGCTGCGGCCGCACCAAAGGCCGCCGCGCCCAAGCCGACGCCGCCCGCGCCGCGTCCGCCAGTCGAGCGAGTCGCGCCCCCTGTCGTCGCCGCGCCAGTTGCCAAGCCCGAGCCTGAAGTCGCCGAAGACGTCGAACTCGATGTCGAGGACGATGCAGAGGACGAGATCGAAGCGCCCGTCGCGGTCGTGCGCCCCGCCCCGCCGATCCTGCGCTCGGTCGGCCCCGGCGGCTTCCTGCGTCAGGCCCCCGGCGAGCAACAGGCACCGATCACGCCCGCGCCGCCGCGCCGCTTGGTCCCTGCCAAGCCATCGGCAGACATGGTCGGCAAGACCACGTTGCTCGATCTCAGCGACAAGATCTGCAAATGGCCGATCGGCCATCCGGGCGAGCCCGACTTCCATTTCTGCGGCGAGAAGGTGAACCCCGGTTTCCCCTATTGCGTCGGCCATTGCGGCCACGCTTATCAGGCACAGCTGCCGCGCCGCGATCGTCGCCCGGCCCCGCCGCTCCCGTTCGGCGGCCCCCGCGCCCGCTGATCGGCGCGACAGGACAAAGAAAAGGGGTCGCCGACACACCGTTGGAGGCCCCTTTTGTTTGGGCGCTTCGATCACAGCGTCGCAGTTCGGCGATGGTGCTTGGCAGTATCCCCGCCCGCGCCGTATAGCCGCCTCATGCCAGAAGACCTGTTCGCCGCCTCACCCAAGCCGATGACCGATTACGATGCCTCGTCGATCGAGGTGCTGGAGGGGCTGGAGCCTGTCCGGCGCCGCCCGGGCATGTATATCGGCGGCACCGACGAGCGCGCTTATCACCACCTCGCCGCCGAAGTGCTCGACAATGCGATGGACGAGGCCGTGGCGGGCCATGCCACGCGCATCGAAATCGAGCTGCACCCCGGCAATCGGCTGGTGATCATCGACAATGGCCGCGGCATCCCGGTCGATCCGCACCCGAAATTTCCGGGCAAGTCGGCGCTCGAAGTGATCCTCTCGACGTTGCACTCGGGCGGCAAGTTCGATGGCAAGGCTTATGCGACCTCGGGCGGGTTGCACGGCGTCGGCGTCAGCGTGGTCAATGCGCTGTCGTCCGACACGATCGTCGAGGTCGCGCGCAACCGCGAACTGTATCGCCAGCGTTTCGCGCGCGGCGAGACGCTCGGGCCGCTGGAGCATGTCGGTGCCGCCCCCAACCGCCGCGGCACTTCGGTCAGCTTCGTGCCCGATGCCGAGATTTTCGGCGCGGACATGCACTTCAAGCCCGCGCGGCTGTACAAACTCGCCCGTTCCAAGGCGTATCTGTTTGCGGGCGTCGAAATCCGCTGGAAATGCGCGCCCGGCATCATCACCGACGACACGCCGCCCGAGGCCGTGTTCCAATTCCCTGGCGGCCTCGCCGATCATCTGCGCGAACAGATTGCGGGGCGTGAGTGCGCGACCACCGATTTCTTCGTCACCCGCCAGGATTTCCCCGGCGAAGCGGGCCGCGTCGAATGCGCCGTTGCCTGGCCGCTGTGGAGCGACGGATCGTATAGCTGGTATTGCAACACCATCCCCACCCCCGATGGCGGCACGCACGAAGCGGGGCTGCGCGCCGCGCTGGTGAAGGGCATCCGCGCCTTTGGCGATCTGGTCGGCCAGAAAAAAGCCAAGGACATTTCGCCCGAGGATATCATGACCGGCAGCGAGCTGATGCTCTCGGTCTTCATCCGCGACCCGCAATTCCAGAGCCAGACCAAGGACCGCCTGACCTCGCCCGAGGCCGCCACGCTGGTCGAGCGCGCGGTGCGCGACCATTTCGACCATTTCCTCAGCGACAATATGGAGCGCGGCAAGGCGCTGCTGTCTTATGTCATCGAGCGCATGGACGAACGCCTCGCGCGGAAAGCCGAGCGCGAAGTGAAGCGCAAGACCGCGACCAGCGCGCGCAAGCTGCGCCTGCCCGGCAAGCTGACCGATTGTTCGTCCAACGGCCCCGAAGGCACCGAAATCTTCATCGTCGAGGGCGATTCGGCCGGCGGCTCGGCCAAGCAGGCGCGCGACCGCAAGACGCAGGCGATCCTGCCGATTCGCGGCAAAATCCTCAACGTCGCCTCCGCCACCTCGGCCAAGATCCATGCCAATCAGGAAATCGCCGATCTGATCCAGGCGCTCGGCTGCGGCACGCGCAAGGACTGTGTGGCGGAGCATCTGCGCTACGAACGCGTCGTCATCATGACCGACGCAGACGTGGACGGCGCGCATATCGCCACGCTGCTGATGACCTTCTTCTTCCAGGAAATGCCCGAAATCGTGCGTGCGGGCCACGTCTATCTGGCGCAACCGCCGCTCTACCGCCTGACCGCAGGCACCAAGAGCCTGTACGCGATGGACGACGCCCACCGCGCGCATCTGGAGGCGACCGAGTTCAAGGGCAAGAAGGTCGAAATCGGGCGCTTCAAGGGTCTCGGCGAAATGAACCCGATGCAGCTGCGTGAAACGACGATGGACCCGAAGTCGCGGGCGATGCTGCGCATCACCTTGCCGCAGGAATATGAAGAACGCGCGGTGGTGAAGGATCTGGTCGATCGTTTGATGGGCACCAATCCCGCGCACCGCTTTGCCTTCATTCAGGAAAATGCCGCGCGGATGGACGAAGACGCGATCGACGCCTAAGATTCATCGGCCTATGGTTTGCGTCGGAGTTTTTCATGCCCCGTCTAAATACGCTGTGCCTGCTATTGGCCGTAATAGGCACCCCTGCCTTCGCGCAGACAAAGGACGCAGCGACAGCGAACACCACGGGACCCGACATTGTCGTGACCGGTGTTTCGCTGAGCGATGCGAAAGCGGCCCTGCGCGCCTGCCTTGACCAGCATTGCCCGCCGGACAAGGATATTGCGGCAACCTTGGCACTGGCGGAGACGGAGTTCGTCGCCGGGGACTACAAATCGTCCCGCGCAACGATGCTCTCATCGATCGGCCGCAACCGCCGTTTCGCCAAGCAATATCCGGTCCCCGTATCGGACCTGTTGCGCGCCAATTCCCGAGTGGCGGCGCACCTAGGCGAGCAAACCGCATATCGCAGCGGCGCGATCGAAGTCGTGATCGCGCTGAAAGCGGGGCTGGCTCCGTCCGATCCGCGCGTGTTGAACGCGCAGCTCGAATTAGGCGACAGCTACGCCAAGACTGGCGATACCAATGACGCTATCGACCTCTATCAGGACGTTGCCAAACACGCCCATGCCGCTCATCAATCAAGCAGCGAGGGATTTGCGCTCCTCAGAATTGCCCACCTGTACGCAGCGTTTTCAAAAGGAAAATCAAGTCCTTACTACACAGATGCGGTAAACGCCGCCAATCGCCTGATCGCGCGAACCGAGCCCGAGCTTGCCCCCTTCGTGCGAGCGGCAAAGCTGCTCAAGGCAAATATGGCGGTTAAGCATGGCGATACAGGAGCGGTTGATCGCCTTGTCGCAGAATATCGCGACGCTGCCAAAGGGACCGCCGTCCCCGTCTTGCTCTATGCGCCAAAGATCGAACAGCGTCAGCTCTCCGGGCGCGAGGGGGCGAGCGGGACCGCGCTTAACCAACTCGCCGTGGATGACTTCGATAATCAGTGGGTTGACGTAAGTTTCCTGATCGGTGCCGACGGGAAAGTGAGCGAGACAGAGGTCCTGCGCAAGTCTGCGACACTCTCGGGCGATTGGGTCAAGCCGATCCTCACCGCGATAGCGGGACGACGTTATGCTCCGCTAGCACCCGACAATCCGGGCTTCTTCCGAGTGGAACGGTATTCCTTCACGGCGGCCTGGACCACACAAACCGGCTCGCGCATGCGGGTGCGCTCGCCCGTCCCCAAAATCGAAATGGTCGATCTATCGCGCGATCAGGCGGTCGGCGGCTGACGCCCTACTCACCCATCCTTGCGCGGTGGTATTTCATCCGAACCACCACCCCCGCCAGTACATGCAGCACCGCCATGCCGATCAGAAATAGCGGCAATATCATCGGCATTTGCGGCCAGTACCGCGCGCGCAGGCCCGCCAGCACCGCGCCGGCAATCGCCAGCGCGACACCCATCCAGCGGATCGGTCGCGTAACCATGCGCAGTTCCTTTTGATAGGCGGCGCGCTCGGCGGGGTCGTTGAGGTTGGGGGGTGGCAAAGCCGGGGTCATCGCGCATTCCATTCGCTGGCGAGCAAGCCCCACAAAAAGGTATCGCGCACGCCGAGATGCGTTTCCCACTCCTCGCGCAGCCGCCCTTCGAGCGTGAAGCCAAGCGCTTTCAGCAGACCGTTCGAAGCCGCATTTTCGGGGTCGGTGTCGGCAATGACGCGGCGTTGACCTTCGACGCGCAACACCTGATCGAGCACAGCGCTCACCGCTTCGCGTGCGATGCCACGGCCCCAATGTGGGCGCGCGACCATATAGCCGATCTCGGAAACGCCGGGCCGCTTCTCGCGCACCGTGACGAAGCCGATGGCAGTGTCATCGCCTGAGAGCGTGATCGCCCACCCGCGAAACACCCGTTGAATGTCAGGCGATTTGGTGAGTTTGGCGCGAGTCTCCTCGATCGACTGATGCGGCCCGCTCGACCAATAGGTCATCAATTCGGCATCGGCGAAAATCGGAAACAGCGCCCCGGCATCGTCGGGCGTCCGCTCACGCAGGCGCAGGCTTGCCGTTTTCAGCGTCGGAATCGGCCTCATGCCGTCAGCGCGTCGACCAACGCCTTGACCTTTTTCTGCCGCCACTGCGGCAATGGCGCAACCAGCCAATAGCCCAGCCGATACGGCCGCGCGTCGCCCACCGCGACCACGCGCCCGGCCGCCAGATCGGTCGCCGCGAGCAGTTCCGGGATCGATGCGCGCCCCAGCCCCTGTGCTGCGGCATCCAGCGCCAGCCCGGCATCGGCCACGCGGACAAGCGACTCCGACGCGTCATCAACACAGCCCGGCCAGGAAATCCGCGTATCGGCCCCGCCGCCAGGCCGCTCGACCGTGACCATCCCGGCCGAGGCAATCGGCTCGCCCTCATGCTCGCCGGGGCCATCGCCCCAGCGAATCGCCAAATCGAGATTGGCCTCGGTGAAATCGATCGCGCCGCTGGTCCCGAAGGTATCGGACGAGATCAGCACGAAGCGCATTTCGCCGTCGGTCCGCGCGATGTCGGCCAGGCGCGGCATCAGCCATTTCTGGGTAAGGTCGCGCGGCGCGGCGATGGTCAGCGACTTGCTCGTCTGCCCGGCCTGCATTGCCCGCACAGCTTCCTCGAATTGCAGAAAGCCCTCGCGCAGCGCGGCGAGCCCGCCTTCGCCCTCGGGGGTCAGCTCAAGCCCCTTGGTCGTCCGGCGGAACAGCACCACGCCCAGCGTATCCTCCAGCGCGCGGATCTGCTGGCCCACGGCAGCCGGCGTCACCGCCAGTTCGTCGGCGGCGCGCGTAAAGCTCAGGTGCCGCGCGGCGGCATCGAGCACGCGCATCCCGTTAAGCGGGAGGTGCGTCCGCTTCATGCCCCCACCGCCGGCGCGATCAGCGCGAATCGCGGGATTTCGACGTCAAAGCCCGAGCCGTCCTCGCCCATCATGTGATAGCTCCCCAGCATCGACCCGGTCGAGGTCGAGAGCGGGCAGCCCGAGACGTAATCGAAGCTTTCGCCGGGGGCGAGCAAGGGCTGTTCGCCGATCACGCCCTCACCCTCGACCGAATGACGCGCACCGCGACCATCGGTGATGACCCAGTGCCGCGTCAGCAATTGCACCGCTTGCGGGCCGGCATTTTCCAGCCGGATATGATAAGCCCAGAACCACCGGCCACGCTCGGGCTCGGACTGTTCGGGCAGGAAGCTGACCGCGACGCGCACGATCACCCCGCGCGTCTCCGCGACGTACGGGAACAGCGCCTTCACGACCGCCGCCCCGTCATAGGCCGACTGCCGTCAGCGCGCGATCGAGATCCTCGATCACGTCGTCAGCGTCTTCGAGACCGACGTTCAGCCGCAACATCCCCTCGGTCACCCCCATTTCCAGGCGCTTGTCTTCGGCGACGCCGGAATGCGTGGTGGAAGACGGGTGCGTCATCAGCGAGCGCGAATCGCCGATATTGTTGGAAATATCCACCAGTTGCAGCGCGTCGAGCAGGCCGTGCGCCTGCGCGCGCCCTTCGACCTCGAACGCGAAGATCGGACCGCACGCGTCCATCTGGCGCATGGCGAGATTGTGCTGCGGGTGGCTCGGCAAGCCCGGATGCAGGATGCGCGGCACGCGCGGCTCCAGGAAGCGACCGACCTTCAGCGCATTTTCCGATTGGCGGCGGATGCGCAGGTCGAGCGTCTCCAGCCCCTTCAACACCACCCAGGCGTTGAACGCACTGAGCGTCGGCCCGGTGTTGCGCGTGAAGGGCAGCAGCGTGTTGGTGATGAAATCCTCGGTGCCGCACACCGCGCCCGCCAGCACGCGCCCCTGCCCGTCCATCATCTTGGTCGCGCTGTACGCGGTGACGTCTGCCCCAAACTCCATCGGCCGCTGCAGCGCGGGCGTGGCGAAGGCATTGTCGACCACGCTGGTGATGCCGCGCGCGCGCGCGATGCCACAAATCGCGCTCAAATCGGCAATGTCCATCGTCGGGTTGGCGGGGGTTTCGAAGAAGAACACCTTGGTGTTGGCCTTGGCCGCATCTTCAAATGCCTGCGGATCGCGCGCATCGACCACAGTCGTCTCGATGCCGAATTTGGGCAGCAGCGTGTCGACCAGCCAGCGGCACGATCCGAACGCCGCGCGCCCGGCCACGACATGGTCGCCGGTCTGGAGCTGGCACAGCAGCACCGCGGTCATCGCCGCCATGCCCGTCGCCATCGTGCGGCACGCCTCGGCCCCTTCGAGCAAGGCGATGCGCGCTTCGAGCATCTCGACCGTCGGGTTCTGCAGCCGCGAATAGGTCATGCCGATCTGATCACCGGCAAAGCGCGCCGCCGCATCGGCCGCGCAATCATAGGCATAGCCCGAGGTGAGGAACAGCGCCTCGGAGGTTTCCCCCCATTCGCTCCGCGCGGTGCCGCCACGCACGGCTTGCGTTGCGGGGCGCCACTGGCGCGTGATGCTTTGGTCCTGGCCGGTGCGACGTTTCATGGGGCACGCTTTGCCGGGCGCGGGGGGCGCGCGTCAATGGGGCGATTCGCGTGAGGGCGATCCACGCTCCCTTGAAAGCCCCGTAGCGAAGACGGATAGAGGCGCGCGTGAACGCCACCCAACCCAGTCCCTATCGTGCCGCCGCGTTGCTGGCGGTCCTGTCGCAAGCGCTGTTCTGTTTTCGCCTGACCGTGCCGACCAAAGTTATGTTCGACGAGGTGCATTACGTCCCCGCCGCACGGCACCTGATCGCGCTGAGCGGGCCGGTCAATATCGAACACCCCCTGTTCGCCAAGGAGATCATCGCGGGCGGGATCCTGCTGCTCGGCGATAATAGCCTCGGCTGGCGCTTCTTCTCGACGTTGGCGGGTACGGCCACGGTGCTCGGCATATTCGCGATCGTATGGCTGATGCTGGGGCGAGTACGCCCGGCGCTGTTCGGGGCGTTGTTCGCCTTGTTCAACGGCACGGTGTTCATCCAGGCGCGGATCGCGATGCTCGATGGCTATATGGCCGCGTTCACCGTGCTGGGCATCGCCGCCTTGCTGTGGGCGATGCGCGCCGAGTCGAGCGGGTCGGCCTGGTCGCGCTGGGTGCTGGGAAGCGTGCTGCTGGGTCTCGCAGTCGCCGCGAAATGGATCGCCGCGCCCTTCGTCGCTTATGCCGCGATTGCCTTTATCGCGGTGCGGCTGAACGATGCGCGGCGTAAGGGGCGCTCGGTCTATGCCGCGCTCAACGCCCGCCCAATCGGGGGAGTACACCGACATTGGCCGGGCATGGCGGCGATCCCGGCGATTCTGGTGCTGGGGACGGTCAGCATCGCGACCTATTTCGCGACCTTCGCCCCTGCCTTTTTCTACACGGTGCAGCCGATGACGGTCGCCAAGCTGCTGCCCTTTCAAATGCAAATGTACGGCCAGCAAACGCAAGTCCTGCCGCACCACCCCTATCAATCGGCCTGGTGGACGTGGCCAGTGATGGTGCGGCCGATCTGGTATCTGTACGAACGCGTGGATAGCGCGCAGCGCGGGGTGCTGCTGGTCGGCAATCCGGCGGTGCTGTGGGGCGGGCTGGTTGCGGTCGCGGCGTGCCTGTACGGCTGGTGGCGGACACGCGCGCCCGCGCTACTGGCGGCGACGGGGCTATGGCTGGGCAGCTATGTGATCTGGGCGATCATCCCGAAATCGCTTGGCTTCTTCTATTATTACTATCTGCCGAGCATCTTCCTGTGCGTCGCGCTGGCGGTGTCACTCGATCATTTCGCGCGCGGCAAGCGCTGGGATGCGCGCTTCCTGCTGCTGGTCGTCGCGCTGTTCGCGCTCTTCTATCCGGTGTTATCGGCAATGCCGTTATGGGGGCCCAACGCCTTCCATTTCTGGACGTGGTTTCCGAGCTGGGTTTAGAGGCTGTCCCTTTCCCCGTTCGCCCTGAGCCTGTCGAAGGGCCGCCTCCGCAGGGGCACCGTTGCTTGTGCGGCGGGGCTTCGACGAGCTCAGCCCGAACGGACCATGGATGATCGTGCTTGGGCGAAAACGACTTTAATACCGCCCCCACACGAAGCGCGACGACAGCGCATAATTCCACACCGCCGCCACCACGATTCCCGCCAGCGCGGGGGCCGCCCACGCTCCGTGCTGCACGCTGAACAGGAACGCCGCGACCCCGACATTGGCCGCCGCGCCAACCGCGCAGACGAGGCAGAACGACACCCAGCCATCGAACAATTGCCGCACGCCCTTCAGCCGCCGCTCGCGATAGGTCAGCGCATTGTTGAGGAAGAAGTTGAAGGTCATCGCAACGCCCGTCGCGACGATCGTCGCGGCCAGGAAGTTCAGCCCCTCCGCGCGGAACAGCGCCCATAACACCGTCAGGTGGACCAGCGCGCCCAGCGCTCCAATCCCTGAAAACATCACGAACCGCACCGGCACGATCCGCCCGAACAGCCGATCGTACAAAGCGATCAGAAACTCCATCGCCACGACATGGTCGAGCTTGCTCTCCCCCTCGCTGCGCAGGCGGAAAGTATAAGGCAATTCGAGGAATTTCAGCGGACGCGGGCTCGCGGTCATGATGTCGAGCAGGATCTTGAAGCCGATCGCCGACAGGCCCGGCACCAGCGCGCGCGCCACAGCGGTGCGGATCATGAAGAAACCGCTCATCGGATCGCTAAGGTCGGCCTTCAGCACATAGCGGGACAGCCGCGTCGCCAGCGCCGATTTGGCCACGCGATCCTGATCCCAATCGCCCGTACCCCCGCCCGCGACGAAGCGCGATCCGATGACCAGATCGAGCGCGCCATCCGCCTGCAAGGCATCGAGCATCTGCGGCAGCAGCGTCTCGTCATGCTGCAAATCGCCATCGATCACCGCGACCGCCGGTGCCGCAGTCGCGCAAATCCCCTCGATGCACGCCGAGGACAGGCCGCGCCGCCCGATCCGCTGGATCACGCGTACCCGCGCATCGCGCAGGGCAAGATCGCGCGCCGCCTGCGCGGTGCCATCGGGGCTGTCGTCATCGACGAAAATCGCTTCCCAGCGTCGACCGGCCAGCGCCGCGTCGAGCTTGGCGATCAACACTGGAACATTGCGCAGTTCGTTGAAGGTCGGGATGACCACTGCGAGTTCCAGCGCTTCGCTCATTTGAGCGCAGCCAGTACCGCGTCGCCCATCGCCGCCGTCGAATGCGTTCCGCCCAGATCGGGCGTGCGCGCACCGTCCGCGATCGCCGCGATCACCGCCGCCTCGATCCGCTGCGCCGAGGCTTCATCCGCCAGCGAGTGCCGCAGCAGCATCGCCGCCGACAGGATCGCCGCGCACGGATTGGCCTTGCCCTGCCCCGCAATGTCGGGTGCCGAGCCGTGGATCGGCTCATACAGCCCGCACGTCCCCTGCCACTCATTGAGCGAGGCCGAGGGCAGCATCCCGATCGAGCCGACGCACATGCTCGCCTGGTCGGACAGGATGTCGCCGAACAGATTGCCCGTCACGATCACGTCGAACGCGCCGGGGTTGCGCACCAGCTGCATCGCGGCATTGTCGACATACATGTGCGTCAGCTTCACATCGGGATAATCGAGCGCGATCTCATTGACGACTTCGCGCCACAGTTGCGAAGTTTCCAGCACATTGGCCTTGTCGACCGAAGTGAGGATGCGCTTGCGGCGCTGCGCCATCTCGAAACCGACGCGGACGATGCGGGCGACCTCGACCTCGTCATAGCGCATCAGGTCATGGCCTTCGCGCAGGCCGGTATGCGTGATGCTGCGGCCCTTATCGCCGAAATAGACGTCGCCGGTCAGCTCGCGCACAATCACCAGATCGATCGCACGCGCCACTTCCGGGCGGAGTGCAGAGGCGTCCTCCAGCCCCGGAAACATCTTGGCCGGGCGCAAATTGGCGAACAGGCCGAGCGCCTTGCGCAGGCCCAGGATCGCCTGTTCGGGCCGAAGCGCGCGCTCCAGCCCGTCCATCTCGGGATCGCCGACCGCGCCGAACAGGATCGCATCGGCGCGTTTGGCCAGCGCGAGCGTTTCGGGCGGCAGCGGGTGGCTGGTCTGGCGATACGCCGCACCACCGATCGGCGCGCTCTCAAACGCATGGCCAAGGTCGAGCGCTTCGAGCACGCGGCGCGCCTCATGCGTGACTTCGGGGCCAATGCCGTCTCCGGCGAGAAGTGCGATCAGTGCCACAGGCGTGCTCCCTTATGCTGCGCAGGCCAATGCCGAGGCGAAGCGCCTCACGCAACCGCCCTTTTCAACCGATCGACCAGCCGCGCCCGCGCATCGAGCGTCGCCGCCCTCCGATCCACCAGGATCTGCCGCTCCAGCGCGTCGCCGGTAAGCGCGAGCGCGGCGAGAATGTCCTCCCAATCGGGCGCGACGCCGGTGGTGAGTGCGCGCGGCAGCGTGTCGCGCTCCAGCCCATAGCCAAGCTCCGCCAGCAGCAGCAGTTCATAGCGTGCCAGCGCCAGCGCCCATCCCCGCGCGGCGGGCGCGGATTCGACCGCCATGATGGTCCCGTCGAGCGCCGCATAGAGCCGCGGATAGGGCTGCGCCTCAGGCAAAGCGGCGGCGGTCAGCGTCGTCACCCAATCGAGCGCGGCGGCGGGCAGCGGCTCGGCATAAAGCGGCGCGCGGCTGGTGACGAGTTCCACGCTCAGGCTCGCAAGCTGGTCATCGGTGCGCGCGCGCCATTCGCCGATCACGCGATTGGCGGGTTGCAGGATCGGCCGAATACGACTGGACCGCCCGCCGCGCACATAGCCCGCCTGCAACCCATGCTCGACCGTCAGCGCCCGCACGATCGCGCCATGCTCGCCATGATGGCGGATGGCGAGGATCAGGGCTTCGACACGCAGATGCATGGCGGCGGTGTAGCGCGGGGGCGAGTTTTCGCCAGCCTTGGCGTGGGCGATAAGGGATTGGTGATTTTGCTTAGATCGGGTGGTTAGCTCTTAAGCAACTTTCGCTCAATGGCCGACCACTAGAGAGAGGGAATATGAGAGTTGTGGAGGCTAATCCAATAGCGAAGGATTATGCGCCTCTCTGTCCGGTTGGTAGCACAAAAGATGCAAATGTAGCCGAAAACATGATTGGATGAATCTTTCGCGAGCGTCGTTAAACTCAATTCCACCCATAGTCATCGGTTCACGCTGGGGTAAGGTTATTAAGTTGCATACCGCCTTAACTTCTGGTGTTTCAAAGTAGATTACTGCCCTCGCGTGCGCGAAAGCGTTTCGCACACCACGGATCGCCTGTATGTCGGCAGCCGTTTTCTTTCCCACGACGCCAATAATATACGCCATTTTTATTTTCGCATTGAAATCCCTTAGGACCCCTTCGTCCGCAAACAGCAGCTTGCTAGCGTCTTCGCGCCTGCAGAGATGCGCCGCAATGGCACACTCGAGCCCTTGCTCAACTCCGGTGGCAGCTATGAGCGCGGTCTCTCGATCGTATTGTCGATCGCGCGGCTGACGACTGATAAGACCATACGGAAATAGCTCATTGGGAGCCGTGTCAGCGGACGCATCATTGAACGATAATTTACGCAAATTATCGAATAATTTTCTCCGTTCTTTGCTACTGATCGACAGATTCAATTTACTCTCCCTATCGCCAATGAAGCGGGAATCCACGTCATCACATCATTCATCCGAAATCTGCTATAACCCTGCAATTGTTCATGTGGAGATGTTGCGCTCGATCACAATAACAATGATTGTTCTTGACGGCTATTGAGGAGTGGAGCGCCGCAGGTGAAGCCCACCCCCTACCGCCGCACCCGCTTCGCCAGCGCCTCCAGCCCCAGCCGCGCGACCGCGCGCTTGCCCCACGCCGCGCTGCGGTCGAACACATCGAGCGCCACCATCGTCGCGCGATTGGCGAGCGAGGGGCGCAGCAGCAGCAAGTCGAGACAGGCGACCCCATGCGTGGCGAAGCTGCGCTTGTGCTGGCCGTCGCCCTCGGTGAAATCGAACTGCGTGAGGCCCGGCTCGGCATAAAGGTCGCGCATCGCCTCCAGCATCAACACCCCGCCCGGCGACAGATCGTTGAACGCCGGATCGTGCCCGACATGGTCATAGCGCACTGTGCCCGCCACGACCGGGCAATAGAGATAGGCGGCAGGCTCCCCGGCGATATAGAGCAGCCACGCGCGCACCGAATCCGCCGCTGCCAGCGCATCAAGGCTTTGCAGAAACGCCGCATCGTCGGGCAGACCGCCGCCCAGCAAACGCTCCTGATAGGTGCGCCGCGAAATGCCGCGCGCAATGTCGTGGAAGCGCTGCATCTCCTCGGGCGTGCGGAACCGCCGCACGTCGAGCAGCCCGCCCGACACCTCCATCACCCGCCGCGTCTTGCGCTTGAGGCCCGAGCGCGTGTTGCCCGACAGCGCGGCCTGATACGCGTCGAACCCGAGGCCAAGATCGGTATAATGCCGCGTATAGCGTTGCCGCACCTGCGCGATCATGCCGGGTGCTGCCGCCAGCATCGCGGCGCGCTGCACAGCAGGCACGGAGGTGACGAGATAACCGTGCGCTCGCGCATCGAGCGGCGGCAAGCGGGGCGCTTCCCCGTCCAGCACCTGCCCCAGCGACAGCGGCACGCGCACCAAGTACCGCTCCACCGCAGCCAGCGTCCGCGCGCCGATCTGGAACCGCAGGGGCAGCGGCTCCGCCATCCTCATGCGGCCCGTTCCGCGACCATGTTGGACCATAATTGCTCGGCCTGACGCCAGCGCGTGCGCAGTGGATCGGGGCCGAGCGGAACGTCATATTGCCCAAGCCGCAACTCTGGGCGATCCGCGAAATGCATCGTCGGCAGTTCGGTCGCGCGTTCGGCGAGCAACGCGCACAACGCTTCGAAGCGGCGGACATGCACCGCATTGGGCCGCGTGCCCGCGCGGTTGGCGAGCTCGAAGCCGTGGCTGACGATCGTCACCGCCGCATGGTGCCGGTCGAGCGCATGGTCGAGGGCTGCGCGCATTTCGCCCGCCGACAGCGCGCAGATCTGGAAGTTGCGCAGAGCACCCGCTTTCTCCTCGATCAGCGTCACCGGCACCTCGATCACACCGCGATGGCGCAGCGGTGCGATCTGCGCGGCGGGGAGGTCGATCGCGCTCGGCCAAGGATGCTCGCCGCCATTGTGGCTGGCGTCATAGACGAAGCCGAGCTCGGCAAGGGCGCAAAGCGTATCCGCATTGGCGCTATACGATCCCGCGCGAAACGCGATCGGATGCGGCGCGCCGGTCGCGACAAGCAACTCGGTCGCCCCGCGAATCAGCGCGCGCTGTTCGGCCAGGCTATATTCGATGAGTTCGAATCGCGCGGCGCTTACGCCCTTGTCGCCTGCCACAGCGGCGGTCCAGTTCGGATGCAAATGGAGTTGCACCTCCTGCCCGGCCGCCAAAATCGTTTCCACAATCGCCCGGACGGGCGCGAGGCCAAAGGTCAACGCCGGCATCGGATCGACGAAGAAGCATGCCTTCAGCCCATGCCGCGCGAGCACCTCAAGCTGATACGACACCCCGACGCCCGCCGGTTCCAGCGAACGCGCGAAAATCTCCGCCCCGGCCAGGCCATCGCTGTGATGGCGCCACATCAATTCCGTATCGACGGTCAGGAAAACGGGAGAAGTCATCCCGTCGGCACCTAATGCGACGGGATGAAGATTTCACCAACCCAACAAACATTGCGACAGCGCTAAGACATCAGTCTCCGGTCAAAATGCGGTCAACCAATTGTTTCACCGTCGGCACAAACCCGTTGGAATAAAACGGATCGCGCTTGAACTGATAAGCACCGTGCCCAGCGAACATCAGATTCTGTTCGACATCGCCACCATGCGCGATGTCCTGCAGCGTCTTCTGGATACAGAAGCTGCGCGGGTCGGCCAGGCGGCCGGTCGAATTGGTCTCGGTGTCGGACCAGGATGAGAAAGCGCACTGGCTGAGGCAACCCATGCAATCGGCCTGGTCCTTGCGAATCACGCCCTTGTCCTGTGGCGTGACGAAGACGAGCGTGTTGTCGGGCGTTTTCAGCGCGTCGGTAAAGCCATCGCCGAACCACTGCCGCGCGCGCAGCAGGTCGTTGCGCGTCACCCAGAAGTTCTTGCCCTTCACCCCCACGTCGAGCTGGAACACATGGTCCCCGGCACTTTGCGTCGAAAAGGCGATCTGCCGTTCGGAACGCGCCTGCAGATGCCGCAGGAACGGGTTGAGCACCGCGCTCGAATAGAAACCGGTGGGCGAGAAGCGGTGCAGCAGCACCTCGCCTTCCTCGATATTGGTGAGGCGTGCCTTCCACGCATCGGGAATCGGGCTTTCCTGCGTCAGCAGCGGGCGCGTGCCGAACTGGAAAGCGATCGTGCCCAGTTCGGGATTGTCGATCCAGTCGGACCAGTCGCGGAGATACCAGACGCCGCCTGCCATAACGATCGGCACGCTGTCGGCAATGCCGCCCTCGCGCATCGTCTCGCGCAGCGCCTTCACGCGTGGATACGGGTCCTGCGGGACGAGCGGGTCCTCGGCATTGGACAGGCCGTTATGGCCGCCCGCCAGCCACGGATCCTCATACACCACCGCCGACAGCCATTCCGCCGCCTTCGAATATGCGCGCTTCCACAGCGCGCGGAAGGCGCGGCCCGAGCTGACGATCGGCAGATAGCTGACTTCATAGGACGCCGCGATCTCGCTCAACTTGTAGGGCATGCCCGCGCCGCACGTGACTCCGGAGACAAGTCCGCGCGTGCGTTCCAGCACACCGTGCAGGATGCGCTGCGCTCCGCCCATTTCCCACAGCACGTTGATGTTGATCGCGCCCTTACCACCGGCAATGTCGAACGCGCGGCGCACCTGCTGCACCGCCCCCTCGATCGCATAGTCGATCAGTTCCTCATGCCGTTCGCGGCGGGTGAGCGCCCTATAGACTTGTGGGATGATCTTGCCGTCGGGATCGTAACTGTCGGCATTGACGGCCGAAACCGTGCCGATGCCGCCCGCCGCGGCCCATGCCCCCGCGCTCGCGTGATTGGTCGCGGCGACGCCTTTGCCACCCTCGACCAGGGGCCAGACCTCGCGGCCGCCATAGACGATGGGCTTCAAACCTTTGAACAACGTGACAGCCTCCGACTTAAACTTACGTATGATATACGCTTTGGATGCACCGACGGGCAAATCGTCAATTAGACGAAGGCCTCCGGCCGCCCGATCACCGCGCCGTAGAGCCCGGCATAGCGGGCGATCATGGTGGCCTCGTCATACTCGGCCACCGCCTTGCGCCGGTTGAGTTCGCCGAGCCAGCGCCGCCCTTCCGGGTCCGATTTGGCCAGCGCCTCCAGCGCATCGCGGATCAAGACCTCATGCCCGCGCTTTTCGATGAAGCTGCTGTTTTCGGGTACGACCATCCGCAGCACATCGCCGACCGGTGTGGACACGATCGGCAAGCCCGCCGCCATCCCCTCGATCACGCAGATCGGGAATTGCTCGGATTTGGACGATAGCGCCAGAATATCGAACAGCCCGATATATTCGTGCGGGCGCGGCAGGAAGCCGGGCATCACCAACTGGTCGAGCATCCCCATCCGCTCGGCGGTGTCGAGGATCGCCTGCCGCTCGGGCCCCTCGCCCACGATCACCAGCCGCACGCGCGCCGACATGCCGCCCACCGCCCGGACCAGCATCGGCAGGTCCTTCACCTCGCGCAGTCCGGCAAGCGTGCCGATCACGATTTCGCCCGGCTTGCGCTTGAAGCCGGGAATCGCATTGGGCTTGGGCTTTTGCGCATAGAGCGCGGTGTCGATGCCATTGGCGATCCGGTGGACGCGCTCGCGCGGCTGTTTCCACGTTTTCAGCGCAATGTCTTCCAGCGTCTCGGAAGGCACCACCAACGCCGCCGCCTTGGTCAGCGCGAAGCGGCGATAGAGGTTGCGCGTCGGCTTCAGCCCATCGGCTTCATCGGCGTTGAAACCGTCCTCATGATGCACCAGCGGCGGCACCCCGGCGGACGACACGCGCCGCGCCATCGCCCCGTCGATCGCGCCCCAATTATAGGTCAGCACCAAATCGAAGCGGCGCATATAGGCCGCGATCGCTTCGTAGCGCTTTACCGAAGGGCCGCCGGTCAGCGGCGGCGGGTTCTGCGCGATCTCGTAATCGATGCCCTTGGCGATCGCATCGCGCGCGCCGTACTGGCCGTCCATGCTCGACACGATCGTGTGCCGCGCACGGTCGCCAAAGGCGTTCATCAGGCGCACCGCGCGCGCCTCCTTTCCGCCCAGCGAGAAGGTGGAGTGCAGATGCAGAATGTTGACCGGGCGCGCCATTTGGCCGGGCGTTAGCGGCAAATGAATGCCACGTCATCTCCCCAGTCATCTCGCCCGCCTCTTGAAAGCGCGCGCAACGCTCCATATTGTCGGGATGCGGACCGGGCCCCTCTGGCGAGGGCTGAACAAGCCCTCGTGATGTCGGACCGCATCGAGCTCGCTCGGTGCTGGACGGCCCATGACACCGTCCCCGCCCCGAAACAGCCCGATCGATTTCACCATCGAAGAAGAGGCTGCTGCCATGACCAAAATGATCGACCGCCTGACCGCCCTCCACCGCGCAATCGACTCCGCCGTGGCGCGCGAGCGCGCGCGTTTGGCCCCCGATCCCCTGCACATCGCCGCGCTGAAGAAGCGCCGCCTCGCGATCAAGGACCATCTTCACCGCGCGCTGACCCGGCGCGTCACCGCTACCGCATAAAGGACCCACACCCGTGCAACCCAATGTCTATCGCACCATCCCCAATACCGTCGCCGCGCGCGACGAGGGGCTTCGCAGCTACATGCTCGGCATTTATCGCAACATGGGGATCGGCCTGGCGCTGACCGGGCTGGTCGCGCTGGGCGTTGCCTCGACGCCCGCGCTGGTGGCGCTGATCTTCGGCACCCCGCTCAAATGGGTGGCGATGTTCGCGCCGCTCGCCTTCGTGATGTTCTTCTCGTTCCGCATCGACCGGATGACGACGTCGGGTGCCCGCACCGCCTTCTTCGCCTTCGCAGCGGTAATGGGCGTGTCGATGGCGAGCATCTTCCTGGTGTTCACCGGCACCAGCATCGCGCAGGCGTTCTTCACCGCCGCCGCGCTGTTCGCTGGCATGAGCCTGTGGGGCTACACCACCGGGCGCGACTTGACCAAGATGTCGACCTTCCTGATGGTCGGCCTGATCGGCGTGATCGGCGCGAGCCTGGTCAATCTGTTCATCGGCTCGTCGGTGCTGCAGACCGTCGTCTCGGTCGCCGGTGTCGTCGTGTTCACCGGACTCACCGCCTGGGACACGCAGCGCCTGAAGAGCGAATATTTCGCGTACGCCGGCACCCAAGCTGCCGAAAAACTCGCGATCATGGGCGCGCTGTCGCTGTACCTCAACGTCATCAACCTGTTCCAGCTGCTGCTGGGCCTGATGGGCCAGCGCGAGGAATAAGGCCTTACCCCCTCCCGCTACCACGCGGGAGGGGTTCGTTCAGGCGAAGGCCGATTTCGGGATATGCGTGATGCGACAGGCGAGATCGGCCTCGCCGCTGGCCACCACATAGTGGTCGCCGGCGTCGACAATGCCCGTCGTGAACACAACATTGTCGAGGTACATCAGCTCCTTGATCGGATCGGTCAGCGCCGGATTGGCCTCGATCAGCGGATCGTGGCTGGTCCGCAGGACGATGCTGGGATCGTCACGATCAAGGATCGACCAATAGGTCCGGTAAATCCCGACCACGCCCGACGGCTCCACGCCGTGCCACAAGGTCAGCCAGCCTTCGGGCGTCGCGATCGGCGGAGCCCCGCCGCCCATCCGCGCGGTCGCCATCGTCGCGGCGTGGGGGCGGATGCCCGGCTTGTCATAGGGCTTCCAATGCAGCGCATCGGGCGAACTGGCGAGATTGATCGACGGCCCCGCGCGCCACTCGCTGCCCGGCGGATACGCGAAATACAAATCGCCCAGCGGCCGCGTCTGCGCCCAATGCTTACCGCCGATCAGCCCCTCGAAGATCAGCATGTCCTTATTCTGGTGATCGAGCACGATCCCCTCCAGCGTCCAGTCGAGCGCGTTGTCGGAGGTGTAGAGCGTGGTCGAATGCCGCTCGGGGCTGACCGAGCACGTCGTCATCAGATAACGATCGCCGACCTTGCTGATCCGCGCATCCTCGACGCCGTAGCATTGGTATGAGGCGCGCGGGGTGACGGCCTTGTCGTAATGCACCGCCTCAACGCGGGTGCCGTCGGCGGTAAGTTCGACCGGCAGCAACCACGACAGCGAGGTCAGCGCCATCACCTTCCATCCGCCGCCCCGCATCATGAACTTGCGCGGATCGGAGGTATCGACAAAATCGAGCGGCCAGGCATCGAGGCAATACCCCCCGTCGAACCAACGCAGGGCGTTGATATGCTGGTCCGTCATCGGTGCCCGCAACGCCTCCGCCACGCGCACCATCAGCAGCAGATTGCCATTCGCCAGCCGCGTCATGCCGGGGTTGAACGCGCCCAGCACATAGGTTTCGGCATCCACCTTGCCTGCAAGCGGCGACCGCGCCAGGTCGACATCGGCGGGACCGAAGATCAGCGCATCATGGGAAAAGCTCATTCCGAATTCTCGTTTCGAGGCGTGATGGTCAATTGTTGCACGACCGCGCGACGCGGTTGCGTCAGGATATACTGGACGCCGACCGCAATGTCCTCGGCGCGCAGTGCGGTTTCGTCGCGGATCTTCTCGCGTTGTTTTTCCGGCGGCATCTCTGGCTCCTGCATCGTCGATCCGGTCAGGCCCGGCTCGACCAAAGCGACGCGAATGCCCTTGGGTCCCATTTCCCTACGGAACGCCTCGGCAAAACCCTGAATGCCGTATTTGATTCCGGCATACACGGTCGAATTGGGGCCCAGCACATGCGCGCTCATCGAGCCGATCAACACGATATCGCCCGCGTCGCCAAGCGCCGCGATCGAGGCGTGGGCAGTCATCAGATACCCGGTAAAATCGGTCGCGATGGCATAGCGCACGTCCTCCTCGGACATGTCGCTCAGCCCCTCGGCAGCGACAGCGGCGTTGATGACCGACACGTCGACGCCGCCGAGATACGCCCGGCTGGCCTCGACGAACGCTTTCGGGCTCGCAGGCTCGGCAAGGTCGAGCGTGATGCCGTCGCCCTCGCCAACCTCGCGAATGCGCGTAAGCGCGTCGGCCAGGTGCGCCGCGCTGCGGCCGCAGATAAACACGCGCGCGCCCTCACTCGCCAGCAGCACGGCGATAGCACGGCCGATCCCGGTCGTGCCGCCGGTGATGATCACGCGCTTGCCCTTCAAACTGGGCATTGCGGTATGCGCATCGGAAAGGTCAGTCATGCGAAGCTCCCGGTTATACTGCCGGGAGACGCGTCAGCCCGGTGCCGGTTCCGCCGCAATCCGCGCGAGCAGGCGATCGACCCCGGCGAGCGCCTCCGGTTCGCCAAGCGTCGGGGCATGACCGATCCCGGGGACCGTAACCAATTCGCCAACGGTGAGCCCGGCGACCATCCGCTCGGCGACGCTCGCGGCAAGGATATCGGACTTGCCCCCGCGCACGATCAGCGTGGGTACGTCCTTCAAGCGGTCGAGCGCGCGCCACATATCGGGGCCGGCCTCATTGCCCGGCACGCGGAACGGCTCCGCGATCTTCATATCGTAATCGAGCACGATCCGCCCCGCACTGTTGAGCCGATACAAGCGCTTGGCCATCGCCAGCCAGTCTTCGAGGCCATAGGTGGGATAGACGTCGCCATTCGCCTCCGCCACCGCGCGCGCGGCATGGATCCAGGTGGGCCAGCTACTGGATTTGCCGACATAACTGCGGATACGCGAAAGCCCTTCGGGCCGGATCTCCGGGCCGACGTCGTTGAGCACGGCCCCCACCAGCGTTTCGCGCGCCGTCCCCGCCAGCAACATCGTCACGATTCCGCCAAGCGAGGTGCCGATCGCGACGTAGCGCGCCACGCCCAGTTCGCCGAGCAGCCCCTCAATATCCTGCACATAGGTAAGCGGGACATAGGTCATCGGGTCCTTGGCGTAGCCGCTCTCGCCGCGCCCGCGCAGATCGACTGCGATCACACGCCACTGTGGCGACAGCCGCCGCGCGAGGTCGTCATAATCGCGCGCGTTACGCGTCAGGCCGGGCAGGCACAGGATCGGCGGGCGATCGTCGGGGCCCGGATACTCGCGATAGTGCAGCCGCACCCCGTCATTCGACCACCAATATCGATTTTCGTAAGGCGACATGGTCAGATCCTGGGGTTGCGTCCTGCGGCCGGCACCCTCCATATCCACGCATGAGCATCACCCCGCAAGCATATGCGCCGCAAAGCGCGATCCTCGAACTGGGGGATGCCTTTTACGATCCCGTCGCCGCCGCCGACTTTCCCGAAACCCGCTTGCGCTTTCGTAACGATCGCGCGGCGCGGGAGGTCGGACTTGATACGATGGGCGACGACGAATGGCTGCGGCATTTCGGGCGGTTCGAGAGCCTGCCGGGCAGTCTCGCGGAGCCGCTGGCACTGCGCTACCACGGCCACCAGTTCCGCGTGTACAATCCCGAGATTGGCGACGGGCGCGGCTTTCTGTTCGCGCAATTGCGCGACACGCGCGGGCGGCTGATGGACCTTGCCACCAAGGGGTCCGGCACGACACCCTGGAGCCGCTTTGGCGACGGGCGACTGACGCTGAAAGGTGGCATGCGCGAAGTGCTCGCCACCGAAATGCTGGAAGCGCTGGGCGTCGAAACCTCGCGCAGCTTCTCGCTGATCGAAACCGGCGAGGCGCTGGAGCGCGGCGACGAGCCCTCCCCCACCCGTTCGGCGGTGCTGGTGCGGCTCAGCCACGGCCACATCCGCATCGGCACCTTCCAGCGCATCGCCTATCTGCGCGATGCCGAGAACATGACGCGGCTGGTCGAATATGTCCTGCGCAACCTGTATGACGAGGTGCCCGGCGAGAATGCCGCCGAGCGTCTGCTCGATCTGGTGGTCGGTCGCGCCGCGACGCTCGCCGCCAGCTATATGGCAGCGGGGTTCGTCCACGGCGTGCTCAATTCGGACAATATCAACGTGACGGGCGAGAGTTTCGATTACGGCCCGTGGCGATTCGCGCCGACCTGGGACCCAGGTTTCACCGCCGCCTATTTCGATCATGCCGGACTCTATGCCTTCGGCCGCCAGCCCGAGGCGATTCACTGGGACGTGATGCAGCTCGCGGTCAGCCTGCGCACGATCAGCGCGGCCGAACCGCTGATCGCAGTGCTGGAAAGCTTCGCAGAGCGCTACCAGCTTGCGGTGTCCCACGCGATCTTGTGGCGACTGGGCGTCACGCCACGCGATCCGCAGCAGGACCGTGGCTTGGTGCAGACGGTCGAACGCGCGCTGCGGACGAGCGAAAGCGGCCTTGATGGTTTTTTCTTCGACACGTTCGGCGGCGTCGCGCCCGAAGGCGAGGCCTTCGCCGAGGTGCGCGCTGCGCTTACGCCTTACGTCGCCCGCAAGCCCCGCGACCATCATTATTGGCAGGGCCCGCCCTGTTCGATGTTGATCGACGAAGTCGAGACGATCTGGGCGGCGATCGACCAGAAGGACGATTGGCAGCCCTTTCATGCCAAAATCGCGCGCATCCGCGAGATGGGCGAGGCGATGACGTAACCCATAGTGAGCGAACCGCCGCGAGCAGAGTGGATTTGCGCACGATTCTGAGGCAGAGGCCGTTGTAAATGTCTTCCGAACTTCTTTCCTTCGAACCCGCGACCGGTGCCACCTTGTGGCGTGGCTCGATTGGCGATGTCGACGCCGAGGTGGCCACTGCCCGGGCAAGCTGGGCGAGCTGGGCGGCACAGCCCCTCGCCTATCGCATCGAGGCCCTGCGCCGCGTCGCCAATGTCGTGCGTGCGCGTGCCGATGCCTTTGCCGATCTGATCGCGCGCGAAACCGGAAAACCGCTGTGGGAAGCCCGCACCGAAGTCGAAACCGTGATCGCCAAGGTCGACATTTCCGTGACGGCCTATGCCGAACGCACGCCGCAGCGGCGGCTCGATTCGCAAATGGGCGGGCGCATGGCGTTGCGGCACAAGCCACATGGCGTGCTCGCGGTACTCGGGCCCTATAATTTCCCGGCGCATTTGCCCAACGGCCATATCGTGCCGGCCTTGCTCGCAGGCAACGCAGTGGTGTTCAAGCCGTCGGAAAAGACCCCGGCCTCGGGCGCTTTTCTGGTCGAATGTTTCCATGCCGGCGGCGTGCCCGAGGGGTGCGTCCGCCTGTTGATCGGGGGTGCCGCCGAGGGCAAGGCGCTCGCCGCGCATGACGGCATTGATGGTCTGCTGTTCACCGGATCGGCGCACACCGGCATCGCGCTCAACCGCGCGTTCGCGAGCCGACCAGAGAAAATTCTCGCCCTCGAAATGGGCGGCAATAACCCGATCGTGGTGTGGGATTCGCCCGATTTGCATTCCGCCGCGATCGTCATCGTGCAATCGGCCTTCACCAGTGCCGGTCAGCGCTGCACTGCCGCGCGCCGCCTGATCGTCGACGAAAAGCTGTTCGAGCCGCTGCTTGGGGAAGTGACCAAGCTGGTCAACCGCATCATCGTCGACGAACCTCATGCCACCCCGTCGCCGTTCATGGGGCCGGTGATCGACAATGAGAGCGCCGATTTGCTCAGCGAGAGCTTCCTCGAACTGATGATGCGTGGCGGGCGGCCGATCCGCCATCTCGAACGCCCGATTGCGGACCGCCCGTTCCTGCGCCCCGCCTTGATCGACACCACCGAAATGAACGACCGGCCCGACATCGAGCTGTTCGGCCCGATCCTGCAGGTCATCCGCAAATCCAGCTTCGAAGATGCCATTACCGAAGCGAACAACACGCGCTACGGCCTGTCGGCATCGTTGCTCAGCCAGAACCCGGCTTTGTACGACCAGTTCTGGGCCAATGCGCGCGCCGGAATCGTCAATTGGAACAAGCCGACCAACGGTGCCTCCTCCGGAGCCCCGTTCGGCGGCATCGGCTGGTCGGGCAATCATCGGCCAAGCGCCTATTACGCGGCGGACTATTGCGCCTATCCCGTCGTTTCAAGCGAGGCCGACCAGGCGCGCGCTTCGATCGGTGTCGGTTTGCGCGACGCGTAACGCGGTTGGCGGTCGACTTATCGGGTTTCGGCCAACCGCTGGCCGCGAATTCAGGAACTTACGCGCATTCCAGGCTTTTGCGTGTTCGTGAAAAACGCTGACACCGCCGATTGCGAACCGCCCCGCGCCCGCAAGCTGAAAACCGAATCGGACAATTGCCTCGCCATTGCGATCCGCGAACGCGACAGCGAGGTCGCTGCCTTGCTGATTGACGAAGCCGCCAAATTGGCGCGGCGATCGAGGGAATTGGCGAACAAGGACTGATCCCCCATCAAGTAAGTGGGAAAAAGCTGGTCTACCCAGCCCCCAAGCAACCGTGAATTGCCCCGGGCGCAGGTCCAGCCCATCGCATAACGATGGCAACGCTTCTCGATCCCACCGCGCGCGGGCGCGTCATTCTCGTCGGTGCGGGCCCGGGCGACCCCGGCTTGCTGACGGTGCGCGCGGTCGCGGCGCTCGAAAGCGCTGATGTCGTGGTACATGACGGTTTGATTGATCCGCGCGTGCTCGAGCTCGCCCCCACGACCGCACAGCGAATCTCCGTGGCGAAGCAGCGAGCCCGGCACACCTTGCCGCAGGAGGCGATCAACACCCTCATCATCGCGCATGTGAAGACCGGCGCGATCGTGGTGCGGCTGAAGGGCGGCGATCCGTTCATCTTCGGGCGTGGCGGCGAAGAGGTTGAAGCGGTGCGCGCCGCCGGTCTGCCGGTCGAGGTAATCCCCGGCGTGTCGGCAGCGTTGGGCTGCGCGGCGGAGGCGATGCTGCCGCTGACCCACCGCGACCATAGCAGCGCGGTCAGCTTCGTTGCCGGGCAATGCAAGGGACTGACCGATCAGGACTGGTCCGGGCTGGCCGGCAAGGGCCGCACGCTCGTCATTTATATGGGCGTCGCCACCGCCAGCGACATTGCCGACAAATTGATGCGCGACGGCGTCGCCCCCGAAATGCCGGTCGCGGTGCTCGAGCGCGGCACGCTCGACGGGCACCGCGCGATCCGCACTCTGCTCGCCGACCTCGGGTCGATGGTCGAGCGCGAAAAGGTCGCGTCCCCGGCGATCATCGTCGTCGGCGAAGTTGTCGATCTGTCCGACGCCGAGGATAAGCTCGGTCGCTGGGCCAGAATTGCGGAGTCTGTTGCTTGAAACTGCTGACCGGAAACGATTTGCCGACGGGTGATGTGCTGTGGTGGACGGGCTCAAGCTGGTCCCGCCATGTCGAGGACGCCGCCGATGTCGGCGACCAGGGCGAAAGCATCGCCCGCGCCGAGGAAGGCGCGCGCCGGGTCAACGGTGCCTATGTGATCGACGCCACCGCCACGCCGGAAGGCCCGCGCCCAGCACACATAAAGGACCGCGTCCGCGCGCTCGGTCCGACGGTGCGGCCCGATCTGACCTTGAAGCCTGCGGATCCTGCGGCCGGAAGCTGGGTAATCTGACATGTATAAATACGACCAATATGACCAGCAGATCGTCGATGCCCGCGTCGAGGAGTTTCGCGATCAGGTAAGGCGCCGTCTGGCGGGACAGATCACCGAGGACCAGTTCAAGCCGCTGCGGCTGATGAACGGCCTGTATCTGCAGCTCCACGCCTATATGCTGCGCGTCGCCATCCCCTATGGCACGCTCGACAGCCGCCAGATGCGGATGCTGGCGACGATCGCGCGCAAGTACGATCGTGGCTACGGCCATTTCACCACGCGGCAGAACATCCAGTATAATTGGATCAAACTGTCCGACGCGCCAGATATCCTCGCCGAGTTGGCGACGGTCGAGATGCACGCGATCCAGACCAGCGGCAATTGCATCCGCAATATCTCGTCGGACCAATATGCCGGGGCCGCCGCCGACGAAGTCGCCGATCCGCGTGTGTGGGCGGAATTGCTGCGGCAGTGGAGCACCTTCCACCCCGAATTCAGCTACCTTCCGCGCAAGTTCAAGATCGCGGTGATCGGGGCCGAGGAAGATCGCGCGGCGATGCGGCTGCACGACATCGGCATTCAATTGCTGGAACGGGATGGCGTGCTCGGCGGGCGCATTTATGTCGGCGGCGGCATGGGCCGCACCCCGATGATCGCCCCCGAGATCAAGGATTTCGTCACCGCCGACGATTTGCTGAGCTATGTCGAGGCGTGCCTGCGCGTCTACAATCGCTACGGCCGCCGCGACAATATCTACAAGGCGCGGATCAAGATCCTGATCCATGAACTGGGTGCCGACGAATATCGCCGCCAGGTCGAGGAAGAGTTCGCGCACGTCAAATCGCTCGGGCTCGATCCGCCCAAGGCGGAGTTTAACCGCATTGCCGCGATGTTCGCACCGCCTGCGTTCGTCCCCGCCGACGCCCCGTTCGTGTCGAGCGAAGTCGAGACACCTGCGTCTGCGACGGGCTTCTCGACTGCGCTCGAAGCGAACGGTGATTTCCAGGCATGGCGCGCGCAAAACACCGCCGCGCACAAGCAACCGGGCTATGCGATCGTCACGATCAGCCTGAAACCCACCGGCGGCATCCCCGGCGACGCCACCGCCGAGCAGATCGACCTGATGGCCGATCTCGCCGAGCGCTACAGCTTCGACGAACTGCGCGTGACACATGCGCAGAACATCGTGCTGCCGCACGTCCGCAAGGCCGATCTTCACGCCATTTGGCAGGCGCTCGACGCGGCGGGTCTGGCACCTGCCAATCTCGACCTGATCAGCGACATCATCGCCTGCCCCGGCCTTGATTATTGCAGCCTCGCCAATGCGCGCTCTATTCCGGTCGCACAGAAGATCGCGACGCGCTTCGCCGATCAGAACCGCCAGCGCGATCTGGGCGAGTTGAAGCTCAAGATCAGCGGCTGCATCAATGCCTGCGGCCATCACCATGCCGGGCACATCGGCATCCTCGGCGTCGACAAGAAGGGCACCGAAAATTACCAATTGCTGCTCGGCGGATCGGGCGCGGAGGATACCAGCCTCGCCAAGATCACCGGCCCCGGCTTTGACGAGGACGGCATCGTCGATGCGGTTGAAACCGTGACCAACGTCTATCTCGCCAAACGCGCGGAGGGCGAGCGCTTCCTCGACACCTATCGCCGAGTCGGCATGGAACCCTTCAAGGAGGCGCTGTATGGATAAGGCCCAAACCGTCGCCCCGGCGCAGGCCGGAGCCGCCCCGTTGGACGCACCCCAGCACCCTCAAGCCGACCCCGGCCCGCGCCGGGGTGACGCGATTTCAGACGAGCCCGCCGTCACGCTCGACGCGTTCCTCGACTCGCAAACCAACGCCACCGCCGTGCGGCTCGAAGCGGGCGACGATGCGCGCGCGCTGCTGCCCTATCTCGACCGGATCGCATTGGTCGAAGTGAGCTTCCCCAGCTTCCGCGATGGCCGTGGTTACTCCGCCGCGCGCGTGCTGCGCGAGGCGGGCTATACCGGCGAATTGCGCGCGCAGGGCGATGTGCTGGTCGACCAGATGCCGCTGATGAAGCGCTGCGGCTTTGACAGCTTCGCGCCGCAAGCCGAGATCGATCCCGCAACCCTCGAAGCCGCGCTTACGCGCTACGAGAATGTCTATCAAAGGGCCGCTGACGGGCGCGTGCCGGTCTGGGCGCTGCGGCATGGCTAGTATTGCCCGCAAGCTCGACCTGATCGACGTCGCGCCCTTTTCTGCCGCCGATGCAGCGGCAATGGAGGCGCGTTTCGCCGGGGTCGGCACCAGCGAGATGCTGGGCGAACTGTTGACCGGCGAACTCAAAGGGCGCGTCGCGGCGGTATCGTCGTTCGGCGCCGAAAGCGCGGTGCTGCTCCACCTGATTGCACAGATCGACCGCGATATTCCGGTGATCTTCCTCAACACGCAGAAGATTTTCGGGGAAACGCTGGCCTATCGCGACCAACTGTCGGAGCAGCTCGGCTTCACCGACTTGCGGGTGTTCCGGCCCGATCCGCGTTTGCTCGCGGCCAAGGACGGCACCGGCTTGCGCTGGAATTACGATCCCGACGGGTGCTGCGACCTGCGCAAGGTCGAGCCGCTGCGCCGCGCGCTCAGCCCGTTCGACGCCTGGATTTCGGGCCGCAAGGGCTTCCAGGCGGGCACGCGCAAGGCGATGCCGCGCTTTGAGGAGGATGAGGGTCGCTTGAAGCTCAACCCGCTGGCGGATTGGGACAAAGCGCGGCTCGACGCCTATTTCGCCGAACACCAATTGCCGCGCCACCCACTCGAGGCCGAGGGCTATCCCTCGATCGGTTGCGCCCCATGCACGAGCAAGGTGCTTCCCGGCGAAGATCCGCGCGCCGGGCGTTGGCGCGGCTGGGAAAAGGTCGAATGCGGCATTCACGTGCCCGAAAAACCGGGCGAGGAGCCGGTGTTTTAGGGCTGGACTGTTTTAGCGATCAGTCGACAATCGCCCACTTGCGGCCGTTCGCGCGTCATGGCTAACTTCTCTCATGGCCGACAGTTGCATCGCGATTTCTGACGACAACGAAGTGCGTTTTGACGAGAGGCTGCGCAAGATCGTGAAGCACAAGCCCATGGAGAAACCCGAATGAGCCTGTCGCAGATCATCCCGATCGCACCTTTATTTCTAATTGCTGCCGCTGCGATCTGGAATATCCGTGGACATCGCAATCGCGGGACAGGGCATGACGATAGAACTGGGGGTGCCGACGGCATGATCGATCGCTCCCATAGCCACCACACTCCAGACGTAAATCACGGAACAGACCACCACTAACAAGCTAGGTTTGTAAAATAAGTAATCGCCAAATCTTTAGGATTGGCCGAACGGCAGTTACCCACCACACCATGCCGTTCAGCGCTTTCGCTCGGGCCTTCATCCCAAATCGACCTTAATCCGCCGCCAAGCCCTCAAGCCGCAACAACCGCCCTCGGCAACACCGCCGCCGCATAATCACTTTCTGCCAGTGCGATCAACGCGCGGTCGTCATGCTTCCACGGATGAAAGCCCGGCAGGAAGAAAGCGAGCCACGCCCCCAGGATTTTCCGCGCCATCCCCGGCTGCCCGAGCGCATACCACAGGATGCCGAAATGCGCCCGGGCACCGGTAATGCCGTCCTGCCGCAGCAGTTCGAGCATACCCTTGTACCGCCCGACAAAGAACTTGTGCGTCGTGCCCAACATCACGAAGGCCTTGATCTTCCACCGCTGCCACCGCGACCAGTCGCGCGTTGCGTGGAGCCAGGTGTCGTAGGCGACGCCCTTATGCTCGATCTCCTCGGCCGCGTGCCAGCGCCACAAGGCGGCCGCCTGTTCGTCCCCGCCCTTCAGGTGACGCGGATCGGCGATCAATTGATGCGCGAGCATCGCAGTGAAATGCTCCAGCGCCATCGTCGCGGCCAGGCTCGCGATCGGCGGACGCCCCTTGGTCAGCGCCAGCGCCTCGTCGATATGCCGCTCCAGCAGCGTCACGTCATAGCCCTGATCGGTGACATGACGGTTGAACGCCACATGTTCGCGCGTGTGGATCACCTCCTGCTTGATAAACGCCTGAATCTCCGCGTGCAGGCGCGGCGGCGTGCCCTCGCGGAAATTGCGCACGCTTTCGATGAAAAAGCCCTCGCCCTTGGGGAAGGTCACCGACAGCGCGTTGTAGAAGGCGGTCGCAAACGGATCATTGTTGAGCCACCACCGCCGCATCGCCGTGCCGCGCCCAAAGCGCAAATCACGCGGTGTAATCGACAGATCTGCAGGACTTGTTGCTTTCGCCACGGGAAACTCCGTACAGCAGGGAAGAACAGGTCTGAAACTATGAGCTACTTACACTCGTGTCAATAGTGCGCAAACGGCTTACCCCGGAAGAATCACGGGATGCCGCGATCGACGCGGCACGTGCGCTGCTGGTCGAACAGGGTCCGCAAGCGGTTACGCTAAAGGCGGTGGCGGCGCGGATTGGGCGGACGCACGCCAATCTGCTGCATCATTTCGGCTCGGCGGCGGATTTGCAAAAGGCGCTGATCACGCATCTCGCGGATTCGATCACCGCACAAATCGGCGCGGCGGCGAAGCGCGCGCGCGTGGGCGAGGCCGATCCGCGCGAAGTGGTCGATCTCACCTTCGACGCCTTTGCCCATGGCGCGGGGGCGATGGCGACCTGGATGATCCTGTCCGGCAATCACGATGCGCTTGACCCAGTTCTCAACGCGATTCACCGCCTGGTCGACGAACTGGCCGAGGATGCGGATTCGGGAAAGCTGATCTACGAGGACACGCTCCAGCTGGTGCTGATGGCGATGGGCGATGCACTGCTCGGCAAGGCGATGGCGAGCGCTTTGGGCCTGCCGCCAGAGGCCGCGCGGACCATCGCGACGCGCGCTTTGATCGCCTCGCGCAGCGTGCTGCCAGCCTGACTGGCTAAAATCGCAATTTCCGCTAAAGAGCGGTCATGCATTTTCTTGACCAAGCAAAGATCTTCGTCCGATCGGGCGCGGGCGGCCCCGGTGCCGTCAGTTTCCGGCGCGAAAAGTTCATCGAATATGGCGGCCCTGACGGCGGCAATGGCGGCAAGGGTGGCGATATCGTGTTCGAGGCCGTCGCTGGCCTCAACACGCTGATCGACTTCCGCTACACCCAGCATTTCCGTGCCCCGCGCGGCCATGGCGGATCGGGCTCGAACCGCACCGGCGCAGGTGGCGACGACCTCATCATCCGCGTCCCCGTCGGCACCCAGGTGCTGAGCGAGGACAAGGAGGAAGTGCTGGCGGACTTCACCGTGCCGGGCGAGCGCATCGTGTTCCTGCGCGGCGGCGATGGCGGTCGCGGCAACGCCACCTACAAGACCTCGACCAATCGCGCCCCGCGCCAGCACGGCACCGGCTGGCCCTATCAGGAAATGTGGGTGTGGCTGCGGCTGAAGCTGCTCGCCGATGCCGGGCTTGTGGGTCTTCCCAATGCCGGCAAATCGACCTTCATCAATGCGGTGACCAATGCGCAGGCCAAGGTCGGTGCCTATCCCTTCACCACGGTGCGCCCGCAATTGGGCGTGGTCAGCCGCCACAACCGCGAATTCGTCGTCGCCGATATTCCCGGCCTGATCGAAGGTGCAGCGGACGGTGCCGGGATCGGCGACCGCTTCCTCGGCCATATCGAACGCTGCAAGGTGTTGCTCCATTTGGTCGATGCGACCGAGGATAACCCTGTGGAAAACTACCGGATCGTCCGTGCAGAACTCGACGCGTACGGCGCGGGGCTTGTGGACAAGCCGCAAGTGATCGGCCTCAACAAGATCGACGCGCTCGATCCCGCCGACGTGAAGAAGCTCGTCACCAAGCTGAAGCGCGCGAGCAAGGCCGACGTGCTGCCGATGTCGGGCGCGGGCGGTGCCGGGATCGACGCGGTGGTCGACCGGTTGATCGAAGTGATCGGCCCGGCCGAAGGTGCCCCCGCGCGCGACGACGACACGCCACCGGGCGAATGGTCGCCTGTTTGAGATAGCGGCATGTTCTCCCCCGCCTCCGCGCCACGCCTGATCGTCAAGGTCGGTTCGTCGCTGCTCGTCGCGCCCGATGGGACGGTGCGGCGGGCATGGCTGGCGAGCCTGGTGGCCGACATCGCCGCACGCGCTCGCCTGGGCCAGGAAATCGCGGTGGTGTCGTCGGGCGCGATTGCGCTGGGGGCACGGCGGTTGAAGCTGCCCAAGGGCGGCCGTGCCAGCCTGGAAGATGCACAAGCCGCCGCTGCTACCGGGCAGATCGCACTGTCGGGCGTCTGGGCCGAATTGCTAGCAGCAGAGGGGCTGACCGCCGCGCAGATGCTGGTGACGCTCGATGACCTTGAGGACCGCCGTCGCTATCTCAACGCTGCCGCCACGCTCGGGCGACTGCTGTCGCTGGGTGTGGTGCCGGTGATCAACGAAAATGACAGCGTCGCCACCGAGGAAATCCGCTTCGGCGACAATGACCGGCTCGCCGCGCGGGTGGCGCAGGCGGCGGGCGCGCAGGGCGTGATCCTGTTGTCCGACGTCGCCGGACTGTACGACGCCAACCCCAACACCAACCCCGACGCCACGCTGATCCCGCGCGTCGAGCGAATCGATGCGCGGATCGAGGCGATGGCCGATGGCGGATCGGGATCGGGCATGGGGTCTGGCGGGATGGTCTCAAAGATCGCCGCCGCGCGCATTGCCACCGCTGCCGGCGCACAGCTCGCGATCGTTTCCGGCCATGCCGAGCATCCGCTCGCCACGTTCGACGCAACCGCGCGTGGTACGGTGTTCGCCGCCGAACGTGCCGCACCCGCACGCAAGGCCTGGCTGGCGGGCGGACTCACTGCCAAAGGCGAGATCATGATCGACGCAGGCGCGGCGCGCGCGCTGGCCGACGGCAAGAGCTTGCTCGCCGCCGGGGCAACGCAGGTTTCGGGCAGCTTTGCGCGCGGGGACTTGCTGTCGGTCGTCGGGCCGGACGGGCGGACGCTGGCCCGCGGCCTCAGCGAATATGATGCCGCCGACGCCGCCGCGATCACCGGCAAGCGTAGCGACGAACATGCCGCGATCCTCGGCTATGCCCCGCGCGCGGCACTCATCCACCGCAACCATATGGCGCTGGTGTGATCCGCGCGGAGGAAGCACAACGATGACCATCCTCGCCATTACCGGCGGCACCGGCTTTGTCGGATCGCGGCTGATCGATCTCGCGCTCGCCGCCGGGCATGAGGTGCGGGCGCTCACCCGTCGCCCGCAACCCGCACGGGCTGGCGTGATGTGGATCGAGGGCGCACTCGACACGCCCGCAGCGCTTGATCGGCTGGTAACCGAGGCAGACACGGTGATTCACGTCGCCGGTGTCGTCAACGCACCCGATCGAGCCGGATTTGCCGCAGGAAATATCACGGGTACGCAAGCGGTCGTCGATGCCGCCGAGCGCGCCGATGCCCGCCGCTTCGTCCACGTCTCCTCACTGGCGGCGCGCGAACCGGACCTGTCCATCTATGGCTGGTCCAAAGATGAAGCCGAGCAAGTCGTCGCCAAGTCCAGCCTCGATTGGGCGATGGTGCGGCCGCCCGCCATCTATGGCCCCGGCGACATGGAAATGCGCGACCTGTTCCGCATGGCGAGGATGGGGATCGCGCTGCTTCCCCCGGCGGGCCGCGTATCGGTGATCGAGGTCGGCGATGTCGCTGCCTTGCTGCTCGCGCTTGCCGAGGCAGGCCCCTCCCACGAAATCTACGAACCCGACGATGGCCAACCGGGCGGCTGGAGTTACGCCGAATTGGCCCGCGCGGTTGGTGTCGCGGTCGGCCACAAGGTGCTGCCGGTGGCGCTGCCCAAGGCGATCCTGTCGCTTGCCGCCCATATCGACCAGATATTCCGCGGCAAGGCCGCAAAGCTGACCGCCGACCGCGTCGGCTATCTCTGCCATCCGGACTGGACTGCCTCCCCCTCCAAGCGCCCCGATCCGGCGCTTTGGGTGCCGCAGGTGCCGACGCCACAAGGGCTTGCCGCAACGGCGGCATGGTATCGCGCGAACGGCTTGTTATAGGCGTGCTATAAAGCCGCCGCATTTTGGCGGCACAGCGATACAACACTTCAAGGACTGACCATGAGCGACCGCCAGGCCATTTACGATACCGTCACCGCGCAGATCGAACCCTTCAACAAAAAGGGTGTTACGCTGAGCGATGCGACGACCTTCCAGGGCGATCTCGAATGGGACAGCCTGACCGTGATGGATTTCGTCGCGGCGATCGAGGATGAGTTCGACATCATCATCACCATGAACATGCAGGCGGAAATCGAAACCGTCGGCCAATTGGTCGATGCCGTCGCGAAGCTGAAGGGCTGATCCGATGAGCGATGCCGGCCTTGTGACCGAAAGCCTCCCCGCCGATCCCGCGACGATCGCGCCCGAGCGCGACCTGATGTCGAAGTTCGACGCGCTGATCGCCGAACGCCAGGCGCTGATCGACACCGGTGTGACCGATCCGTTCGCGATCGTGATGGAGCAGGTGAAATCCCCGACCGAGGCCGTCATCGCAGGGCGCGACACCATCCTGCTCGGCACCTACAATTATATGGGGATGACCTTCGATCCCGACGTGATCGCCGCCGGTCACGCAGCACTCGACCAGTTCGGGTCGGGCACCAATGGCAGCCGGATGCTCAACGGCACCTTCCGTGACCATATCGAGGTCGAGGATGCGCTGCGCGACTTTTACGGCGTGTCGGGCGCGATCGTGTTCTCGACCGGATACATGGCCAATCTCGGCATGATCTCGACGCTCGCGGGCAAGGGCGAATATGTCATCCTCGATGCCGACAGCCATGCCTCGATCTATGACGGCTGCCAGCAGGGCAATGCCGAGATCGTCCGCTTCCGCCACAACAGCGTCGAGGATCTCGACAAGCGGCTCGGTCGCCTGCCCAAGGAGCCGGGCAAATTGGTCGTGCTGGAAGGCGTCTATTCGATGCTCGGCGACATTGCGCCGCTGAAGGAAATGGTCGCCGTCGCCAAGAAGCATGGTGCGATGGTGCTGAGCGACGAAGCGCATTCGATGGGCTTTTACGGCCCCAATGGGCGCGGCGTGTATGAGGAGCAAGGCTGCGAGGGCGATGTCGATTTCGTCGTCGGCACCTTTTCCAAATCGGTCGGCACGGTTGGCGGTTTCTGCATTTCCAACCATCCGAAGTTCGAGGCGATCCGCCTCGCCTGCCGTCCCTATATCTTCACCGCCTCGCTGCCGCCGTCGGTCGTCGCCACCGCTGCGGCCTCGATCCGCAAGCTCAAGCACGCGCACAAGAAACGGCAGCAATTGTGGGAGAATGCCCGGTCGCTGCATGGCGGCCTGAAGGCGCTTGGCTTCAAGCTCGGCACGGAAAACCCCGACAGCGCGATCATCGCGATCATCCTGAACGACCAGGAACAGGCCGTGGCAATGTGGCAGGCGCTGCTCGAAGGCGGGCTTTACGTCAACATGGCGCGCCCCCCGGCGACCCCGGCTGGCACTTATCTGCTGCGCTGCTCGCTCTGCGCGGAGCATACGCCCGAGCAAATCGCCACGGTGCTGACGATGTTCGCCGCTGCAGGGCGCGCCACCGGTGCAATCGGCTGACCGCCTGTCCGCCGCCTGTTCAAAAATGCTCGCTTGGGCTAAAAAGCTGACATGAGCGGGACAGTGGCCGAGGCAACAGAAGCGGACCCGCCTGGCGCGGCTTGGCGCACCGTCACGTTGGTCGTGGTGGCGGTGCTGGGTGCGCTGGTGCTGGTCGCGCTCAACCTGACGCTTGCCGAGGCGAACCGTCAGCGCGACCGCGCGCTGAAATTGCAGACGCACAGTTACGAGGTGATGATCCTCTCGGCCAATCTGGCCGGGACGATGGCCCATGCCGAGGCGGCACTCGGCCGCTATGTCATCAGCGCCGATACCACGCTTGGCCAGGCCTATTCGGCCGACTGGCAATTGGCCGGGCAACAATTGGCGCGCCTCGACCAGATCACGCACGACAATCGCGAACAGCAAGTGCTGCTCAAGCAATTGCGCCAAGCCTTCGAAGCGCGCCGCGAGGAATTGTCGCTGACCGCGCGCAGCACCCTGTATGGCAAGAACGCCCAGGCGCTCGCCCTGTTCTACAAGACCCGCGAATCGCCGTCGCTGACCAGGATCGACACGTTGCTCGACCGGATCGGGACACAGGAACGCACGCTGCTCTCCCGTCGCACCGGTGACGCGATGAGTTCGGTCGCGCGATCGAGCGGCATTGCCAGCGCCTTGTCGGTGTTCGGCGTGCTGCTCGTGCTGGGGGCGATTGCGCTCGGCTGGCTGACGGTGACCGCGCTTGGTCAACGCGCAACCGCCCGCGCCGAGGCCGAGGCCGAGCGTGACCGCGCCGTCGAGTTGGAAGCGGCGGTCGCCCGCGCCTCCGCCGTGCTGCTGGCGCAGGAAAGCAAGCTGCGCCAGGTCCAGAAAATGGAGGCAGTCGGCCAGTTGACCGGCGGCATCGCGCACGATTTCAACAATATGCTGGCGGTCGTTCTGGGCGGTCTCGAACTCGCCAAGCGGCAGATCGATAGCGATCCCGCCGCCGCGCGCCGCCATATCGACAATGCCGCCGACGGTGCCAATCGCGCCGCCGCACTGACCCGGCAGTTGCTCGCTTTCTCGCGCGAAGAGGCGTTGCGATCGGAGCCGATCGAACCGGTGGCGCTGGTCAAGGGCATGTCCGACTTGCTCGACCGCACGCTGGGCGACGGCATCAAGGTTACGGTCAACGCCGCCAATGACGCGGCATGGCTGGTGCGGTCGGATCGGCACCAGCTTGAAAACGCGGTGCTAAACCTTGCCGTTAATGCCCGCGACGCGATGAACGGGCGTGGCCAGTTGACCATTACCGCTGCCGCCGAGACGCTTGCCGAGGGCGCGGTCGGCACTTGCCGCGCGGGGGAATATGTCGCGCTGAGTGTTACCGACACCGGCTGCGGGATGACGCCGGAGCTGCTCGAACGTGTGTTCGAACCCTTCTTCACGACCAAGCCTGCGGGCAAAGGCACGGGCCTTGGCCTCAGCCAGGTCTTCGCCTTCGTGCGGCAGGCCGAGGGCGAGGTTGGACTTCGCTCCGAAGTCGGACGGGGCACCACGGTTACGATCTATCTCCCGCGCTATGCGGACGGCACCGTCGCTGAGCCGCATTCCGAAAACGCGGCGATCGATTTGCCCAATACCCCGACGCTGGACATCCTTGTCGTGGAGGATGATCCGCGCGTTCTGACCGCGACGATCGGTGCCCTGCGCGAACTCGGCCATCGCCCCGTTGCCTGCAGCGATCCGCTTGCGGCTCCGGCGGCGCTCGATCAGCTCGCGCACGTCGACTTGCTGATGTCCGACGTTCTGATGCCGGGGCAGACCGGCCCCGAAATGGTCGCGGCGCTCCAGCATCGCCACACCGATATGGCGGTGCTGTTCGTCACCGGTTATGCGGGCGAAGCCGGTGGTGAGGTCGAATTTGGCGGCCATCACGTGCTGCGCAAGCCCTTTACCCTGGCCGGGCTCGAACGGGCGATTGCCGCAGCGCTGGACGCGCGATCGGCACGCGCCGCGCCCACCGCCGTCGCCGCCGAATGATTTCGTAGCTGACGGACGGCGCGCGCACCGATATAGCCGCATAATGCGGGTTCCCCCTCCCCTCCGGCCAGAGGCCAGCTTCCTCCCATCATGAAGTCCATCGACCGCTACATGGCCCGACTGATCGCGGTGCCGCTGTTCTCCACACTGGTCATCTTTGCGATGTTGCTGGTGCTCGACCGCATGCTGCGCCTGTTCGATTTCGTGGCGACCGAGGGCGGGCCGGTCAGCGTGGTGTGGCGGATGCTCGCCAATTTGCTGCCGGAATATGTCGGGCTGGGTATTCCGGTCGGGCTGTTGCTCGGCACGCTGCTCGCTTTCCGCAAGCTGGCGACCTCATCCGAACTCGACGTGATGCGCGCGGTCGGCATGAGCTATCCGCGGATGCTGCGCGTCCCCTATATGTACGCGATTACGCTCGGCCTGCTCAATTTCGCCATCGTCGGCTTTGTTCAGCCCGATGCCCGTTACAATTACGAGAAGTTGCGCTTCGAATTGCGCACCGGCGCGCTGGGCGCGTCGATCAAAGTTGGCGAATTCACTCATTTCGGCAACAACATGACGCTCAGGATCGAGCAGAGCCATGACAATGGGCGCAAGCTCTCGGGCATCTTCCTGCGCCGCGATGACGGCAAGGGTGGCTCGATCGCCGTCACCGCCGCCAGCGGGCAGTTCTTTGCGATCGACAATCCCGACGAGATCATCTTCCGCCTCACGGATGGCACGCTGATCCGAACCGAGGCGCGCGTCGCGTCGCCACGGGTCCTGCGGTTCACGGCGTTCAGCTTGCCGATTTCCTTGCCCAAAACCGAGAGTTTCCGGATTCGCGGCGGCGAAAATCTCGAGCGGACCCTGCCGGAACTGGTCAAGGTCGGCACCGACCACGATTCCACCAAGGAGGAACGCGACACCAGCCGCGCCGCCTTCAACTTCCGCACCGCCGAAGTGCTCTCGATCCTGGTGCTGCCGTTGCTTGCGCTCGCGCTCGGCATCCCGCCAAAACGCTCGACATCGGCGCTGGGCGTGTTCCTCGCGATCATCATGATCGTGGCGTATCACAAGGTGAACGAATATGCGCAGGCGGTGGGCGGCCTCGGCAAGATCGATCCGGTGCTGGCGATCTGGATTCCGTTCACTGTCTTTACCGGGCTGACGCTCTGGATGTTCTACACCATCGCCTTCGTCCCCGGCGGGCAACCGATCGGCGCGCTGGAGCGGGTCTTCTCCAAGCTCGGCAAGGCGATTGGCAAATTGATGCCTGGACGGCGCGACGCCAACCGATCCAAGGAAGCGGCGGCATGACCGCACTCGACCTTTTCCCCTCGCGCACCGTCGCGCTCTACATGGGCAAGATGTTCCTCACGCGCACCTTCGCTGTGCTGATGATGCTGGTGCTGGTGTTGCAGGCGCTCGACTTGCTGACCGAATCGGGCCACATTCTGGCGCATGCGGGCAATGGCCAGCCCGAGATCCTGCGCTATCTGTCGCTGCGCATCCCTGAAATCATCGCGCAATTCCTGCCTTTCTCGGTGTTGCTGGGCACGATCATCACGCTGTCCACGCTCAACCAGAATAGCGAAGTGATCGCACTGAAGGCATCGGGCATGTCGGCGCATCAGGTGCTCGCCCCCCTGTTGATCGCCAGCCTGGGCGTCGCCTTCATCTCCTTCACCTTCAACGACCGCATTGTCAGCCGCGCGACCGCAACGCTCGATCAATGGCAGAAGGTCGAATATGGCCCGGTACCGGTGGACCGGGGCGACCGCACCAACGTGTGGGTGCGCGACGGCGACGATCTGCTGCAAGTCGACCAGGTGCGGGGACGCGGCGATGCGACACGCCTGTCGGGCATTACGCTGTTTGATCGCACCGGCGGCAATCTGGTCGGCATCATTACCGCCAAGACCGGGGTGCGGGTCGCGAGTGGCTGGAAAGTCGGCCCGGCAACACGTTTTGACGTTGCCAGCGGGAAGTTGGCGAAGGTCGGAACCGTGGTGATTGGCCGCGATGTGCGGCCCGATCAATTTGCGCTGTCGAACATCGATGCCAATGGACTGTCGTTCGGCGCGCTGCGCGATACGATCGCCGATCTGAAGGCCGGTGGTCGCCCCACCAAGGCGCTGGAGGGTGCAATGTGGCATAAGCTGGCGGGGCCGTTGTCCTCGGTGCTGATGCCGCTGCTGGGTGCGGTCGCTGCCTTTGGCCTGGCGCGGTCGGGCAAGCTGTTCATCCGCGCGGTGATCGGGATGATGCTCGGCTTCCTCTATTTCGTCGCCGACAATTTCGCGCTGGCGATGGGCAATCTCGGTGCCTATCCCCCCTTTCTCGCGGCTTGGGCCCCGTTCCTGCTGTTCTTCATGATCGGCGAAGCGGTGCTGATCCGGACCGAGGAATAGCGGCGATGGCATTGGGGTGGAGCATCGCGCTCCTTGCCGTCGCTGCTTATTGTGTCGTTCAGATCATCCGCGATGCCCGTGATCGCGCGTGGGTGATGGTCGTGATCGGCATCTTGTCCGTGGCGGTACTCCTTACCGTCCCGCTCGAGCCCGTATCGGTCACGCTACCGATCCGCCAGACAGCCCCTAACGGACGATAAAGCGAGCGCAGCGGCATTTAATTCTCGCTCGCCGAAACCTGTTGTGCTTTCAGGCCGTTAGATCCCCGCACAAGGCGAGGATGATCATGACCAACGACACTGCCCTGAACGCCGGCACTGGCGGCGAAACCCATCAGGTGGCGGATGACGAACATCCGGTACTGACCACCAACCACGGCATCCCGATCAGCGACAATCAGAACCAGTTAAAGGCCGGCACCCGCGGCCCGGTGCTGTTGGAAGACGAAATCTTCCGCGAGAAGATCAACCATTTCGACCATGAGCGCGTCCCCGAACGCATCGTTCATGCGCGCGGCAGCGCAGCGCACGGCTATTTCGAATGCACCGACAGCCTGGCCGACATCACCTGCGCCGACCTGTTCCAGAAAAAGGGCCAGCGCACCGAAGTGTTCGCGCGCTTTTCCACGGTCGCCGGGGGTGCGGGATCGGTCGACACCCCGCGCGACGTTCGGGGCTTTGCGGTCAAATTCTATACCCGCGAGGGCAATTGGGATCTGGTCGGCAATAACATCCCCGTCTTCTTCATCCAGGATGCGATCAAATTCCCCGACCTGATCCATTCGGTGAAGATGGAGGCCGATCGCGGCTTCCCGCAGGCGGCCTCCGCGCACGACACCTTCTGGGACTTCATTTCGCTGATGCCCGAGGCGACGCACATGGCGCTATGGGCGATGTCGGATCGCACCTTGCCGCGCACGCTGGCCAATATGGAAGGCTTTGGCGTGCACACCTTCCGCTTCATCTCGGCCGAGGGGAAGAGCACCTTCGTCAAATTCCACTGGAAGCCCAAAGCCGGGCTCGCCTCGACGATCTGGGACGAGACGGTCAAGATCGCCGGTGCCGACCCCGATTTCCACCGTCGCGACCTGTTCGAACGGATCGGCCGGGGGGATTATCCCGAATGGGAATTGGGGGTGCAGCTGTTCGACGAGGATTTCGCCAACAGCCAGCCGTATGACGTGCTCGACGCGACCAAGATCATCCCCGAGGAAGTGCTGCCGGTACGCATCGTCGGCAAGATGGTGCTCGACCGCTATCCGGACAATTTCTTCGCCGAAACCGAGCAAGTCGCCTTCGTGCCGAGCCATGTGGTCCCCGGCATCGGCTTCTCCAATGATCCGCTGCTGCAGGGGCGGCTGTTCAGCTATACCGACACGCAATTGTCGCGCCTCGGCTCGGTCAACTTCCACCAATTGCCGATCAACGCGGCCAAGGGGCGCGAAGGCTGCCCGTTCCTGAACCAGCAACGCGACGGGCACATGCAAATGCAGGTGCCCAAGGGCCGGGCGAATTACGAGCCCAACAGCCTGGCCAAAGCGGGCGAACCCGGTGGCGCGCGCGAGGACCCGGAAAACGGTTATAAGACCTTCCCGGCGGACGAAGACGGGCAGAAGCTGCGGATCCGGCCGGAAAGCTTTGCCGACCATTACAGCCAGGCGCGGCTGTTCTTCCGCTCGGTGGACCCGGCCGAGCAAGCGCATATCGCCTCGGCCTTCGTGTTCGAACTGTCGAAGGTGTCGATCGAGCATATCCGCGTCGCGATGATGGCGAATCTGCGCAACGTCGACGAGGATTTGGCGCAGCGAGTCGCGGACGGTCTGGGGATGAAACTGCCCAAGGCGTCCGCTACTGCGGCACCCGTGCTCGATATGGACCCCTCGCCCGCCCTTCGCATCATCCGCGGGCCGCGTGAGAAAACGACGCTCGAAGGGCGCACGGTCGGTATTCTGTTCGCCGATGGCAGCGACGCGGGCGAACTCGCGCAGGTGACCAAGGCAGTAAAGGCCGCTGGCGGGCACCCGCTCACCATCGCGCCGAAGGTCGGCGCGGTCAAACTGTCGGACGGCAGCACGGTGAAGGCCGATGCGCAATTGGCCGGCCAGCCCTCGGTGACGGTCGACGCCTGCGCGGTGGTGCTATCCAAGGAGGGCTGCGCGATGCTGCTCAAGGAAGCCGCTGCGGTCCAGTGGGTGATGGACGCCTTTGGCCACCTCAAGGCGATCGGTGCCTCCGCTGCGGCACAACCGCTGCTCGACAAGGCCGGGGTCGAGGCGGACGAAGGCATCACCGATCTCGGCGGCTTCGTCGAAGCCGCCAAACGCCGCTATTGGGACCGCGAGCCGAAGGTGCGCACCCTCGCTTAAACGTTGCCTGAAATGCAAAACGGCTGCTGCAAGGGATCTTGCAGCAGCCGTTTTCGCATGTGGCAGGGATCAGGGCACCGGGCCTAGGCCCGGCGCGCCATCGTGCTGCGCACCAGCCGTGCAACCAGGCCCGGCAAGCCGGCATAGTTCGCTTTGTGATACGGCGATTCGACGCCCAGAGCGGCGCTCAGGCGGCGATGCGCCTCAAGCAGGTGATGATAGGGCACGCCCGGCAGCAAATGGTGCAGCGCGTGAAAGCGCAAGCCGACCGGTGCCCAGAGCAGCGGCAAGGTGGCGGGCGGCGGCACATTGACCGAATCGAGATATTGCGCGGTGACGGTCATCACCTCGCCGTCATTGTCCCACAGATGCGCGACCAGCGTGCGCACCTGGTTGAGCACATAGACGCCCGAGGTGATCGCCAGCAGAATCGCGAACTTGCCGAGCGGAAATACCCCGGTCGCGACAAGTACAACCAAGGTGATCGCCCAGGCGCTGCACGCGGCCTCCAGCCAGCGCCACTGCGCGGCCGCCGCGCCCTCTGGCATGCGACGCCGGAAGGACGGATTGATCGACAGCGACGAATAGCGCTCGATCAGAATGCGGCGCGTGCCGGGGATGACCAGCGACAGCGGCGTCAGCACGGCATAGCGCACCAGCAACGCGACCGGCGCGAGCATCGAGGTCAGGATGAACACCGGCAACGTCCACGGCTTCATCGACGCCAGCGGGAGATATTCCGGGTCCTCGCTCGTGCCATAGCGCGTGCGTGCGTGATGCAGATTGTGGACGCCTTCATACATGAAGGACGGCACCAGCAACGGAACCCCGGCAATGATGTTCCAGCCCAGGCGGAAGCCCGGCAGCGCGGTGTGTCGGATGTGCGTCACTTCGTGGATGAAGCTGCCCGCGCGATACAGGGCCAGCACCGCGACCACGCCCGCCACGATCACCCATCCGACCGCATCGACGCTCAGCGCGATCGCCAGCGCACCGTAGCCGATCGCCGCCGAGACCAGCAGATCGGTCCAATAGATCGCCGGGGTGGGCGCGTTCAAATCTCGGGTAAGTTCCGCAGCGGTACGCAGCATCGCCTTGTCATCGGCGATCGTCGACAATCGCACGCGCGGCGCGATGCCAGCGGGCACACCAGCGCTGCGGTGCAGGGAAAGCGAAGTGTTCATGGAGTGAGCCATTGCAGGAAGATAGTGGCTAGATGGTGGCAGCAACAGGGGGCCAGTGGCACGCTTGACACCAGCCGCCGCACGCGAGACTGCTCGCTCGCTTTCTTTGAGGTGACCTGCCCGTGGCCAATGCTCCGCTTTCCATTCGCCCGATCGACAGCAAAGCCGATCGCAAGCGCTTCGTCGACCTGCCCTTCCGCTTATATGCCAACGATCCCAATTGGGTGCCGCCCCTGAAGGGCGAGGCGCTCGGGCTGATCACCCCGGCCAAGAATGGCTGGTTCAGCCACGCCAAGGCGCAACTGTTCCTCGCCGAGCGGGGCGGTACGGTCGTCGGTCGGATCTCCGCCCATATCGACACGCTGGCGCTGGAGATGAACCCGGCCAAGGGCTTCGGGCCCGGCTGCGGCCAGTTCGGGCTGCTCGACGCGGAGGACGGGGATATCGCAAAGGCGCTGATCGCCACGGCGGAGGGATGGCTGCGCGATCAGGGTATGACGCGGGTGCTGGGCCCGATCAGCATGTCGATCTGGGAAGAGCCCGGCCTTCTGGTCGAGGGGTTCGATCACCCGCCAACGATCATGATGGGCCATGCCAAGCCCGATTATCGCGGCTGGATCGAGGCGGCGGGTTATACCAAGGTCAAGGAATTGCTGACCTATGAGCTTGATATCACCAAGCCGTTTTCGCCGCTGCTGCAGCGAATCATCGCCTCGGGCGAGAAAAACCCGCGCATCCGTATCCGCAACGTCGACAAGACCAAGTTCGACGAAGAAGCCGCCATTATCCTGTCGATCCTGAACGATGCCTGGTCGGACAATTGGGGCTTCGTGCCGTTGACGCCCCCCGAAATCAAAGATGTCGGCGTCAAGCTGAAGCCGATCGTGTTCAACGACTTGATCCGCATTGCGGAAGTCGATGGCAATCCCGTCGCGTTCATGATCACACTGCCGGATCTCAACGAGGCGATCATGCCCTTGCGGGGCAATTTGCTGCCCTTCGGCTGGGCAAAGCTGCTGCTGTGGCTGCGTCGACCGCGCGTGAAAACGATGCGCGTACCGCTGATGGGGGTGCTGAAAGAGCTGCAATCCTCGCGCCTGGCGAGCCAGCTCGCCTTCATGATGATCGAATATATCAAGCAGGCGTCGGTCGCCAATTATGGTGCCACGCGCGGCGAGATCGGCTGGATCCTGGAAGACAATCAGGGAATGCGCTCGATTGCCGAGGCGATCGAATGCACGATCAACAAGCGCTACTGGATCTACGGCAAGACGCTGTAACGCCCGTGCCCGCCGCCGGGAAGGCGGTGCCGCGCAGGATCGCGGCACCGCATCCCGTTGCGCTCACTGCTTGGCGAGCGGATCGAAACCGTCTTGGCTGATCCAGTCCTGCCGTGTCTTGCAAACCTTATGGGAAAGGCGCGAGCCGGTGACGGTATCCACCACGCAATATTTCCGGGCGGTATTTTCGCTTGGCGCACGCTGGGTCGATCCCACTGGCTGGCTTTCGGCAGCAACGGGCTTGGCATCGCGCGCAACGAGAGGCGATGCGGTGACGCTCAGCACGGCGCTCGAGGCAATCAGGAAAAGGTTGGTCATGGTCGGTCCTCCGCTAGGTCGGCGGGTTCCGGTGGTCGGCCCGCAACCGTGTTGGTGCATTACTCATGCCAAACACTGAAAGGACTTATTTTCAGAGACTTACTGATATTATTGAACCGGAAATGAATAGCAATGCCCGCCAACTTTCGGGAACTGGTCCGATTTGATGGGATGGGCATGGGTCAGAAACGCCGCGAAATCCCGACATAAAGTTCCGTGTCCGGGGCCGCGCGATTGAGGCCAGCGACCACGCCCAGGTCAAATTGCAGATCCTTCTTCGCCTTCCACGCAAGCGAGGCCGATCCGAGCACTTGCGTGGTCTTCTCCTCGGGATCCTCATCCCGTAGCACCTGGCTATCCAGCGTGAAGGTCAGGTGATGCGGCAGTTTTACCCCGACACCGACGACTTCCGAATAGGCGATATGGCGACCATGGCCGCTGAGATTGACGGCGGCGTCCACCTCGCTGGTGGTGACCAGGTTCACCGTCTTACTCAGATCCAAAGTCGCGGGCACGATGACGCCCGCGCCCCAATCACCCGCCCCCACCGGCGTGCGGCCGACCGGCATACTGAAAAAGGGTTGCACCGCAATCGAGGCCCCATTGCCATCTGGATGCAGGAGATTGGCCTTGAACCCCAGCGTCGCGTCGCCAACCCGTCCAGCGTCTTCGACAGCCTGGGTCGCCTTGTCGCGGGTGCGGACATGGCCATAGGGCGTCCAGCCGAATTGCGCCTCAATCGTATCGGTGACGCCAACGCGCACGAACGTATCCCCCAGCAACACCGTATCGGTGCGCCGATCGGGCTGATTGTCGAGCGTCCAATCGGTGATCGCGGTTTCGACCGAGACATGCTTCGGCGCGATCGTGCACGCGGTCGTGCCCAGGCTTGGCCGCGTGGGGCAGTAGCTTCGGTCCTCGGCGCGCGCCACGCTCGGCACCAATATCGCGATTGCCGCCAATCCCCCGCAGCGTAGCTTCATGCACCATCCTCCGCACGACCTCCGCGCGGGTCGTTGCGGCTCTAACGCAGTTCAACCCAAGTGGGTGCATGGTCGCTGGCTTTTTCGCGCCCGCGATAGGCCTTGTCGACGCTCGCGTCGATCAGACGGTCGGCCGCGACCGGGCTCAGCAGCAGGTGATCGATGCGGAAACCGGCGTCGCGCTGCCACGCGCCCGCCTGATAGTCCCAGAAGGTCCACACGCCCCCGCCCGGATGCCGCGTGCGCAATGCATCGGTCCAGCCCTGCGCGAGCAACGCGCGGAAACCCGCGCGGCTTTCGGGCTGCATCAACGCATCGTCCTGCATCGCCCGCACCGAATAGGTATCGTCGTCATTGGGAATGACGTTGTAGTCGCCCGCCAGCACGACCGGCGTTTCCTCCGCCAGCAATTCGCGCGCGCGCGCCGCCAAGCGGTCAATCCAGCGCAGTTTATAGTCGAATTTGGGCCCTGGCTGCGGATTGCCATTCGGCAAATAGAGCGAAGCGATTGTCACACCGTTCACCTCGGTTTCGAGATAGCGGCTGTGATCGTCCTCAGTTTCGCCCGCCAGGCCGCGTTGCCGCTCGATCGGGTCCTGCCCCTTCGCCAGCACGGCCACGCCGTTCCAGCTCTTCTGCCCGTGCCACACCGCGCCATATCCCGCCGCGCGGATATCCGCCTCGGGGAAGGTTTCGTCGCTGGTCTTGAGCTCCTGCAGGCACACCACATCGGGCTGCTGTTCGGCGAGATATTCCAGCAGGCGCGGCAAGCGCGCCTTGATGCCGTTGATATTGTAGGTAACGATCTTCACGCAGCAGCGCCCCTTTGTCCGGGGCGGACGTTACACCGAGAAGCTGGAACCGCAACCGCAACCCGACGCGGCGTTGGGGTTGGTCACCTTGAAAGCGGCACCACCGAGTTCCTCGACATAATCCACCGCCGACCCGCGCACGAGATCGAGGCTGATCGAATCGACCACCAGGCGGACGCCGTCATGCTCGGCAATCGCGTCATCGGCCTCGATCGATTCGGCAAAACCGAATTTATACTGGAACCCCGAGCAACCGCCGCCATCCACCGAAAGGCGCAAAATCGCGGGCTTGCCCTGTTTCGCCGCAATCGTCGCAACGCGCGCCGCAGCGGAGGGAGTCAAGATGATGTCGGGGGCGAGGATAGCATCCATGCGCAAGAGATAGGCGCTCGCGCCGGGATCGGCAACCGCACGCGGCCTATTACGCCCGATCAGTCCGCCGCAGCCGGGCCGCCCACCGCCACCGGAATGGTGTGGATCGAGCGATCCTGCGCCGCCAGCAGATAATCGGCGGTTTGCAGGAACGGCACCGGGTTCACCGCATGGCCATCGATCCGCACTTCATAATGCAGATGCGGCCCGGTCGAACGCCCGGTCGAGCCCATCAACGCGATCAACTGCCCGCGATGCACGCGCGTGCCCGCCTCGACCAGGATCTTGGACAGATGCCCGTACCGGGTCTGGATCCCCTTGCCATGGTCGAGCTCGACCAAATTGCCGTAACCGCCCGAACGCTCGGCGCGATCGACCATGCCATCGGCAGTCGCGTAGACCGGCGTGCCAACTGGCCCGGGGATATCGACCCCGGCATGCATTGCGGCGGTCCCGCGGAATGGATCGGAACGGATGCCGTAATTGCTGGTGAATGCCAGATGCTCGACCGGCTGCGCCGATGGAATGGCGATAACGCCATGCTCCAGCGTATCCAGCTTCTTCCAGGTCATGAACAGCGACCGGAACTGGGTGTCGGCGCGCAAATCGGCCTCTGCCGCAGCGCTATCCGCCGCTTCAAACGGGCCGCCCATGGCGGGCTGGCGCGGCATCAGGCGCTCCGGTGCCAGGCCAAGGCTGCGGACATGCGCGACGGCCCGAACAAACCGCTGCTCGGCGACCCGTTGTGCACGGGCTGCGACCGCAACTTGCTGCTGCTCGACCTTCTTGAGCGGTGCGACAACGTCAGCGGCCAGGGCATCCGCCTTGGGATCGATCGTCGGCGTTGGCTGCGACAGCGCGGCGACATCACCCTTGCCGGAAACGACCGCAACCAGCAGCGCCTGGCGCTGTTCGACGCGCTTGGCGTGTGCCTGCGCGGCAGCTTTGATCGAGGCGACATCGGCCTGCATCTTGCGGACGCGGACCTGCATCTGGGCGACCTTGGCTTCGGGCGACAGCGGCGCACCGACGATGCCCGTCATCGCGACCGCACCAACGGCGGCTTGCGCCACGCCATAGGCCGAGAAGCACAGCGTAACGCCGGCAACACCCGCCATCGTGGCCTGTGCGCGCGCGCCGAGGCTAAAGCGCTTCAGGTCGCGCCCATCATGAAAGATAAAGTCGCGGGTCTTGAAATAGGCCTTGAGGCGCGACACCAGCCGCACGCCAGACGCAATCGAAATTGAGTTCATGTGACCCCGGCGACCTATTTTTATGCGAATGCCGGAAAACGCCAGCGCCCGCCCCTCTATCGCCCGTATACAGCCCCCCTGTATCCGGACGGGCAGTGTGTGACGGAGTTTGTGACACTCGGGCAAGGCCTTCCGCCACGGGTCACGTTGAAGCGGCTGATCGTTGCGCCGAGTCGTTGCGCAAATCGTTAAGGCTATCCATAAAGCCCCCGAATCGAATCGATCAGCCGAGCGCGCGGACCGCCTCGAGCACGTCGACGACATGCCCCGGCACCTTCACCTTGCGCCAATCGCGAACCAGAATCCCTGCTGCATCGAACAGGAAGGTGGAGCGATCGATTCCCATATAGGTCTTGCCGTATAACTTCTTTTCGACCCACACGCCGAACGCCTGCATCGCCGCATCGCTATCGTCGGTGGCGAGCGGCACCGTCAGATCGTATTTGTCGATGAACTTCTGGTGCTTGGCCGGCGTATCCCGCGAAACGCCGAGAACGGCCGCCCCCAGCGCCTGAAATTCTGCATAATGGCTGCTGAAATCCTGCGCTTCGCGCGTGCAGCCCGAAGTGTCGTCCTTGGGGTAAAAATACAGGACAAAGATCTTTCCGACATAGTCGCGCAGGTTGAGGCGATCTCCGCTCGGAGTGGCAAGCTCAATAGCAGGAAGCGTCCCGCCTTCCTCGATGATCGTCACGGTTCCACACCCTCCACATCCGCCAGCCAGATGGCAACCTCCTGCCGGGTCGTTTCGAGCGATGCAAGAACCTCGGCCCAGTCCGCCAGTCCCAGCGCGCGCGCGACCAGGCCCTGCGTCGCCGGGCGCGGCGGCTGGGCGTCGGGCGCAACCAGCCGCAGCGTGACGAGCAGCCGCGTCAGGAAATCATGCGCCGCGAGCATCTCAGACGGGGCCCGTCCTGCGGCGATCAACGCCGCGATCGCGACGCGCAAATTGGGATCGAGGCCAAGGCCGGTCTCAAGTTGCACCATATGGACCGCGAATTCGAGGTCGACCAAGCCGCCGGGCAGCAGCTTTGCATCAAGCGGTCCGAGCGGCGGTTTATGCGCCGCCATTTCCGCGCGCATCGCGATCGCGTCCGCCACGACGTTGCGCACCGGACGATCGCCCCGCAGGACATCGCCGATCACCGTGTCTACGGCGGCGCGCGCGGCGGGCGATCCGAACACCGGCCGTGCGCGGGCCAGCGCCATATGCTCCCACGTCCACGCGTTTTCGCGTTGATAGCGTGCAAACCCTTCCAGCGAGACGCTGAGCGGGCCCTGCGTGCCCGATGGCCGCAAGCGGGTATCGATCTCATAGAGCGGCCCCGAGGCGGTCGGCACCGAGAGCGCGGCGCTGATGCGCTGCGCCAGACGGTTGTAATAGAGCACCGCGCCGAGTGGCTTGGGTCCGTCGGACTCGGCGAGATGATCGCCGGTGAAGAGATAGATGAGATCAAGGTCAGAGGCGTGGGTCAGCGCGCCGCCGCCCATCCGCCCAAGCGCCAGGATGATCAGCTCGCTGCCCGGCACCGTGCCGTGCGTGCCCGAAAATTCGGTGATCGTCGCCTCGGCAAGGACCCCGATCGCCGCTTCTGCCACACGCGCATAGCCCGCAGAAACCGCGAGCGGATCCGACACACCCGACACGATCTGCGTGCCCAGGGCGAAGCGCTTCTCGCCGACGACACGCCGCACATGATCGAGCCGTGCCTGATAATCCGCCCCCGCCGACATTTCGCGGGCGAGCGTCGCCGTATCGGCCACCGGATCGAGTGCGGTTGCGTCGATCAACCCGTCGAACAATTCGGGCCGCCGTGCCAATTCTTCGGCCAGCGTCTCGGCATGGCTGAGAATCAACCCCAGCAACCGCGCCAGTGCAGGCCGCGCCTCCAGCAACCGGAAGAAATTGACCGCGCTCGACAGCCGCGCCAGCATCCGGTCCAGTCGAACGATCGCACCTTGCGGGTCGGGTGCCTTGCCCAGCGCGGCAACGAGGCCCGGCAAAACCGCCTCGAGCGCGGTGCGCGCCGCCGGGCTGCGCAAGGCGGGGTACGTGCCGCTTCGCCACTGCTCGATGCGCTGCCTCGCCACATCGCCATCACCGAAACCGGCCTGGCTGAGCTGCGCCAAAAGGTGGTCCCGGTCGAAAGACAAAGCATCGCCGTCTTCGGGATCCAACGCATCATAGCTTGCCGCAGTCGCCAGAACATGCGGCCGCAAAAGGTCCAGAAGGGCGTTCGCGTCCTCGAGTCCGTGCAACTTCGCGACGCCATCGAGCGCTGCACCCGTCGGCAAATGGTGCGTCTGGCGATCGTCGATCATTTGCACGCGATGTTCGATCGTGCGAAACAGCGTGTAGGCGCGTACCAGCGCCGCCGCTTCCGCAGCATCCACCCAGCCCGCCGCCGCCAGCGCCCCCAATGCATCCCGCGTTGCCGGAACGCGCAGCGCCGGATCGCGCCCGCCGTGGATCAATTGATGAATTTGCGCGAAGAATTCGACCTCGCGAATACCGCCGCGTCCGCGCTTGAGGTCAAAGCCCGGGCCGAACGCTTGCCCGCGCGCATGATGATCGCGGATTCGGCGCGAAATGCCGCGGATTTCGCCGATCGCGCCGAAATCGAGCGCACGCCGCCATACGAACGGCTTAACCGCTTCGAGAAAACGGGTCCCCAGTGCGATGTCACCTGCTGCCGCCCGCGCCCGGATAAAGGCCGCGCGCTCCCACGGCAGTGCCAACGATTCGTAATAGGAAAGCGCCGCGTCGACCGACAAAGCGATCGGCGTCACCTCCGGCGACGGGCGCAGGCGCAAATCGACGCGCAGGACATAGCCATCGCCGTCCCGCGCCTGAAGGATCTCGACCACCCGCTTGCCGATCCGAACGGCCGCTTCTTCCGGCGCTTCGCGGGGCCGGCACGGCAGCGTTGCCGGGTCGAACAGCAGGATCGGATCGATGTCGGACGAATAATTCAGTTCCCGACTGCCCTGCTTGCCCAATGCGATCGCGGTGAAGCCCTGCACGGGGGCGTCCGGCGTGCGCTCCGCAATCGCGGTGACGATCGCGGAATCGAGCGCTCGATCGGCAAAATCGGACAGGGCGTGTGTCACCGCCGTCAAATCGTCGCATCCGGCGAGATCGCCGATCGCCACGCGCAGCGCGAGCCGCCGCCGCTCGAGCCGTAGGCGTCGTGGCGTCGGCATGTCGGCGAGATCGCGCGCCAGGCTATGAAGCTCGGGCAGGACGCCATTTTCCAGCATCGCCGCCATCTCCGGCTCGCGCTGCAACAGCATGCTCAAAAACGACGACCATTGTCGCGCGCGGGCAACGGCATCGATGATACGCGGGTCGAAAAGCATGTCTTTCCCGTATCGCGATGATTTCAGGCCGATATGGCACAATGGGCGAGCAACAAAAGGCGTCTTCGTCCGTTATTGACATATGTCAATGTGCGATGCCCCTTATACGCGGAACTCGAGCGATATGCTTTACGTCGTTGCAGCACCATCGCGCTCCGACGCGCTGAGGGTAACCCTCCACACCGCATACACCACGCCTGATGCAGACGACTCCTTTGCGGACTTGCTACAGGCGCTGGATCGTGTGCCGATTACCAGGCAAATCGCGAGATAACGATCTCAGCCGCGATCGCGGCTGAGATCGTCGACTTCGCCCATAATGGTGTCCAGGGCGGACATGCCGGGCTCATTGGAGTGCGTGCGGCGCGATGCCAGCGTATTGTCGTTCATGACGGCTTCCAGCGCGACCCGGCCTCGCGCGACGCGGCTCTTGATCGTCCCGACGGCGACCCCGCAAATCTCGGCGGCCTCCTCATAGGCAAAGCCACCCGCACCAACCAGAATCAGCGCTTCCCGCTGTGGCTGCGGCAAATGCAGCAATGCACGCTGCATATCGCCCAACTCGACATGCTTATCCTGGCTCGCCGGCGCGGCAAGGATACGATCCGCCACCAAATCGTCCCACTCGCCTTTGAAGCGCGCGCGGCGCATCTGGCTGAGATAAAGATTGCGCAGGATGATGAAGGTCCACGCCCGCATGTTAGTGCCGGCCTGAAAGCGCAACCGCGCCGCCCACGCCTTCATCAACGTTTCCTGGACGAGATCATCTGCCAGATCGCGATTGCCGGAAAGCGAGCGCCCGAAAGCACGCAGATGAGGTATGACCTGCGCCAACTGAGTTTTGAACTCGGCGTCGGAAAGCGAAACGTGCTCGACGACCTCGGGCGCTGCCTCGTCTTCTTCCTGGTCAATCGCGTCGGTCATGAAATATAGTCTCGCGTAGCGGAACACAGATGGGCCCGACGGACGCCGAAGTCCATCACGCCTGCGGCATCGAAAAATTCAGCGGTAGAGAAACAGCAGCGCAGCAAACACCACCACAACCAGCGTCAACGAGATCGCGAGGACGTAACGCGTAACGTGCGGAGTCGCCCCGGCACGTGCATCTTGGCCGCTCAGTTCGATTTTCTCGTCGTCCGCCATAAGCGCCCCCGTGTCGTTGTGGCTCCGTATCGTATGGAACCCAACCCACGGGGGCACGAATCGGTTCCCTTAAGCGGCGGGAACGGTTGCCTGGTCGAAGAACAGAGCTTGCGCAATCGCCGCTTTCACGGTCGAGCGCTGGAAGGGCTTGGTGATCAGGAAGGTCGGCTCGGGGCGCTCGCCCGTCAACAACCGTTCCGGGAAAGCCGTGATGAAGATGACCGGCACTTCGAATTCGGCAAGGATATCCTTGACCGCGTCGATGCCGGAACTGTCGTCGGCCAACTGGATGTCGGCCAGCACCAAGCCGGGACGGTCCTCCATCGCCAGTGCAACGGCCTCGTCGCGCGTGACTGCGACACCGGTCACTTCATGGCCGAGATCGCGAACGATCGTTTCGATATCCATCGCAATGATCGGCTCATCTTCGATGATCAGCACCCGCGCGCGCGTCTGCTTTTCGATCTCGCTCAGCGCCTCGGCGACCAGCGCTTCAACCTCGCTGGTGTCGACATCGATCAGATAGGCTGCATCCTCGGGCGTGAAGCCCTCCATCGCGGTGAGCAACAGGGCCTGGCGCGATAGCGGGGTCATCCGGGCGAGGCGTGCCCGCGCGATCGCTTCCTGACCGTCACCGTCCGCCGCGCTCATATTTTCCGGGCTCTCGTCGTAATTGGTCGAGTTCCAGATGGCGTGGAACATCCGATACAGGCCCAGCCGCGGGTCAACCTCACGCGGGAACTCTTCGGGTGCGGCGACGATCGCCTCAAGCGTGGCGCGCACATAACGATCGCCGTGCGATTGGCTGCCCGTCAGGGCACGCGCGTAGCGGCGCAGGAACGGAAGATGGGGGGCAAGTTGCTGTCCTAGCGACATGACTGTCGGAGTCTCCCTGAGATAATCTCGAAGGGCCTTGTGGAAGCGGCCCCCCGCATATGCAACGCGTTTTGTTGCTCCGATGGCATCGGAGTTAATTCGCATTGGGCATGGAACCAACGACGCGCAATTTGGTTTCATGGGGGAACTCGGAGCGATGCAATCTGTTTTTACGGGTTCACCGTATCATATGGTTCAAGCCGGATTGTTACGGCCGCATTTTAACACTATCCGGCATGTCCGGGTTTTCAGGGGGACGGCATTGCGTTCGGGCGACGAATCTTCAAAGAAGCCGGGTGCGGCACGCGCGGCCGATACCGGCGCGAAGGTTCAAAGCAAGGACCGCGATATGGGCGCGGCCTTGCGCACCGTCTATCAGCGCACGGTGGAGGAAGCGATTCCGCCCGAAATGCTGGATCTTTTAGGAAAATTGGACTGATTTCCCGATGACGGATATCGCCGGGGACCCCGCCCCCGCGCGTCCGGGAAGCGGTCTAGTCGATCGCATCCCGACAGGTGCGAAAATTTTTCTGATTCTCAGCGCCGCGCTTCTGCCGCTGGCGATCATCGCCTTCTTTGCAACATTGCGCACGGCGGAACTCGCCGACGAGGCAACGCAGGCCCAGCTGCGCGTCACGACAACCGAAAGCGCCCGCAAGCTCGCCATCGAGTTGGTCGGGGATATGACCGCGCTGCGTGTGTCCCTCAACGCATTGGAGGCAGATCCGGGAGACGCTCCGAGTTGCGCCCGGGCGCAGGGCGTATTCGCGCCGCAAATCGCTGCGGGCACGCGTTTCATGATTATGGATGCCCGCAGTCGTCTGATTTGCGGCGAGCAACTGCCGGTGGCACCCTGGCCTACCGCCGCCGGTGCCGAAAAGACCATTGCGGCACGGATATACCCGGGTCGGGGGCTGACGCTTGCCACAACGAGCGCGTCAGGACGAACCCGCGCCGCCGCCTTTTTTCCCGTCGATGTTCTCGCGGCAACCGCCGCCCCGAGCGGCTATGCCATGCCTTATGAAGCGCGTCTGGTGCTCGGCACCGATGCGCTCATACTCTCCGACCTGCCACGACAAGCCCCCCTGGAACGCCGCGCGGGCCTGAGCATGGGGATTGGGCTTGGAGAAATCGCGCTTACCACGCGCATGCGCAGCGCCCCGATCACTTCGCCCGTTCTGGTCTCGCTCATCCTGCCCATCATCATGTGGGCGGCCGCAGCCGGCATTGGCTGGTTTGTGGTCGATCGCCTGCTGATCCGGTCGCTGCGACAGTTGCGTTCCCGCGTAGCCAATTTTGTGCCAGGCGAAGAAATCGATCCGGGCGCAATGCACGCGCTCCCGGCACAGGAAATTCGTGAATTGGGGGAAACCTTTCGGGCGATCAGCCGGACGGTTGCCGAACATGAAGCCGGGCTGGCCGAAGGGCTGGTGCGCCAGACAAAGCTGACCCGCGAAGTCCATCATCGCGTCAAAAACAATCTTCAGGTCATTTCCAGCCTGATAAACTTCCACGCCCGGGCAGCACGGAGCGCAGAGGCAACGCAGGCTTACGCATCGATCCAGCGTCGAGTAGATGCGCTCGCCGTGGTCCACCGCAACCATTTTGCCGAGCTTGAGGAAAATCGCGGACTTTCGCTACGCTCGGTCATTGGCGAACTCGCCTCCAATATCCGCGCGACCGCGCCGGACGATTCGCCGATCGGCGTTACGCTCGACATTGCGCCCTATCTGGCGAATCAGGATGTCGCGATTGCGATCGCTTTCCTGCTGACCGAGATCGTCGAATTGGCGATGACGGTCAGCCCGACGGCACAAGTTCGCATTTCCATCGGTGCCGCCCCCACCGACGATCGCGCCATATTGAGGGTCAACTCTCCAGCTCTGGTCGACGATGACAGAATGCGGGCATTGGTCGCCGAACGTTACGGCCGGGTGATCGAAGGGCTCGCGCGCCAATTGCGGTCGAAGCTTCACTACGATCCACTGGTCGGCGCTTATGAGATCGCCGTTGCAGTAACCGGGCGCGATTGAATTTCGCGCCATAAAAAACGCCGAGGTCAAATTTTTTCGGAACCGAAGCGCGCGAGGCCCGTTTTCAGGTTCGGATAGCGACTTTATGCCCCCCCGCTCTCGCTATCCAAGACACGGGCCTGGCCGCGCTTCCCCTCCCCCCCCGGTAGCGCGTCCAGGCCCAAGCTTTTTCATCCGTTGCGCCTGACCGCACGCGTTATCTCGACGAGGCGGAACCAAGCGTATCGCCAAACATTGGGAGCGAGGCATCCGGGCTATCCCGGACAGTCTTCAGGAGAGTATCATGCGCAAGATCACCACGATCGCTATCGCCGCTACCGCGTTGCTGCTGGGCGCGTGCAACACCGTCGAAGGCGTCGGCAAGGATGTGAAATCGGCAGGCGACACCGTCGCCAAAACGGCCGACAGCGCCAAATAAGCCTTTACCAACCGATCGAAGGCCGTCCCGATGATGCGGGGCGGCCTTTTGCTTGTCAGCTTTCGACCAATTCCGTCGCCGCCTCTTTGCCGCGCCGCCGCTCGGTAAACCAGATCGCGATCAGCGCGAGCTCGTACAGTGCGACCAGCGGGATCGCTAGGATGATCATCGAACCGGCATCGGGCGGGGCCAACACCAGCGCCACCGCGAAGCAGCCGACGATCGCGTAGCGCCGCCCACTGACCAATTGCTTGCGCGTCACCAGCCCGGCGCGCTCGACCAGCATCAGCAGGATCGGCAACAGGAAAGCCAGCCCGAAGGCAAACAGGAACTGCATCACGAAATCGAGATAGGACGCAACCGAGGTCAGCGCCTCCTGCTCGACGCCACCCAGATTGCCCTGGAAGCTCAGGAAAAAATGCAGCGCCGAGGGGATGGCAACAAAATACGCCATCGACGCACCAAGGATAAACAGCACCGGCGTGGCGAACAGAAACGGCAGGAGCGCACGCTTTTCCTTGCGGTAGAGCCCCGGCGCGACAAAACCCCACAGTTGGTTCGCAATGACCGGGAATGAGATCATGATCGCGGCGAACAATGCCACCTTCAACTGCACAAAAAAGCCGTCGAACACGCCGATCGTCACGATCCGTTTCTGCCCGGCCGCGAGCAGCGGATGCACCAGCACCGTGAATATTTCGCGCGAGTAGATATAGGTGCCGATCAACGCGACCAGCACCGATACGATGCAGAAGAACAGCCGACGGCGCAGCTCGATCAAATGATCGAGCAGCGGTGCCCGGCTCGCTTCGAGGTCATCGATCGGAGCGTTCACGGATGCGCCTTGGGCTCGGCATCGCCCGGCAATGCGACTGGCGGGGCACCATGCACATTTGGCGGCTCTACCATCACCGGCGGCGCATCTTCGTCATGGGCGTCGTGCGGCAGGGCAGCGGGCGTATCGGCCATCGGTAGCATCTGGACGGGCTCGGGCGGGTGCTCGCGCATGATCCGCGCGTTTTCGGCCGCCCATTTCTTTTCCATTTCCTGCAACTCGGCCTCGCGCACCATGTTGTCGAAGCCTGAGCGAAACTGATTGGCGACGCCGCGCACACGCCCGACCCATTGCCCGGCAATCCGCATCGCCTTGGGCAAATCCTTGGGCGGGATGACGAGCAAGGCCACGACCCCGAGCAGGATCACCTCGGAGGATGCGACATCGAACATGGCAGCGGAGCGCTAAATCAGATTTCGGTTTCGCGAATGCGATTGCCATCGCGGTCGAACACCGGTTCCGCCGCCTTCTTGGCTTCGATCCGGCTTGGTTCGCGCACAGGCTCGTCGTCTTCAGCCATACCCTTCTTGAACGACTTGATGCCCTTGGCGACGTCGCCCATCATGTTCGAGAACCGGCCACCACCCAGGACGAGGATCGCGATCCCGCCGAAGATCAGCCAGTGTACAAAACTCAAACCACCCATGATCGATCTCCTGAATTCCCTCCTATCTAGTCCTCCTCGTCGGAAACTTCCACCTCTCCCATGGTATCGACCCGTTCGAAGGCGAGATCGACCGGATCGAGCAGGCCCGCCGCGCGCAAATCGTCGATCCCGGGCAAGTCGCGCCTGCTGGCGAGACCGAAATGCGCCAGGAAGCCCGGAGTGGTCGCATACAGCAACGGTCGCCCCGGCACCTCGCGCCGCCCGGCGGGCCGAATCCAGCCGGCCTCCATCAGCACGTCGAGCGTGCCCTTGGAAATCGCGACCCCGCGAATGGCCTCGATCTCGGCGCGAGTCGTCGGCTCGTGATAGGCGATGATCGCCAGCGTCTCGATCCCCGCGCGACTGAGCTTGCGTGGTTCCTCATGCGTGCGGCGCAGCAAATGCGCCATGTCGGCGGCGGTCTGGAAATGCCAGCGGTCGCCGCGCTGCACCAGTTCGATCCCGCGCCCGGCATAATCAGCCTGAAGGGTGCGGAGCGCGGCACGCACCTCCACGCCCTCCAGATGCGTACGGATCGCATCGACGGTCATCGGCTCGGTCGCTGCGAACAGCACCGCCTCCACCGCGCGGACCGGCGGATCGGGCGCGCTCATGCCAAGGCCCGGATGTAGAGCGGCGCAAAGGGCGATTGCTGGCGCAGTTCAATCCTGCCCTGCTTGGCCAGTTCCAGCGCGGCGAGAAAGCTGGAGGCGAGCGCCGATTTGCGAAAGGCACCATTCGCTTGCTCGGGCAGAAAGCTTTCGATCGTCGCCCAATCGATTTGCGTGCCAACCAGCGCCGACACCCGCTCCAGCGCCGTCTCCAACGTCATCACCGCGCGATGCGCCACGACATGCAGCACCGGGCGTGTGCGCGCGCTGATGACGCCATACGCCGCGATCAGATCATAGATTTCGGCCTGCCACAGCGCCTTGCGCTGCGTCCGCAAGCCCTCCGGCGCGCCCCGCAAAAACACGTCGCGCCCGACCCGATCGCGCGCCACCAGCCGAGCGCCGGCCTCGCGCATTGCGCTCAGGCGCTCGAGCCGCAGGTGCAACCGCAGCGCCAGTTCCTCGGGCGACGGCTCGATTTCGGGGTCGCGTGGCAGCAGCAGGCCCGATTTCAGATAGGCAAGCCACGCCGCCATGACCAGATAGTCGGCGGCGAGCTCCAACTTGATCGCGCGCGCCTCCTCGACGAAGCGCAGATATTGGTCGACCAGCGCGAGGATCGAAATCGCCTTCAGGTCCACCTTCTGATTGCGCGCAAGCGCCAGCAGCAGGTCGAGCGGGCCTTCCCACCCCTCCAAATCCAGCGTGAGCGTTTCTGGTTCGTCGGTCACAAACGAAGCCTAGCAAATCCTCCCCATGCCGGGGAGGATTTTAAGTGAGCGCTAAGAGGGCGTCGCGTTTGGCGATCAGCGCTGCCACATCGCCCTCGGCACGCACACCCGCCACCGTCGCCATCGCGCGATCGAGCCGCGCGCTCGACACTGGCGACATCTCGTCCAGCCGGTCGACGATCGCCTCCATTTCGTCCATCCGCCCCCAACAATCGAGCACCAGATCACACCCGGCGGCAATCGCCCCCGCCGCTTTGTCGGCCGCCGTGCCCGATAGCGCCTTCATATCGATGTCATCGGTCATCAACAGTCCGTCAAAACCGATCCGCTGCCGGATGATCCGCTCGACCACCACCGGGGAAAGCGTCGCCGGGTGGGCGGCGTCCCAGGCTTCGAACACGATATGCGAGGTCATCCCCATCGGCGCGTCGTTGAGCCGTGCGAACGGCTCCAGATCGACCTCCAATTCGGCATCGGAAGCGGTAACGGTCGGCAAATGGTAATGCGTATCGAGCTTCGCGCGGCCATGCCCGGGCATATGCTTGACCACCCCGACCACGCCGCCACGCTGCAACCCCTGCAGGATCGCCCGGCCCAAAGCGGCAACGCGCATCGGTTCCGACCCAAGCGCACGGATCGTGATCGCCTCGGTCGTGTCGGGCTGCACCACGTCGAGCAGCGGCAGGCAATCGACGTTGATGCCAACTTCAGCCAGCATCAAAGCGATCGCCTCGGCATTGGCGCTCGCCGCCTCGATCGCGGAGATGGGCGCAATGTCGTACAGCGCATCGAACGCGGGGCCCGCCGGGAAGCTCGGCCATTCGGGCGGCCCCATCCGTGCGACGCGGCCGCCCTCCTGATCGATCAGGATCGGTACGTCGCCGCGCCCCGACAGGTCGCGCAGACTATCCGTCAGCGCCCGCACTTGCGCGCGACTCTCGATATTGCGTTTGAACAGAATATACCCGGCGGGGTTAGCACTCGCGAAGAAGGCGCGCTCGGCGGGGGTCAGGGCAAGGCCGGAAAGGCCGAAGATGACGGGCTTCATACCCGCTGCCTACAAGCCCGACGCCAGCCTGAGTAGTCTATACCGCCGACGACCGACCAAAAAGCCGAACGGCGCGCCTCAATCGTGCGGTACGAAGCACGCCTGTCCCGCCGCAGCCAGCTTGCTGCACAGGCTGCTGGCCTGCCCCGCGCTGCCCGCATTCACGCGCAAGCGGTACACCGTCTTGCCGTTCACCTGTGCCGCCTGCACCGATTTCCCAAGCGGCGCGAGATAGCCGTAGGTCTTGGAGATCTTGGTCCAGGCCGTATTCGCCTCGGCTTCGTCCGGGAAGGAACCGAGCTGGACCAGCGCGCCGCCCGATGGCGCGCCCTTGGCACCTGGAATCGCCGTCACGGCCTTGTCCGATCCGGTAGCAACCGGGGTCGGCGCGACCTTCTTGCCCTCGACCGGCTTCTCCGGCAGCGCCTTCATGTCGATCGACGCATTGGCGGTCCCGGCACCATTGCTGGTGGCGATCGCGGTATCGCCCTCGCCTTCGACCTTCAAACCACCGGGATCATCCGGCTTGACCTTATAGTCTCCCGCCTGGGCGGTGATCAGCGCGCCATTGCCGTCCACGCTCTGGTGCTTCTTGTAATATTGGTAGCCCAGGATGGCCGCCGCAACGATCGCCAGCGCGATCACGACCAGCACGATGATCCGTACGATCGACGGACCATCGTCATAAGCGTCTTCAACCGTCTCCAGCCACGGGAGCCGATCCTCATCGCGGACATCGAATTCGCCGGTCGCCATCAGTTCATCTCCTGGACCGCCTGGACCCCCATGATCCCCAACCCATTGCGGATAATCTGCCCGATCGCGTCGGCCAAGAAAAGCCGTGCACATGTCATGGCGGGATTGTCCGGCAACAGGAAACGGCGGTCGGGCCGGTCGTTTCCGACATTCCACAAAGCGTGAAGCGATGCCGCCAAGTCATAGAGATAGAAGGCAATCCGGTGCGGTTCGCGCGCCGCCGCTGCGGTGTCGACGATGCGCGGGAACTGGGCGGCGAACTTCACCAGCGCCAGGTCTTCCGTATCAAGTTGGGACAGGTCGACCGAATCGCACACGATCCCTGCTTCCGCCGCCCGCCGGTGCAGCGACGCGACACGGGCGTGCGCATAATTGACGTAGAACACCGGATTGTCCTTCGACGCCTCCACCACCTTGGCGAAATCGAAGTCCATCTGCGCATCGGCCTTGCGCGTCAGCATGGTGAAGCGGACGACATCCTTGCCGACTTCGCGCACGACATCGGCCAGCGTGACGAAATTGCCCGCGCGCTTCGACATTTTGATCGGCTCGCCATTCCGCATCAGTCGCACCATCTGGACGAGCTTGACGTCGAAGCGGGTCTTGCCCCCGGTCAGCGCCTGCACGGCCGCGACGATGCGCTTGACCGTACCGGCATGGTCGGCACCCCAAATGTCGATCAGCGCGTCGGCGGTCTGCGCCTTTTGATAATGATAAGCGAGATCGGCACCGAAATAGGTCCATTGCCCATTCGACTTCTTGATCGGCCGGTCCTGATCGTCGCCAAATTGCGTCGAGCGGAACAGCGGCAGCACGACCGGCTCCCAATCTTCCAATTCCTGGCCCTTGGGCGCTTCGAGCAGGCCGTCATAGATCAACCCACGCGCGCGCAAATCGTGCTCGGCCGCCTCGGGCTTGCCCTCGGCCTGCAATTCCGCCTCGGACGAAAATAGGTCGTGATGGATGCCGAGCAGCGCCAGATCGGCCTTTATCAGTTCCAGCATCGCCGCGACGGCGCGCGTGCGGAACAGCACCAGCCATTCGCCCTCGGGCTTGCCGACATACGCATCGCCAAATTCGGCAGCCAGCGCTTGCCCCACCGGAATCAAATAATCGCCCGGATACAGGCCCTCGGGGATCTCGATCGTCTCGCCCAGTGCCTCCAGATACCGCATATGGACCGAGCGCGCGAGCACATCGACCTGCCCACCGGCATCGTTGACATAATATTCGCGGATTACCTTGTGCCCGGAAAATTCGAGCAGATTGGCCAGCGCATCGCCCACCACCGCGCCACGGCAATGCCCCATATGCATTGGCCCGGTTGGGTTGGCCGAGACATATTCGACGTTCACCGTGATGCCAGCACCGCGCGAGGAACGCCCGTAATCGTCGCCCGCATCGCGGATCGCGGACAATTCGGCGCGCCACGTATCGTCGGTCAGCGTCATGTTGATGAAGCCAGGGCCCGCCACGGCGACGCTCGCCACTTCGTCGAGCCCCTCCAGTTTCGCGGCGATCTTCTCGGCCAGCGCGCGCGGATTGGTGGCGGCGGGCTTGGCCAGCACCATCGCGGCGTTGGTCGCAAGATCGCCATGCGAAACATCGCGCGGCGGCTCTACCGTCACGTTGGCGCGGCTGAGCCCGCTCGGCAGATCACCGCTGGCTTCAAGGGCATCGAGCACCGCATCGATATGCGCGGCGAAACGGGTGTACAGGGTCATGGCAGGTCCGGTCATGTAAGCGAGCGCGGCCCTTAGCCGAGTTCGCCCCACTGGGCAAAACATGGCTGGCGGGCGCTCTGCATTCGCGCGGCGCAAGGCAACCCTCGTGATTTCGATTTCCCAAGGCAGCACATGGCGTTATGCTGGCTTTCGTCTTGGAATGGTGTTGTGTTTTTCTTCCAATTTCCGCGATGATAAGCGCCCCCGAGTTCTGCCCCGAGGCCTGCCATGCGAGTGTTCCGATTGCTCCCGCCGGTGCTGGCGTTGTTGGCCCCGGTTCCCGCCATGGCGGAGTGTCAGGCCAGCAAAATCGTCGAATTCCCCGTCACCATGACGGGGGCGGAGCCGCAACTGGCGGCCAAGTTCGGTAGCAAAGAAGCGCGCTTCATTCTCGACAGCGGAGCCTTCTACAGCACCATTTCCGCAGCCAGCGCGGCGGAGTTCGGTCTGCGCGTCACCCCCGCCCCCCCGTGGTTCCGTCTCAAGGGCATTGGCGGGGATGCCTCGGTCGGCGTCGCCGTCACCAAGGACTTTTCGCTTGCCGGCGTCGCGATCCCAAAAATCGACTTCGTCGTCGGCGGCAGCGACACCGGCACGGCAGGCTTGATCGGGCAGAACATTCTTGGCCTCGCCGATGTCGAATACGATTTGCCGCATGGCGTGGTCCGCCTGATCAAGACGCAGGGATGCCGCGCCAGCAATCTCGCTTATTGGGCAGGTACCAAGCCGGTAACGATCGTGTCGCTGGAAGCAGGGCAAGACACCAGATTCAAGCCGCATACGGTCGGCACCGTTTTGCTCAATGGGGTGAAAGTGCGCGCGATGTTCGACAGCGGTGCGCAAAGTTCGATGTTGTCGCTCGCGATGGCGAAACGTCTCGGCATTACCCCCGAAACGCCCGGCGTGGTGTCGGTGGGGCCCAGTCACGGCCTCGGCCAACACCGCGTTCCGACCTGGCGGGCGACGTTCGACACGATCGATATTGGCGGCGAAGCGATCCGTCATCCCCAAATCCGGATCGGTCAACTGGAGCTTGGCAATGCCGACATGCTGATCGGTGTCGACTTCTTCCTTACCCACCGCATGTTCGTTTCCAACGCGCTGCGTCAGCTCTTCATCACCTATGAGGGTGGCCCCGTTTTCGGGCTCTCGCCCAAGACCGTCTTTTCCGCCGATGGCACCGCCCTCGACTTGACCAACAAGGCCGCCGAACCGACCACCGCCGAAGGATATAGTCGACGCGGTGCGGTCTACGCGTCCAATCGACATTTGCCCGAGGCGCTGGCGGATTTCGACAAGGCCTGCGCATTGGCACCGACCGAGCCCCGGTATTTTTACCAGCGCGCGCTGGCGCATCTTGCGAGCCAGCACTTCGACCTGGGGATGGCCGATCTCGACAAAACGATCGCGCTCGACCCGGCGATGGCAGACGCCCGTCTGACACGCGCTTCGCTGCGGATACGGCGCGGCAACCGCGCGGGTGCCGCCGACGATGTCCAGGCCGCCGATGCTGCGCTTCCACCATCGTCGGAGAAACGGCTCACCGTGGCCAGTCTGTCTAACGATCTCGATCGTCCTGAGGACGCGCTGCGCAATTACGATCTGTGGCTAAAGAGCCATCCGGAAGACAGCGCCCGCAGCAGCGCCTTCAACGGCCGCTGCTGGGCCCGCGGACTGCTCAACCGCGAGCTCGACAAGGCGCTGTCCGACTGCAATGCGGCGATCAAGGCCGATCCGAAGCGCTCGACCTTTCTCGACAGCCGCGCTCTGGTGCGGCTGCGGCGTGGCGAGCTGGGTCAGGCCTTGGCGGATTATGACGCAGCCCTGGCGCTCGCACCACGCACCGCCTGGTCGCTCTACATGCGCGGGGTGACCCATAAGCGGATGGGCAACGCCGCCCAGGCAGCAGCAGATCGCGCGGCCGCGCTCAACATCAATCCGAAGGTTGCAGAGCGGGCGCGCAAGATCGGCTTCGAGGAATAAGCGGAGCGCCCGCGCTACACCTGCATCATCGCGCCTGCCATACGCAGGAAGGCTTGCTGCATCTGGGTGCCGAGCGCTTTTTCGACGCGGGCCTCCGCCATCGCCCGGCTCATCGCCTCCACCCATTGCGCCGCGGTTTCGGAGGTGATTCCCATCGCGCGGTGCATCGACATGATGCAGGTGCCCGGCCGCGCCTCGAACCAGTCGCGCGGCCCGCCAAGCCAGGCGGAGAGAAACTGTGTCAGCGACACGCGTACCGGGAACAGATCCTCTGCATGCATCGCCCGCAAGGCGGCGTAGCGCGGATCGTCCTGCATCAGATCGTAGAAGCGCTCGACGACCGCGCGCACGCCCTCGGTCCCGCCAATCCGCGCGAACAACGAGGGGGCGGTCGTTTCGGCAGTGGCGGTCATCTTAACGTCTCCGGTCGGCATTGGGGTATCACTGCTGCATCAGCCGCCGCGTGATCGCCGTCCGCACCATCGGCAACCGTGCGGCCGCACGCAGCACAAGCGGACGCGCCATCCGGGCGATCGGCCGATCGTCCGTATAGAGGCGTACCAACAGGTTGGTAGAGGCATAGAGCGGTGCGCTCGCCAGCCGATGGGCCGCCTCATAGCGCCGCAGCAGCACGTTTCCGGCGATGTCATGTCCGCCCTGCGCGGCCTGCGCGATCAACTCGGCGAGTTTCGCAGCACCCTGCAACCCGAGATTGAAGCCATGCGCGGTGACCGGATGCATGCCGACCGCCGCATCCCCGACCAAGGCGGCACGTCGGGTGACGAAGCGGTGCGCATAGGTTGTCGTCAACGGATAGACATGCGGCCCGTCAAGCACCTGCATCGGCCCCAGCCGCGCCCGGAAACGCCGCGTCAATTCCGCACTCAGCGCGGGACGATCCAGCGCCGCCAGCGCATCGATCTCAGGCGAAGGCAGGGTCAGCACCGCCGACGACAAGCGACCGTCGGAAAGCGGCAGCATGGCGATCGTCTGGCCATGCCCGAACCATTCGGTGGCGACGCCGCGATGCACCGCTGCGTGGGCGACACGCGCGACCAGCATCGATCGACCGAGCGGATTGATCTGCGCGCCAATTTCCAATTGCCGCCGCACGAACGAAAATCGCGAATCCGCGCCGACCACCAACTGCGCCGACAGCGTGCGCCCGTCGTCCAGCGTCACCGACGCGCAATTCATGTCGGTCCGGACGCTGCGGATCGACGCACCCGCCAGCAAGGTCAGGCCGTCCTGCCCTTCGATCGCGTCATAAAGCGCGCGCCGGATATGATGGTTGGACACGAGCGAGCCGAGCCGGTCGCCGACATTCGGTCCCGCAAAGGACAAAGCAAAGGAGCGCCCGCCGTTGAGCACCCGCGCCTCGCATAGCGGGGAGATTTGCGCCGGATCCAGGCGCTGCCATGCACCGAGCCGCTGCAACGTCGCCACCGACCGCTGGGTCAACGCAATCTCCCGGCCGTCGCACGGCGGAGCGGACAGCGTCGCGACCGGAGCCTGATCAAGGATGCCGATCCGCAGGCGCGAACCGGCCAGCGCACGCACGAGCGCAAGCCCGGCAGGGCCGGCACCGACAATGAGGATATCATAAGGCTGCGGAATGGTCATTGTGCGGCTTTCGCCCGGCAGCAGCCGACGCGCCTTGCGCGAGATCAAGCGCGCGCGAAAATCACACCAGCCCGCGCACCGCCGCGACCCGCTTGGTTTCCGGGAACAGCGCGGCCATCGTCCGCGCCGGGTCGACCCCGAAATGCCCCGCGACTGCGCCGCCGATAAACGCGTCGAGCTGCATCGTCGGCTTCAAGTCGCGCGCTTCGAACAGGGCTGCGGGACGCAGCCCCGGCCAATCCGCCAGCACCCGGCCACCGCGCACCCCGCCGCCGATCAGCATTGCTGCGGTGCCCGTCCCGTGATCGGTGCCGCCAGTGCCGTTGATCGCCACCGTCCGGCCGAATTCGGTCGCCACCAGCACCATCGTGTCGTTCCACAGCGGCCCCAGCCCGGTTTGCAGGGCGGCAATCATCGCGTCGAGGCCCTTGAGCTGCCCCGCCAGGCGCTGGCGCTGCTGGGTATGGGTATCCCACCCCCCAGTTTCGATCATCGCGATGCGCGCGCCGTCGGCGGGGGCGAGCAAGCGCGCGGCCAGCGCCCCCGTCGCCGCGGCATTGGCCCCGCCGCCACCTGCGAGATCGCTGGTCAATTGCCGCGTGTTCATCGCTTCGCTCCACAAAGCGTGGAGCTGGCTGTCGCCCTGATACAGCATCGTCACGCGCTGCATCAGGTCGTCCGAGGCCTGTGGCAGGCCGGATGGCGCATATGAGGACACGTCATGGCGTCCGCGCAGCGCCAGCGGCACCGTCGCCGACACCGCAATCGCCTTGGCCTCGGTCGGCGGCAGCACGCCGAGCAGTCGGTTAAGCCAGCCATCCTTGACTTGGTAGGCGCTGGTCCCGCCGCTCTCGAGCACGTTCTGCCCGTCGAAATGCGACCGGTCCCGATAGGGCGAGGCGACCGCGTGCGCGAACAGCGCCTGCTTCTTGGTATAAAGCCCCCCGAGCACAGACAATTCTGGATGCAGCGCAAACATCGAATCGAGCTTGGCAGCCGTCGCGAAATCCGCCGCGAGATCGCCGCGTGCGCCGACGAAGGCTGGATCGCCGACCGGGGCAACGATCCCAAGGCCATCGGCAGCACCGCGCTGGATGATGAAGACAAAACGCTTGTCGGTCTCGGCCTTGGCAAACGCCATGCGCGGCGACAAGGCGAGCGTCAAAGCGCTTGCGACACTAGCGCCGATAAACGAACGACGATCGTACATGCTCTTATCTCCGCATGAATTCGGGGGCGACGAGCAGCAACGCCACCGCCTGTGCCGGACTTTCGCAATTCGCGAGCGCGGTTTGCGTGGCTGCACTGACGGAGCCCGGCAACACTTTCGGTGCCAGCGCGCGGGCATCGATATTGCCCGCCCGCGCGGCGAAGCGCTCGGCGGCTTCGACCCTGCGCAACACGGCATCGGGTCCAGCCCAGCTTCCCGCAATATCGTCAAAGCCGATCGGCTGGCCCGGCTTCCACGTCGGTTGCCCAAGTTGATTGAGCAGCCCGACCACCGCTTGCGGGTCCGCCGTCTTCACATTCAACGCGCGCATGGACGAGATCGTCCACTCCCACGGCGTCTTGAACTTTACCGGTTGTTCGACCCAAGCCTCGGGCGAAGCGATCAGCGCGCGGTATAGCGTTGGCAAATCCCCCCCGGAGGTGAGGAAAGCCGCTTGCAAACGCTCGACCATCGCGGGTGGCGGTGTATCGCCCGCAAAGTGCCGCGCGAGCTTGGTCGCGATGTGGGTGGCGGTCGCCGGGGCGACGGCCACGTCGGACAGCACAGCCCGCGCCTGCTCCACCCCGCCAGCCGGATAGCGCTTGCCCATGATCATGCGATCGCCCGGCTCGTGCAGCGGGGCGACAAAGACGAAATCACCGGGCAGCCCGTCCGTTCCGGCGGCCGCAGACCCAGGCCCGCGCCCGATCCCGGCGACCGTCCAACCGGTCATCGCGCGTGCGAATTCGGTGACGTCGGCCTGCGTATAGCCAGTGCGCACGCCGAGTGTGTGCAGTTCGAGAATTTCGCGTGCGAGATTTTCGTTCAGGCCAACCTTGCGGTTGCCACGAGCGGCGATCTTCAACCCAAGCGGCGATGTCGGGCCGACCGATACCGCCTGATCGAGATACAGCAACATCGCCGGATGCTGCTCCACCGCGATCAGCATATCCCGGAAGGTGCCCAGCACATGCGGCCGGATCGCCTCGAATTCCAAGGTTCCCGATAGACCGATCACTTCGAGCTTATCGGCCGAGACCGCGAAATGATTCGCCCAGAAATGCACCAGCCGTTCGACAAACGGCGTTTCCGTAACCAGGGCATTGGTCGCGCGCGCGCCCACTGCCCCGGCATAGTCGCCCCGGCCAGTCCGCTGCGCAAATTGCCGCGCCTGGCGCATCGCATCGTCCTTGCCCGGTGACGGGACGGCCCCTTGCGACAGAGTTCGCGGCTGCACCGGCTGGGTCCCCATCTGGAGACCGGCCGAGGCTGCACCCGCCATCGCGATGGCGGCGGCGGGCGGCGGAGCGGCCGGGCCGCCGAGCTTGGTCGCCTGTTGCGCCCGCAGCGCGCGTTGCTGTCGAAAATAGTCGGCCAGTTCGGCGGAGACCCCCGCGCTGGTCGGCGCGCTGGCAATCACATCCGGTACGGGATCATATTTCGCAAATTGGCCCGTCAGCCAGCCAAGCGGGTCAGCAGGCACCGGTTGGTCACCCCGCGCGCCCAGGCCGAAGCGGTTTAGGGCAATACTCGCCTTGGTCATCAACGTCGTCCTTGCGAATCGGCCCGTAATCTATGGGCCGCATATGTCGCAGAATTGTGCCCGAAACGGCCGTGGCGTTCGTTTGTTGCAACTGCACGCGCGTCGTTTGCGCTTGGGCACTTTGCTGCACTGCAATATAAATTCACGCGACAGCAGGACATCCACCGGGAGGGGATGCGCGATCGGCCTTAACTCCCCAGGAAAGGAACGATCATGTTCAAGACTCTCTTCGCCGCCACGGCTCTGCTCGCCGCCGCTTCGCCTGCCTTTGCCAACGATGCCGCGCAGCGCACCTTCACGCGCGATGGTGACACCTACACCTACACCACCGTGAACAAGGGCAAATATGTCGTCATCAGCGGTCGCGCTGCCTCAGGCGGCACGTTCCAGCTCCAGGTTCGCGGCGACCATATCACCGGCTATTCGCGCGGCGTTCCGGTGTCCTTCACCATTCCCAACGCTCAGGCGAAGCTGACCAAGACCGACATCGCCTTCCGCTAAGCGGTGGATCGCATAGCGAGGCGCGTCGCCGGTATCGGCCGGGGACGCGCTTCGCTTGTCAGCGGGCGCTAAAAGACCTCCGGCAAGTCGATCGGCCCCACTGCCGCACGATAGCGGGCAACCGCGTAGCGGTCGGTCATGCCTGCGATGAAATCGGCGATATGCCGACTGCGCCCCGGTTCGTCCTGCGGCATCCGCGCACTCCAATCGCCCGGCATCTGCGTCGGGTCCAGGCGATAGGCGGCGAACAGCCCCGTCACGATCCCCTCCGCCGCCCGCGCCGCCTCCAATTGGCGCGGATGGTGGTAGAGATTGGCGTACATGAAGCGCTTTAGCGCGCGCTCATCTTCGCGCATTTCGGCTGAGAAGCCGACCAGACACCGCCCCGCCGCGCGCACATCGGCAAGGTCGCCAATCCCGGTCAATCGCGATCGGGTTTCCGCGATCAGATCGTTGACCATCGCGCCGATCTGCGAGCGGATCAATTCCCCCACCAGCCGCGCCGGAGCAATGCCGGGAAAGCGGGCGCAGACATCGGCCCAGCCGCGCGCCACCACCGGCACCTCCAGCAATTGCTCAAGCGTCAGCAGACCGGCACGCAACCCGTCATCGATATCGTGATTGTCGTAGGCGATATCGTCGGCGATCGCGGCGACCTGCGCCTCCAGGCTCGGCCAGCGCGTCAGCTCCAGCGGAAAGGCGGCATCGCACTCGGCCAGCGCCCAACCCGGATTGGCGATCGGTCCATTGTGTTTGGCCAGCCCCTCCAGCGTTTCCCACGTCAGGTTAAGCCCGTTCCAGCACGGATACGGGCTGTCGATCGTCATCAATGCGCGCAACGTATTGCCATTATGGTCAAACCCGCCCTGCCCTGCCAGCGCGGCTTGCAGCGCATCCTCCCCGGCATGGCCGAACGGCGGGTGGCCGATATCATGCGCCAGCGCGAGCGCTTCGGTGAGGTCTTCGTTCAGCCCAAGTGCGCGCGCGATCGTGCGGGCTATCTGCGCGACCTCCAGGCTATGGGTCAGACGGACACGGAAATGGTCGCCATCGGGGGCCAGGAACACCTGCGTCTTGTGCCGCAAGCGCCGAAAGCTGATCGAATGGATGATCCGGTCGCGATCGCGCTGGAACGCGTCGCGCGGGCCGCGCGCGCTCCGCCCCTCGCCGCTCGGCTCGGGGTGGAGCCGACCGCGACTGCGCTCCGGGTGCGAGGCCCATGGCGCAAGCATCGTCATGCTACCCAACACCTTCTCATTTCGCGGGAAGTTTGGAGATCTTCTGGCCCGCTTCGCTCACAAAGACGAAGCCCGAAATATCGTCCTTGGCAAGATCGTTGACGAAGCGCTGCGCCTCGTCCTCCGATTTGAAGGGCCCGGTCAACAACCGGTTGGTCGCGCGGAGTGGCGTGGTCCAGGCACTTTTGCCGCCAAACGCCTTGGTCGCCTTGGCCCGGATCTTGGTCCATTGCTTGGGCAAATCCCCAACATTCGCACCCCCTGCCACCTGCACCCAGACGCGTGACGGCTCCAGGAATTTGGGGTCCTTTTTCTTCTTCTCTTCCGCCGCCTTTTTGTCAGCGGCAGCCTTCTTTGCGTCGGCGATTTTCTTGTCCGCAGCGGCTTTCTTGTCGGCAAGCGCCTTCTTCTCCGCGGCCGCTTTCTTATCGGCGGCCCGCCGGTCGGCGGCCTGTTTGTCGGCGGCAATTTCCCGTTCGCGGTCGGCTGCGGGCTGCGCCTCGACCACGGGTTGCGAAACCGGCGCTTGACGAACAGCCACTGGCTGGGCGGCCGGTGCAGGTGCCTCGCTCTGAGTCTCCGCTCCGGGCACCTTGATGTCCGAAATGATCGCCGCGAGGATCGATTCCTCGCTGCGCACCGGGGTCGGTGCCGGACGGGCCGGTGCTGGCGTAATCGTCTGCGTCGGGGCCTGTACGACGACCGGCGCGACCACCGCAGGCGATGGTCGTTGCGGCACCGCGGCTGGAGGCGCGCTGAAGCGCGTCACACCCGCTAGCGACGCCGTCGGCATGGGGGGTGTATTGCCCGGGGCGACCGGATTGGCCGACACGGCCGGCGATGCCCCCGTTTTCGACATCGGCGATTGCGGCTGCAGCGGGACGGTTCGGACCGGCACACCGGTTTGCGGGACAACTGTGGCGGGAGCGTTGAACGTTGCGTGCGGAAGCGGGGTCGCGGGCGGCGTTACGGGCACGCGCACCGAGTTTGACGCCAGAACCACGGCAGAAGACGCGGGCGGGGCGGCATAGGTCGGAGGAACCAGTTGCGGCTGTGGCGTCGGCGCTGCCACCGCCGCCACTGCTGTCGCCTGGGCATGCTCCTGATCTTTCCGGGTCTTGCGCGCCTTGCGGCGCTCTTCGCGGGCGTCAACGGCGACGGTCGGCTTCGCCACCGCCGCGACCGCGACCGGCGCGGTCGGGTCGGGGCCGAGCGCAGCCAGCGGGGGCACCATCCGCGCGTCCGCCAACCGTTCCGGGCTGGGACGGACTTCGCCAAAATGCACCGCAAAAGCGCGATCCGGCGCGCGCAGCGCCGGCAGAATTTCGAAGAACGGCTGCAGCCCCTGCGCCATGCCGGCGGGCATCATGCTCGTTGCGATCTTCTCCGCACCCGCCTTGTCGCCCGCCATCGCAAGGATGAAGGCCCGCGCACGCCACGCGCCACGATCACTTTTGCGCAACAGCGGTTCGATTTGGGCCAGCGCCAACTCGCGCTTGCCGGAAATACCAAGCGACAAAGCGTAGCGTCGCTGGGTTTCGTCATTGGCCCCGGCCCTCAGCGCCAGTCGATATTCCCGTTGCGCGCGTTCCTGTTCGCCGACGAGATCATAGGCCAGCCCGCGATCGGCCGCGAAGGTCCGCGGATCACCGCCGAGCGTCTCCGCCTCGGCAAAATGCCGCAGCGCATCGCCAGGACGCTCGGCCGCGACCAGCAACGCCCCCTCTCCGGCTTTGACTCGCGCGTTGCGGGGGTCGATCCGCTCGGCGCGCGCAAAAAAAGCGGCGGCGGCGGTATCGTCATCCAGCTTTAGCGCCAATTCCCCCGCGCGGACCAATGCCGACAGATTGTTGGGGTCGACCGCCAATGCGCGAATTTCGCTCGCAAGCAAATCGGCATCTGACAACGGCTGAACGGTCGAGGGATAGGGCGCGGGCGGATAAGGCGATGCGATCCCGGTCTGTGCCTGCGCAGCCGTTCCGCAAGTGGCCAGTGCGATGATCGAACTGGCAAGACGAATGCGCATCCCGTTTCCTAGATCACGATGGCTCTACCGCCACCCGTTCTTTTCGAGTGAAACGAAGGAACCCACAAGAGCGCCGCAAAATGTCCTGCGGACGCCGACTTGCCCGCGCCGGAAGAATCAACCCGAACATGCTGCGCTCTAGACCCGCTCGGGATGCAACCGGCAATGTGGCAAGCCATCGGCTGCGACGGGCCGACCCGCATCTTCGGCAAGCGGTGCCCGCCATGGCGGGCACCGCGCGGGCATCGGTTACTGGTTGTTCTGGCGATGCAGGAACCGTGGAATGTCCAGCGCATCCTTGTCCGGGGTAGGCTCGTCGTCGCGCGCGACCCCGCGCGATACGCTCGACATCCGCTCGAACAACGTGCCCCCCAATTTCACGCGCGGGGCTGGCACGACTGGCTCGGGCGGGAGGGCGGGAGCGTCCTCCACCGCGGCGGCACCCGGCGACAGCCAACGGCGACGCGTCGGAGCTTCGGTCGGCGTATCGTCCGCCGCCGCTGCGGGGACATCAAAGTCTTCCCCGAAGGTCCGGACCGGTGCCGCCACCGGCTCCGGCGCGACGGCAGCTTCGCTGCCGAGCACCAGTTCATCATCGTGCGTCGCAGCAGGCTCGGGTGCCGAGACCGTAGGTGCCGCCGGGGCGATGTCGGCCTCGGGAGCCGCCAGGGGTGCCGGTTCCTCCGTCTTTTTCGCAGCCGTGAAGCTGAACGCGCGCGACGTTGGGGCCGGAGCAACCGCCGGGCGCGCCTCGGCCTCGATCCCGGTCGCGACGACCGAGACGCGGATCTTGCCCTCGAGTTCGGGGTTGAACGCCGAACCCCAGATGATGTTCGCGTCTTCATCGACCAGTTCGCGAATGTGGTTCGCGGCTTCATCGACTTCGAGCAGGCGCATATCGTCGCCACCGGTGATCGAAACGATGACGCCCTTGGCCCCCTTCATCGACACGCCGTCGAGCAGCGGGTTGGCGATCGCCTTCGACGCCGCCTCGATCGCGCGATTGTCGCCCGAGGCTTCGCCCGTGCCCATCATCGCCTTGCCCATTTCCTGCATCACCGAACGCACGTCGGCGAAATCGAGGTTGATGAGGCCGGGCATGACCATCAGATCGGTGATGCCGCGAACGCCCTGCTGGAGGACTTCGTCCGCCATCTGGAACGCTTCCTTGAAGGTCGTGTTCGCATTCGCCACCAGGAACAGGTTCTGGTTGGGGATGACGATCAGCGTATCGACGTACTTCTGCAGCTCCTCGATGCCCGCTTCGGCGCTCTTCGCGCGACGCGTGCCTTCAAAGGCGAACGGCTTGGTCACCACGCCGACCGTCAGGATGCCCATGTCGCGCGCCGCCTTGGCGATGACCGGTGCCGCACCGGTGCCGGTGCCGCCGCCCATGCCGGCCGCGATGAAGCACATGTGTGCGCCTTCGAGCATCTTGGTGACTTGCTCGATCGTTTCCTCTGCCGCCGCGCGGCCGATTTCGGGACGACTGCCTGCGCCCAGACCTTGCGTGATCTTCGCGCCGAGCTGAATCTTGTGGCTGGCGGTCGATTGCTTCAGCGCCTGCGAGTCTGTGTTGGCGACAAGGAAGTCGACGCCCTGCACATCGGCGCGCATCATGTTGGCGATGGCGTTGCCGCCAGCGCCGCCGACACCGATCACGGCGATGCGCGGGCTGAGTTCGTCAACTTCGGGTGGCAAAAATTCGATGCTCATAGTTCGTCTCCACCGTGCGCCCACACCCCGGCGCGAAAAATCTGCTTGAACCTGTTCTGCACCATCGCTTGCGGTCGTTCCAGCGCGAACAGCTAAATCCTGTCGTAATTCTTTAATAATTCGCCCGCGCCGCTGCCAGCAAACGGCGGAACAGCGCAAATCCCTTCGGGCGATGCACCAATTGCTGCTTGCTCGACAAGGCCCGCAGGTCGACCGGGTCCGCCGCCGCATAGAAAGCCAGCCCAGCAAGCGTGGTAAACGCAGGCGTCGCGTGCGCTTCCGGCAGGCCGGTGAGGCCGCGCGGCCGCCCAATCCTGACCGAACGCCCCAGCGCCTGCTGTGCGTAATCGGCGATGCCCTTCAGTTCGGCACCGCCACCGGTGAGCACGACTTGACGTCCGACTGGCCCTTCAAACTTCAACTCGGCCAGCGCCTTGCCGACTTCGCCGATCAAATGGTCGAGCCGCTGGCGGATGACGGCGATCAATTGCGCCTTGGTGATGCGCGTGCCGTCGCTGGCATCTTCCTCCGCCGATATCGGCGCGACGTCGATCATCTCGTGATTGTCGCGTGGGCTTGCATTGGCGGAGCCGTGAACGCACTTCATCCGCTCGGCCTGCGCGCGGCGCGTGCCGAAAGCAGACGCGATGTCGTCGGTAATGTCCTGCGCGCCGATCGGGATCGACATCAGCCCGACCAGCATTCCGCCCGCGAACAGCGAAACGTTGGTGATCCCTGCCCCCAGTTCGACCAGGGCCACGCCAAGCTCACGCTCTTCGTCGCTCAGGCACGCCATGCCCGTCGCCACTGGCGAGGCGATGATCGACTTCACTTCGAGATGCGCGTTCGCGACGCACAGCCCGAGATTGCGCACCGGCGACCCATCGGCGGCGACGACGTGGATATGCACGCCGAGCCGGTCGGCATGGAGCCCGAGCGGTCGCTTCACGCCCGTCAGCCCATCGAGCGTATAGAGCGCTGGCTGCGCATGCAGCACCATGCGGCCCGCCGGATCGATCGAATCGCGCCCCGCCTGCAACAGCGCGTCGATATCGGATTGCTCGACGCGGTGGCCGCCTAGCTCAAACTCGATCGAGGCGACATCGGACACCAGCCCGCCCGCCGAAAAGCTGACCCAGACATTCTCGATATTGGTGCCGGCGATGCGTTCGGCCTGTTCGACCGCTTCGCGCACCGCAACTTCGGTCGCGGCGGCATCGGCGATATAGCCGCGTTTGACGCCCTTGCTCTCGCGCTGGCCGGTGCCGAGCACGATCAGCTCGCCGCCATCGCCCTTCTGCGCGATCATCGCCGACACCTTGGAGGAGCCGATGTCGAGTGCGGTGATCAAACCTTCCGGTGCTGCCTTCGCCATTACGCCATACCCCTGTTGTCCGGCTTCGATACCCTATCCCTCACCGGCTGGCCCCGATTGTTTCGCTTCGATTCGCACTGGCTGCGCGGCCGCTCCGGTTGCCCCCGCCACGGGAGCCGCCGGATCGGTGATCGCCCGGTTCGAAACCGTGCCCGGCTTGCGCGCGACCAACCGCGTCGGATCGCGCATATCGAAGCCAAGCCACCCCTTGCCGAGCAATGGCTTGACGCCGTCGAGCTCGGCAAACTTCACCAAAGCCTTGCCCGCTGCGTCCGCACCCTCGGGCAGTGCCAACGTCTCTCCGGTCTCAAAGGTCAGCGTCCAGCGACGATTTCCGACCCAGGTCGCCGCCTTCACTTGCCCGCGCAGCGCCGGTGCCACGTCGAGCAATTGGCGATAGGCCGGCTCCTGTTCATTGGCGTGCGCCCCGATGACGAGCGGCAAATCGGGCATCGCCTGCGGATCGACCGGCTCCAGCCACGTCCCGTTGGCCGCGATCAGCGCGAGTTGTCCGTCCTTCTGCCAGATCGCGCTCGGTTCACGCTCGACGACATGCACGATCAGCGTGTCGGGCAAGCGCCGCGAAACATGCGCATCCTCGATCCAGCCGCTATGCGCGACCAGATCCTGCCGGATCTTTTCGAGGCTCACCAGCGGCATCGCCATTGACGGCTGGTTGGCCGCGATCTTGTAGATGACATTATGGTCCATCCGGTTGAGCCCGGTGATCTGGATATTGGTGACGCGGAAACCCGCTTCACCGATCGCTTCGCCCAGCGCCGAGCCGACCGCGCCCGGCACCCCGAAATAGGAGGCCGTCGCCAGCCCGACCGCACCGACCACGCCCATGATCGTCCACGTTGCGATCCGGCGCAGCGTCGCTTCGCTGACCGGCAGCATCGCGATCACCCGGTCGATCGTCGAGACCTTGGGCGGGGGACGCCGCTTGGGCTGCACCGGTCGGCGCACGGTGCCGCGCTTGATCGTGGCGCTCATTCCGCCCCCCCCTTCAGCGCCTCGTCGAGCAGCGTCTGCACGAGCGCCGGATAGGAAATGCCGCAATGCCGCGCCTGTTCGGGCAGCAAACTGAGCGGCGTCATGCCCGGCTGGGTGTTGACCTCGAGCAGGAACAGCCCGTCGACACCCTGTTCGTCATCCCAGCGGAAATCCGACCGCGACGCGCCTTTGCACCCAAGCAGCCGGTGCGCGTCGAGCGCGATGCGCTTGCAGGCCGCCGCAATTTCGTCGGGCACATCCGCCGGGAAGACGTGTTCGGTCAGCCCGTCGGTATATTTGGCGTCATAATCGTACCAGCCATTCTTCGGCTTGAGCTCGGTGACGCCGAGCGCTTCGCTGCCCAGCACCGCCGTGGTCAGCTCGCGCCCGCGAATATAAGGTTCGGCGAGCAGCTCCTCGAATTCCAACCACGGCCCCGGCGTGCTGCGCGCGATCGGGCTGCCGTAATTGCCTTCGTTGGTGACGATCGCGACCCCGACCGAGGAGCCTTCGTTGACGGGCTTGAGCACGTATGGGCGCGGCAGCGGGTCGCCAGCGTACAGGGTCTCGCTCTTGACGATGCGCCCGCCCGGCATCGGAATCCCGGCGGGAACGAGCAGCAGCTTGGTCAATTGCTTGTCGATCGCGATGACCGAGGTGGCGAGGCCGGAATGGGTGTATTTCAACCCCATCAGGTCGAGCATGCCCTGCACCGAACCGTCTTCGCCCGGCGTTCCGTGCAGCGCGTTGAACACGATGTCGGGTTTGGCTTCGGCAAGCTTGATCGCGACGTCGCGCCCCATATCGATCGCGGTGACGCGGTGGCCGAGCGACTCCAGCGCCTTTACGACGTCGGCGCCGGTCATCAGCGACACGTCGCGCTCGGCCGACCAGCCGCCCATCAGGACTGCGACGTGCAAACTCACTTTTCGACCCCCACCCGCTGAATTTCCCACTCGAGGGTCACGCCCGAATGCGCCCTGACCCGCGCGCGCACCTCTTCGCCCAGCGCCTCGATCTCGGCGCTGGTCGCCGAACCGAGGTTGAGCAGGAAATTGCAATGCTTCTCGCTGACCTGCGCATCGCCGATGCGCAGGCCCCGGCACCCGGCGGCATCGATCAACGCCCAGGCTTTATGGCCGGGCGGGTTCTTGAAGGTCGATCCTCCCGTCTTCGAGCGCAGCGGCTGCGATTCCTCGCGCGCGGCGGCAATGCGGTCCATTTCGGCCTGGATGACGGCGGGGTCCTCGGCATGGCCGTGGAAGGTGGCGCTGACCACGACACAGCCTTCGGGCAAGGTCGAATGACGATAGGTGTAGCCCAGCTGCTCGACCGCCAGCACTTGCCGCGCGCCCGAGCGCAGCACGACCTCGCACTCCACCAGAATATCCTTGGTCTCGCGGCCATAGGCCCCGCCATTCATGCGGACAAAGCCGCCGACAGTGCCGGGGATCGAGCGCAGGAATTCCACACCGCCAATCCCAGCATCGCGCGCGGTGGAGGAGACGAGGATCCCGCTCGCCCCACCGCCGCAGCGCAGCGTGGTGGCATCGAGCAGCTCGACCTTGGCGAAGGGTTTGCCGAGACGGATGACCACGCCGGGAACGCCGCCATCGCGCACGATCATGTTGGAGCCGAGGCCGAGCGCCATTACCGGCGTCGCCGGGTCGAGCGCGGCGAGGAAGGCGCTGAGGTCGGCGACATCCTTCGGTTCGAACAGCCACTGCGCAGCGCCGCCGGACTTGAACCAGACTAGGGGTGCGAGGGGTGCGGCGGGGGTGATGCGCCCTTCAATTCCCCTCCCGCTTGCGGGAGGGGTTAGGGGAGGGAATGACCTGGACGCGTGCGGAACGCCTCCGACAGGCCCTCCCCCAGCCCCTCCCGCAAGCGGGAGGGGGGAAGAAGGGGCAAGGCTGCTCATCGCGCCGCCTCGATGCCAGCCGCCAAGCCAGCCGCCCACTTCGTAATATCGCCCGCGCCGAGGCACACCACCATGTCGCCGGGCTGCACCACCTTCGCCAGCGCCTCCGCCAGCGCTGCCGCATCGGCAATCGTCGCGGCCGAGCGATGCCCGCGCCGCTTTAGCCCCTCGACCAGCGCCTCGGCATCGACCCCCTCGACCGGGGCCTCGCCGGCTGCATAAACCGGTGCCACGAACACCATGTCGGCATCGTTGAACGCGCCCTGGAATTCCTCCATCAGATCGCCGAGGCGCGAATAGCGATGCGGCTGCACCACCGCGATCACGCGGTTCTGCACGCCCTCGCGCGCCGCCGACAGCACGGCGCGGATCTCGACCGGGTGATGGCCGTAATCGTCGATGATCGTGACACCAGCCGTCTCGCCCACCTTGGTGAAGCGCCGCTTCACGCCGCCGAACTTGGCGAAACCCTGCTGGATCGTCGCATCATCGATACCGAGTTCGAGCGCCACGCCGATCGCGGCGAGCGCGTTCTGGACATTGTGCCGCCCCGGCATCGGCAAATCGATGCCTTCGATCGAGCGCGTCGTGCCGTCGCGGTGGCGGATGATCACCTCGAAGCGGTTGCCGCCGGGCGTGGGCGTCACGTTGACGCCGCGCACGTCCGACTGCGCCGAGAAACCATAGGTCACCACGCGCCGGTCGCGCACGCGCGGGATGATGTTCTGCACCTCGGGGTGATCGAGACAGAGCAACGCCGCGCCATAAAAAGGCACATTCTCGACGAACTCGACGAACGCATCCTTCACCGCATCGAACGATCCATAATGGTCGAGATGTTCGGGATCGATATTGGTGACGACCGCGATCGTGCCGTCCAGCCGGAGGAAGCTGCCGTCGCTTTCGTCGGCTTCGACCACCATCCAGTCGCTCGCGCCCAAACGCGCGTTGGAGCCATAGCTGTTGATGATACCGCCATTGATAACGGTGGGATCGACCCCGCCCGCATCGAGCAAGGCCGCAACCATGCTGGTCGTCGTGGTCTTGCCATGCGTGCCCGCGACCGCGACGGTCGATTTCAGGCGCATCAGCTCGGCGAGCATTTCCGCGCGGCGCACCACCGGAATGCGCCGCTCCAGCGCCGCTTCGACTTCGGGATTGCCGCGCTTGATCGCGGTCGAGGTGACGATCACCGCCGCATCGCCCAGATTTTCCGCACGGTGGCCGATCGCGACGGGAATGCCCTTGGCGCGCAGCCCTTCCACGACATAGCCCTCGGCCACGTCCGACCCCTGCACGGCATAACCGAGATTCTTCATCACTTCGGCAATGCCCGACATGCCGATGCCGCCGATGCCGACGAAGTGGATTGTCCCGATGTCGGTTGCGACACCCTTCACGCAAAAGCCTCCCGTTTTCCCAGACTAGCCGCGCGCGGCGCGCCAATCGGCATGTCGCCGGGCGTGTCGCCCAGGCTTTCGACCAGATCGGCGAGATCGCGCACCGCATCGGGCCGACCGCACGACCGCGCCCGCCCGGCCGCATTTTGCAACGCCTCGGGATCAAGTCCGAGCCGCTGCATCTGCTTGGCCAACTCAACCGGCGTAAAATTGCGCTGGTCGATCGTGCGCGCGCCGCCCGCTTGCGTCATTTCGCGCGCATTGGCGGTTTGATGATCATCGGTTGCGGACGGCAGCGGCACCAGGATCGCGGGTCGGCCCGCGCAGGTCAGCTCGGCTAGCGTCGAGGCCCCTGCCCGCGCGATCACCAGATGCGCCCAGGCGAGTTGCTCGGGCAGATCGGGCAGATAGGTCGCCAGATCGGCCGCGATCGACAGTTCGGCATATTTCGCGCGACACGCGTCGATATCCTCGATCCGCGCCTGATGCGTCACTTGCAGACGACGGCGGAAAGCGACCGGCAGCAGCGACAGCCCATCGGGGACGACCTGGCTCAGCACGCTCGCGCCCTGGCTGCCACCCGTGACCAGCACGCGGAAGATACTGTCCTCTTCCAGCAGCGGATAGGGTTTGGAACGCAGCGCCAGCACCGCATCGCGCACGGGATTTCCGACCAGATGCGTCTTCACCCGCAACTTCGGTGCCAGCCGCGCGACGTCTTCATAAGAGGTGGCGATCGCATCCACCTTGTTCGCGACCAGCCGGTTGACCCGGCCGAGCACGGCATTCTGCTCATGCACTGCGGTCGGGATGCCCTGATTGAACGCCGCCAGAAGGGCGGGCAGCGCAGGATAGCCGCCGAAACCGATCACCGCATCGGGCCGGAAGCTCTTGTAAAGCTCGATCGCCATCGCGCGGCCCTTCAGCATTGCCGACGCCGCCTTGACATAGCCGATCGGCCCGCCGCTCAGCCGCCCGGCGGGCAGGATGTGCGTCTGGATGCCCTCGAACAGGCCGGGAAAGCGCACCCCGCGCTCATCGCTGATCAGCGCGACATAATGCCCGCGCTTGATGAGTTCCGCCGCCAGCGCTGCCGCCGGGACCATGTGCCCGCCGGTGCCGCCCGCCGCCAAAACGAAATGCCGTGCCGTGCTCATACCCCGCTCCGATGCCCGCTGCCCCGCTGGGCGATGTATTTTGATCGCGTGACAAAGGGATTGCGCCGGGTGAACGCCAGCAGCAAGCCCATCCCGATCGACAAAGCGATCAGCGAGGATCCGCCATAACTGATAAAGGGCAAGGTCATGCCCTTGGATGGCGCAAGCCCGGTATTGACCGCCATCGAAATCAGCGACTGCACACCAAATTGCGTAGCAAGCCCTGCCGCCGCGAACAGGCGAAATTCGTCCTCCTCGTCGAGCAGCTTCACGAACACCCGCACCACGATCGCCAGAAACAGCAACGCGATCACCATACATGCGAGCAGCCCGAACTCCTCGCCGATGACCGAGAAGATGTAATCGGTATGTCCCTCGGGCAGACGGAACTTCATCGATCCGCCGCCCGGCCCGGTGCCACGCCAGCCGCCTGCGGTGATCGTGTCGTGCGCCGCATTGGTCTGGAAATGGTCGGCGGCCCCCACCCCTTCCGTCCCCGGAAACAGGAAGGCATTGATGCGCGCGCGCGCCGTACCGTAGAACAGATAGGCGGCGACCAGACCGGCGGGCACCGCCGCGATCAATCCAACGATCACTTTGGGCGATGTGCCCGAAATCATCAGCAGCGCCATCCACACCACGCAGAAAACCACGGTCTGCCCGAAATCGGGCTGCAGCATCAACAGCACCGCGACCAACGCGGTCATCGCGCCGGTGATGAACACGACGGGTAACGCCTCATCCTGCGCGCGCATCGACAGGATCCACGCGACCGTCACGATGAAGAACGGCTTCAGAAACTCGGATGGCTGGAGCAGCGATACGCCAAAATTGAGCCAGCGCGTCGCGCCGTTCTTCTCGACCCCAACCACCGGCACCAGCATCAGCAGCACCAAACAGGCGATCGTCCCGATCAACGCCATCCGCCGGGCGATCGCCACCGGCAGCATCGAGACGACCAGCAACACCGGCAACGACACGCCGACCCACGCCAACTGCCACCACAGATAATAAAGCGGCGGGACATGGTGCTTGTCGTCCGAATAGCGCGTTGCGGCCGCTGGCGACGCCGCGCCAACCGCGACCAGCCCGACCGCGATCAGCAGCAGCGTCAGCAAAAGCAGCATCCGGTCGATATCCCAGAACCACATGCCCAGCGCCGAACGATCGCCACGACCGCCGCGCCCTTTCATGCTCCGCCACAATTTCGGGGTCGGCCCGCGCGCCTCGCTCATGCCAGCGCCTCGACCACGCGGCGGAACTGCTGCCCGCGATCCTCAAAATCGCGAAACTGGTCGAACGAGGCGCACGCCGGCGACAGCAACACGGTGTCGCCAGGCTGTGCGTTGCGCGCGGCGGCGGCAACGGCGGTGGCGAGATCGCCGCTTTGCTCGACCGGCACCCTGCCTTGCAGGATTTCGGCGAAACGCGGGCCGGCCTGCCCGATGGTGTACGCGCGCACGACATGCCCGAAGTGCGGAGCGCACGCATCGAGATCGTCGGCCTTGGCCTTGCCGCCCACAATCCAGTGAACCCGCCCGAAGGCGGCCAGTGCGGGGGCGGTCGATTCGGGATTGGTCGCCTTGCTGTCGTTGATATAGGTCACGCCGCGCAGGACGCGGACGCGTTCCATGCGGTGGGCCAATCCGACAAAGCTTTGCAGGGCGGCATCGATCGCAGCCTCGGGCACGCCGAGCGCCTGCGCCACCGCAATCGCGGCCAACGCGTTCTGGGCATTGTGCGGCCCCTGCAACGATGGCCAGCGCGATTGGTCCATGCACACACCGGGCGCGATCTTGGTGAGATGCTCAGCCCGCGCCGACAGGCTGCGCGCGATCAGCGCCGAGGGGGTATCGCCAATGCCGATGATCGCTTCGTGCGCTGGGGACTGCATCGCGAACAAGCGGGCCTTGGATGCGGCATAAGCATCGAACCCGTCGTAGCGATCGAGATGGTCGGGGGTGATGTTGAGCAGCACCGCGATATCGCAGTCGAGGCTTTGCGTCAGGTCGATCTGATAGCTGGAAAGCTCGAGCACATAGACGCCCCCTTCGGGCAACGGCTCCTGCTCCAGGATCGGCAAACCGATATTACCGCCCAAGCGCGACGGAACGCCGGCCGTTTGCAGGATGTGATCGATCAACGAGACCGTGGTCGATTTACCGTTGGTGCCGGTGACGCCCACCACCTTGTGCGGCGGCAAAGCGGGCCGCGCCTGCGCGAACAGCTCGATATCGCCGATGATCGGCACCCCTGCCGCTCGCGCCTTGGCCGCGACCGGATGGCGGTTGAGCGGCACGCCGGGCGACACGACAAGCGCGTCGAAACCGGAAAGATCGATCGTTTCGGGATCGGCGAACACCAGAGTCTCCCTCTCCCCTTTAGGGGAGAGGGTCGGGGAGAGGGGCTGTCCTGGAGTGCCGAACGTGCCGCCTGTTGCAGGCTCCCCCTCTCCCCGACCCTCTCCCCGCAAGCGGGGAGAGGGAGACGAAAGCGCTTCACGCCGCGCCGCATCCGAATCCCACGCCGTCACCGCCGCGCCGCCCGCCAGCAGCGCGCGCACGGTCGCGGCACCAGAGCGCGCAAGCCCCAGCACAGCGTAGCTTTTGCCGCGCCAGAGGGGCGATACGATCACCGGAGCTTCAACGTCGACAGCCCTGCCAGCGCGAGCACGAGCGCGATGATCCAGAACCGGATCACGACCGTTGGCTCGCTCCAGCCGAGTTGCTCGAAATGATGGTGGATCGGTGCCATCTTAAACACGCGGCGGCCAGTGCGCTTGTAGAAGAACACCTGGATGATGACGCTCATCGCTTCGATCACGAACAGCCCGCCGATGATGCCCAGCACGATTTCATGATGCGCCACCACCGCGATCGCGCCAAGCGCGCCGCCGAGGGCTAGGCTGCCGGTATCGCCCATGAACACCGCCGCCGGCGGCGCGTTGAACCACAGGAACGCCAGCCCCGCGCCGACAATCGCGCCGCAAAAGATGGCCAGATCACCCGCGTGCGGCACGTGCGGAATGCCGAGATAGGCCGCGAACTTGGCGTTACCCGCCAGATACACGATCAGCATGAACGCGACCGCCGCGATGATGACCGGCATAGTCGCCAAACCGTCGAGCCCATCGGTCAAATTCACCGCATTGCCGAACGCCACGATGGTGAAGGCAGCGAACACGATGTAGAAATAGCCAAGCTCGATCACCGGCCCGCTGTAAAACGGCAAATACAAATGCGTGCCGTTTTCATGCACGATCATCGTCGCGGCGATCCCCGCAATCGCAAATTCGCAGACCAGCCGCAGCCGTCCGGAAACGCCCGCCGTGCTCGCTTTGCGCACCTTGTCATAATCATCGAGGAAACCGATCGCGGCGAAGCCCAGCGTCACGAAGGTGCAGGCCCAGACGAACGGGTTCGACAAGTCCATCCACAACAGGATCGAAAACACCATCGAGGTCAGGATCATCAGCCCGCCCATGGTCGGCGTGCCACGCTTGGCGAGGTGCGTTTGCGGGCCGTCGGTGCGGATCGGCTGCCCCTTGCCCTGGCGCACGCGCAGCCAGCCGATGAAGCGCGGGCCGATCAGCAAACCCAGGAACAAAGAGGTTGCGACCGCGCCGCCGGTGCGGAACGACAGATAGCGAAACAGGTTCAGCACGCTCGGGAAGCCGAGATAGGCGGCGATGAAATAGAGCATTAGTGTTCCCCGCTCCGCAGGCCAGCGACAACCGCCGCCAGCCCCACGCCGTTCGATCCCTTGATGAGCACCGCATCGCCCGGTGCCAGCATCGTGGACAGGCTGGCGCGCGCCGCAGCGGCGTCGGCGACATGGACGAAATCGCCCTTGCCCTCAAGCGCGTTCAGCAGCGGGCGCGACCGTTCACCGACCAGAATGCCCGCTTCGACGCCAGCGGCCAGCACCGGTTCGGCCAGCCCGGCATGATAGGCATCGCTGCCATCGCCAAGCTCGCGCATTTCGCCGAGCACGACGATTTTGCGCTTGGCCGGTTCAGCGGCGAGCACCGCGAGCGTCGCGCGCATCGAGGATGGGTTGGCGTTGTAGCTTTCGTCGATCACCAGCGCCTGCCCGTCGCCCACCGCGACGGTAAAACGCGCGCCGCGCCCGGCCAGACCACCCAGTTCGGCCAGCGCGAGCCCCGCCAGCGCCAAATCTCCGCCAACCGCATCCACCGCCGCCAGCACGGCCAGACTGTTGGATACCCAATGCTGCCCCGGCTGGCTGATCGTGAAGCTCAGTTCGCGCGCGCCCACCACGGCGGTGACGAAGGTGCCGCCGCTTTCGGTGCGCATCGTTTCGATGGCGCGGACGTCTGCCCCCTTGTCAAGACCGAAGGTCACGATCCGTGCCGCATACGGCGTCGCCGCAGCGACCAGACGATCGCGATGCGGGCTGTCGAACGGGACGATCGCGACCCCGCCCGGCTCCAGGCCCTGAAAAATCTCGCCCTTCGCATCCGCAATCGCCGCCTCGTCGCGGAAAAATTCGGTATGTGCCGGGGCGATGGTGGTGATGATCGCAACGTGCGGGCGCACCAACGTCGTCAAATGCGCCAGTTCGCCCGCATGGTTCATCCCCATTTCAAACACGCCGAAGCGCGTTTCGGCGGGCATCCGGGCGAGACTGAGCGGCACGCCGGTATGGTTGTTGTAGCTCTTGACCGAGCGGTGCGTCCGCGCCCGCGCACTCCGCTCCAGCGCGGCGTACAGCGCCTCCTTGGTGCCGGTCTTGCCCACCGACCCGGTGACGCCGATGATCTTTGCCGCCGTGCGCGCGCGGGCGGCGCGGGCAAGGTTCTCCAGCGCGGCCATCGTATCGGGGACGAGGACATGCGGGTGGACGCTCGGCTGCGATACCAACGCGCCCGCAGCGCCGCGTGCAAACGCCTGGTCGAGGAAGCGATGCCCATCGGTCGCAGCCCCGGTCATCGCGACGAACAGGTCGCCGGGGCCGACTTCGCGCGAATCGAACGTCACGCCGGTGGTGGTGAAGTCGCCCGATGCCGTGCCGCCGGTGGCAGCGGCGATCGCAGCGGAAGTCCACAGGCTCATAACTCCCCTCCCGCTCGCGGGAGGGGTTGGGGGAGGGAAGCAAGGGCGGGACAGCTTGCGCCTGTCCCCTCCCCTAACCCCTCCCGCGAGCGGGAGGGGAATAAGAAATGCCCGCTCATGCCGCCATCTCCCGCGCGACGCTGACATCGTCGAACGGCAGCACCAGATCGCCGACGATCTGCCCCTGCTCATGCCCCTTGCCTGCGATCAGGACGATGTCCTGTGGCCCGGCCATGGCGATCGCCGCGCCGATCGCCTCGCGGCGCGATCCGATTTCGGTGGCACCGGGCGCGCCTGCCAGCACCATCGCGCGGATCGCGGCAGGGTCTTCCGAGCGGGGATTGTCGTCGGTGACGATGACATGGTCGGCCATCGCCGCGGCGATGCGCCCCATTTCGATGCGCTTGCCCTGGTCACGATCGCCGCCCGCGCCGATCACCACGATCAGCCGCCCCGCCGCATGCGGCTTGAGCGCCGAAATCGCCGCTTCGAGCGCGTCGGGGGTATGCGCGTAATCGACATAAACGGGCGCGCCGTGGGCCGCGATCACCGCACGCTCCAGCCGCCCGCGCACTGGTTGCAACCGGCCCAGCGCAGCGATCGTCGTGGCGACATCGCCGCCGCACGCAATCACCAAGCCCGCCGAGGTCAGCGCATTGGCGGCCTGATAGGCACCGATCAGTGGCAGCGTAACCTTATAGCTCTTGCCTTCCGCCTCGATCACCAACCCCTGCCCCAGCAAGGTCGGCTCGCGCCCGACAAGCTTGAGCGTTTCGCCCGTGGTTCCGACCGAGAGCACGCGAAGGCCGCGCGCGCGCGCGGCCTCGGCGACGCGGGCCGAGGCGGGATCGTCCGCCCACACCACCGCCGTGCCATCATCGGCGAGCACTTCGCTGAACAGGCGCAGCTTGGCATCAAGATACGCCGCCATCGTACCGTGATAATCGAGATGATCGCGGCTGAGATTGGTGAAAGCGGCAGCCTGCACCGCCAGCCCCTCGGTGCGATATTGCGACAGGCCGTGGCTCGACGCCTCGAACGCAACATGGCTGACGCCTTCGCGCTTCAAACCGGCAACGTTGGACAGGAAAGTGACGATGTCGGGCGTGGTCAGCCCGGTCGAGACGCGGTCATCGGCGGTGGTGACGCCCAGCGTGCCGATCGAGGCGGCGTGGAACCCAGCCATCCGCCACACTTGTCGCACCATCTCGACCGTCGAGGTCTTGCCGTTGGTGCCGGTGACCGCGACCGCAACCTCCGGGAAGGGCGCGAAGAACTGCGCGGCGAGTTGGGCGAAGCGGCGGCGCGGGTTGGCATCCGCAATGTGCAGCGCGCCGACGACGTGCGCCTCCGGGCGTGCCACCACCGCAATCGCACCTCCCGCGACGGCGGCGGCGATATAGTCCTCGCCATTGACGACCGCGCCCTGAAAGGCACCGAACACGACGCCCGGCGCGACCTTGCGATGGTCGATCGCAAAACCCGTGACCATCGCATCCGGCGCACCGCCGACCAGCGTTGAAAGCTTCACTGTTCCTCCGCGCCGCTCGGCGGCGTTGCCCCGGCGACGAGAGTCAGCATCGGCCGGAGATCGCTAATATCAACGTCGCGCCTCGCGTCGGGCATCACGCCCAGGATCGACCCGGTCCGCGCGATCACGCGCCCCACCACCGGCGCGGCGTTCCACGCCGCTGTCTTCCAGCCACCAGTTTCCCTGGTGCCTTCGGGCGAATCGAGCATGGCCAGCACCACATAGCGCGGCGCGTCCATCGGGAAAGCGGCAACGAAGGTGGCGACGTTGCGGTGATGGTCATAGCCGCCGTTCGACGCCGCTTCGGCGGTGCCGGTCTTGCCGCCGACGCGGTAGCCGGGCGCATCGCCCTTGCGCCCGGTGCCGTACAGGCAGACGAGCCGGAGCAACTGGCGCATCCGCGCACTTGTCTGCTCACTCAGTACGCGCCGCCCCGCAGGGGCCTGGCCGGGCGCGACCTTGAGCAAGGTCGTCGGCCGCCAGATCCCGCCATTGACCATCGTCGCATAAGCGTTCGCCAAGTGCAGCGGGGTCACTGCGATGCCGTGGCCGTAAGCCGTCGTCATCACCGTGGTGCGGCCCCAATAGCGCGGCCAGATCGGCCCGGCGCGCTCGCGCAGTTCGATCGACGGGCGCTCGCCAAAGCCCATGCCCGTGAACATCGCCGAAAGCTTGTCCTTGCCGAGCTCGTCAGCAATGCGGGCGGTCGCCACATTGGACGAATAGATCAGCGTTTCTGGGATGTTGAGCCAGCGCTTCGGGTCGCCGCGTTCGTCGTGAATCGTGAAGCCACCGACCTTGAGCGGCGCGGTGGCATCGAAGCGGCGCGCCATCGAGGTGATCGTGCCGCTCTGGATCGCGGTCGCCATGGTGATCGGCTTGAAGGTCGAGCCCAGTTCGTACACCGATTGCGTCACGTTGTTGCGCAGCGCATCGCTGGTCGTGCCGGTCAGCTTGTTGGGATTGTAGACCGGCAGCGAGGCCATCGCGATCACCTCCCCGGTGTGCACGTCCAGCACCAGTCCGGTCGCCGCCTTGGCCTGGAAGGTGACCATCGCCCGGCCGAGTTCGCTTTCCATCGCCGTCTGCACGCGCGCGTCGATCGACAGCGCAATCGGTTCGCCGCGGTGGCGCGGATCGGTCAGCCGCGCATCGAAGGCGCGCTCGATCCCGGCGCGACCCATGATGTTGGGGTCGGTCGCGGTCGGCCCGATATAGCCGAGCGCGTGCGCCGCCATCGTCGATTGCGGATAGAGCCGCTCGGGCTCGCGCGCGAAGACGATGCCGGGCTCGCCGAGCGCGTGGATCTCGTTCACCATCGCCGGGGAGGCGTGCTTGTCGAGATAGGTGAACTTCGCCTTCATCGTCAGGCGCTGCAGATACCAGGCCGAATCATGATCGGGCATCGCAGCCGCCAGTCGGTCGGCGAGGCTCTGGCGGTCGCCCAGCAATTCCGCCGGACGCACGCCGATCGTCCAGGCTTCGATGGTGCGCGCCAGTGGCTGGCCGTTGCGATCCAGAATGTCGGCGCGCACCACCGGATTGACGGTGAGCGTCGCCGCACCGGCTGGGGAACCGAGCAGACCCAGCAGTGCGATCCGCACTATCACCAGCAGGAAACCCGCGCCGATCAGCAGCATCAGCATCATCAGCCGCACATGCGCAACCGCGACCAGCGCATGACGCTGATCGCTCGATCGCCTGGCCGGAAGGGGGCGCGCGACGAGTGTGCTCATCGCGCCGACCGGCTTTCCGCTCGAGCGCCGCTGCGCAAATCCCCGATCATGCTATCGTCGAGCAAAGCCCGGTCGAGCATCGCGACCGCAGCACGCGGCCTGGGCGGCGCGGCGGCTGCCATCGCCGCGCGCGGTGGGGGAGCGGCGCGCTGGATCACCGCGCGCTCGTCTCGCGATACGGGTGCCACGGCTGTGGCGGGTTGCGGGGCGGGAGACCGCTGGCTGGTCATCGCGGTAACGGGCGCTGCGGGCACGAACGAGGCCATCTGCACGGCGGGCGTTCCGGGCGCAGGGGCGCTGCCCGGTTCGATCGAAGCGAGCGCTGCTTCGTCCTGCACGAACTGCCCCTCGGCCGGCGCGACCAGACCAAGCGTCTCGGCATTCCATTTGTCGAGCTGCGCGAGGTTGGCGCGGGTGTCGAATTCGGTCTCCAGCGCGCGGATATCCCGCCGCGCACGCTCGATCTCGCTCGCAGTGCGGTCAAGCTTCTTGCGTTCCGCCGCAACCTGCAACGGCACGAGCAGAAAGCCGAGCGCCACCGCGACGCCGGCCAGAAACCATCCGAGACTCTTCCACGCCAGCCCCAGCATTATAACAATCCCTCTGTCCCAGGTGTTTCCGGCCACGCCGCGGCACCGGTACGCCGTGCAGTACGCAAGGTGGCCGACCGCGCACGCGGGTTGCGCGCAATCTCGTCGTCGCTGGCGCGAACCCCGCGCCCGACCTGTTCGAAGCTCGGAGCGTGCTTCGCCGCCACTTCCGGCAAGTGCCGCGATCCCGATGGCAGCCCGCCCGAGCGCTCGCGCAGGAAGCGCTTGACCATGCGATCTTCCAGGCTGTGAAAGGTCACCACCGCCAAGCGCCCGCCAGGAGCGAGTACACGCTCGGCCGCCGCCAACCCGTCGGCCAGCTCGCCCAGCTCGCGATTGATGTGAATACGAATCGCCTGAAAGGTCCGCGTCGCCGGGTCCTTCTTGTCATGCGGTTTGTAGCCGAGCGCACGGCGCACGACATGCGCCAGCTCGCTCGTCCGCGTGATCGGCCGCGCGGCGACAATCGCGCGCGCGACCCGTTTCGCGCGCGGCTCCTCGCCATAGGTCTTGAGCACGTCGGCAATCCGACCTTCGTCGGCTTCGTTGACGAAGTCGGCGGCGCTTTCGCCCTCCTGGCTCATCCGCATGTCGAGTGGGCCGTCCGACTGGAAGCTGAACCCGCGCTCGGCCTGGTCGAGTTGCATCGACGACACGCCGATGTCCATCGTCACGCCCTGCACCGGCACGACCTCGCGCGCGGTCAATTCGGCATCCAGCGCGGAAAAAGTGGCAGGAACGAGCGTCAGCGCGCCATCGGCGTCGCGCACCAGCGCCTCGCCCGCCGCAATCGCATCAGGATCGCGATCGAAGGCGAACACGCGTGCGCCACGCGCCAGCATCGCCCGCGTATAGCCGCCCGCGCCGAAGGTCGCGTCGACATGGACCTCGCCGGGCGCAATGGCGAGCGCGTCGACCACTTCCTCCAGCAGCACGGGAATGTGCGGGGCGTCGCTCACAGCGCAATCCCCTTCACCTTGCAGTGATAGCGGCACGCCGCCTGCATCGCCGGATCGACATCGACCGCATCGACCAGCGTCTTTGGATCCCAGATCTCGATCCAGTCAAACGTGCCCCAGAAGAAGGCGTTCTCACCGATATTGGCGTAATCGCGCGGAAAACCCGGCATGATGAAGCGGCCCGAGCCGTCGAACGGCACGGGCTCGCCGCTCGCGCCGCGGCGCTTCAGATTGTAGTTTGGCTCACCCAATTCATTGAGCTGGCGCGCCTGGATCGCCTCGATCTCGGCCTTCAGGATTTTGACATAGGCCGGGTCATAGGCGCGCAGGCATTTCTGTTGCGGATGGACGCCGACGATGACGGTGCCGCCATCCTTGCCGTCGGCACGCGGGCTGTTGGTCGCCAGCGCTTGTCGCAGCGATGCAGGAATCGCGACCCGGCCCTTGTCATCGACAAGACCGAGGCCGTCTCCCTGATATTCGCTCCGATCGTCCACGCTTACCCCGCACCCGTCGGGCAAGCCCCTCCCGTGCCCAGAATCGCGGGATCGCGACGCTAGGTGCCCGCATGGTCAGCGCATGATGCGCAGGCGAGATGAGTCTGCCCCTGATAGATCAGAAGTAACACGGGGCGAGCCGGGGATACAAGGGGAAACACGGGGATTTGAGGGGAGAGAGCCTCAATCGTCGCGTTTCTTCGGGGATTTTAGGCATGCCATATCAGCTTGTTCTTGGTGCGTTCGCAGATCGAGGGGTTACAATCGGGGGATTAACCGGCAAAACCGGTCCCGGCGGGGCGTTTTCCCCGAAAATCCCCGGTGAAGGGGGCGTCACCGAACGGGTGCAGCAGCAGCCTTTGACGAAGCAGCATCGCTCTGATTGCTGGCGGGGGTAACGGCACTGGGCGCGACGCCGAGCTCGGCCAGCGGCTCCTTCGCCGAATCGGCGGTATTTCCGGAAACCATCGTCGCGACAACGTCGGGACGCGCACTACCGATAGCGGCAACTTGCCGATCGCGACTGACCGTCGCGAAGATCGCGGCAGCGAGGCCGATGAGCAGCAGGACCGCGGCGAGGCCGATCATCCCGACTTTCGCACGCTGCATCGTCTGCGCTGGGTCTTGAGCAAGAATTTTCATAGGCTGTGGCATAAATGTAACGCGTTAACGCGTGCTTGTCGATGCCGACGATTCTCAGCCCCTAAGCCAAGGCGGAACCGCCAAGCCCTTCTCCTCCAGCCAGGCGCGATTGTAGAGCGTTGAGAGATAGCGAAAACCGGTGTCGCACAGGATCGTCACCACGCGGCTGCCAGGTCCAAGCTGGCGCGCCAGTCGTACCGCCCCTGCCACGTTTATCCCCGACGACAGGCCGAGACACAGCCCTTCTTCCGCCAGCAGCCGCGTCACCCATTCCATTCCCTCCGCATCCGAAATGCGAAATTGCGTATCGATCGGCGCGCCCTCCAGATTGGCGGTGATTCGCCCTTGCCCGATTCCCTCGGCGACCGAAGAGCCCTCGGCCTTCAACTCGCCATGCGCATAATATTCATAGAGGGCAGCACCGTGCGGGTCGCTGAGCGCGATACAGACAGCCTCGTCCTTTGCCTTCAGCCCCATCCCGACTCCCGCGATCGTGCCGCCGGTGCCAGCCGCGCAGGTGAATCCATCGATTCGCCCGTCCATCTGCGCCCAGATCTCCTCGGCGGTGCCAACGATATGCGCTCGGCGATTGGCGATGTTGTCGAACTGGTTGGCCCAAACCGCGTTCGCGGTTTCCTCCGCGATCCGCCGCGACGTGTGGACGAAATGTGCCGGGTTCGAATAGGGCGCGGCCGGCACCAGCACGAGCTCGGCCCCGAGCGCGCGCAACGTGTCCATTTTCTCGCGGCTTTGCGTCTCGGGCATCACGATGATCGTGCGATAGCCTTTGGCATTGGCGACCAGCGCCAGGCCGATCCCCGTATTACCGGCGGTCCCCTCGACAAAACACCCGCCGGGCTCGATCAGCCCCCGCGCCTCCGCATCCTCGACGATGCCGAGCGCTGCGCGGTCCTTTACCGAAGCGCCGGGATTGGCAAATTCACATTTGCCGTAAATCTCACCCCCGGCCGCCTCGCTTGGCCCCTTGAGCAGGACGAGCGGTGTATTGCCAATAAGGGCGAGCGAGTTTGGGGTGACGTGCATACATCCTGAAATGCCGCGTGTTGGCGACCGGGGCAAGCGAGCGTTGCTTGGGCTCGTGCAAGCGCAAACGCTTAAAGCGACAGGACGGGCCGCCCATTACCCCAATCGGCGCAAAATCCCGGCGGAAAATCGGCGAAAATGTGGAGCTTGTGTTACGGAATTATTGCGGCGCAAAAAATGACGCACCTTACGGGAAACACCACTCTTGACGCCCCGTGCTGCGTGCGCGAAGAAAAATGCCATGACCAAGCGCATCCTCCCCACCGCCGCCCTTTTCCTGATGCTCTCGGCTTGCGAAAACAAGCCGACCGAAGTGTCGACGGTCGCGCCCGACCCGATGGCGTCGGTGCTGGCCAACAAGGCCCCGGTCGAATTGCCGCCCGCGATCCGGAAGGAAGTCACCTTCCGCTGCAAGGACAACAGCCTTGTCTACGTCACCTTCTTCCAGGGCGACAAGCAGGCGCTGGTCAAGGCGACCGAGAAGGGTACGCCTGTCAAGCTCACCGCCGAAAAGGCAGGCGATCCGCTCAAGGCCGATGGCTATGAAATGACCGGCAACGAAAAGGCGGTGACGCTGACTCAGCCGGGCAAGCCCAAGCAGCTTTGCGACATCTGATCTTCGCCACCGGTTGCACGCATCGTCGGCATTCGCCACGATAGGCCGTTCCTGAGCGAGGGGCTAAAACAGTGTCGACGATTGCGATCTACAGTTTGAAAGGCGGCGTCGGCAAAACGACGCTCGCCGTCAATCTTTCCTGGGCATCGGCGACGCTGTCCTCGCGGCGGACGCTGTTGTGGGATCTTGATCCGCAAGCCGCCAGCACCTTTTTGCTGTCGCAACGTGCCGACAACGGCAAGCTCAAGGATCAGGCGCAATCGGTTTTCGCCAAGGATGTCGAACCCGACAAACTGATCGAAAAGACCGCGACGCCCCGGCTCGACCTGATCGGCGCGGACGCCTCATTGCGCGGGCTCGATCTGCTGTTCCACGAACTCGACAAGAAAAAGCGCCTGCAAAAACTGCTGGTCGGGTTGCGCAAGGATTATGATCGCATCCTGCTCGACTGCCCGCCCGGCCTGACCGAGACCAGCGACCAGGTGATGCGCGCGGCCGATCTGATCGTCGTCCCGGTCATCCCGTCGCCACTGTCCGAACGGGCGCTGACCGAGGTCATCAAGCACCTTGGCACCAAGGCGCAGATCATGCCGGTCCATTCGATGGTCGATCGTCGCCGCAAACTTCATGCCGAGGCACTCGCCCGCCATCCCGATTGGCCCGTCGTGCCAATGGCCAGCCTGATCGAGCAAGTGACCGCCAGGCGCGCCCCGGTCGGCAGCTTTGCCGCGCGATCAGCCGGAGCACAGGCGTTTGCGCACTTGTGGCAGGCGATCGAGCGCCGCTTGGCTGCGTGACCCGCGCCACGGACGACTCGCCCTCCCCTCGCCAAACGCTCGACCCGCAACTGGTGCTGGGGGCCTATTCGGTCGGCGTCTTTCCGATGGCCGACAGTCGCGACGCCGAAGAGGTCTATTGGGTCGAACCGCAAGAGCGGGCGATCCTGCCGCTCGATGGCTTTCATCTCTCGCACTCGCTGCGCAAGACCCTCGCCGCGGATCGTTATCGCGTCACTGCGGACACCGCCTTTGCGCAAACGCTGCGGTTGTGCGCGGAATCGGTCCCGAACCGGCCAGACACCTGGATCAACCCCGGGATCGAACGCGTCTTCATCCAGCTTCACGCGATGGGCTTTGCGCATTCGGTCGAGGTCTGGGACGGGGCGACACTGGTTGGCGGGCTTTACGGATTGGCACTGGGGCGCGCCTTTTTCGGCGAAAGCATGGTCAGCCGCGCCCGCGATGCGTCGAAAATCGCAATGGCGTGGCTGGTGGCACGGCTGCGCGTCGGCGGCTTTTCGCTGCTGGATTGCCAGTTCATGACCGATCACCTCGCCTCGCTTGGCGCGATCGAGATCAGCCGTAGCGATTATCTGGTGGCGTTGTCGGCCGCGATCGCGGGAGCGGTCGGCTCGGGGGCCTCGGCGTCGGGGGTGGGCGACTTCTTCGCGCTGGATCGAGCGGCCTCGCCGGTGTTGGACAAACCGGTTCCCGCCACGGAGTTCGGTCCGCCTTCGGGGAAGGTCATCGCGCAACTCTTGACCCACACATCATAAATCGGGTGCTGCACGACGTTGAGCGCGGGTCGCTCCTTGAACAGCCACCCCGAAAAAACGCGCCGCCAGTTCTTGTCGCTGCCCGCGACATCAACCTGGACGAATGCCCCGGTATAATGTTCCTGCTCCCACGGCGCGGTTTGCTCGCACGCGCGCAACCGCACTACGACATCGCCGATCCGCGCCGCCTTTCCGGGTTTCAGCACGATATCGCGCGACACGCCGTTACGCTTGTTCAACAGTCCCAAGGTCGCGACGCGTTCCGCCATCGGGGTCGCACCATAGCTCGGATCGACTCCGTCCCCGACATCCACCGTGACGATGTTGCTGGCGCTGGTGTCGGCGTCGAGCGCGGTTTCAGGGGTTTCCTTGGGTTCCGGCGCAACCGTTTTCGACGGGCTACACCCGGCCAGCACTGCGGCAAGTACCAGCGTCACGCCGCCCGGCGCGGGACGAATCACGCGTCGGGCGTCCACGCTTCGTAATCGCCGGTCGCGGGGGCACGCACACCGCCCTTTTCCAGCGCGCCGCTCGGGCGATAGGCGGCCACCGTGCCGGTCAAATTGGGCTCGGCCGGCTTTTGCCAAGCGCGCGGCGCAGGCAGCGCGCGCGACGGCACGTCATCGACTTGATGGTGGAGCCAACTGAACCACTCGGGCGCGACTCGGCTCGAATCATTGGGACCGTTGTAGATCACCCAGCGGCGTGGATTGCCCGCGGTATCGCGCCCGCCCTCATAATAGACGTTGCCAAGCGCGTCTTCGCCTACGCGCGCTTTGCCGCGCAGACCAAAGGCAGTGCCCCAGCTCGCGCCGGTCCACCAGGTGAAAGGATTGAGATTGATGCCCATGAAATGCGCTTAGCGCGACGCCGTGCTGCCTTCAACTGCGATCACTGGCTCTTCTGCCCCGCCCAGGCAACAGGATCGCCTTCGGCGATGCCAAGGTCGAGCGCGCGGCCCCCGCGAAGTTCCAGCACCGCGCTGACCGGTTCGCCCGACGGGATCTGCGTTTCTGATTGCGGCGCGGTATTTTCGGCAATCCGCGCGATCGTGCCGTCTGCACGGATGAAAATAATGTCGAGCGGGCTCGGCGTGTTCTTCATCCAGAAATTCGCCTCGCGCGGGGGGCCACCCTCTGGCGGATAAGGGGCGAACAGCATCCCGCCATTTTGCGGAATGTCGGTGCGGAACATCAGCCCCCGCTCCTGCTCATCCTTGGTGCGGGCCGTCTCGACGAGGAAGGTATGTTGGCCGTTGGCGCTCTTGATGGTCACCGTGACCGTCTGCGCCGATGCCTCGACCGGATCGGATGCCGCAGTCGTGCCGCTGCAGCCACTTGCCACGCCCAGCGCCGCAACGGCCAACAGCGTTACCCATCGAACGCGCATGATACGGGATTCAGCCTTCCTGTTGCACGACCACTGCAAGGGGGCCTTTATCCCCTGCAACCATCCGCGCAAGCAATAGCTGCCCCGGCTCCACATCGGCCAGTCCAGACCGACGCAACGTCTCGACATGGACAAAAACATCCGCCGAATCGTCATTGCGCACCAGAAAGCCATAGCCTTTCAGTCGATTGAACCACTTGACCGTCACCGGTTCGAACGGGCCCGCTTTATCAAGACCGCAGTCGCGATCCTGCGCGATGGGGGCAGACAGCCGCAGGCGGTCGAGCGGTTCGGCGGCATCGGTCAAATCGATCGAAAGAATCTCGATGGCCTGCAGTCCACGATCTCGCAAAGCCGCCACGCATTCCAGACGCGCGCCTTCGGGAAGGCTGCGCCGCCCGTGCGGGCGCAACACCGAAAAATGAATGAGGATATCGCCCACGGTCGGATCGTCGGCGACCAGGAAGCCGAACCCGCGCGTGATGTCGAACCATTTTAGAACACCCGAATAGACGCGGGTCAACGCGCCGGTCGTAGTCGTCTCCGCCTTGGCCTGTTCCGCGCTTTTCGATCTATCGGGCAACAAAATCGTTTCGTTCAGCATGCCGATACCCCCCCACTCGCTGGCGTAGCACCGACCGCAGGCTAGAGAAAAATCAGACAAGTTCTGTGCGAAACTCCACAGACAGGAAGCGGAATCTATCGGTTTTCGAACAATCGATCGCAATCCTCATCGGGTGCCATCATGGCAATACGACGCGCGAGCGTGAAATCGTGGCCGCCGCGAATCATCGCCGCAATGTGCTTTTCGCGCTCCGTTCGATCCGCCTGTACGCGCGCGAAAGGCCCGATTCGACGGCGGCGGGCAAAGGCCAGCGCGGTCTCTACTGCCCGCGTGGCAACGTCCGGCACAATCGCCGCGCGGTCCTCCTCGGCGAGGCCAGCCTCGCGCAGCGCGCCCGTCACGCGGCGCATGCCCAGGCCGCGCCGCCCCATCGCCGCCGCCCGCGCCTCCCCAAAGGCACGGTCGTCAATATAGCCAAGATCCGCCAGCTTTTGGGCCAGCGCGGCAGGGTCAGCGTCTTCGCCTTCCCATCCACGCTCGCGAACCTTCCGCAAAAGGTAGGCGGTCAACCGGCCCCGCGTCGTCGCGAAACGTTCGACATAGCGCAGCGCAAGGCGCTCCAATGCCGCTGCATCCAATGCGGGCGCAATGCGTATCTCTTTGGGATTTGACGGGTTACGGATGGGATCGCGCATGACGCCATCATTGTGCCACAGTCGAACCGGATTTTGAACGCTTGGCATAAGCAGGGGTGCATGCCGAAGGAATTAGAGGCGCAGCGGCCGGGGGTCGCTGCGATCAAGGGCACAGAGACACATGACTATCGATGTTTCGGACGATCTTTTGGGCGATGCAGACGTGCGAACCGCCGCAGTGGCAACACCCAAGGCGATCGCGACACCGACCGAGGACACTCTGGCGCGCCGGTTCGCCGATTTCGACACGCTGGGTGCCGCGCTCGATTATGCGGCAAGCGGACAACGCGGGCTGAATTTCCATGACGCGCGCGGTGCGCTGACCCGGCCCTATCGCTTTGCCGAGCTGCGCGACGATGCGCTGGCGATGGCGCGCCGGCTGGTCGCGGCGGGGATCAAGCCCGCCGATCGCATTGCGATCGTCGCCGAAACCAGCCCCGAATTCGCCGCCCTGTTCTTCGGCGTTATCTATGCGGGTGCCTGGCCCGTGCCATTGCCGTTGCCAACATCGTTTGGCGGGCGCGATTCCTATATCGAGCAGCTTCGCGTGCAATTGACGAGCTGCGATCCGGTGATGCTCATCTATCCCCCGGAACTGTCCCAAATGGCGGGCGATGCGGCGGGATTGGCCGGGGTCGCAGGCATGGACTGGTCCAGCTTTGCTACCCGCAGCGCGCCGGATGTGGCCCTGCCGCAGGCACGCGGCGACGACATCGCCTATCTGCAATATTCAAGCGGCTCGACGCGCTTCCCGCATGGCGTGGCGATCACGCACCACGCCTTGCTCAATAACCTTGCGGCGCATTCCCATGGCATGCAGTTGATCGAGAGTGACCGCTGCGTGTCGTGGCTGCCCTGGTATCACGACATGGGGCTGGTCGGCTGCTTCCTGTCGCCCGTCGCCAACCAGGTGTCGACCGATTATCTGAAGACCGAGGATTTCGCGCGCCGTCCGCTGGCGTGGCTCGACATGATCAGCCGTAACCCCGGCACTTCGGTCAGCTATTCGCCCACCTTCGGCTACGACATTTGCGCCCGCCGCATGTCGAGCCAGACCAAGGCGTCCGACCGCTTCGACCTGTCGCGCTGGCGCATCGCGGGCAATGGTGCCGACATGATCCGGCCCGACGTGATGCAGAGCTTCGTCGATTCCTTCAGCGACGCCGGTTTCAAGGCCAGCGCCTTCCTGCCGAGCTATGGTTTGGCCGAGGCGACGCTGGCGGTGTCGATCATGCCGCCGACCGAGGGCATTCGCGTCGAACTGGTCGAGGAAACCCAATTGTCGGGCGTCCCCGTCGGGCAGGACCGGCCACAGCGGTTCCGCGCGATCGTCAATTGCGGCAAGCCCGTGCGCGACATGAAGGTCGAGATTCGCGAAGAAGACGGCACGCCGCTGCCCGAACGCGCGATTGGCAAGGTGTGGTGCTCGGGGCCGTCGGTGATGGTCGGCTATTTCCGCGACGAGGCGTCGACCAATGCCTGCCTGGTCGATGGCTGGCTCGACACCGGCGATATGGGCTATCTCAGCGACGGTTATGTCTACATCGTCGGCCGCGCCAAGGACATGATCATCATCAACGGCCGCAACCACTGGCCGCAGGATATTGAATGGGCGGTCGAGCAACTGCCCGGCTTCAAGGCGGGCGACATCGCGGCCTTCGCCATCACCACCCCCGGTGGGGAAGAAACCCCCGCCGTTCTTGTACAGTGCCGCAGCTCGGACGATGCCGAGCGCCTGCGCCTGCGCGATGAGATCCGCGAACGGGTGCGTTCGGTTACCGGGATGAACTGCGTGATCGAACTGATCCCGCCGCGCACATTGCCGCGCACCAGCTCGGGCAAGCTCAGCCGGGCGAAGGCACGCAACCTGTATCTGAACGGCGATATCAAGCCCTACGATCTGGCGGCGTAACGGCCCGCAAAAAAGTCGGGCGGCTATAACGATCCGCTAACGCTGCTTGCGGTAGTGTCGGTGTCGTGAGCACCGACAGCACCTCTCAATTCGCAACGCCGCGGATCGACGGCCGGGCATTGCTCGGCCTTTACGACCCGGCGGACACCACCGACTGGGGCCCGATTCGCGCGGCCCAGCTTCATGCCGGTGGGCAATTGGCGCTGTTCCTGCTTGGGGCGAATGTCGTCGGTGCAGCGCTCGTCACGCTGATCCTCGCCCATATCGCCCCGTTATGGGCACTGGCAAGTTGGGCGACGGTGGTCGCCGCCGTGTCGGTGGCGGTTACCTTTCGCCGTCTCGCCGCGCGCCAGCGGGCGGGCAACGCGGCGGGATTGCGCGATGTACGCGATACCGTGCTGGAAGGCATCGCGCTCGCCGCAGTCTGGTCGGTGCCGCCGCTCGCACTCGGCATGCGGGCCGATGCCGGGACAGCGCTTGGATTGTGGATCGTTCTATCGCTGTTGATGACCGCGTCCGCCACCGCAATGGCTGCGCTGCCGCTGGCGACGCTCAGCTTTCTCGGTATTTTGGGTTCGGCGATTGCGGCGATGCTGTTTTTTGTCGGGGGGCCGCTCTTTGCCGCAGCGGTGCTGCTGTTTACCGCTTTGCTGATGATCGGCTGTTTCAGTCGCGCGCGCGCCCTGGTGCTGATCCGCGCGGGCGAAATTTCGCTGGCGGAGCGTGATGAAACCGTCAGCCTGTTGCTGCGGGAAGCGGAAGACCATGGCGCAGACTGGCTTTGGGAAACCGATGCCGGTCGCCGGGTGGTCCGCGCATCGTCCCGCTTTGCGCATTCGGTCGGGCTCGATCCGGTCTCGATCAACGGCAAGTCGCTGCTGCAGGTGCTCGCCGGGCCGACTTGGGAAGCGGGAAATTTCTCGGCTGGGCTGCGCCAACTGTCCGACAACCTGAAGGGACGTGAGCCGTTTCGCGGCGTTTTGCTGCCGGTGCTGGTCGGCGACACCGAACGCTGGTTCGAGATCGCCGCCAATCCGCGCCATGACGAACGCGGGGCGTTTATCGGCTTTCGTGGCGTTGGATCGGACGTCACCGAACAGCGGGCATCGGCCGACAAGATCAACCGGATGGCACGGCTCGACACCTTGACTGGCCTCCCCAACCGCTTGCTCATCAACGAAGCGTTGGTGCGTGCCATGGCGGATGCGGAAAAATGGGGCAGCCGCTGCGCCTTCATGATGATCGATCTCGATCGCTTCAAGGCGGTTAACGACACGCTCGGCCACCCGGTCGGAGACCGGTTGCTCAGTCGCGTTTCGGAACGACTCGCAAGTTTGATGAGCGACAACGAAATTATCGGCCGCCTGGGCGGCGACGAATTCGCCGTCGTCGTCCGCGACGCCAGCGACACGTTGCGCCTCGAACGCCTTGCCCAGATGATCGTGGACACGCTGTCGCGCCCGTATGAGATCGATCAGCACACGCTCTACACCGGGGCCAGTGTCGGCTTGGCGACCGGACCACGCGACGGGCGGACCGCTGAAATGTTGATCCGCTCCGCCGATCTGGCGCTGTATCGTTCCAAGGACGCTGGCGGAGGCAAGTTCACCAGCTACGAACCGCAATTGCATGTTGCTGCGGAAGAACGTCGTTTGCTGGAACAGGCATTGCGCAAGGCGCTGAGCAATAACGAGCTCCATCTCAACTACCAGCCGGTGGTAAACTCCGACACCGGGCTCCTGACCGGCTTCGAAGCTCTCGTACGCTGGACGCACCCGGAACTGGGCGTCATTTCGCCCGCAAAATTCATCCCGCTCGCCGAAGATGCGCGCCTGATCGCCCCGATCGGGGAGTGGGTCTTGCGCACGGCTTGTGCCGAAGCTGCCGGCTGGCCGGGCGAGACGCGGGTCGCGGTCAACGTGTCGCCCGAGCAACTGCACAACCCCGGCTTCGTGTCGATTGTCGCCTCGGCTTTGGCCAATAGCGGCCTGCCCGCCCACCGCCTCGAACTCGAAGTCACCGAAAGCGTCTTCATGCGCGACGACACCGGTGCCGTGAAGGTGCTGGAACGGATTTTGGCGCTCGGCGTGCGGCTCAGCCTCGACGATTTCGGGACAGGCTATTCGTCGCTCGGTTACCTCAGCCGCACGCGCTTCTCGACCATCAAGATCGACCGGAGCTTTGTTATCGGTGCCGCCAAGGGTGTGGCCGAGCCGATCGCGATTATCCGTGCGGTCGTGGTGCTTGCGCAGAGCCTGGGCATGACGACCACCGCGGAAGGCGTAGAAACGGCCGACCAGCATCGCATGGTTCAGGATCTGGGCTGTACCAAGGTGCAGGGCTATTATTTCAGCCGCCCCCTGCCCGTCGCCGAAGCCCGCGCACTCGCCCATCGTGACGGCCACGAACGCGCCGTTGCATGAGGCATCTTGCGGACTACGCAACCGCTCGCTAAACGGCCCGTCTGATAGGGGTGTAGCTCAGTTGGTTAGAGCGTCGGTCTCCAAAACCGAAGGCCCTCGGTTCGAGTCCGAGCTCCCCTGCCACCTTCCATGCCATAGCAGCTTTGGACAATTCCCGACACTCTTGAGAACTTTCGCCGCGTTAAGCGACTGAAATCGCGATTCGGTTTTACAGTAGAATCGTGCTATGCCTCCCACAACTTCGGGGGAGGTTCTTATGGCATCGGGCATCCGGACTTTCGGAATTGATGTTTCCCACTGGAACGGCAAGGTTTCCTGGGACGTGGTCCTGAAACCGGACGCGCCGGTTACGGTCCATTTCGCTTATGTAAAGGCCAGCCAACTGTATCTGGGTGCATCGGGTCACGCTGTCCATCAGAAAGACAGCGAATTTGATGAAAATTGGGCGGCGCTGAAACACCATGGGCTGAAACGCGGCGCTTATCATTATTGTATGCCGGAGTTCACCGCGCAGGACATGGCCGATCTGTTTCTGAGCGTCTACCATCCCAGCAAGGGTGATCTTCTGCCGACGCTGGATGTGGAGGATGAGTATGTCCGCGCCATTCAGGCGGGCACCAAAACCCGGTCGCAACTGGTCGCGCAGATCGTTGAATTCGGCAAAATCCTGGTGACGGCGACGGGGCACCAGCCGTTCCTGTACATCCGCAAGGACATCGCCGATTTCCTGGGCAACCCGCCGGAATTTGCCGCGTTTCCGCTCTGGCTCGCCAATTATAACCATCCGCCGACGCCGCCGGTGCCGAAACCGTGGACCGGCTATACGCTGTGGCAATATTCCGAACAGGGCCACCTCGCGGGCGTACCGGGCAATTGCGATCTCGATTATCTGAACGGTCCGCCCACCTTGCTCGACTCGTTCGTGATCTGACGCGAATGCGGCGGCGATGGCGGTTCCGATCTTCAGGCCATTGTCGCCCAATCGTGAGGCGAGTTGATTTCGCCTGCCGCCCGCGCTAATGCTTGTCTATTCCGAAATCGGGAATTCTCGTCGTCGGGCCTTGGCAGGCCCGGGCGGCGGGCCCATGTCCTGATCTTGGCCAAGAAAACATGAGTGCACAGCCCGTGGCGAAGACGACCCCCCTCGAATTCATCCGACAGGTCCAGGCGGAGACCAAGAAGGTCGTGTGGCCGACCCGGCGCGAGACGATTATGACCGGCGTGATGGTCGTCATCATGACGACGCTGCTCGGCCTGTTCTTCTTCGTGGTCGACACCGGCTTCGAGGCGATCGTCAAGCTGCTGCTCAGCCTCGCCAAATAATCTAGGTAAACGAACACATGGCACGCTGGTACATCATCCACGCTTATTCGGGTTTCGAGGGCAAGGTCCGCGATTCGATCATGGCCGAAGCGACCCGCATGGGGCTCGAGCAACTGGTCGAGCAGATCGAGGTTCCGACCGAAACCGTCACCGAGGCGCGCCGCGGCAAGAAGATCTCGGTCGAGCGCAAGTTCATGCCGGGCTATGTGCTCGCCAAGCTCAACATGAACGACGACGTCTATCACCTCGTCAAGAACACCCCCAAGGTGACCGGCTTCCTTGGCCCGAACGGCAAACCGCAGGCGATCCCCGAGGCGGAAGCTGCGCGGATGCTCAACACCAAGGAAGAAGCCGCCGCTGCGCCCAAGCAGAAGATCAAGGTCGATTTCGAAATCGGCGATTCGGTCAAGGTGCTCGACGGCCCGTTCGCGAGCTTCAACGGCATTGTCGAGGAACTCGATTTCGACCGCAGCCGCGTCAAGGTGTCGGTGTCGATCTTCGGTCGCGCCACCCCGGTCGAGCTGGAATTCGAACAGGTCGAACGCAGCAAATAAGCGTTTTTGCCGGGCGCGGCGTCGCAACCGCCGCGCCCGCATTTTACAAAAAGCTGGCGCGCCATGCGCCACGCTTTAGGACCGTCCTTCACGCCCGCCGATTACGGCGGCTGACCGAGAGGGACCATGTCGATCCACCCCGCCCCCACGCCCGCGCACGGCCCCAGCCCCTTTTACTACCATCTCTATTTTCAGGTGCTCACCGCGATCGTGCTCGGCGCGCTGGTGGGGCATTTCTGGCCAACGACGGGCGAAGCGCTGAAACCGCTGGGCGACGGCTTCATCAAGCTGGTCAAGATGGTGATCGCGCCGGTGATCTTCCTGAGCCTGGTCAGCGGCATCGCCGGCATGCGCGAGTTGAAGTCGGTGGGGCGCGTCGCGCTCAAGGCGTTCGGTTATTTCCTGTTTTTCTCGACGCTGGCGCTGATCCTTGGTCTGGTGGTCGCCAATGTCGTTCACCCGGGCGCGGGCATGAACATCAATCCGTCAACGCTCGATGCCGGTTCGGTGGCCGGTTATGCGCATCAGGCGCATGAAACGACCTTTGTCGGCTTCCTGATGTCGATCATCCCCAACACGATGGTCTCGGCGCTGACCGAAGGATCGATCCTGCAGACGCTGTTCGTCGCGGTGTTGTTCGGCATCGCGCTGACTTTGGTCGGCGAAGCGGCCGAGCCGGTGCTCGATCTGATCGAGCGGCTCGCCCTGATCGTGTTCCGCATCGTCGGCATCCTGATGCGCGCGGCCCCGGTCGGCGCGTTCGGCGCGATCGCCTTCACCGTCGGCAAATATGGCGCGAGCAGCCTGATCAATCTCGGCGGGCTGGTCGCGACCTTCTATTTCACCTCGATCGTATTCGTGCTGGCCATCCTCGGCGCAGTGGCGCGGCTACACGGTTTCTCGATCCTGCGCTTGCTCGCCTATTTGAAGGCCGAGTTGCTGCTGGTGCTCGGCACCTCTTCGTCCGAGGCGGCCCTGCCCAACCTCATCACCAAGCTGGAGGCGGCGGGTTGCGACAAGGGCGTGGTCGGGCTGGTCGTGCCGACCGGCTATTCGTTCAATCTCGACGGCACCAATATCTACATGACGCTGGCCGCCTTGTTCATCGCGCAGGCCTGCAACGTGCCTTTGTCGATCGGCGACCAGTTGCTGCTGGTCGGCGTGGCGATGCTGAGTTCGAAGGGCGCGGCCGGGGTGACCGGGGCGGGCTTCATCACGCTGGCCGCCACGCTGTCGATCGTGCCGTCGGTGCCGGTAGCGGGCATGGCGCTGATCCTGGGCGTCGATCGCTTCATGAGCGAATGCCGCAGCCTGACCAACTTCATCGGCAATGCGGTCGCGGCGATCGTCGTCGCGCGCTGGGAGGGCAAGCTCGACCGTGCCAAATTGGAGGAGGTGTTGTCGGGCGGGGCGCACCGTTTCGGCTGAAATAGACCGCACCCCCTCCCGTTCGGGCTGAGCTTGTCGAAGCCCTGCCCTCCCACTGCGGGGCGCTCGCAAGGGGAAAGCAGCCCTTCGACAAGCTCAGGGCGAACGGGAGGTATGCATGCGCTCGATCTACGCCCGAACCGCCCCCGCTTGCGCCAATCCCCCCAAACGCTACGCTCGCGCTTTACCCGCCCCCCGAGGACCTTCCAGTATGCGCATCTTCGCCCTTCTGCTTGCCGGCACCCTCCTGACCAGCGCTGCGCGAGCGGCCACTCCAGCGGCGGACGAAGCGCTCGATCTGGCGAAGAAGGCGATCGCGCTGCGTTCGGTCAAAGGCCCCGGCAATCAGACTCCGCAGGTCGCCGCTCTGTACAAGGCGGCGCTGGTCGCGGGCGGCTTTGCCGACAAGGACGTCGAGATCGTGCCGGTCGACGACACCGCCTATCTCATCGGCACCTGGCCAGGCAGCGACCCCAAGCTCAAGCCGCTGGTCATTTCCGGCCATATGGACGTGGTCGAGGCCAAGCCCGCCGATTGGCAGCGCGACCCGTTCACCGCCGTGGTCGAAAATGGCTATCTCTACGGGCGCGGTGCGACCGACATGAAGCTCGACGGCACGATCGCCATCGCCGCGCTGAATGACCTGCGCCGCACCGGCTACAAGCCCAAGCGCACGATCATCATCGAGTTTTCGGGCGACGAGGAAACCGCGATGAAGACCTCGGCGCTGATCGCCGAGCGGCTGAAGAACGCCGAACTCGTGCTCAACATCGATGGCGGCGGCGGCGTGCTCGATGAGACCACCGGCAAGCCCAAATATTGGACCTGGAACGGTGCCGAGAAAACCTATGCCGATTTCCGGCTGACCGTCACCAACCCCGGCGGCCATTCGTCCATGCCGCGCCCGGTCAATGCGATCGTCGAGCTGTCCAGGGCGCTCGAAAAGGTCGGTGCCTATCACTTCACGCCCGAACTGAGCCCGCTGACGCGCGAGGCGCTGGCCAAGGCCGCGCCGTTCGAGGAACCCGCGATCGGCGCCGCGCTAAAGGCCTTCGTCGCCGACCCGACCGACAAGACCGCGATCGCAACGCTAACCGCCAATCCGGCGACGGTCGGCAAGATCGGCACGACGTGCGTGCCGACGTTGGTCAGCGGCGGCCATGCCGAAAACGCGCTGCCGCAGCGCGCCACCGCCAACATCAACTGCCGCATCTTCCCCGGCCACAAACCCGCCGACATCATGGCCGAGCTGGGCCGCGTGATCGATGATCCGGGCGTCAAGCTGGAGGATGTCAGCGAAGGCTCGGTCCCCAACGATGCCTCGCCGATGCGCCCCGATTTCATCGCCGCGATCGACCGCGCAATGGGCAAGGTCTATCCGGGCGTGCCGGTGTTCCCGGCGATGGCGTCGGGGGCGAGCGACAGCATGTGGTTCCGCTATCACCATGTGCCAAGCTATGGCGCGAGCCCGACCTTCATCAAGCCGTCCGAGGATTTCAGCCACGGCCTGAACGAACGCACCCCGATTTCGACGATCGAACCGGGGATCCGGTATTACCGGCTGCTCTTCGCCGATCTGTCGAAATAGCTTTCCAGCTGCCGCTCGGCGAGGACACGCGCCTCGCCGGGGGTGAAATTGCCCGGCGACAGGCACAGTTCGAGCCATAGCCCATCGACCAACGCGGTGATCGCGATCGCCGCCAGCCGACGGTCGGCCGCAGGCAGCCCGCAGGCGGCGAGCAACGCTTCGAGATCGTCGCGATACGCTTGGTACAGCGCATCATGCCGCGCGGCGATGATTGGCTTGGCCGACAGGCTCCAGAACGCGATCCAGGTCGCGAACAGCGCGCGATCGGCGATCGGCGGCGCGAAACTGGCGGTGACATAGGCCGCCACCCGCGCGCGCGAATCATCGCCCGCCGCCGCGACCGCCGCCGCCAGCGCGACATGCACCTGCTGCCCGACCGCCGCATAGGTTTCGGCGACAAGGCCATCGATCCCGGCGAAATAATGCCCGACCAGCCCCGGCGACACTCCCGCCTCCAGCGCGATCGCGCGCACCGATGCGCCCGTAGCGCCGTCGCGCGCCAGCACGCGCGCGGTCGCCTCGATCAGCGACTGGCGGCGCGCATCGGGTTCGGCGCGGGAGAAAGCGGGTTTGCTCATGCGAAGGCCTTATTGCAGTCCGCCAATTCTTATTATACGATCGTACAACAAGCAACCGGAGCCACGCATGCCCCCCTCGGCCGATCACGATCCCGACGCCGACTGGAGCTTGCCCGGCTGGCTCTACACCGACCCCGAATATTATGCGGTCGAGATGGCGCGGGTGATCCGCCCGTCCTGGCAGATCGTCTGCCACCAGAACGATCTGGCCGAACCCGGCGCGTTCCACACGCTCGACTATCTGGGCGAGAGCATCATCGCGGTGCGCGGCGACGATCATGAGATCCGCGCCTTCGCCAATGTCTGCCGCCACCGCGCGATGCGGCTGGTCGAGGGGCCAAGCGGCTGCGCCAAGAAGCTCGTCTGCCCCTATCACGCCTGGACCTATGAAACCGACGGGCGGCTGACCGGCGTGCCGATGCGACGCGATTACCCCGCGCTCGACCTGGCCGAAAACGGCCTCGCGCGCGTCGATCTGGAGATCTGGCGCGGCTTCGTGTTCGTCCGGCTGGAGGGCGACGGCCCCTCGATCGCCGAGATGATGGCCCTGTATGACGCGCAGATCGCCCCCTATCGCTTCGAGGAGATGCAGACGCTCAGCCCAGTCCGGCTGCGCGACCGCGCGGTCAATTGGAAGAATGTCGGCGACAATTATTCGGACAATCTCCACATCCCGGTGGCGCATGACGGCCTCACCCGACTGTTCGGCAAGAGCTATGCGATCGAGGCCGAACCCTGGGTCGACAAGATGTCGGGTCGCCTCGTCGATCGCCCCTCCGACAACCCGTGGGAGCGCTTCTACCAGACGCATCTGCCACCAGTCCCACATCTGCCCGAGGCGAACCAGCGGCTGTGGCTCTATTTCAAGCTGTGGCCCAACATGGCGTTCGATCTCTATGCCGATCAGATCGATTTCATGCAGTGGCTGCCGACCTCGCCGACGACGTGCGTGCTGCGCGAAATGGCGTTCGCTTTGCCCGATGACCGGCGCGAGATGAAGCTGGTGCGCTACGCCAATTGGCGCATCAACCGCGTCGTCAATGCCGAGGACACCTGGCTGATCGAGCGTGTCCAGCAAGGCATGGCCTCGCACAGCTACACCGCCGGGCCAATCGGCGCGAGCGAGGTCTGCCTGCGCAGCTTCGCGCGGAAGATCCGCGAGCGGATTCCCGAAGCAAGGCTGCACCGCGCGCCGGCGGCGGGCTGGTCAAAATCCCCCTCCCGCTTGCGGGAGGGGCTAGGGGAGGGAAGGAATGCGGGCGCGGGGGGTGCAAATCCCCTCCCCCTCCCGCAAGCGGGAGGGGAGATTTTATGACGAAACGCTACGACGCGCTCATCATCGGCGGTGGCCATAACGGCCTGGTCTGCGCCTTCTACCTCGCCCGCGCGGGGCTGAAAGTGCGCGTGCTCGAACGCCGCCATGTCGTCGGCGGCGCGGCGGTGACCGAGGAATTCCACCCCGGTTTCCGCAATTCGACCGCAAGCTACACCGTCAGCCTGCTCCGCCCCAAGGTGATCGCCGACATGAAGCTGCACGATCGCGGCTTTCGCATCATCGAGCGGACGATCAGCAACTTCTTCCCCTTCCCCGATACCTATCTCACGCTCGGCGGCGGCACCGCCCGCACCCAACAGCAGTTCGCCCGCTTCAGCCAGAAGGATGCCGACGCTTATCCCGCGTATGACGCCGCGCTCGAAAAGGTAGCGCAGGTGCTGCGCGATCTGGCGCTGAAAACCCCGCCCAATGTCGGCGGCGGCCTCCGCGCGCTTCTCTCGGGCGCAACGCAAGGCTGGCCAATCGCAAAAATGGAGATCGAAGCGCAGCGCGACCTGCTCGACGTGTTCACCAAATCCGCGCGCGATTTCCTCGATGGCTGGTTCGAGGACGATCACGTCAAATCGGCCTTCGCCTTCGATGCCGTGGTCGGCAATTATGCCGGGGTATCGACGCCGGGCAGCGCCTATGTCCTGCTCCACCACGTCTTTGGCGAAGTGAACGGCAAATATGGCGCGTGGGGCCATTCGGTCGGCGGCATGGGCGCGATCACGCAGGCGATGGCGCGCGCGTGCGAGGATGCCGGGGTCGAGATCAGCCTCGAGGCCCCCGTCGCCAAGCTGTTGACCGAAGGCGGCAAGGTCGCGGGCGTGCGGCTCGAATCAGGCGAGGAAATCGCCGCCACCACCGTCGCCGCCAATGTCGGCCCGGCCCTGCTCTATCGCCAGATGGTCGATTCCGCCGACATGCCCGCCGATTTCAAGCGCCGGATCAATGGGTTCAAAACGGGCAGCGGCACCTTCCGCATGAACGTCGCTCTGTCCGAATTGCCTGACTTCACCGTCTTCCCCGGCAAGGACAAGGCCGAGCACCACACCGCCGGGATCATCATCGCGCCGGGCATGGATTATATGGACCAGGCGTTCATCGACGCGCAGCAGCATGGCTGGTCGAAAAAGCCGATCGTCGAGATGAAGCTGCCGACCACGGTCGATGACAGCCTCGCCCCGCCGGGGCAGCATATTGCCAGCCTGTTCTGCCAGCAATTCGACCCCAAGGTCGATTGGGACGCGCACCGCGAGGAGGTGGCCGATCTGATCATCGACACGGTGACCGAACATGCGCCCAATTTCAAAGCCTCGGTCATCGCACGGCAAATCCATTCCCCGCTCGATCTCGAACGTAAATTCGGGCTGATCGGCGGCGACATCTTCCACGGCACCATGGGGCTCGACCAATTATGGGCCGCGCGCCCGATGCTCGGCCACGGCGATTATCGCGGGCCGATCAAGGGGTTGTACATGTGCGGATCGGGCACGCATCCCGGCGGCGGCGTGACCGGCGCGCCAGGGCATAATGCGGCGCACGAGATTTTGCGGGATCGGAGCTTGGTGGGGCGGCTGTTCGGGTAGGGGGCCGCCGCCGCCGGTGGACCCCGGGCTTGTCCCGGGGTCCACCGGGGGTTTGCATTCTACGGCGTAAGAAAGTGCGGCACCGTGGACCCCGGGACAAGCCCGGGGTGACGGTTGCGGTCAGGTCAGGTCACCTCTCCCAAACCGCAGCCAATAGAGCGGCAGCGCCGTCAGCATCAGCGCAACGCTCGAGCCCGCCGCCTCCAGCCCAGCCCCCCACATCGCCCAGAGCGCAAACACCAGCCCCGCCACCGCCGCCACCGGCGCGATGCGCTTGACCAAGGCGGTCAGGCACGCCCCGATATACAGCCAGATCGCCGCCGCCGCCGTCAGCCGCAGCATGAAATCCAGCAACCCGCCGAGCGAGCGCGTCGCATTGGACAGCACCAGCACGCTCGCCAGGGTGGTCGCCAGCAACAGCATCGGGATCGGCACGTCGCGCGCGCTGGTGCGCCCGACCCAGCGCGGCAGCAACCCGGCGCGCGCCATCCCGAGCGGCACCTCGCCTTGCAGCAGCGTCCAGCCATTGAGCGCCCCAATCGCCGCAATCGCGGCAAAGGCAGCGGTGGCAAGCCCCGCCCGATGCCCCCAGAAGCGTTCGACGAACAGAGCGAACGGCGCTTGCGCGTTGGCGACCTCGGCGGTCGGCAGTGCGAAGATGATCCCGCTGCACACCGCAATGTACAGCAACCCGGTCAGCCCCAACCCGAACAGCGTCGCGCGCACGACATTGCGCGCCGGATCGCGCACGCGCTCGGCGGCGACGCTCGCCGCCTCGAACCCGACGATCGCGAAAAAGGCCAGGGTCAGCGCCGGGGTCAGGTTCGACCAGGCGAAGGGCGGGTGCGACTCGCCATGGAACGCGGCACCACCGCCCAGCGCAACGCCCGCGAGGATCAGCACGATCGCGGCGAGCGGCAGCAATTTGAGCAAGGTCGTCACCACCTGAAACGCCCCCGCCAGCCGCGCGCCGCCGAGATTGAGCAAGGTCAGCAACCACAGCAGCACCGTCGCCGACAGCGCCTGCGCCAATGATGTCGCGCCGAGCACGGGCACGAATTGCGCGAGATAGCGGATCGCGGTCAGCGCGATCACCGCATTGGCCGACCACACGCTGACCCAATAGCTCCAGCCGACCAGCACCCCCGGCAACGGCCCCAGCCCCGCACCGCAGATCGCCACCACGCCGGTCGCCTCGGGCATTGCCGCGGTCAGGCGCGCGAGCACCCAGGCGATCAGCAACGCGCCCCCTACCCCCGCAATCCACGCCGCGACGCTCGTCCAGCCATAGGGTGCCAGTTGCGCGGGCAGCACGAAGATGCCCGATCCGATCATCCCGCCCATCACCAGGGCGGTCGCGGTCCAAAAGCCAAAGGGGCGCGGTGCCGACTCCATGCATGTCTCCCGGGATCGGGCGGACCCCGGTCACGAATGCAGCACGCCCGGCGCGCCAACGCCATAGTTCCTTTTCGGCAACTCTGCGCTACCACCGTCCCATGACACAGACGGCAAGCACGACGGACATGGACTGGATGGCGGCGAGCGGTCGCTATCCCCCGCGCCTGATCGCGGCGGCGCTGGCGCTGCACGACAATCGGCTGGGCGAGGCCGAGCCCTTGCTCAAAGCGCATCTGAAGGACGATCCGTTCGATGTCGCGGCGATCCGTATGCTGGCCGAACTGGCCGGGCGGATCGGGCGCTACCGCGATGCCGAAACGCTGCTGCGTCGCGCGGTCGAGCTGTCCCCCGCCTTCACCGCCGCGCGCGCCAATCTGGCGCTGGTGCTGTACCGCCTCAACCGCCCTGCCGAGGCAATTGCGGAACTCGACGTCGTCGCGGCCGAAGACCCAGACAATCCCGGCCACGCCAATCTCCAGGCCGCCGCCTTCGGGCGGATCGGCCAGTTCGACGAAGCGATCGCCTTGTACGAACGCGTATTGGGCGACGCGCCGGAGCAACCGCGCGTGTGGATGAGCTATGGCCATATGCTCAAGACGGTCGGGCGGCAGGCCGATGGCATCGCCGCCTATCGCCGCGCGATCACGCTGCTGCCGACGCTGGGCGAAGCGTGGTGGAGCCTCGCCAATTTGAAGACGGTGACCTTCACCGAAGACGACATCGCTGCGATGCAGGCCGCGCTGGAGCAGCCCGGCATTTCCGACGAAGACCGCTTCCATCTCGATTTCGCGCTGGGCAAGGCGTTCGAGGATCGCCGCCACGCCGAACGCGCCTTCGCGCATTATGCGGCGGGCAACACGCTCCGTCGCAAGCACATCCGCTACAGCGCCGACGAGACCGAAGCCCTTGTCGACCGCAGCATTGCGCTGTTCACGAGGGGATTTTTCGCCGAACGCGCGGGCCAGGGCTTCGCCGCGCCCGACCCGATCTTCATCCTCGGGATGCCGCGCGCGGGATCGACGTTGATAGAGCAGATCCTCTCCAGCCACAGCCAGGTCGAGGGAACGAGCGAACTGCCCGATATCCCGGCGCTCGCCAGGCGGGATGCGGCCTATCCCGAGGGGCTGGCGACCTGGTCCGCCGAACGGCTTCGCGAAACCGGCGAAGAGTATCTCCAACGCACCCGTATCCAGCGCCGCACCGACCGACCGTTCTTCATCGACAAGCTCCCCAACAATTGGGCGCATGTCCCCTTCATCCACCTGATCTTGCCGAGCGCGCGGATCATCGATGCGCGGCGGCATCCGCTCGGCTGCTGCTTCTCCAACTTCAAACAGCATTTCGCGCGCGGCCAGGGCTTCAGCTACGCGCTCGATGATATGGGCCGCTATTATCGCGATTATGTGCGGCTGATGGAGCATGTCGACACCGTCCTGCCGGGCCGCGTCCACCGCGTGCTGTATGAGGATATGGTCGAGGATACCGAGGCAACCGTGCGCGCCTTGCTCGCCGCCTGCGGCCTGCCGTTCGAGCCCGCCTGCCTCGCCTTTCACGAAACCGCGCGCGCCGTACGCACCGCCAGTTCGGAGCAGGTCCGCCAACCGATCTTTCGCGAGGGCACCGAAGCGTGGAAGCCGTTCGAGCCGTGGCTTTCCCCGCTGCGACACGCGCTGGGCGACGTGCTCGACCGTTATCCTTCCGCCACCGTCACAACGTTGTAATTTCGCCACGCCCGCGTAAGATTGTTACACACCTGCGGCACCGTGCTTGACGGATGCTGCGGTCGCGAACACCTTGTTGAAACAATACAGGGGGAATCTGATGTCGTCGTTCGGGTATCGTGCCGCCATTCTCGCACTCTTGTCGTCGACCGCCTTCGGAGCCCCCGCGTTCGCGCAGAGCGCCCCGCCCGAACCGGCCCCGGCCACCGCACCGACCGATGGCGGCGACATTATCGTCACCGCAACCAAACGCTCCGAAACATTGCAGAATGTGCCGATCAGCGTCCAGGCGCTGACCACCAAGAAGCTCGACGAACTCAATATCTCGAACTTCTCGCAATATGCGCAGCAATTGCCTTCGGTGTCGTTCCAGGCGCTGGGCGGGACGCCCGGCACCAACGTCATCTATATGCGCGGCGTCGCCTCGGGCGGGGATGGCAACCATTCGGGTTCGCTCCCCTCGGTCGGCGTCTATCTCGATGAGCAGCCCGTCACCACGATCGGTGGCAATCTCGACGTCCACATCTACGACATTGCGCGAATCGAGAGCCTGTCCGGGCCGCAGGGGACGCTGTACGGCGCTTCGTCCGAAGCGGGCACGATCCGCATCATCACCAACCAGCCCGATCTCTCGCATTTCTACGGCCGCGCCGATATCGAAGGCAATAAGGTCAGCAAGGGCGGCTTTGGCGGCAAGGCCGAGGGGATGGTCAACATCCCGCTATCGCCCGCAATGGCGCTGCGCGTCGTCGGTTTCTACCAGCGCGATGCGGGCTATATCGACAATGTGCCGGGCACGCGGCGTTTCTGCAGCGGCACCACTTTCGATGCCAATGGCAATTGCGTGAAGGACGGCCTCACCGTCAACAACAGCGCCTTCGTCAAGAAAGACTATAACGACACCGAAATCGCGGGCGGTCGCGCGGCGTTGAAGGTCGATCTCGACAGCAATTGGACGGTCACCCCGACCGTCATGTACCAGGATACGCGCAGCCACGGTGCCTATGGCTATGATCCCAAGGTCGGCGACCTGCAGGTGCAGCATTTCTACCCCGAATATCGCCGCGACCGCTTCATCCAGGCCGGGCTGACAATCGCGGGCAAGATCGGCAATTGGGACGTGACCTATGCCGGGGCCTATCTCGACCGCAAGGATTTCTCGTCTAGCGACTATACCGATTACGCCGAGGCCTATGACAATCTCTATGCGTCGGTTGGCGGCATCGCGGGGTATTTCTACTTCAAGGACAATGCCGGCAAAACGATCGACCCGCGTCAACGCGTGATCGGCAGCGACCATTTCAAGAAAATGAGCCAGGAATTCCGCGTCGCCAGCCCGTCTAGCGAGCGGTTCCGCGTGGTCGCCGGTGCCTTTTACCAACGCCAGAGCAATGACATCCATCAGGATTATCAGGTGCCCGGTCTGGCCGACACGCTCTCGGTTAACGGCCACCCCGGCACCCTGTGGCTGACGCAACAGCATCGCGTCGACAAGGATTATGCGATGTTCGGCGAGGCCAGCTACGACATCACGCCGCGGCTGACCGCGACCGTCGGCGGGCGCGCCTTCATCTATGACAATTCGCTGATCGGCTTTTTCGGCTTCGGTCGCGATCCGGCCAATGGCTACAGCACCACGCCATACAATGCGGCGGGCAGTTCGCGCACCGGCGTCGCCGGGTGCTTCACCACCAACGGCACGCGCCTGCGCGATGCGGTGGCAGCGGGCGGATCGACCACGTTGCTTCCGGCTGCGGTGGCGGGTGGCCCCTGCACCAATCTTGGCGTCTATCGCGTCGGAGAAGGTGTCGTGCCCGTGCAGGCATCCGGGCAAGGCGTGACGTATCGCTTCAATTTGAGCTGGAAACCGGTTGAGGGCGTTCTGCTCTACGGCACCGCCTCGCGCGGGTTCCGCCCGGGCGGCATCAACCGCCGCGCCGACGTCGCAGCCTATGCCGCCGATTACCTGACCAACTATGAATTGGGGGCCAAAACGACGCTACTGGGCGGCGCATTGCGGTTGAACGGCGCAATCTACCAGCAGGATTGGGACAAGTTCCAATTCTCCTTCCTGGGGGCGAACAGCTTCACTGAAATCCACAACGGGCCCAATGCGCGCATTCGCGGCGCGGAGATCATCGCCAATCTCAATGTCGGTGCACTGTCGGTGAGCGCTTCGGGCTCCTATACCGATGCCAAGACGCGCAAGAATCTTTGCCTGATCGACGACCCGACCTTCACCTGCACCGGCGCGGGCAATCTCCTGTCGGCAAAGGCTGGAACCCGTCTGCCGATCACGCCCAAGTTCAAGGCGAGCGGATCGGCGCGCTACACGGTGCCGGTCGGAGCAGCCAAAGCTTATGGCCAGGCGGTCGTGTCGTACCAGGGCTCCGCCGCGTCCGACATTCGATCGGCGACCTTTGGACCGGGCGGCATCATCTTCAACCCGGCCGCACAGCTCGGGCCATTATCTGCCTTCACCACCGCCGATTTCGCGGCCGGTGTGCAGTTCCAGCGCTACAGCTTCGAACTCTTCGTCCAGAATGCCTTCGATACCCGCGGGCAGCTCTCACGCTTCCAGGAATGCGGCAGTTGCGGTCAGCGGCCCTATATCGTGCCCGTCACACCCCAGACGATCGGCGTACGACTGCATACGGACTTTTAGCGCGATACGAGTAGCGCCGCCTGGCACTTCGTCAGGCGGCGCAGGCCGATCCGTTACCCGCCGCGCCTTGCCTTTGACGAAACCACCACTCGAAATCCTGTTGTTCCAGCGGGCGCGCATAATGATAGCCCTGCGCCTCGTCGCATCCCAGTGCATCGAGAATTTCCGCGGTTCGGGGCGTTTCGACGCCCTCCGCGACGACGCGATGGCCAAGGCCATGCGACAATTGGATCATGGTCCGCACCAGGATGCCGGCCTGGTCCACCTCACGATCGAGCGATTGTACGAAGGACCGGTCGATCTTCACGACGCTGATCGGGAAACGTTGCAAATGGGCCAGGCTGCTATGGCCCGTACCGAAATCATCCAGCGCGATCCGGATACCGAGGTCCGCCAGCGCCCGCAGCCTGGCGAGTGCAACCACCGGATCGCACATCATCGCACTTTCGGTAACTTCCAACTCCAGAAATTCGGGCCGTACGCGGTGCTTCAACAGGTATAACTGCACCCGCTCGACGAAATCCGTCTCATCCAGGTTTGCCGCTGACACATTGATCGACAATTGCAGGTCAATCCCGCTCGCGTGCCACACGGCGAGTTGCTCCAGCGCTTTGTCCAAGACCCAGGTGGTCACCGGCCGCATCAGCGCGGTCTGCTCGACGATCGGGATAAACTCGTTCGGCGAGACGTCGCCCAGTTTCGGATGCGTCCAGCGTAGCAGCGCCTCCGCCCCACAGCATTGGCCCGATGCGAAATCGATTCGCGGTTGGTAGACAAGGCGCAACTCGCCCGGCAGATCGAAGGCGTCGCAAAAGTCCTTCAAAAGGCTGAAACGGCGCGCTTGTTTCCCGTCACTGGTCGATGAGTACAGGCTGATTTGCCCCCCGGCGAGGCGCGCGTCCTGCGCCGCGCTATAAGCCATCCGCAGCACGTCGCTGCCCGGAGTTTGCCCCGCGACAAAGGGCGCGACGCCGATCGTATTGGTTAACACGAACCGCTCGTGTGCCCCCCGTCTGCGGGCATCGTTCAATGCGATTTTCAGGCGCGCCACAAACGCCGCGTCTTCCATCTCCGGCAAGGCAAGAAAGGCGAACTGCGTCGCTGCGACATGATAGGCGATGCGGCCTGGACCGAGTCCCGCGCGTAAGCCCTCCGCTGCTGCCTGGACGATCTGGTCGATGAACGTCGGGCCCATGACGCTCATGCCTTGACTGAGCTGTTCGCTGGGTGCCAGATCCACCAAAGCCAGAAGGCGGCGCTCCCCCGGGGTATTGCGGCCCAAATCCTCCAGATCTTCCAGCAATTGGTTTCGGTTGAGCAGTCCCGAAACCGGATCGACACGACCGATCGCGTGCTGCAGCTCGATTTGCGACATCACCATGTCGGCAAGATCGGTCAAAGCCGCCATCTCTGCCTCGGAAACGGTGCGCGGCTCGTGACCAAGGACACACAGCGCGCCCAGCCCAAAACCGTTCCTCGTCGTAAGCGGAGCACCGGCGTAGAAGCGAATGCCGTCGCGTGCGAGGGGACAGTCGCTATAGGCAGGATCCGACAGCAGATCCGAGATGACCACAAATCCGGTGGATTCCGCGACCTGTGCGCAGGGCGCTTGCTCGCGCGGGATGAAAGTGTGCTCTACCCCGACGCGCGACTTGAACCATTGCCGGTCGCGATCGGTCAGCGACACTGCGGCGATCGGCAGCCCGAAAAGCATCGCTGCCATCCGCGTGATCCGATCGAAGCTGTCGCTCGGCGGCGTGTCGAGCAAATTGAGCTGCCGCAATGCGTCGAGGCGGGCTTGCTCGGGACACATTGACGAACTCTCCTTCGTAAGACGCAGCACTGCGCCACCTTACAATATAGGATTCGTTTTCAGGTGGATCGGGCTTGCGAGCCGAAATTGTCGCAAGATATAACGGCGATTGCACCCGATTGCCGTTTGCGCTATGCGCGCCAGCTTCCTGCACATAGCTGTCGGAATATGCGGGAGGGTGCCATGGCATCCGCTTGAACCGCTAAACTTGAACCGGGCGTCGTGGGTTCCCCTCGCCGCCCCTTACAGAGTGAGTACACATGGCAAAAAAGATTACAGGCTATATCAAGCTGCAGGTGCCGGCCGGCAAGGCCAACCCGTCGCCCCCGATCGGCCCGGCGCTGGGTCAGCGCGGCGTCAACATCATGGAATTCTGCAAGGCGTTCAACGCCTCGACCGGTGACCAGGAAGTCGGCACGCCGCTCCCCACCGTGATCACCGTCTATGCCGACCGTTCGTTCTCGTTCGAAACGAAGACGCCGCCGGCATCGTATCTGATCAAGAAGGCCGCCAACCTGAAGTCGGGCTCGAAGGAGCCGGGCAAGGTGTCCGCCGGAAAGATCAAGCGTTCGCAGCTCGCCGACATCGCGACCGCGAAGATGAAGGATCTCAACGCCAACGACCTCGAGTCGGCAACGCGCATCATCGAGGGTTCTGCCCGCGCGATGGGCCTCGAAGTGGTGGAGGGCTAAGATCATGGCATTTGTCAGCAAGAAGCAAAAAGCCGTCACCATCGACCGTCAGAAGCTGCACGGCGTGGACGAAGCCATCGCGCTCGCCAAGGCCGGCGCAACCTCTAAGTTCGACGAGACGATCGAAGTCGCGCTGAACCTCGGCGTCGATCCGCGCCATGCCGACCAGATGGTCCGCGGCGTCGTCACGCTGCCCAAGGGCACCGGCAAGACCGTGCGCGTCGGCGTGTTCGCCAAGGGTGCGAAGGCCGATGAAGCCCGCGCCGCTGGTGCGGACGTGGTCGGTGCGGAAGACCTGATGGAAATCATCCAGGGTGGCACGATCGATTTCGATCGCTGCATCGCGACCCCGGACATGATGGGCATCGTCGGTCGCCTCGGTAAGGTGCTGGGTCCGAAGGGCCTGATGCCGAACCCGAAGCTCGGCACGGTCACCATGAACGTCGCCGAAGCGGTCAAGGCAGCCAAGGGCGGCCAGATCGAATATCGCGTCGAAAAGGCCGGCATCATCCACTCGGGCATCGGCAAGGCGTCGTTCCCGGCGGAAGACCTGCGCGCCAACTTCGACGCGCTGGTCGACGCCGTGGTCAAGGCCAAGCCGTCGGGTGCCAAGGGCAAGTATGTCCGCAAGGTCGCGGTCAGCTCGACCATGGGCGTCGGCATCAAGGTCGACGTGGCCGAGGTTTCGGCGGCGTAAGCCTCCGCGATTTGCTACGGAATGAAGGGCCGGGGGAAACCCCGGCCCTTTTTTCATGCGCACCCCTCTACGCCGTCACCCCGGGCCTGTCCCGGGGTCCACCGTGCCGCACAATTCCGGACGATAGATCTGGCGAGCGGTAGACCCCGGGACGAGCCCGGGGTGACGATAAACACCAGCCATTTGCTATTCCCCGCAAATGCGCCTAGGCAGGTGCTTGCTACAGTCGCAAATCGACGGTCTCTGGTGCTTTGCGGCCCCATCTTCCTTCTTTCACTGCTGATCTAGGCACGGGTTGGCGCGACTCTCGCGTCACCCAATAAGAAGGACGACCATCATGACCATCGGCACCGTAAAATTCTTCAACGCAGACAAGGGCTATGGCTTCATCGCGCCGGAAGGCGGCGGCGAAGACGCGTTCGTGCACATCACGGCCGTTGAGCGCGCCGGCATGGGCACGCTCGATAAGGACCAGCGCGTTCAGTACGAGCTGGAGCAGGACAAGCGCGGCAAGATGAGCGCCGTGAACCTGCAGCAGGCCTAATCGCCCGCGCAAGCGAACGACCAAGGGCCCGGCGAGCAATCGCCGGGCCCTTTTTCTATGCGCTCACCGCAGCGCAGCCGCCACCGCCGACTCGCAGTCGAAATGGGCGGGCGGTGGAATAACGACGGCGGGTGGCGTCTTTTCGAGCCCGAGTGCCCGGCCGAGCGAGCGCCCGAACACCTTCAGCAAATTGCTGTTACTCGGTTTGTCGGCGGTGCCCAGGCCCGCCACGGTCACCGTCGGCTTGCTCAGCGTGCCGCCAATCTGGATCGGATCGGCGATCTTCAACAGCGCGCGGCTCTTGCTCGTCCCAGCCAGCGTAAGGGCGATCCGTTCGCCATCCATCACGATCCGGCCCGCCCCTCGCCCCACCGAACTACCGGTATCGATGCCCAGCGGACGCGGCACGAGCACGCCATCGGTCGCACGGAAATCCGCGACGAGGCAGCGCAGCGGCACCATCCGGCTCGGCGAACCGAGCGCATGCACCACCGCCCCGCTCAAATTCTGGCCGAGCACATCCGCGACCATGCGGCGCACCTCGCCCTGGGTCGCAACCATCGCCGCCTTGCCATTCGCCCGCGACAGCGCCTCGCGCACCGTATCCCCCTGCCCGCTCAACACGATGCGCCCCCGCACGCGCCCCGACACCATGTCGGGCTTGCCGATCAATGAATCGAGCGTCAGCCCGGCAAGGCGAAGGTCGACCGAGAGCTTGGGCCGTCCGCTGCGATGGTCCACCCGCAGTGTACCCGCCATGCGTCCGGTGGCGAGCGTCGCCACCACGTTACTGACGGTCAGGACGCGGTGATCGAGCGTCAGTCTGCCCGACAATGTCCGGAACACCGTGCCCTTGCCGGCCAGGATGCGATCGACGCGGAAGGCAATCGTGCCATCGGTCTTGCCGAGCTTGCTGAGGTTGATCCGCGTCGGTGGAATCACCCGCGGACCAATTGCTGCCGACCGCGCCGCCGAGTCGGCATGGCCGCGCGCATCCGCCAAATCATCGAAATCGAACTGCGACGCACGCAGCCTGGCATCGATCTTGGTGCGGCCATCGATCTTGTGGACCGTCGCCAGCCCGGCGAAGCGCGATCGCCCGACGCTGCCGCCGATCCGGTCGACATACCAGTCATGCCCGTCATGGCGGATCGCCCCGGTCAGGTTGATCGGCTGGGTGCCAAACAGCCCGGCCTCGATGATGTGATCGAGATTCTTGAGCGTGGGTGCCTGAGCGGTGATGGCCGCCGTAAAGTGGCGAGTATCGAGCACGCCCGCCATCTGGCCCTTGGCACTCATGTGCAACGCGGGCGAGACGAGCGTGGCGCTGAACGGATAGGGCGCAGCAGGGTCGATCCCGGTGATACGTCCGCCGGTCGCATCGAGCCGCACTGGCGTATCGAGGAACGTGCCCGTCGCGGAGAGGCGCAACCCGTTCCTCGCATCGACCGAAAGCGGTCCGGCGACCACCAATTGCCGCTTGGCATCGCGCAACACGAGTTGCGTGTTGGTGACCGTCAGGTCCGACAGAGTCGGGCGACCGCCCTGTCCATCGCCTTGCTTGCCTTCGCGCTTCCAGTTGGCGCGTCCGGTGGCGTCGCGCACCAGCGCGATGCGCCCGCCGTCGATGGTCACGCGGTCGGGCTGGAAATGGCCGAACAGCAACGCGAACACCGGCACACGCACGCTGGCCGACGACAAGCGAACGAAATCGCCCGGTCCCACCCAATCGGGCTGGGCGATATGGACGTCGCGCACCGAGATGACCGGCGTATAAGAAAAAATGCTGTCACGCGTCACCGCGCCCACCCGCACGGGGCTGCCCCAGGCCGATGAGATACGGCTTTCGACCAGGCCCCGCATCATTCCCACCGGAAAGGCACCGAGCGCCAACACCAGCAGGGTCACCACGCCAAAGATGGCGAGCACCGTTCCCAGCAGGATTTTGCGCCAGCGCGGTGCGCGAGGGGCGGGAGCGGCGGTTTCGGAAGCAATCACCCCACTACAACCCGACGCGTCCCCGATTGTTTCACCCCCGCAGCGAAATCCCGCGCGTTACTGCGCCCTCGGGATCGTCACCGCTCGAAACCGCTGGGTGCGGGCGAGATCGTCACCGTGGTGCCGCCGCGAATTTCCTGCACTTCCAATGCGCGTTCAGCGACATTGTCGCGACCGAACCGGAACGCGCCATCGATCCCGGCAAAGCCGCCGCGATCCTTCAAGCGATCTTCCGGGAAGGCCGCGCCCATCGGCCAGTCGCGCATGATGCGGATCGTCAGCAACACTGAATCATAGCCAAGGCTCGACAAGCGGAACGGTGCCGCGCCGAAGCGTGCGCGGTAGCGCGCGGCATATTGGCGATAGAGACCGTCCGATACGCTGGCGAACCACGCGCCTTCCAGCGCGGCCTTGCTCGCAATCGCACTTTCCGAATTCCACAATTCGGTGCCGAGCACGCGCGCGCCGCCCATGCCGTTCTTGCGCAGCACCGGCACCGCCGCCGAGGCCGCATTGCCGCCATCGGCGATGAGGATCGCCTGATAGGGTGCGCTCTTGCTCATGCGGACGATCGCGCTGGTGATCGATCCGGGGACACGATCATAGGTCTGCAAGGACGCAACTTGCCCCCCGGCGGATTCGACCGCTCGCAGGAAGGCGGTCGATGCCCGCTGCCCATAGGTGCCGTTGGGCACCAATCCGCCAAAGGTGGTGACGCCCTGTTCGCGCGCATAATCGACCACCCGGCCAATCGACTGGGCGGGCACATAGCCCATCAGATAGGCACCGTTTCCAGCGGCGGTCGCATCGTTGGAAAAGCTGACCACCGGCACGCCCGCGCGATGCGCAATCGGTGCCACTGCGCGCACGTCGTCCGCCAGCAACGGCCCGAGGATCAACTGATTGCCATCCGCCAGCGCCTTTTGCGCGGCCAGCGCGGCACCGGTGGCGGTGTCGTAGCTGGTGATGCGGATGCGCTCATTCTTCGAATCGAGCAGCGCCATCTGCGTGGCGTTAGCGAGACTCTGGCCGACCCCGGCATTGGGGCCGCTGAGCGGCACCAGCAGCGCGACGCGGTGGCGTTGGGTATCGGTCGGGATGCCCTGTTCGACGACGGGCTGCTGCGGCTGCACCGGGCGGGTGACCGGGGGGCGTTTTACCTGCGCGGGGCCACGCGGGACGACCGTCTGGCACCCGGCCAGCGCCACCGCCCCCGCAATCGCCGCCAACCGCAAAAGTCGTTTAAAGCCGATGGGCCGTTGCCCTGTCGTATCCCGCTCTGCCATGACCGCTCCTGATGACCCCTGATCTTTCGCCCGGCCTCTACATCGTTGCCACCCCCATCGGCAATCTCGGCGATCTTTCGCCGCGGGCCGCGCACATCCTGACGCATGCCGCCGTAATTGCCGTCGAAGACAGCCGCGTGACGGCCAAACTTCTGCATCATATCGGCGTGAAGCGGCAAATGGTTCCCTATCACGACCATAATGCCGAAGAAGTCCGCCCCGGCCTGATCGCCCGCATGGGGGTGGAAGCGGTCGCCTTGGTGTCCGACGCGGGCACGCCGCTCATCTCCGACCCCGGCTACAAGCTTGTGCGCGATGCGCGCGCGGCTGGGCATGCCGTGTGGACCATTCCCGGCCCCTGTGCGGCTGTGGCGGCGCTGACGCTCGCCGGGCTGCCGACCGACCGTTTCCTGTTCCTCGGCTTCCTGCCTTCCAAGGCGCAAGCGCGCGCCGCCGCCATCGCCGAAGTGGCCGCGATCCGCGCGACCCTGGTGCTCTACGAATCCGGCCCGCGCCTCGCCGCGCTGCTCGCCGCACTGGCCGAAGGTCTCGGCGACCGCGAGGCAGCGGTAACCCGCGAAATCACCAAGCATTTCGAGGAAGCGGTAACCGGCACGCTGTCGCAGCTCGCCGCGCGCTATGCCGACGCACCGCCCAAAGGCGAGATCGTCGTGGTCGTCGCCCCGCCCGGCGCCCCCGAAGCCGCCAGCGCCGACGATGCCGATGCAGCGCTCACCGAAGCACTGACGCGGCTGTCGACCGGCCAGGCGGCGAGCGAAGTCGCCAAGAAACTCGGGCTCGACCGCAAGGCGCTCTATGCAAGGGCGCTGGAGTTGAAGGCGTAAAACTCCCCTCCCGCTTGCGGGAGGGGCTGGGGGAGGGCATGTTTGGTGACGTGCCGCGCTTCGAAAGCCCCTCCCCTAACCCCTCCCGTAAACGGGAGGGGAATATAAAGCGCCGCCTCGCCGAAGCCTCCGGCCGCCGCGGCGAGCGCCTCGCCGGCTGGTGGCTCCGCCTCAAAGGCTGGCGCATCCTCGCCCGCCGCGTCCGTACCCCCGCAGGCGAAGTCGATCTGATCGCCAAGAAAGGTACCCTCGTCGCCTTTGTCGAGGTCAAGCTGCGCGCCACCGCCGCCGAGCTCGATTTCGCGATCGACGAGCGCCGCCTCGCCCGCGTCGCGGCGGCGGCCGAATATCTGATGCCAAGCTATGCCGATCCGGGCGACGACATTCGCGTCGATGTCATCCTGCTCGCGCCGGGCACGCGGCCCCGCCATATCGAGAATGCCTGGATCGGGTGACTTTGGCGGCGGACGCCCCTAGAGGTCGCTCGCATCCAAACCCGTCGCCAGCGATCGGGTATCGAGACGGAGAATCTCATGTCGCTCACCGTTGCCGTCCAGATGGACCCGATCGCCGCGATCAACATTGCCGGGGATTCGACCTTCGCGTTGATGCTCGCAGCCCAGCAGCGCGGGCACAAGCTGTTCCATTACAATGCCGAAGACCTGAATTATGCCGATGGCCGGGTGTGGACCAAGGCCGATCCGGTCACCGTGCAGCGCGTCGTCGGCAATCATTACAGCTTCGGCGATCCCATCAACCTCGATCTGGGCGAGGAAGCCGATGTCGTGCTGATGCGGCAGGACCCGCCCTTCGACCTCGGCTATATCACCGCGACGCATCTGCTGGAGCGCATCGCGCACAAAACGCTGGTGGTGAATGACCCGGCAAGCGTGCGCAACGCACCCGAAAAGGTGTTCGTGCTCGATTTCCCCCAATTCATGCCGCCGACGCTGGTCACGCGCAGCCTCGACGAAGCCCGCGCCTTTCTCGCGCAGCACGGCGAAATCGTCATCAAGCCGCTGCATGGCAATGGCGGCAAGGCGATCTTCAAGGTCGGGCAGGATGGCGCGAACCTGTCGGCGCTGATCGAGGTGTTCAACACCATGTGGCGGGAACCGCACATGATCCAGGCGTTCCTCCCCGCCGTTGCCAAGGGCGACAAGCGCATCGTGCTGGTCGATGGCGAGGTCGCGGGCGCAATCAACCGCCTGCCCGGCGAAGGCGAAATCCGCTCCAACCTCGCGGTCGGCGGATCGGCGGTGAAGACCGAACTGACCGAGAAAGAGCGCGAAATCTGCGCGGTACTCGGGCCGGAACTCAAGCGGCGCGGGCTGCTGTTCGTCGGCATCGATGTGATCGGCGGCGAATGGCTGACCGAGATCAACGTCACCTCCCCCACCGGCATCGTCGCGATCGAACGCTTCGACGGCACCGATGTCGCCGCCCTGATCTGGGATGCGATCGAGCGGAAAGTTGCGGCATAGCCATCGTCACCCCGGGCTTGTCCCGGGGTCCACTATGGTATCTGCCATCGGCCGGAAGCGCGCGGCACGGTGGATGCCGGGACGAGCCCGGCATGACGGAGTGATGCGTGACCGAATTCATCATCAACCTCACGGCGTGGGGCGGCTATTTCGGCATTTTCCTGCTGATGGTGCTGGAGAACGTGTTCCCGCCCATCCCGTCCGAAGTGATCATGGGGCTGGGCGGTATCGCGGTCGCACGCGGGCAAATGGAGATGGTTCCGCTGATCGTCGCGGGCACGGCGGGGACGGTGGTCGGCAATTATTTCTGGTACTGGATCGGCTGGCACCTCGGCTATCAGCGGCTGCGCCCGTTCGTCGATCGCTATGGCCGCTGGCTCACGCTCGATTGGGAGCACGTCCTGCAGCTCGAACGCTTTTTTCAGCGTCACGGACAATGGGTGGTGTTCGTGTTCCGCTTCATGCCCGCCTTTCGCACAATGGTGTCGCTGCCCGCGGGCATGACGCGGATGCCGCGCGCACGCTTCCTGGCCTGGACGGCGGGCGGCGCGGCGATCTGGGACACCTTTCTGGCGAGTGCAGGCTATTATCTCGGCACCAACTTCCGCGAGCTGGATGCGTTCATCGGCCCCGCGACGATGGCGACGATCGGGGCGGTCGGCGTGTTTTACGTCTGGCGTCTGCTGCGCTGGCAGCCGCGCTGCTAGGCACGCGGATGCGCGTTGCGGTACACATCGAGCAAATGCGCCGCGTCGACCTGGGTATAGATTTGCGTGGAACTGAGGCTGGCATGGCCGAGCAATTCCTGAAGTGCCCGCAAATCCGCGCCGCGCCCCAGCAAATGCGTGGCGAAGCTGTGGCGCAGCGCGTGCGGCGTGGTGCGGTCGGGCAATCCCAACCGCACCCGCGCGCGCTGAACCGCGCGGCGCACCAGACGCGGCGATAACGGCCCGCCCTTTGCGCCCCGAAACAGCGGCGCATCGCGCGCGGTGCCATAGGGGCTGAGCGCGACATAGGATTCGATCGCGGCGCGCACTTGCGGCAGCAGCGGCACGATCCGCGTCTTGTCGCGCTTGCCCGTCACGCTCAGCGTCGCGCCCAGCGGCAGAATTGCCCCCGTCAGCCCCAGCGCCTCGGCCACGCGCAGCCCCGCGCCATACAGCAGCAACAGCACTGCCAGATCGCGCGCACCGATCCACGGTTCGGCGGCGTCCTCCGCGACATCCTCGGCCAAAGCGACCGCCTCGTCGGGCGAAACCGGGCGCGGCACCCCCTTTTTCACGCGCGGCCCCTTCAGGCGCGGCGTCGTCCCCTCGCCCACCGCAAACGCCAGGAACCCGCGCACCGCCGACAATTCGCGCGCCGCCGAGGCATTGCCGATGCCGCCTTCGCCCCGGCGCGCGGCAAGAAAGGCGCGCAGATCGGCCGCGCTCACCTTGGCCAGCATGTCGCGCTCCACCGCCGCGCCCCAATGCGCCTGCAGAAACGTGCACAGCCGCACCGCCGTCGCCTCATACGCGCGCACGGTATGCACCGAGCGCCGCCGGTCGCGCGCGAGATGGGCGGCATAAAGGCCGGGGAGTTCGCTCATCGCTGCGGTGTAGCGCATCGAATGGGGCAGGTAAGCCCCTCGCCTTCTGCCAAGCGGCGCATGGCCCCCCTTTGCCGCACGCCCGCAACCCGCCATATGCTCCCCATGTCCCGCGCCCGCGTCCTCGTCATGAATTCCGCGCTCGGCCCGCTCGATTACCGCGTGCCGCACGGAATGCAGGTCGAGCCCGGCTCGATCGTGATCGCACCGCTCGGCCCGCGCCAGTTGGTCGGCGTGGTGTGGGAGCCGGAGCGGATGCCGTCCGATGCCGAGGTCGGCGACAATCGCTTGCGCAACCTCATCGGCGTGTTCCCCGCCGCGCCGCTAACCGCGCCTTTGCGTAGGCTGATCGAATGGACCGCCGATTATTATCTCGCGCCCCCCGCCGCCGTGGCGCGGATGGCGCTCGCCTCCAGTTCGGCGCTGGAGGGGGCGAAGACCGTCACCGAATATCGCGCGACCGGGCTGGTGCCCGACCGCGTGACGCCGCAGCGCGAGCAGGCGCTCGAACAGATCGGCACCCATCAGGGCCTGATCCGCGAACTGGCGGCGATCGGCAATGTCTCCGACGCGGTCATTCGCGGTTTGGCCAAGGTCGGCGCGCTGGAAGCGGTCGAGGTCGATATCGACAGCCCGTTCGCGCTGCCCGATCCCGATTTCGCAGCGCCCGCTTTGTCACCCGACCAGCGCGCCGCCGCCGCCACGTTGGTGGCGGGCGTCACCGCGCGCGCCTTCGCGCCGACGCTGCTCGATGGCGTCACCGGCTCGGGCAAGACCGAGGTCTATTTCGAGGCGGTCGCCGCCGCGATCCGCGAGGGGCGGCAGACGCTCGTGCTGCTCCCCGAAATCGCGCTGACCGAACCCTTCCTGACGCGCTTCGCCGCGCGCTTCGGGGTGAAGCCCGTCGCTTGGCACTCAGGATTGCGCAAATCGCAACGCCGCCGCGCGTGGCGCGCCATCTCCAGCGGGCAAGCGCTGGTCACCGTCGGCGCGCGCTCCTCGCTGTTCCTCCCATACGCCAACCTCGGCCTGATCGTGATCGACGAAGCGCATGAGACGAGCTTCAAGCAGGAAGAGGGCGTGCATTATCACGCCCGCGACGTGGCGGTAATGCGCGCCAAGTTCGAACAGATTCCGGTAATCCTGGCGTCCGCCACCCCCGCGATCGAAACCCGCCAGCAAGTGGCGCTCGGCCGCTATGCCGAGGTGAAATTGCCCGGCCGCTGGGGTGCCGCCGAAATGCCTGCGATCGAAGCGATCGACCTGATCGCCGAGCCGCCGGAACGCGGCCACTGGATCGCCCCCCGTCTGGTGGTGGCGATGCGTGAAACGTTGGCGCGGCACGAACAATCTTTGCTGTTCCTCAACCGGCGCGGCTATGCCCCGCTGACCTTGTGCCGCACCTGCGGTCACCGCTTCCAATGCCCCAATTGCACCGCCTGGATGGTCGAGCATCGTCTGGTCCACCGCCTCGCCTGCCACCATTGCGGCCATGTCGAGCCCGTTCCCAAGGTCTGCCCAGAGTGCCAGAGCGAGGACAGCCTGGTCCCCGTCGGCCCCGGCGTCGAACGCATCGCCGATGAAGTAAAGGCGCTCTTCCCCGACGCGCGTACCGCCGTCATCACCTCCGACACGATCTGGTCGCCCGCCAAGGCCGCCGAATTCGTCGCGCGGATGGAGGCGCATGACATCGACATTATCGTTGGTACACAATTGGTTACCAAGGGTTATCACTTCCCCAATCTGACGCTGGTCGGCGTGATCGACGCCGATCTCGGCCTCGACGGAGGCGATCTGCGCGCGAGCGAACGCACCTTCCAGCAAATCTGCCAGGTCGCCGGGCGCGCCGGGCGCGGTGCCAAGCCCGGCCATGTCTATATCCAGACGCACAGCCCCAAAGCGAGCGTGATGCAGGCGCTCGTCTCGGGCGATGCCGAGGCCTTTTACGCCGCCGAGACCGAGCATCGCCGCGAGGCAGGCGCGCCCCCCTTCGGCCGCTTCGCCGGGATCATCGTGTCGAGCGAAGACCAGAAGGCCGCGCTCGAAACCGCGCGGCTGATTGGCCGCAGCGCGCCGCATCATGAGGCGATGGAAGTCTACGGCCCCGCACCCGCCCCGCTGGCGATGCTGCGCGGGCGACACCGCTTCCGCTTGCTCGTCCATGCCAAGCGCGCGCTCGACGTGCAGGACATCATCCGCGACTGGCTCGGCGGACTCGACTGGCCGAGCAAGGTGCGCGTCGTCGTCGATGTTGACCCGTACAGCTTTGTATGAGGCCCCCCGTCCCTTCTGACCCGTAACGTCGCTATCGTCCTCGATTCGACGGATTTTAACCCAATGGACTGCAACGTGGCTTGACTTGCCACGCCGCGCATCTATGCCACGACGCACTGCCAGCTTTCCGTTTACGTAAATGTTACCGAGGCGGAATGACACCCAGGCCACCCTGGGCACGCAGTTCACGACCGTAAGAATACGGCGCTGGATAATAATTTCCGCCTGGTCGCGGGTGTTGGAGAGTGAAATATGTCGCTATTGATTCTTGGTGCGCTGTTAGCTGGTGCCCCCGTCGCCGCCGATACCGCCCTTGGACGGTGGAAGACCGAAACCCACAACGCCATCGTCGAGATCACACGCTGCGGCGAATCGATCTGCGGCAAGATCCTCACCTCGGATATGATCCGCAGCAATCCCGCCTTGAAAGACGCGAAGAACGCCAACGAAAAGCTGCGTTCCCGCCCGCTCCAGGGCCTGTTGATGTTGAGCGGCTTCAAGTCCGAAGCAGGCGGCGTGTGGAGCGATGGCCAAGTCTATAATGCCGAAGACGGCAAGACCTATAGCGGCAAGATCACCCCTGTCGGCACGGACCAGTTGAAGCTGCGGGGCTGCGTCTTCTTCCCGCTGTGCAAAACCCAAACCTGGACCCGCGTGCGCTAACGCCACGCCCGTTCTCTACCCCCAACGATACTCAGGAATTTTCAATGTCGTTTCGTATCAAAGCTCCGCTGCTGGGCGCGACCGCGCTCGTCTCCGCTTTCGGCTTCCAGGGCATCGCCCATGCCGATGCCTTTTACCTGGAGGCGCAGTCCGCCATTGGCGCGGGTCGCGCCTTTTCGGGTGAAGCGGCCGATCGTGGCCCGGCCTCCTTGTGGTGGAACCCGGCGGCGATCGCCGGCATCACCGATCCCAGCGCGGCAATCAGCGCCACCGCGATCCTGCCCAAGGGCGACGTGATCGACAATGGCACGCTCATCCGCCGTCCGGGCCAGTCGTTCGTGCCGGTCGGCGGCAACGGGGTGTCGCGTGATCCGATCAGCAACGGCGTGCTGCCGAGCGGCGCGTTCGCCTATCCGATCACCGATCGCATCGCGGTCGGCGTCGCGGTAACCTCGCCGTTCAGCTTCACCACCGATTACGATGCGAACAGCTGGGCACGCTATAGCGCCGACAAGACCCGCCTGCGCACGATCGACATCCAGCCTTCGATCGGCGTGAAGGTGACCGATTGGCTAAACGTGGGCGGCGCGCTCAACGTTGAATATACCGATGCTTATCTCAGCAACGCGTTGCCCAACGTGCTCGCGTCGCTGCCCGATGGCAGCCAGACGCTGAAGGGTCATGGCTGGGATTTCGGCTGGACCGCAGGCGTGCAGTTGCACAACGACGTCGTCACCGTCGGCATCAGCTACAAATCGAGCATCAAGCATACGTTGACGGGAAATCTCAACGTGTCGGGGTTGGTCGGTCCGCTCGCCGGGTCCAACACGTCGCTGTCGGGCGTGCAGGCGCAGTTCAACACGCCGGGGCAGGTGATCGTCGCCGGCCGCTTCCGCGCCACCAACGCACTGACGCTCAATGCTCAGACAGTCGCCTATAACTGGAGCAAGTTCGACGCGATCCGGCTCGGTGCACCGCTCAATGTCGCGCTGCCCGAGAACTATCGCGACAGCTTCAGCGTGGCGGGCGGCTTTGATTATGCCGTCAGCCCCAAAGCGACGCTGCGCGCCGGGCTTCAGCGCACGATCACGCCGACGCAGGACGGCCTGCGCGATGCCCGCGTGCCCGATTCGGACCGTTGGACCTATGCGGCGGGCGGCAGCTATCAGTTGAACCGGCACATGACGATCGATGCCGGTGCGAATTACGTGAAGTTCGACGACGCCACGATCGACCGCGTGACCGCAGCCTATGCCGGCACCGCCGCGCAGACGCCGATCCTTACCAACGGCCTGCTGCGCAATGCCCATGCGATCGTCCTGTCGCTTGGTGGCCGCGTAACCTTCTGACGCACCCCTCCCCCTCCGCCAGCATTGCCTGGCGGAGGGGGGATCGGAGGACCGCCTTCGCCCGAAAGGACGACGCGGATTGCGGTCATCCGGTCACTTTCCTCTGTCTTATCGCGGCCTCGGCTGGCACAGAGCGCGGACATGGTCGCCGCAATCCTGTTCCACCTTTCCCGGTCGCTTTGGCAAAGGGCATGGCCCCTTTGGGCCGCCCTCCCCACGGCGCTGCTGCTGTGCTCGCTCGCGGGACCAGCCCGTGCGGACGATATCTCCGCCACCGCCCGCGGGGTCGTGCGCGTCGTCACCATCGCGATCGTCGATGACGAAGTGGTCGGCTTCGGCCATGGCAGCGGCTTCGCGGTCGCGCCCAACCGCATCGTCACCAACGCCCATGTCGTTGAGCTGCTGACGCGCTATCCCGGCAATGTCGTAATCGGCATCGTGCCGTCGGAAGGCAGCAAGAGCTATCAGGGCAAAGTGATCGCGATCGACACGGTCCATGATCTCGCGCTGATCGAATTTTCCGGAACGCCGCTTCCGCCCGTGGCGCTGTATACCGGGCCGGTGTCCGAAGGCGGGATGGTCACCGCGCTCGGCTATCCCGGCAATGTCGATCTCGCGACCGCGCGCTCGGCGGTCGATTACATCCATCCTCTCTCGCCGATCCGCACCGAAGGGGTGTTTTCCGGACGCCGTCAGATGTCGGGGACCGACGTGCTGCTGCACACAGCGGGCATCGCACGCGGCAATTCGGGCGGGCCGTTGCTGGATCCGTGCGGGCGCGTGATCGGCGTCAACTCGGCGATCACGCGGGGTGAAGAGGGCGATTCGAGCTTTGGCTTCGCCATCGCCGACAGCGAACTTGCCGCCTTCCTCACCAAGGCCAAGCAACCCTTCCAGGCGGTTGGCATGCCCTGCACCAGCATCGCCGAGATCGACAAGGCCGAGCGCGAAGCCGACGCACAAGCCTCCGCCGAGGCCGACACGGCCAAGCGCGACGCGGCGGGCAAAGCCGTGCTGGCGCGCGAGGCCGCGCTGACCGCCGCCCGCGACGCCGCTGACCGCCACCGCGAGAACGTCATGGCGATCGCAACCTTGATGCTGGTACTGGGCGCGATGGCCATTGGCGCAGGGGGCCTGCTCGACGCGCAAGCGATGCGGCGCAAGGCGATCTGGGCCTGGGCAATCGGTGGTCTGGTGATGGTTGGCGCAGTGGTCGTGTTCGTGCTGCGCCCAACCGGCACCGTCTCGCTTCCCGCCGCGACACCGGCGGCGGTCGTGCCGCTCGCCCCGACCGTGTCCTCCACCACGCCGCTCGGCAAATTGCAGTGCCGTTTCGTACCCGAGCGGAGCCGCGTCATTTCCTCGTCCACCACCGATCTAACGCTCGACTGGGGCAAGGCCGGCTGCATGAACGGGCGCGTCCAATATGCCGAAAACGGCAGCAAGTGGGACCGCATCCTCGTTCCCGCCGAGGAACAGACCGTATCGATCTTGCAGTTCGACCCGGCGACGCTCAGCTATGTCACCACCCGCTATTTTCTGGGTGCGGCCGAGATGGACAGCGTGCGCAAGATCCGCAGCCAGGTGACGGTGAAGGCCTGTTCCGCCGACGAAGCAAGCCGCGCCAATCTCGCGACCCAACAATCCGCTATTCGCACCGCCCTGCCCGCCCAGCCCAATGAGAAGATCGTCTACCGCTGCACCCCAGCATCGGGTGCGGCGACCTCAGGCGGCTGACACGCGATCCACCCGGGCGGCAAAGCAGCCGGGTTTGGCATTGTGGACGTGGAGATACGCGACGCGCGGATCCGAGAAGAACCCATCGATCGCGGTGGCGAGCCCGCTGCCGTCGATCACATCCGCGTCCAGCATCATCCCGGCCGCATCGAACGCGCGCACCGACAACAGGCGAATCGCCAGTTGCTCGGGAATGCTGTTGACGAACACCGCCGCAGTCTCGGCCCCTTCGCGAACGAAAATCGCGTGGCACGAGCGATAGGGCGTGGCGACCGGCAGATGCTCGTAATTGAGCAACAGCACCGTCTCCCCGACCGCCGCATCCTCCAGCGTCACGCGGCACGGCGAACCGGGCGCAGCCTCCACCACCATCCGGATCGCTCCCTGCGCTGCCAGAGCCGCATCGCTCTGTCCGTAAAGGTGCCGAAAGGGCGCGGGGTCGATTCCCGCAATCACGAAGCCGCTCATTTCACCCGCTCCCGCGTCCGCAGCGCGACCTTGCGGTCAATCCCATAAGCATAGCCGCCCAGCGTCCCGTCGGTGCGCTGCGCGCGGTGGCACGGCACGATGATCGACACCGGATTGGCACCGCACGCCGTTCCCGCCGCGCGCACCGCTTTCGGGTTGCCAACCGCCGTCGCCAGCTCGGCATAGCTGCGCGTCTCGCCCAACGGGATCGCGCGCAGCGCCTGCCAGATCGCTTCCTGAAAGGCCGTGCCCTGCACGTCGAGCGGCAAGTCGCGATCGCGATCGGGCGATTCGACGCTTGCCACCACCTGCGCCGCCAGATCGGCCAGCGCGGCACCACCCGGCACGATCTCGGCATGCGGGAAGCGCGCGCGGAGCGCCGCCTCGCCCTCGTCAAACGAGACGCGGCACAACCCCTTGTCGGTCGCGGCCACCAGCATTGCGCCGAGACTGGTATCGGCCACGGTCCAGCGGATCGTTACCCCCGCCCCGCCGCACTTCCACGCGCTCGGTGTCATGCCCAGCCGCTTGGCCCCGCCATCGTAAAAGCGGCTCGGCGCGGAATAGCCGGCCTCGTAAATCGCCTCGGTCACGCTGGCGGTACGCGCCAGCGCGCGCGCCGCGCGCTGCGCCATCAGGCCGCGCGCATAGGCCGCCGGGGTCACCCCGGTCGCGCGCTTGAACAGACGGTGGAAATGATGCGGCGCATAGCCGACCTGCGCGGCGAGATCCTCAAGCGGCACCACTTCCTCGGCCCCCTCGATCAGCGCGACCGCGCGCGCCACCGCGATCCGGTCGCGCCCGACCGCGTCGGGGACACAACGCAGGCACGCCCGGAACCCCGCCGCGCGTGCCTCCTCGGGCGTGCGGTAGAAGACGATATTCTCGCGCTTCGGGTGACGCGCCGGACAGCTTGGCTTGCAATAGATGCCGGTGGTTTTCACCGCGCCGACAAAGCGCCCATCGGAATGCCGGTCGCGCGCTTCGAACGCTTTCCAGGCGGCGTCGGGATCAAGGGGGAGGGTTTCGGTCATGCGACGATATACGCATGGTCCCGATGCGCCCACATCCCGTGGCTTGCGATCAAAGCAGCGCGCTCAACCGCCATTCGCTTCGAACAGCTCCAGCGTCCGTTCCTTGGCCAGATCGGCGCTTGGCTCGTGATAATCCTTGCGGCGATCCGAATTGAAGCCGTGGCCTGCCTCATACACATAGACCGTCGCCTTGGGCCACGCCTTGGCGATCACCTTTTCGACCCCATCCATCGCGATATGGTCGTCATGGCGGCCGAAATGCAGGATGACCGGGACCTTCGGTTCCTCATCCGCCGCATCGGGGATCAAGCTGCCATAATAAGCCGAGGCGGCGGCCACATTATGCAGGCGCGTCGCCGCGAACCACGCGACCGATCCACCATAGCAATAGCCGACCACGAACACCGGCCCGCGCCCGGCCAGCGCGTCGATGCAGGTCTGCACGTCGGCAAGCGTCAGATCGAACGGGTGCAGCTCACGCGCGAGTTGCACGCTGCGGGCAAACCCCTCGCCGGTATAGTCAGCCTCGAAGCCAGGATGCTCGCGGTCGAACAGCGCGGGGGCCAGCACTTCATAACCGTCGGCGGCATATTCCTCGCACAAATCGCGGATATGGTCGGTGACGCCGAAGATCTCCTGGACCAGCACGAGCCCGCCCTTGCGTCGCCCGGTCGGCTCGGCGTGATAGACGCCGATCTCGGCACCGTCCGACATGATCTTCTTTTGCATCTGGCCGGTCATAGAATCGCTCCGCCTCACACCCCTGCGGCGCAATCGCTACCAACATTGCGACCGGCGCGAAAGCGGCGCGTCAGGCCGCGCGCACATCCGCGATCAAGCGGTTGATTTGCGTGCGGAGCCGTTCGACGCCGCCCGCCACATCCTCGGCGGTGCGGGTGACATGGTCGGCGGTGTAGCGCGAGCGTTGCGCACGGTCGCGTAGGGTCTGCATGTTGGCGGCGGCATCGGCGGTGCCATCCTCGACCTCGGCGATCGCGAGCGCGATCGCCTGCGTCATGCCGCGCTGCTGGTCGACCGCCGCCGCAACATTGGCCGAGGATTGATCCAAATCCGCCACGAGCGAATCCACCGATTCGATCGTGGCAAGGACAGTGTCGCTGGCGGTACGGACGGCGGCGAGGCGTGCCTCGATCCGGCCGGCGGCGGACTGGGTTTGGCGGGCAAGCCCCTTCACTTCGTCGGCCACCACGGCAAAGCCCCGCCCCGCCTCGCCCGCCCGCGCCGCCTCGATCGTCGCATTGAGCGCAAGCAGATTGGTCTGCCCCGCCACCGCCGTGATCATGTCGAGCACGGTGGCGATTTCCACCACCAACGCGCCCAGCGATTCGGCGCGGTCACGCCCCTCGAGCGTGCGCGCCCGCACCGTTGCCACGCTTGCGCGCGATTCGTTGGCGGCCCGGCTGATGCGGTCGATCGCGCCGGCCAACGCCGTCGCCGAATGCGCGATGGTGCGGGCGTTGGTGGCGCTCTGTTCGGTCAGCGCGGCGGTCGCCATCGCTTGTTCTTCGGTGGCTCCCGCCTCGCCCGCCATCGCCGCTGCCGTCTCGCGGAGCGCAGGGCCGGCCGACACCAACTGACTGACCGAAGCGCCCGCTTCCCCTTCAAACACGCGGAACAGCGCGTCCAGATGCGCCGCGCGGCGGGCGCGGGCGGCATCCTCGCGCCGTTCGTTCGCGCTCAAGGCGTCGGCGGTGCGGCGCGCCTCTTCACTCAGGCGCCGCGCATCGGCTGAGCGTTGCCGGGCGAACGCCAGCGCGCGCGCGATTTCGCCAATCTCATCGCTGCGATCGAGCGCCGGGATAGCCACGTCGGCGCGGTCGAGCGTGATGCTGCGAGTCGCCTCCGCAATCAGGGCGAGCGGCTGCTCGACCTGGCGGGCGAGCATTCGCATCCCCCAGAAAGCGACGAGGATCGCCGCCACCGTCACCAGCGCGACCAGAATATAGACTTGGCCAAACCCGGTTTCGAGGGCGCTGCGTTCGCGCAGCGCATCCGCACGGAGATCGGCGATCAGCGTCGCGCTTGTTCCCGTCAGCGGATCGATCGCCGCGTACAACGCGCCGCTGACGAAAAAGTCGAGCTGATCGGTGCGCCCTGCCCGCAGCAGGACCAGCAGCTTGTCGAGCGCCGCGTCGGCGTCATGCCGCGCCGAATCGACCTTCGCCACCTCATCGGCCCGGCGCGTGTCCAGGTTGTGATGGACGAAGGCGTCCCAGCTCGAAGCGATTTCTGCCCGATTGGCCTCGATCGTCGCCACTGCGCCCGAAGCCGACAGATTGCCGCTGCGTACCTTGTGCGCGGTCAACAAGGCTGTGGCGTAATTGGCGTTGACGCGTTGCAGTTCGCCGATCGGATAGAGCCGGTCCATGACCAGCGTGCGGACCCCGTGGCTGGTCGCCAGCGTCGTCCCGATCAAGGCGAGTGCGAGCATCGTCTGCATGGCCAGCAACGCCCAGACGATCCGCCGCAATTGTACGCGGATGTTGCCGCGACCTGTTTGCCAACGCAAAAACAACAGGCTCAGTCGAGCCGGAAGGACGGATAGCGAGCGGGGCAGCGCGATACGGTTCATGAATCTCGCTATGGCCGCCAAGGCGCGAACAGATGGTTAAGCCAATGTTACACTTGTGTGAAATACGAACAAAACGCTGGCCAATGCGTCGGCGGACGCGGTGCGCGCTTTCGACGTCCGCCGCATGACTTGCATCGCGCCCTACCCAATGCTAACCGCCCGCCAACCCATCTGAAGGCGCATTCCCCAACGCCCTCTATTTGCATGGGGCCACCATTCGTGCCCAAGAGGACCCCAATCGCGTGGAGACATCCGGCGGTATTCAAGCAAGCTTAAGCGGACGCTATGCGACCGCGCTCTTCGAGCTTGCCCGTGACAGCAAAGCCATTGACGCGGTCGAGGCGAGCCTTGGCCGCGTTCGCGCTGCCATCGCGCAATCGAGCGAATTCGCGCAGTTGATCGGCAGCCCGATCGTCTCGCGCGCCGACGCCGCGCGCGCGGTCGCAGCGGCGGCCGAGATGATCGACGTGGACGACACCACCGCCAAGTTCCTCGGCGTTCTCGCCGAGAACCGGCGCTTGTCCCAATTGCCAGCGATCATCCGCGCCTTCCGCGACCTCGCCGCGCGCCATCGTGGCGAAACGACCGCTGAGGTGACCTCCGCGCATCCGCTGACCGAAGAGCAGGTCGACGCGCTGAAGCAGCAGCTGCGCACCCGCATCGGCACCGATGTCTCGGTCGAGCTCGCGGTCGACCCCACTCTCCTCGGCGGTCTGGTTGTCCAGATCGGTTCGCAACGGATTGACTCGTCGATCCGCACCCGTCTCAATACTCTCGCGCACGCGATGAAAGGTTAAGTCATGGATATCCGCGCCGCAGAAATCTCGAAGGTCATCAAGGACCAGATCGCCAACTTCGGCACCGAAGCGCAGGTTTCGGAAACCGGCCAGGTGCTGAGCGTCGGTGACGGCATCGCCCGCATCTTCGGGCTCGACAACGTCCAGGCGGGCGAAATGGTCGAGTTCTCGAACGGCGTGCAGGGCATGGCGCTCAACCTCGAAGCCGATAACGTCGGCGTCGTGATCTTCGGCTCGGACAGCCAGATCAAGGAAGGCGATGTCGTCAAGCGCACCGGCACGATCGTCGATGTTCCCGTCGGCAAGGGCCTGTTGGGTCGCGTCGTCGATGGTCTCGGCAACCCGATCGACGGCAAGGGCCCGATCGTTTCCGACCAGCGCAGCCGCGTCGAAGTCAAGGCGCCGGGCATCATCCCGCGTCAGGGCGTCAACGAGCCGGTGCAGACCGGCCTCAAGGCAATCGACGCGCTCGTTCCCGTCGGCCGTGGCCAGCGCGAGCTGATCATCGGCGATCGCCAGACCGGCAAATCCGCCGTCGCGATCGATACCTTCATCAACCAGAAGGCCGCGCATCAGGGCGATGACGAGAGCAAGAAGCTCTATTGCATCTATGTCGCCGTCGGCCAGAAGCGCTCGACCGTCGCGCAGCTCGTCCGCACGCTGACCGAAAACGGCGCGATGGACTATTCGATCGTCGTCGCCGCAACCGCGTCGGACCCCGCCCCGCTGCAGTTCCTCGCGCCGTACACCGGCTGCGCGATGGGCGAATATTTCCGTGACAACGGCATGCACGCCGTCATCGTCTATGACGATCTGTCCAAGCAGGCCGTTGCCTATCGCCAGATGTCGCTGCTGCTGCGTCGCCCGCCGGGCCGCGAAGCCTATCCCGGCGACGTGTTCTATCTCCACTCGCGTCTCCTCGAGCGCGCGGCGAAGATGAACGACGCCAATGGCGGCGGCTCGCTGACAGCACTCCCGATCATCGAAACGCAGGCAGGCGACGTGTCGGCCTACATCCCGACCAACGTGATCTCGATCACCGACGGCCAGATCTTCCTCGAAACCGACCTGTTCTTCGCGGGCGTCCGCCCCGCGATCAACGTCGGTCTGTCGGTGTCGCGCGTCGGCTCCGCCGCCCAGACCAAGGCGATGAAGAAGGTGTCGGGCTCGATCAAGCTCGAGCTCGCCCAGTATCGCGAAATGGCCGCCTTCGCGCAGTTCGGTTCGGACCTCGATGCTTCCACGCAGAAGCTGCTCAACCGCGGCGCGCGCCTGACCGAGCTGCTGAAGCAGGCGCAGTTCTCGCCTATGCCGTTCGAAGAGCAGACCGTGTCGATCTTCGCGGGTACGCAGGGCTTCCTCGATACCGTTCCGGTCAACGCCGTCGTCCGCTATGAACAGGCGATGCTGGCGGCGATGCGCAGCGATCACGCCGATCTCCTGAAGGACATTCGCGACAAGCGCGATCTGTCGAAGGAGACGACGGAAGCGCTGAAGACCGCGCTGGGTGCGTTTTCGAAGACGTTTGCGTAAAACCCTCCCTCTCCCCACCGGGGAGAGGGCAGACGAGCGAAGCGAAGTCGGGAGAGGGGCCGTAACGCGGACGGAAGTTTGTGGGACGGCCCCTCTCCCCGACCCTCTCCCCGGAGGGGAGAGGGAGAAGAAGGACTAGAATGGCAAGCCTCAAGGCCCTCAAGATCCGCATCGGCTCGGTGAAGTCGACGCAGAAGATCACCAAGGCGATGAAGATGGTCGCCGCCGCGAAACTGCGCCGTGCGCAGGAGGCCGCAGTCGCTGGCCGTCCCTATGCCGAGCAGCTCGAAAAGGTGATGGCGAGCCTCGCCGCCAAGGTTTCGGTCAGCGAATCGAGCCCCAAGCTGCTCGCGGGCACCGGCAAGGACCAGGTCCACCTGCTGATCATCGCCACCTCCGAGCGTGGTCTCGCCGGTGCGTTCAACTCGAACATCGTCCGCGCCGCACGCCGCAAGGCCGAAGAGTTGGAAGCCGCTGGCAAGACCGTGAAATTCTATGTGGCGGGCAAGAAGGGTCGCGTGATCAAGCGCTTCTTCCCGACGCAAATCGCCGCCGACCATGAGATGAGCCACATCAAGACGGTCGCCTTCGCCGATGCGCGCGCGATTGCAGACGATGTCATCGCGCGGTTCGAGGCGGGCGAATTCGACATCGCGCACCTGTTCTACGCCAAGTTCCAGTCGGCTTTGGTGCAAGAACCGGTCGGTCGCCAGATCATCCCGGTCGCAATCGACACCACCGCCGCTCCCGTGGCGGATGGCGGTGCTGCGGTCGAGTATGAGCCCGATGAGGAAACGATCCTCGCCGATTTGCTGCCGCGCAACGTCGCGATCCAGATTTTCCGCGCGCTGCTCGAAAACGCAGCGTCGGAGCAAGGCAGCCGCATGACCGCGATGGACAATGCGACGCGCAACGCCGGCGACATGATCAATCGCCTGACGATCCAGTATAACCGCAGCCGCCAGGCCGCGATCACCACCGAGTTGGTGGAAATCATCTCCGGCGCCGAAGCGCTCAAGTAGTCGATACGAGGAAAGCATCATGGCAACCGCCCCAGACACACTCGCCCCGGCGACCACCAACAGCGTCGGCCGCATCTCGCAGGTCATCGGCGCCGTCGTCGACGTGACCTTTGAGCAGGACCGCCTGCCCGCGATTTTGAACGCGCTGGAAACCTCGAACAACGGCAACCGCCTGGTGCTCGAAGTCGCGCAGCATCTCGGTGAGAACACCGTCCGCACGATCGCGATGGACTCGACCGAGGGCCTGACGCGCGGCCAGGAAGTGACCGACACCGGCTCGCAGATCCGCGTGCCCGTTGGCCCGCAGACGCTGGGACGCATCCTCAACGTCATCGGCGAGCCGATCGACGAGCGTGGCCCGGTTGGCCACACCGACACGATGCCGATCCACGCCCCTGCCCCGCTTTTCGTCGACCAGTCGACCGAGAGCGCGATTCTCGTAACCGGCATCAAGGTCATCGATCTGCTCGCACCCTACGCAAAGGGCGGCAAGATCGGCCTGTTCGGCGGCGCCGGCGTCGGCAAGACCGTGCTGATCCAGGAACTGATCAACAACATCGCCAAGGGCCATGGCGGCACCTCGGTGTTCGCGGGCGTCGGCGAGCGTACCCGCGAGGGTAACGATCTGTACCACGAATTCCTCGACGCAGGCGTCATCGCCAAGGATGCCGACGGCAACCCGACGCCGGAAGGCTCGAAGGTCGCTCTGGTGTTCGGCCAGATGAACGAGCCGCCGGGCGCGCGTGCCCGCGTCGCGCTCTCGGGCCTGACGATCGCCGAATATTTCCGCGACGTCGAAGGCCAGGACGTGCTGTTCTTCGTCGACAACATCTTCCGCTTCACCCAGGCGGGTTCGGAAGTGTCGGCCCTGCTCGGCCGCATCCCGTCGGCGGTGGGCTATCAGCCGACGCTGTCGACCGACATGGGCGCGCTGCAGGAGCGTATCACCTCGACCAACAAGGGCTCGATCACCTCGGTGCAGGCGATCTACGTTCCGGCCGACGATTTGACCGATCCGGCTCCCGCCACCTCGTTCGCCCACTTGGACGCGACGACCAACCTCAACCGCGCGATTTCGGAGCTGGGCATTTACCCGGCGGTCGATCCGCTCGACTCGACCTCGCGCGTGCTGACCCCCGCGATCGTCGGCCAGGAGCATTACGACACCGCCCGCCGCGTCCAGGAGACGCTGCAGCGCTACAAGTCGCTGCAGGACATCATCGCCATTCTGGGCATGGACGAGCTGTCGGAAGAAGATAAGTCGATCGTGTCGCGCGCGCGCAAGATCCAGCGCTTCCTCAGCCAGCCGTTCCACGTCGCCGAAGTGTTCACCGGCATTCCGGGCAAGTTCGTCCAGGTCGAAGACACCGTGAAGTCGTTCAAGGCGGTCGTCGACGGTGAGTATGATCACTTGCCCGAGAGCGCGTTCTACATGGTCGGCGGCATCGACGAAGCGATCGCCAAGGCCGAAAAGATGGCGCAGGAAGCGTAATCCAAACTCCCCTCCCGCTTACGGGAGGGGCTGGGGGAGGGCCTGAAAGCAGGCGCTTCTCCAACCATAACGCCCCTCCCCCGACCCCTCCCGCACGCGGGAGGGGGGAAGGAAGAAGACAATGCTGCACTTCGAACTCGTCACGCCTGAAAAGCTCGTCCGCTCGGAGGACGTGTACATGGTCGTCGTCCCCGGATCGGAAGGTGATTTCGGCGTGCTGGAGGGCCATGCGCCAGTGATGTCGACCATCCGCGACGGCGCGCTATCGGTCTATCGCACCGAAAAGGGCGAACCCGAGCTGATCGCGATCGAAGGCGGTTTCGCCGAAGTGAACGCCAACGGCCTCACCGTGCTGGCGGAACGCGCCGCCTAAGTCGAGCTGCCCTGCCCTTTACGCGGCGTTAACTACACCCTGCGACATAGCGGGCCATGGATATGCTCCTTGGCCAACTCTCCCGTCCCCTGCCTCATAGCGTAAGTGCGGTGTCGGTGCGTGCGGGCTGGATCGCGCTCGCGGCCACCATTGGCGCTGCGGTGCTGCTGCGCTTCGGTCTGTTCGGCAATCCGATCGCGGGGCTGGACGAGCAGCTCTATCTGCTGGTCGGCGACCGGATGTGGCATGGGGAACTGCCCTATGTCGACATTTGGGACCGCAAGCCGCTAGGCCTGTTCGTGCTCTTTGCCGCGATCCGGCTCTTGCCGGGGAACGGATTCCTTGCTGCGCAAATGGTCGCCACGGCCTTTGCCGCCGCCACCGCCTTCCTGATCGCGTTGTTCATGCGACGGCGCGTTGGCTGGGTTCCCGCGACGATGGCGGGGATGTTCTATCTCGCGCAGCTCAACATCTTGTGGGGCGACACCACCCAAACGCCGGTGTTTTATGATCTGCTGGTGATGGCAGCGGCGATGCTGACCTTGCGCGCCAGCGACACTGCCAATGAGCGTGTGCGCACCGGCAGCGGCGTAGCGGCGATGGCGCTGATCGGCCTCGCCATCCAGATCAAGACCAATGCCGTCTTCCAGGGCGGGTTCTTCGGGGCCTGGCTAATCTGGTCGGTGTGGCGCGAGACCCGCGACCCGACCCGCATTTTGCGTCTGGCCGTGCCGATGGTGCTCGCCGCCGCGCTGCCTACCCTGGCGGCAATGCTGTCCTACGCCGCGCTCGGCCATTTCGATGCCTGGTGGCAAGCCAATGTGCTGTCAGTGATCGCCAAGGGCAGGCCGACCGACCCTGCGGCGATCGACAATCTCGCCACGTCGGTCATCCTCACTTTACCCGCCCTGGTGGTTGCGCTGCTGGGCCTATGGGCCCGCACCGAGCGCTTCCAGGTGTGGGGGCAAGAGACGCTCTTCATTCTCGGCTGGATCGCGTTCGGACTGGTCGATTTCGCCGCGATCGGCGGATATTTCCCGCATTACGCGATTCCGCTGGTGCTGGCGTGCTGCCCGTTGATCGCGCATGCGTTTGCCATTCCTCGTTTCGGCAAGGCGCTCTTCGCCACGGTGATGGCGTGGCCGCTATTTTACGCGGTCGTCGTCGCGCCCAAGATCGGCGCGATCGAGCGCGTCTATGCCGCCAATGTCGTCGCCGCACTGCCAAGCGATGTGAAGACGCGCTGCCTGTTCATCTACGAAGGCCCCGTCGCTTATTATCAACTCAGCAATGCGTGCCGGGTGACGCGCTTCGCCTTCACCGCGCATCTCAGTTCCACGCGCGAGGCCAATGCGCTGGGCGTCGACCAGGCGCAGGCACTTCGCGACGCGTTGGCGCGACGGCCGGGCACGATCATCACCATCGCGCATTCGATCTGGACCGACCGTAACCCGGCGATGGAACGACTCCTAAGTGCCACGCTGGCCCGCGATTACCATCCTACGGCTGGCCTGCCCCACCGCGTCTATACCGGCGGGCGCGACCAACTCGTGATCTGGCGGCGCAACGCCGGACGCTAAAGCCGAAACCCCGCGACCGTGGTTAGGCAATTGTAAAAGCTTGGGCGCTAGCGTCCGGGCGAACGACAAGGAACTGAGTGGCATGAGTGCATTTGGGCGCAGACCTGGATCAGCCGGACCGGGCACCCGGCCAGCCTTCGGCGTCGCGCGGCCGATGCACGGCGCGGGCGTCCGCCCGGCGACCGAGGCGGAAACCGCCAGCGATCAGTTCCCGCCGCTGCCCCTGCCGCCGCTTCCGGGCGAAGCCGAGCCGAGCGGCAACATGCCCGGCCTGCAAATGGACGCGATGCAGCGCCTCGCCGACCGGCAAGCGTCTTCGGGCGATGCCGGCAATTCCAAGGTTGAGGGCTTCGAGAGCTCGATTCACAAGATCAAAGAACAGGTGCTCCCGCGCCTGCTCGAACGCGTCGATCCCGAAGCCGCTGCGACGCTCGACAAGGACGAGTTGGCCGAGGAATTCCGCCCGATTATCGGCGAAGTGCTCGCCGAGTTGAAGCTGACGCTCAACCGCCGCGAACAGTTCGCGCTGGAAAAGGTGCTGGTCGACGAACTGCTCGGCCTCGGCCCGCTCGAGGAATTGCTCGCCGACCCGAACATCACCGACATCATGGTCAATGGCCCCGAGCAGACCTATGTCGAGCGCAAGGGCAAGCTCGAACTCGCGCAGATCCAGTTCCGCGACGAGGAGCATCTCTTCCAGATCGCGCAGCGCATCTGCAACTCGGTCGGCCGCCGCGTCGACCAGACCACCCCGCTCGCCGACGCCCGCCTCAAGGACGGCAGCCGCGTCAACGTCATCGTCCCGCCGCTGTCGCTGCGCGGCACCGCGATCTCGATTCGTAAATTCTCGGCGAAACCCATCACGCTCGACATGATGGCAGGCTTCGGCTCGATGAGCCCGAAAATGGCGACCGCGCTGAAGATCGCGGGCGCGTGTCGCTTCAACGTCGTCATCTCGGGCGGTACGGGTTCGGGCAAGACGACGATGCTCAACGCGCTGTCGAAAATGATCGACCCGGGCGAGCGCGTGCTGACGATCGAGGATGCCGCCGAATTGCGCTTGCAGCAGCCGCACTGGCTGCCGCTCGAAACGCGGCCCGCCAACCTCGAAGGCCAGGGCGAAATCAGCATCCGGGATCTCGTCAAGAACGCGCTGCGTATGCGCCCGGATCGCATCATCCTCGGCGAAATCCGTGGGTCCGAGTGTTTCGACATGCTCGCCGCGATGAACACCGGTCACGACGGCTCGATGTGTACGCTCCACGCCAACTCCCCGCGCGAGGCGCTCGCGCGTATGGAGAACATGGTGATGATGTCCGACATCAAGGTGCCGAAGGAAGCGATCTCGCGTCAGATCGCCGATTCGGTCGAGATGATCATCCAGGTGAAGCGCCTGCGCGACGGTTCGCGCCGCGTCACCAACGTGACCGAGGTGATCGGCATGGAAGGCCCGGTGATCGTCACGCAGGAACTGTTCAAGTTCGAATATTTGGACGAGTCTGCGGACGGCAAGATCATCGGCGAATATCGCTCGATGGGCCTGCGCCCCTATACGCTGGAAAAGGCCCGCACCTTCGGCTTCGACCAGGCGTATCTTGAGGCGTGCCTCTGACCGCTAAATCGGGTATCAGTGGCGACCGATGCGTTGCCTCGTGTTTCTGTTTTTTTTGCTTTGCGCCGCCGCCCCCGATGCGCCGCCCATCACGCGTGCTCCGGCACCGCCCGCCCTCGAAACCGAAGCCCCCTGGGTTGCCTTCACGCTGACCCCCGCCGAGCAGATTTGCTTCCAGGCCGTCGTCGATGGCCATTCCGTGACGGCGATCCTCGATACAGGGGTGAGTACGTCGCTGCTGTCGCGACGGTTCGTCGATGCGGCCCGGATACGGGTGCGGCGCGGACATGCTGCCCTCGCAATTGGCGGCACGGTCGCCACTGGCTGGGTCGATCCATCGAGCGTCACCGTGGCGGCACGTACCGTGCACAGTCCCCGCTTGATGACCGCCCCTCTGCCGCCCGCAACGACGGGACAAGCGGCGATAGACCTGTTGGTCGGCAGCGACATCATCGGGGGCTACGCGCTCGACATCGATTATGCGGCGCAGCGTTTTCGCTTGCTCCCCTCGGGCAACCTCCCCTTCGCCGGGAGCATCGCGCCGCTCCGGATTGGCGGGGAATGGTCGACCTATGTGACCGATATTCTCGTCGGCAACCACCACCTGTCACGCATGGCGGTCGACACCGGAGACGGCAGCGCCATCACCGTTACCCAGCCAGCATGGTCCGCACTGGCCGAGAAACACCGTCCGACCAGTTCGACCATCAGCTACGGCGTGGGCGGGGCAGCGATTGTCGATCTTGCGATCGTGCCCGGAGTGCGCAGCGGGACAGCGCCCGCCCGCACCGTCGAAATGCGGATCGAGCCTTCGGGCGGCTACACCGCCACGATCGGCATGAACGGGCGGATCGGGTCGGGCTTCCTGCGCCACTATCGCGTCCTGCTCGATCCCCATGCCGGGCGGATGGTGTTGCTCCCCGACTCATCGGCGGACACGCCGCCGCTGCGTTCGACCAGCGGCCTTATTCTGCGCCGCGACGACGATCGGCTGACGGTGCTACACGTCATGCGGGGCGGCCCGGCCGAGGCGGACGGTTGGCAAGCGGGCGAACAGATTTGCGCGGTCGACGGGCTTCCCGTCAGCGCCGAAGCGAGCTTGCATTGGCCGGTCGATGCCGCCGGGCGCAGCGTGAAGCTGGCAACTTGCAATGGCATGACGCGTACGCTGACGTTACGCGCCTTCTATTGAGCGAGCCTGCGCGCGTTCGTCATCGATGCGCCGCCATGATCGCACACACGACCGCCGCGATGACCGCTGCCATTTGCAGGCTTGGCCAGTTGATCCATCCAACCTTGTCGAGGTCGCGCCGCGTCCGGTGTCGCCAGTCGCCCAACCCGGCGAGCGCCGCGACGACCATCGCGCCCGCCGCCGCCACCCACCAAAGCACTGCGTCGCTCAGTCGCCGAGCTTTTCGATCTTTTCGTGCAGCCGACCGAGTTCTGCCTTCAGAGCAGCAATCTCGTCGTCCTTGCTCGCGGCGCTTGCGGCCGGTGCCAGACCAGCCGCCACCCCTGGCTTGAACGCCGCAGTCGCCGCCTCGAACATCGCCATATTCTGCTTGGCCAATTCGGCGAAAGGCGAATTGGCGAACGCGCCCTCGACCGCCGATTTGAACTGCTGCTGGTTGCGGCGGAAGCTGTCCATCGACGCTTCGAGATAGCCCGGCACCATCGCCTGCATCGAATCGCCGTACATCGCGATCAACTGGCGCAGGAATGGCACCGGCAGCATCGTCTGCCCGCGCTGTTCCTCTTCCATGATGATCTGGGTCAGGATGTTGTGCGTGATGTCCTCTTCGGACTTTGCATCCACCACCTTGAAATCCCGCCCGTCACGGGTCATCGCAGCGAGGTGCTCGAGCGTGATGTAAGAGGATGTCTCGGTATTATAGAGGCGGCGGTTCGCGTATTTTTTAATGATCACCGGGCCATCGCCCGGAATGGTCTTCTTCATGAAGAAAGGCTCCCCGCCTGTGGTTGCGCAAGTCCTATCATCATTTATTGCCGCATCGCAACACGGCCCGCGCCCATTACCTTTGTTCCTCGACATTTTGCGTGATCAGACAGCGGGTTCGCCGGAACGAAGCGCAGCGGCGCTGGCGGGCCTGCGCGCCTATCAGGATGCGGCGCGCGCGAAACCGCGCAAAGCCATGCCTGCCCGTTTTCGAAAAGGACAGGCGCGGCTACGGGACTATGGGGCCAAGGGCGCGACCGGGCGGGCGGTCATCGTCATCCCGTCGCTCATCAACCCGCCGCATATCCTCGATTTGCGGCCCGAAAGCTCGCTGTTGCGCTGGCTCGCCAGCCAGGGCCATCGGCCGTTCCTGCTCGACTGGGGAACCCAGGGCCCCAAAGCGCGCGATTTGGACGTAGACGCACATATTACTCGCGTGTTGCTCCCGCTGATTGCCAAATTTTCGGTGCCGCCAATCCTGATCGGCTATTGCCTTGGCGGCACGATGGCCCTGGCCGCGTCCTGCCTGACCGAGGTTGCCGGGCTCGCGCTGATCGCTTCGCCATGGCATTTTACCGGTTACGGCTCCGCCGCGCGTGCAGAGATCGCCGCCTTGTGGGATTCGGCCAAGCCGGCCTGCGACACGCTCGGCCTGGTGCCGATGGAGGTGCTGCAAGCGGGTTTCTGGCGACTCGACCCAGCCCGCACGATCGCGAAATATGAAGCCTTTGCCGCGTTGGAGCCGGATAGCGAAGCCGCGCGCAGCTTTATCGCGCTGGAGGATTGGGCCAATGGCGGTGCGCCCCTGCCCTTTGCAACCGGCGTGCAAATCTTCGAAAATTTCATCGCGGCGGATACGCCTGGCACCGGTGCGTGGCAGATCGGCGGGGTGACGATCGCTCCTGCCGCCCTGTCCTGCCCGGCCATCGAGTTCGTGTCGCTCAACGACCGTATCGTCCCGGCCGCAAGCGCGGCCAACCTGCGCGACCGGCGCGATCTCGGCGCAGGCCATGTCGGCATGATCGTCGGGCGCGGCGCGCGCACGCAATTGTGGGAGCCATTGTCGGACTGGCTAAAGGCGCTGCCGCTGCCTAAATAGGCCACGACACAGATCCCGGAGAGACCCCATGCAGGACATCGTCATCACCGCCGCCAAGCGGACCCCCGTCGGCAGCTTCCTGGGAGCGTTTGCCGCAACGCCTGCGCACGAACTCGGACGGATCGCGATCGAGGCAGCCCTCGCGCAGGCTGGCGTAGCGGGCGCGGATGTGTCCGAAGTCATCCTGGGCCAGGTGCTGACCGCGGCGCAGGGCCAGAACCCGGCGCGGCAGGCGTCGATGGCGGCGGGCGTGCCGAAGGAAATCCCGGCCTGGGGCGTCAATCAGGTGTGCGGTTCGGGCCTGCGCGCGGTGGCGCTGGCCGCACAGGCGATCGCTACGGGCGATTCGACGATCGTCGTAGCAGGTGGGCAGGAATCGATGTCGATGAGCGCGCACGCGCAATTGCTGCGCGCCGGGCAGAAAATGGGCGACCTCAGCTTGATCGACACGATGGTCAAGGATGGGCTGACCGATGCCTTCAACAGCTATCACATGGGCATCACCGCCGAGAATCTGGCGGAGCAATATCAGATCACCCGCGCCGCGCAGGACGACTTTGCGGTGCGATCGCAAAATCTTGCCGACGCCGCCCGCTCCTCGGGCCGCTTTCGCGACGAGATCGCGCCCGTCACCATCAAGGGCCGCAAGGGCGACACGATCGTCGCCGACGACGAATATATCCGCGCTGGTGTTACGTTGGAAAGCGTGTCCGGCCTGCGCCCCGCTTTCAAAAAGGATGGCACGGTGACCGCCGCCAATGCCTCTGGCCTCAACGACGGAGCGGCCGCGCTGGTGCTGATGAGCCGCGCCGAAGCCGAACGCCGCGGATCGCCGATCCTGGCGCGCATCGCAAGCTGGGCATCGGCCGGTGTCGACCCTTCGATCATGGGGATCGGCCCCGTCCCCGCGACTCGGCGCGCACTACAAAAAGCCGGGTGGAGCATCGGTGACCTCGACTTGATCGAGGCGAACGAGGCGTTTGCGGCACAGGCGCTGTCGGTCGGCAAGGAACTCGAATGGGATGCCGAGCGCGTCAACGTGAACGGCGGCGCGATCGCCATCGGCCACCCGATCGGTGCTTCGGGTGCGCGCGTTCTGACGACGTTGCTGTACGAGATGGCCAAACGCGATGTGAACAAGGGCTTGGCGACGTTGTGTATCGGCGGCGGGATGGGGATTGCGCTGTGTGTGGAGCGATGAGGCTGCGGTCGCACCTCCGCAAGCATTTCCTGGCAAGGTTCAAATGTTACCGCATGTTGCAAGATTGCAACATATGAACGATTAATGAACGATATTGTCATCTAACGTTCATGTAGCCTTGCCACCGATTTCCAAAAAAGTTTGAATACCCCTCTGGAGAGCACTCCGCTCGAACAGGGGGCAGTACATGAATGTAAAGTTGCTTATGGGTGCCACCGCGCTCGTTGGGGTATTGGCGGCAAACCCGTCGATCGCGTTGGCGCAAACCCAAACCGACGGGGGCGCGCAGAAAAGCGCCCCAACCGATGACGAAGACTCCACCACACCCAAGGAGATCGTGGTCACCGGATCTCGTATCGCGAGGCCGAACAACTCTTCGATTGTTCCAATCACCTCCATCAGTGGAGACCAGTTTTTTCAACAGGGTCGCAACAATATCGGCGACATCCTAAACGATCTGCCGCAGCTCCGCAGCACTTTTGCACAACAAAACCCGGGGCTGGGTGTTGGTATTGCCGGCCTCAACCTTTTAGATTTGCGCAGTCTTGGAACCGTTCGTACGCTGGTGCTCGTCAACGGGCGTCGCCATGTCCCATCAGACATCCTTAACAATGCAAGTTCGGTCGACATCAATACCATTCCCAACGACCTGATTGATCGCGTTGACCTGATCACCGGCGGCAACTCCGCCGTTTATGGCTCAGACGCGATCGCGGGCGTCGTAAACTTTGTTTTGAAGAAGGATTATTCCGGGGTCCAAGTACGCGCCAATGCGGGTATTAGCGGTGCCGGTTTTGGTGCCAACCAATATGCCTCGATTTTGGCGGGCCATAATTTCGCCGAGGGCAAGGGCAATATTACCGTCCACGCAGAATATGCCCGCCAGGAACGCGTGTTCGGCTCCGACATCCCGTGGTATCAATCGGCTGACGGTTTCGGCGTGGTCGACATCGATCCGTCGGGTTTGAAGAACGGCAGCGATGGCTACCCCGACCGCGTTTACCTGCAAGACATCCGCTCAACCACCATCAACCGCTATGGTCTAGTGCCGATCAACCAACCGTCGGCAAATCCGCTTTGCGGGACCGGCATTGCGTCGACGAACGGCGCGCCTTCAACGGTTGGCGGGGTTCCCTATTCGTGCACGTACATCTTTGGTGCCGACGGTCGGCTAACCCCGCAAACGGGGACGCGCTACAGCAGCGGTCCGAATAGCGGCATCCTCGGTGGAAACGGGCAAACCGGGCGCGAAGACAAGTTGCTGTCTGTGTACCCGTATCAGCAGCGCTACAATTTCAACCTGCTGGGCCACTATGAATTCGCCCCAGCATTGGAAGCGTTTGTCGAGGCGAAGTATGTCCGCATCGACACGCTCGGTTCCAACGCCGGCCCCTCCTTCAGCCAGGGAACCTACTCGCAATTCGACTATCGCGAACGGACGCGCCTGGACAATCCGTTCCTCAACGCCGCCGACCGTACGACGATCGCCAATGCGATTCTCGCCGCAGGCTGCAACACCAGTTTGACGGTAACCTGCGACAGCGCACGGTCCTTTTCCACCTCAGCCAATGGTGTTGCCGGCGGTAAACTGAACGCCGCCGATATCGCCGCCATTGCAAATGGCAGTTATCGGTTCGTCGACGCACGTCAGTTCGCCGACTCGGGCATCCGCGATGAAGCGTTCCGCCGTGAGACCTTCCGCATTGTCGGCGGTCTGCGTGGGACCTTCAACGACGACTGGAACTATGAAATTTCCGGAAACTACGGAAAGTTCACGCAACGCACGACGACCTATGGCTATGTCGACAAGCAGCGTTTTCTGCTGTCGTATGACGCCGGTCGGAACCCGGTTACCGGCCAAATCCAGTGCCGTGCGCAGTTCGATTCGGCCGCTGCTCTCCCCTATCCGAATACCACCACCAACGTCGCTCGCCTGGCGAGCGACATCGCGGCGTGCGTTCCGTACAATCCGTTCGGTGCGGCAGATAATAGTGCGGCATCCAAGTATTTTAGCTACAACGCCGTCGACCACGCGAGAATTACGCAGTTCGACGTGAGCGGCTTCATTTCCGGCAACACGGGCAAATTCTTCCGTCTTCCAGGCGGACCAATACAGTTCTCGCTCGGTGGCGAATATCGTTCGGAGAAGGCGCTTTATGTGCAGGATCCGTTCGCATCCGATCCCGCAGGCTATACCAACGCGCTTACACAGCTAGGATATGCTCCACCTGCGTTCCGCGTTCGGGAAGGTTTTGGCGAAATTGAACTGCCCATCGTTAAGGACTTCTTCCTCGCTAAGGAACTCACAATCAGTGGCGCAGGGCGTGTGTCCGCTTATGGTGGCGGCATTGGAACCGTCTATTCCTACAATTATGGTGGGACGTGGCTTCCCATCCCAGGGCTACGCTTCCGCGCCAATTACGGTCGTGCGGTCCGCGCGCCCAACGTTTCCGAAACAGCGTCGGCTCTGACGCCAAACTTTGCACCAGGCTTCCAGGACCCCTGCCGCGCTGCAAATATTGGTGCCGGCTCAACAACGCGCGCGGCAAACTGCTTGACTGATTTGGGGGCGACCATCCTCAATTCTGCTAGCTTTGCCAACCAGCCGACCTACTCCCTTCCCGTGCTCAGCGGCAGCAATCCGAATCTGAAGGCGGAAACGTCGGATTCCTGGACGTTTGGCACCGTGATTACGCCTGGCTTCTTGCGCGGCTTTTCGTTCAGTGCCGACTATTACAACATTCGGGTAAACGGGGTTATTACCTCGATTACAGCACAACAAATTGCCAACAATTGCTACGATGCAGCGACACTTAACAACCCGTTCTGTGCGCTGTTCTCGCGTTACAAGGGAAGCGGTACTGGGTCCTTGGGTGAAGTCCCGGGCCAAATTCAAGGCAATACCCTTATCCAAGCACCGCTGAATTTCGCGAAGCGAATTCGCAAAGGCATCGATACCCAAATAAATTATTCCAAAGATCTTAGCTCAACGGTTAATTTTTACGGCAGTTTGATCTATACGCATGGATTCAAGACCAGCAACTTTGCCAATCCGACCGACCCGAATTTTGAAGATCGCATTCTGAGCGAACTTGGTGATCCTAAGGATGAATTCCAGTTTAGCGCAGACCTTCGGGTTGGTGCTGTGACCTTTGGCTACAACCTACACTACATTTCTCCGATGTATATCGGTGCCTATGAGGACTTCAATTCTCTACAAGGCCGCGATGCGCTCAACGCAGATTATGCCGACATACAAAAATATCCGGCAATTACGTACCATGGCTTCCGCATTCAGTGGGATATTAAGCAAAACGGCAAAAACCGCTTTCAGTTCTATGCTGGGGTGGACAATGCGTTTGATCAACATCCACCACTCGGAACCACGGCTACCGGAAGTGGCTCGGCAATCTACGACGTCCGCGGCCGCAATTTTTACAGCGGGTTCCGGGCAAAGTTCTAACGAAACACACTTTCAACACTTTAGGGCGGGAGATTTCTCCCGCCCGTTTTTTTTAAAAGGATGCTGTTAGAGATGAGCCTTGGCAAATCGGACCACGCGCCCCTGGTCGCGTCCGAAGCCTCTGCTACCGTAGCGAGACTGGAGGCTGCCGGGCATACAGGCGATGCTGCAGCTTGGGCCGAGCTTGCGACTATGTACCTTCGTGGCGATCTACTGGATCGCGACCTCCTGCGAGCTCGTCTCATGTTGCGTCGTGCCGTCACCATCGGCCACGTCGACGCAGCTCTGCTCGAGATCGCATTGACGGCAAATGGCAGCGGGGGAGCGCCAGACTGGCAGGCAGCGGTACGCCTTTTGCAAAAGGCGGCTGGCAATGACCCGCTCGCGGCGCAGCATCTTGACCTGCTGAAACGAATGGCAATTGACGAAGACGGCATGCCACGGACGTCTGCGACGTATCACAGGCTTCATTCGGCACCGTCGATTCAACGCATCCCGAATTTTTGCACGCCCGAAGAGGCCGCCCATATTGCATCGTTGGTGGTGCACAACTTGGAGCCCGCAACCGTTTTCGATCCAACGACGGGTGCTTTGGTCGCGCATCCCATTCGTAACTCCGACAACGCGGTAATTGGCCCCACACAGGAAACTTTGGTGGTCCAAGCGATCAATCGCCGAATCGCGGCCGTTACCGAAACTAAGGTGCATCACGGTGAACCTTTGACCATTTTGCGATACGCGCCGGGACAACAATATAAGGCTCATCTCGACACGCTTTCGAATACAGCGAACCAGCGAGTCAAAACTGTCCTCATTTACCTCAACGACGGTTACAGCGGGGGCAAGACGACCTTCCCGCTTTTGCCGATCACCGTTGATGCCAAGGCGGGGGATGCGCTCGTCTTCGGCAATGTCGACTCAGTCGGGCAACCGGAGCCCCTTTCGCGTCATGCGGGCTTACCGGTAGAGCGTGGCACAAAATGGTTGGCGACCCGTTGGATCCGTCATCATCCCATCGACCCCTGGAAAATGGGACAGCAAGCCTAATCCCACACCCGATCAAACCGCGCGCCAAGTCCGGTCAGCAGCTCATATTGCGACATGCCCGAAGCCGCTGCAGCCGCAGGCAGGGCATATTCCAGAGCCACCCAGTCGCCCTCTGCGAGCGCGGGCGCTGCATCCACGCAAATCGCGGTCAGATCCATCGACACGCGCCCCACCACTGGCAATCGAGCATCCCCGGCCACCGCCACCCCGGTATTGCTGAAGCCGCGCCAATAGCCGTCGGCATAGCCGATATTGAGGATCGCCACCTCCATCGGTGCGCTCGGGGTATAGAGCGCATTATACCCGATCGAATCCCCCGCCGCGACGGTGCGGCGTTGCAAAATCTGGGCTTCGGGCGTCACCACCTGTCGCACGACCGCCGCCAGTTCCGCCCGCGCCACCCCGCCATACAGCGCGAGACCTGGCCGGGTGAGGTCGAACGCATAATCGGCTCCCAGCGCGATTCCAGCCGAATTGGCCAGACTCATCCGCCGCGCGGCAGTTCGCCCCTCAAGCGCGCGAAAAGCGGTCGCCTGACGTGCGTTCATCGCGCTGTCCTCATCGGCGCAGGCCAGATGGCTGAGCAGCGTATCGATCTGGAGGTCATCGAGCAGACCGCCTCGCACCTCCTCGGGCGCGACCCCGAGCCGGTTGATGCCGGTGTCGACCATCACGTCGCAGCGCCCGCCCCCGGCGTCACGCCAGCGCGCCACCTGTGCGGCGCTATTGAGCACCGGTCGGGCAATGCCACTGAGCGCCAGCGGCATGTCTTCCGCACGCACGCCGTGCAGAACCGCCACGTCGAGCCCGCAATCGGCAAGCGCTGCCGCCTCGCTCCAGCTCGCGACAAAGAAATCGCGCGTCCCCGCAGCGGCCAACCGGGTCGCGACCCCGCGCGCGCCCAGGCCATATCCATCGGCCTTGATCGCCGCGCCGCATGCCGCCGCCCCGCTCAGACGATCGAGCGCGCGCCAGTTGGCGATCAAGGCGTCGGGATCAAGGCGGAGGCGAAGCGGTGCGGTCATCCCAGCCGGTTAGCGCTCCGCGCTACGCGGCGCTAGTCCGCGCTCGCCGTCCCCGGCTTGCCCTCTTCGAGGCCGAACAACGTCACGACCAGCGCCATCGCCACCACGACCACGGTGTACCACAAACCCGAATAGGGATTGCCGGTATGGACAACGATCATCTGACTGATCAGCGGCAGGAACCCGCCGAAATAGCCGGTGCCAATATGATAGGGGATCGACATCGAGCTATAGCGAATGCGCGGCGGAAACAGCTCGGTGAGCAACGCTGCGACTGGGCCATAGGTGATGCCCGACAAGGCACTGAGGGCAAGAATCGCCAGCAAAATCAGGGCAATGTTGCCCGGCTTTGGAATCACGGGCGACAGATCATAGCCTGCACGCGTGAGCGCTGCCTCAAGGCCCGCATCGCTCATGTCGTCGACACCCACGCCGCCAACAATGACCAGCGTCACCGGGGTACGCGCCTTGGCGTAAGGGATCCCCTTTTTAGCAAGATAGTCGACCAGGCGGCGACATTCACCCGACTGCTTCGTCGGGAACAGCATCGGAAACATCTCGGGCAGCACTTCATGCGAGCAGGCTGGACCCGACACCACCACAGGAGCGCGCTTCGCGGCACACGCCAGCTCCGGATTCGCGGCACCGCCCATCACCCAGAAGATCGGAAAGATCAGCACGAGCGTGAGGGCATAGCCAAGGACGATCGGCGTCTTGCGCCCGACCTTGTCCGACAGCCATCCGAACAGCACGAAAAAGCCAAGGCCGAACAGGGCCCCCACCCCGACGATCACTTGCGCCACCGTTTCCTGCACGCGCATCGTGCCTTGCAGGAACGACAGCACCGTAAACATGGCGGTGTACCAGATCACCGTCAGCCCCGCCGCTATGCCGAACAAGGCGACGAACAGCCGCTTGAGATTGCCCTGATAGGTAAAACTCTCAACGAATGGGTTTCCGGCGCATTCGCCAGCCGCCTTCATTTGCTGGAACACCGGACTTTCCGACAGTTTTAGCCGCATCCATAGTGATCCGACGAGGAGCACGATCGAAAACAAGAAGGGCACGCGCCAGCCCCAGTCGCTCCATACCCCTGGCGACATTGCTCCCTTGGTCAGCAGCACGACGGCCAGGCTGAGGATGAACCCACCCGCTACGCTCGCCTGAATGAAGCTGGTGTAGAAGCCGCGCCTCTCCGGCGGCGAGTGCTCCGCAACATAGATTGCCGCACCGCCATATTCGCCGCCCAGCGCCAATCCTTGCAGGATGCGCAAGCCGAGCACGATGAACGGGGCTCCAAGGCCGATCACCGCAGCCGAGGGCACCAGTCCGACGCCCGCCGTGGCGAGGCCCATCACCGTAATCGTGACAAGGAAGGTATATTTGCGGCCGAGCGTGTCGCCGAGATAGCCAAACAGGACGGCCCCAAGGGGGCGAAATCCGAACCCGACCGCAAAGCCGCCCCACGCATACAGCGTTTGCAACAATTCGCTCTGGGCCGGGAAAAACGTACGCCCGATGATGCCCGACGCCGCGAGTGTCCCGTAGATAAAAAAGTCATACCATTCGAAAACTGTGCCCAGCGACGAGGCAGCAATAATCAACTGAATGTCCTTGCGGCTGGGTATCGCCGCGGATCCTGGATCTGCAGCCCCATCCAAGAACGTCGCCATTGTCTTCCCCCAACTACCGATGCGCCCTCCGGCGAGCGGTGAGATTAGGCGGATTTATCTCTGCGGCAACCCAGCTCGGGCCGAGCCTGCCAGACGATCCCACCAGGATCATCGTCACCCACATGGAAATGGCGTGATCCTAGGTTACCAAATGACAAATTTGTGCACCGCAACACAAATAGCACGAATAATTTATCATCATTATTGAGGAAAAGATGATCTATTCATGTTTTTTACGACAAAATGGCCTATATAAGGTCAATAGAGTGCATCTGTACCGGACAAAGAACATGAGAGTACGTTCCTTTGACCGTTTTCCGTCCACCGCCACTCAGGACAGCCGCCCTGTCCCGCCTGGAACGGGTTTTTTGATTGGCGGTCTCCTGTCCTTGGGTCTCTGGGCTGCAATCGCGGCGGTCGCCTTTGTCATATAATCGCTCCCGCCCGATCAACAGGATCGGTCTGCGAACGCCATCGCAATCCGCGCGTTGACGATCAGGTTGCCCGAGATCATCGGCGACCTTGCGGGTGGATCAAAGGACTTTAGGACGTGAAATGCGCTCGGCGGGTAGGGGGCGGCCATCCCGGAAGGGGTGCGAGGCGCGCGCTGCAACCGCTGACGCACCGCCTGATAACCGCGGCGAACAAAACCGTCTCCGAAAGCAGGCCGCTGGTACGGATACGCAACGGCGTGTTCCTCCCGGAGTAAAGCCAAAGTTGGCTTCAAAAGCAGCCCGGGCTTTTCGGTTTCGGGCTCGGCGGCGATTGGTACCACTTCATGCTGGCACGTGGCTGGCATGGCTTCCATCTCTGCATTCACAGGCTCAGCCGCCACATCGCGCACCGGCTGAAGCACATAAGGCGCGACCACCTGCTGCGTCGGGTTTGGAACCGGGATCCCACCTGCAATTATTCCCACGCGAACCCGGCCCGCCAGTTCGGCATCGAGGACCGCGCCCCATAATATCTCGGTGCCATCCGGGAGGTTTGCCCGCAGGCTCGTAATCGCCTCCTCCACTTCGAACAGAGTAAGCTCTTCTCCACCCGCAACCGTGACCAGCAGACGCCGCGCGGTTCCCGGCAGCCCCTCCAGCAAGGGATTACATAAGGCGGATCGGGCGGCGTTGGCAGCACGATCCCAACCGACGCAGCGCTCCCCAAAGCCGATCACCGCGTCCCCAGTCGATGCCAGCAGCGATCGCAAATCCGCGACACTTACCCGCTTCAGCGCAGGCTCCTCCAGGAGCAAGGCGAAATCGGTAGCGCTTTCTCCGATGATCGAGTCCGACAACCGCAGAGCGTCGCTCAATGTGGTGTCGCGACCAATGACCCCCAGCAGTTTCTGGTTGCACACCGTTACCATCACATCGACCTGCGCGCGAAAGTCAGCGGCACCCAAATCGGCGGTCCGTGCCCGGCGCTTGCCTTCAAAGGCGAACGGCTTCGTCGCCACACCAATAGTCAGGATGCCGAGGTCGCGTGCCGCTTTGGCGATGACCGGGGCGGCACCGGTTCCCGTGCCACCCCCCAGGCCCGCGGCGATGAAGCACAGCGACGCGCCTTGCAGCGCCTCGATAATCTCGGGCAAGGCTTCTTCCGCAGCCGCGCGCCCGATCTCGGGCCGACCGCCAGCACCCAGCCCAGCCGTAATTTGCCGACCAAGCTGCAAACGATTGGCCGCAGGCACCGCGCGCATCGCCTGCACATCCGTGTTCGCGCATAAAATGGTCATGCCGCAGTCCGGACGCCCCAACAGCGCGCGAACGGCATTGCCGCCCGCTCCCCCCACCCCGAACACGACCAAGCGACCGTGATCGCTCTTCGCTTGCCCACCCGTCATACCGATGCTCCAGAGAATCGCTTCACCTAATGGTGTGATGCGCGACACCTGCTCCGAACGATCATAGTTAACGATACAGTATCTTTACAGTGACAGAGAACTTGACCGCCAATAATCCTGCATTGTTACGCATCAGAAATGATGAATCATTCTTTAGTATGTAAAGTCGGATCCTGGGGCCTCCGCAACATTACGGGTAGGGTGAACCCCATAAAGTAGATCTACTCTATTCCCCGAATCGTTTTCGGAGCGTTAACCATAAGCTCGGAAGCGAGGGGCTTTAGACATGGACGAACTTTTTATCGGCAGCGCGCTTTGTGAAGTGACCGAATGGGGCGACATCCTGTTGCCACGTCGCTTCCACCAAACATTGCGGCTTCGCTCGGCCGAGCATTCGCTGTTCATTGGGCTGCACGAGGAATCGCCCTGCCTGATCGCGTTCGATCGGCTGCACGCCATGCAACGGCAATTCGAAGTCGCCGAAAAGCTGGCGGCGTCACCCGGCGGCTTCCAGGACCATCATCGCCTACGGCGCACCTATGGCTTTGTCGACGAGGCACCGGTCGCCCCGGACGGGATGATGACGCTGCCGCGAATCATGCGCGAACGTGGCGCGATTGGGGACTTTGCCCTGCTCGTTGCCACCGGGGCTCGCTTCGAAATTTGGGACATGGCGTATGTGCTCGATCATGGCCCGTCCGATCTCGTCACGCTCGCAACGCTTTTGCGGGCCAGCCAAATTGCACATGAGGTAAACGATGTCGCTGTTATGTCACCTGCTCGGGCATCGGGCCCGACCCTCTATCCAGCACAATCAGGGGTTCGCGTTCAGTGTCTGCCAGCGTTGCAGCCGCGACATGATCCGGTCGGCAGGCGCGCCGCCCACCAGTAAATGGAAGGAAGTTCCCGAAGGATTTCGCGTGTCCCGCAAAACCCCCAAACACCAGCGCCTTGCGGCCACCCCGCTGATGATGCCACGGCCACGCTCCACCATGATCGATCTGGTGCATATCGGCGCTGCCGCCTTGTTCTGGCATCTGCGGGACATGATCGAGACGCCCTCGCTGCGCCCCGCCAAGGTGCTTCGGATACCGCTGCTTTAAGCAGTGCGGTCGAGCGCTTGCGCGATCGCATCGGCCGCGGCGTCCGCTCCGTTTTCGTCGGCCATGCATCGCGCGATTTCGGCGGCGACGGCGCTATATTTGGGGTCGCGTAACAGACACCCGATGCGCCGCGTCGCGCGCGCGGCCGAGAAGCGGTCCGCCCGCAACCGTAACCCTGCGCCCAGCCGCGCGATGCGATGTCCGTGATCGTTCTGATCCCCCATATGCGGCACCACCAACTGCGGCTTGCCCGCGCGCAGCGCCTGGCCCGTCGTCCCGACTCCGCCATGCTGGATGATCGCAGCGGCGCTTTGGAACAGCAACGAATGCGGCGCATAGCCGCAACGCAACACATCGCCCTCGATCGTCGGCGCAGCATCCCCGCCGACCAGCAGTACCGCCCGCATCCCTAACCGCCGCGAAACCTCAGCAGCCGTATCGTAAAAGCCCCCGGCACTGTTCACGGCGAAGGAGCCGAGCGTGAAGACCAGCGGCGGCGGCCCTGCGGCGAGGAAATCAGCCAACGCCGGATCGAGCGTCTCCTCGCTTCCGCTATCGCTGTCGAAAACGGGAAAGCCGACAATCTTGGTCGACGGCGGCGCGTCGGGCGGCAACGGGGCGAGTTGCGGCGAATAACATCCCAGTTGCAAAATGGAGCGCGCGTCGGGCTCCAGCGCACGCCGCGCACCCTTGGGTGGCAAGCCGTGCTCCGCCCGCACACGATCGAACCGCCGACCGTACAGCCCATGCAGAACCCGCCGCAGCACCGTATAAGCCGTGCGGTTCCATACACGCCCAACGCGTCCGACCGGCTGATCGCGCATCATCCAGAAATCGGGCGTGCGCGGCGGATCATAAGCCGACAGCATTGCCATGGGTTGCAGGATCACGGAAATCAGCGGTAAGTTGCGCTTTTCGGCGATCATCGGTGCGGCAAACACGAAAATCGAGGCGACAATCGCCTCGGCATCCGCCGCCACCGCATCGAGCGCGCGCGTGCAATCCGAAAGGCCCGGCAACAAAACCTGTTCGAGCATGACGCGCTGGTTGGCGATGACCCGCCGAACCGCCTCTTCATGGCTCAACCCCATGCGTTTCTGCACCGCATCAAAGCCGGGCAGAATCGCCACAGCCTCCAAGCCGGCGCGGCGACATTTGGCCACCTGGTCCTCGGGCACCGCCAGTACCGGGGTGAAGCCCCGTTTGCGTAGCGCCAGCCCGATCGCGATGAACGGGTGAAGATCGCCTAACGTCCCGATGGTGGTGAGAACGACTTTACGCATTGCGATCCCACTGGTCGCGTCAGCGCATCGCGTCCAGTCCCTTCCTGCTCGGGATCGTAGCATTTTTTCCGATAGAGCACGTGTTTGCTACGGGTGGGCCGGATCGCGCGCGGCCGCCAAATTGCATCGGATGACGGAGCCATGAAGCCCCTCGCTTATTGCCCTCCGCGCAAGTCCAGCCTTGCAGAAACGCGGTGCGGGCCCTATTATGTCTGAGTTATTTTTGAAAGGCCTTCCCGTGATCGATGGTTCTATTTTGATCGGTGCCGACGCTCGTCAGGCAACAACACGATTCACCACGGTAAACCCGGCCACCGGCGAATCTCTGACCCCGAGCTTTTCGTCTGCGGACCGCGACGCGGTCAACGCTGCCACGGCGTTGGCGCAGGCCGCCTTTCCCGCCTATGCCGCGACCGACCTGCCGACTCGCGCTGCCTTTCTGGAAGCGATTGCCGACAATATCGTCGCGATTGGCGACGACCTGATCGTCCGCGCGATGGCCGAAAGCGGCCTCCCCCGTGCGCGCCTGGAGGGCGAGCGTGGCCGTACCGTCGGCCAGCTCAAGCTGTTCGCGCAAGTGGTGCGACAGGGCGACTGGCTCGACGCGACGATCGACCCCGCGTTGCCTGATCGCGCCCCCTTGCCCCGCCCAGACTTGCGCCGCATCAACGTGCCTGTCGGCCCGGTCGCGGTGTTCGGAGCCTCCAACTTCCCGCTCGCTTTCTCGGTTGCGGGCGGCGATACCGCCTCGGCACTGGCGGCCGGCTGTCCGGTGATCGTGAAGGGCCATCCGGCGCATCCCGGCACCGGTGAATTGGTAGCACGCGCCATTGCCGCTGCGGTCGCATCGAGCGGCCTGCCCGCCGGTGTCTTCTCGTATCTGCCGGGCGACACCAATGATCTGGGCGGCGCACTCGTCGCCGACCCGCGCGTACAGGCGGTCGGCTTTACCGGCTCGCGCGGCGGTGGCCTCGCGCTGATGCGGATCGCCGCCGAGCGTGCGCAGCCGATCCCGGTCTATGCCGAGATGTCGAGCATCAACCCGGTGGTCGTGTTCCCCGCCGCGCTTGCCGCGCGCGGACCGGAGATCGCCGCCGGTTTCGTCCAGTCGCTGACGATGGGCGCAGGCCAGTTCTGCACCAATCCCGGCCTGATCCTCGCGCTCGACAGCCCCGAACTCGATGCCTTCGTCGCGGAAGCGGGAAAGCTGCTTTCGGGCACCCAGCCGCTGACGATGCTGACCCCCGGCATCCATGCCAGCTTCGACAAGGGCGTCGAAGCGCTCGCCACGCATGACGCGGTGCGCACCATCGCGCGCGGCTGCCCCAGCGCCGGACCAAACCAGGCGGTTGGTGCCCTGTTCGAAACCGACGCCAGCCATTTCCTGGCCGACCGCGCGCTCGGCCATGAAGTCTTCGGTTCGTCGTCGATCATCGTGCGGTGCCGCAATCTGGGTGAACTCGCGCAAGTGATCGCCGGGCTTGAAGGGCAATTGACCGCGACGTTGCAATTGGATGCAGCCGACGAGGCCGCTGCCGCGACATTGATCCCCGTCCTCGCACAGCGTGTTGGCCGCATTCTGGCCAATGGCTGGCCGACCGGCGTCGAAGTGTGCCACGCCATGGTGCATGGCGGCCCCTACCCCGCCACCAGCGACGGGCGGACGACCTCGGTCGGTACGCTGGCCATCTATCGCTTCTTGCGCCCGGTTGCCTTCCAGAACCTCGCCCCGACCCTGCTCCCGATCGCGGTGCGCGACGGCAATCCGTGGGACATCGCCCGTCGGGTTGACGGACTCCGCGAAGCCTCCGCGCGATGATCGGACGCGCCCGTCAGGGTGTGCGGTGGGATATCCCCATGCCTTCCTGCCGGGCGCGTGATCCGCTAGGCTGGGTCTTCATGACCCAGCCACCGTCTCGATGATGGAAGACGACCGCGTCTTCTCGCCGCGCATTCACGGCACCATCGCGCACGATATCGGCGTGGAAATCGTCAGCGGGTTGCGCAAGCCCGGCGACGTGTTCGGCGGTGAAATTGAAGCGAGCGAAGCGCTGGGCGTCTCCCGCACCGCCTATCGCGAGGCGATCCGCATCCTGGCCGCCAAGGGGCTGGTCGAAAGCCGCCCCAAGGCGGGCACGCGCGTGACGCCGCGCAGCCGCTGGAACATGCTCGACGTCGACGTACTCGCCTGGACGTTCGAGGGTGAACCCGACACCGACTTCATCATCGACCTGTTCGAATTGCGCGGCGTGATCGAGCCTGCCGCCGCCGCCTTTGCCGCCGCGCGCCGCACCGATGCCGATCTGGCCGAGATGCGATCGGCGCTCGATGCGATGAAGCATTATGGGCTGGCGGATGCGCGCGGCCAGAGCGCCGACCAGCAGTTCCACCGTGCGATCCTGGCGGCCGCGCGCAACACCCCGCTGGCGACGCTCGCCAATTCGGTTGGTGCGGCGGTGCGCTGGACCACCAAATTCAAGCAGCGCAAGCGCGCTTTGCCGCGCGACCCGCTGCCCGACCATGTGCGGGTGCTCGACGCAATCGCCGCCAGCGATGCAGACGCCGCGCGCGAGGCAATGGTGACGCTGCTGAAGCTCGCTCTGCGCGACATGGGGCTCGCGCAGCGCGGCTAACCCCAGCGCTCGCCGATCAGCGGCGAGCGCTGGGGTTTCCGATCAATGGTTATCGCGCGGCAGGCCGCGCGTCTGCGCGATGCGCTGATACGCCTCCGCACCCTCCAGGATCGCGCCCGAACCGAGCTGGCCGACCACGGCGCGCTGGATCTCCTGCCACGGCGTCTGCGAGGCCGGGTAGCGATAGCCACCCGCCGCCGCGAACGCCGCGCGGCGTTCCTCCAACTCCGCGTCATCGATCAGCAGATCGGCCGTGCCGCGCGTCAAGTCGATCCGCACGCGGTCGCCATCGCGCAGCAGCGCCAGCGTGCCGCCAACCGCTGCTTCGGGCGACGCATTGAGGATCGACGGGCTGCCGCTGGTGCCCGACTGGCGCCCGTCGCCGATGCACGGCAGCGAGTGGATGCCATCGAGGATCAGATGCGCCGGCGGGCGCATGTTGACCACTTCCGCCGCGCCCGGATAGCCAACCGGCCCCGCGCCGCGCATGACCAGCAGCGTCGCGGGCGTGATGCCGGTCGAAATCTCGTCGATGCGGGCGTGATAGTCTTCGGGGCCATCGAACACGACCACCGGCCCCTCGAACGCCTCGGGATCGTTGGGGTTGGAGAGATAGCGTTCGCGGAACTCCGGCGAAATCACGCTGGTCTTCATGATCGCGCTGTCGAACAGATTGCCGGACAGCACCACGAACCCCGCCGATGCCATCAAGGGCGTGTCGAACGGGCGGATCACATCTTCATTCTCGATCACCGCACTGCGGCAATTCTCGCCGATCGTCTTGCCGTTCGCGGTCATCGCGCCCTCGGCAATCAGGCCATGCTGGATCAACTGCGCGACCACGGCGGGGACGCCGCCAGCGCGATAATAATCCTCGCCCAGATATTCGCCCGCTGGCTGCAAATTGACCAATAGCGGCACGTTGAGGCCATGCTCTTCCCAGGTCTTGAGCGGGACGTCGACGCCGATATGCCGCGCAATCGCGGTGAGATGGATCGGCGCGTTGGTCGATCCGCCGATCGCGGAATTGACCGCGATCGCATTGAGAAAGGCGTCCTTGGTCAGGATGTCGGAGGGCTTGAGGTCCTCCGCCACCATCTCGACGATGCGCTTGCCGGTGTAATAGGCGCATTCCTGCCGGTCGCGATACGGTGCGGGGATCGCCGCCGATCCAGGCAGCGACATGCCCAGCGCCTCGGCCAGGCTGTTCATCGTCGTCGCGGTGCCCATCGTGTTGCAATAGCCGGTCGACGGTGCCGACGAAGCGACGAGGCGGATGAACTCGGCATCGTCAATCTCGCCCGCCGCGAGCAACTCGCGCGCCTTCCACACGATCGTGCCCGAGCCGGTGCGTTCGCCCTTGTGCCAGCCATTGAGCATTGGCCCGACCGACAGCGCGATTGCGGGAATGTTCACCGTCGCGGCGGCCATCAAACACGCAGGAGTGGTCTTGTCGCAGCCGATCGTCAGCACGACGCCGTCGAGCGGATAACCATAGATCGTCTCGACCAGGCTGAGATAGGCAAGGTTGCGGTCCAGCCCGGCGGTCGGCCGTTTGCCGGTCTCCTGGATCGGGTGGACCGGGAATTCGAGCACGATGCCGCCCGCCTCGCGAATGCCCTCGCGCACGCGCTCGGCCAGGACGAGATGGTGACGGTTGCACGGGCTGAGATCGGAGCCCGTCTGCGCGATGCCGATGATCGGCTTCCCCGAACGCAGTTCCTCCAGGCTCAACCCGAAATTGAGATACCGCTCCAGATACAGCGCGGTCATGTCGATGTTATCGGGGTTGTCGAACCATGCGCGACTGCGGAGCTTGAAGGGGGGGGAACCGGTCATTGAGATACTCCGCGTCTGGACGACTTTGCTCCCGGATATACTCAGACAATTATAAGATCAATGCGCACGCGACCAAAGTCGAACCGCAGATGGCTCCGGCACCCTCTTTAGGAAGGCGGGTCGGCTTGCATCGGACAACAAACGCCCGCCAACGCGTCGCGCTGGCGGGCGGTCAGGGTGGCGTTGACAAGAAGCAACGTCGCCACTGTGATAGTATCCGCTCGCCAGCGCGAAAGGCTTACCCTCTCCCCTTGCCGGGATCCGGAGTGACGATCGAGTGCGGGAAGCCCCAACCCGCAAGATCGCTCGACGCGCGTGACGAACGATCCTGCGGGTGCGCCGTACAAGGCCCATGCGCTTATTGGGCGAAAAGCAGCCCCCACATGAAATCATACCCGGTATAGCCCGGGGGCGGCCCATGAGGCCCGATCGGCTCCCCGACGTTGGCCGGGCCGCCGGACGCATTGAACGAAGCGCCAGCATGGCACGAAATGCACGACGATTTCGCCATCGGGACATTCGCGTTGAGCGGCTCGATGATCGGGCTGCCGAGCAGGATCGGGTTGGTCGAGGTCCCGAACGTGCTCTGCGATCCCGTCAGGCAGTAATTGTTGAAGATAGGGGCCACATTTGCCTGGCTGAGCAAAGCGGTTGCCGCCGAAGATTTGGGGCATGCACCATATTGGCCCCACGCCTTCGCATTGGCGGGCACCGATGGGGTCGCGGCACCGAAGGAATCGTTGCATCCCGTCTGGTCGCAACGGCCCGGCGTGTACGCATTTTCGAAATCAGCCCATATCCAGTCAGGAAAGCCTGGTGTCTTTACCGAGATATGCATGCTCGTCATTGCATAGGTCGTCGCTGGGCCTGAGCCGACGCTTGCGGATGAAGTATAGAAATTGCTGGTGATGAAGCTGGTTGGCTGCCCCAACCAGGTGGCCAGCGTGCTGACCGGAATCCAGTCCGCCTTCACTTCCAGCGCATTCCACGGCACCGAAACCGGCTGCTTGGTGCCGTAATATGTGCTTATCCCCGCCGACGACCACAGGCCATTCGCGACGAGATAGTTGAAGGTCGCGCGATCACGCCGCACCTCTTCGCCGACGCAGCCCCCCTTGGGAAACCCCGAGCCCGCAGCCGCCCCTGCGAGCCCCGACGGCGTGCCGCAGCCCTGTGCCGGTCCAATCACTTGGACGGCGAAATGGCCCGTGCCGCGCGTCGCCATCGCGGCGCGCATATGGGCCCGCCCGAGCAGGCTGCGCTGCAAGAGCTTGCTGCCCTTGCTGGAACTCGCGCTCGGCCAGGTCGGCACGTTGCAGCCCTTCTTAGGGGTCGAAGAACAGGGGTTCGCGACGTAAATGTCCTGATCGGACGCAAATGTTTCGTAAGTAACCTTGCCCACTGTTCCAGACGGACTGACCGCGAGAACGAATTGCTGCCATGAAACGGCGTCCGTCGAAACGGGCGGCGGCGGAATGATTTGTGCAGGTTGAGCAGGCCTTGCATGTATTCGAGAGGCGTCAGTTGCAACGATACCAATCGAAATTGCCGCTACCGCCAACGTCGATAATATACGATATTTCTTAAAAGCGATTGTAGACATGTCATCATCTCCCCAGAATCTATTCTGACGGATACGCTTTTTCCATATCGGAACACTGTATTGATAAAATAGAGTATCAAACAATCAAATATCGGTCAACGTTGAAAATATTATATCCTTATGGCTGTGTTTAGATTTTGTGATATTTTTCACAGACATTATGATCATGTTATCTGACGGCTCAGTTGGCACGGTCTTTCGCGTACAGGAAGATATTGTCGGACAAAGAGATTCTGCACATCGTCCATTTATCGCCCATGCGGCCCTGACCGCCGGGCACCGCCTTGGTGCGTGCGCGATGCTCTTGGCGCCACACCGCGCGTGAAGCGCGCCGGTGTCGGCACCGGCCCCGGCCAGGGCAGCGCCTTTTACGGACGCATTACGCGACAGCGCGCGATTCACCGGGAATTTTTACGCCGTCGCGGGCAGTGTCGCCCTCGAACAGGTGAGGCAATGCGACAGCGTTCGATGCGGGATTTCGACCTCAAGGTGCGGTTGAGCGGCGTTGGTTTCCTTCTGCTGGCGGCGCTGTGCCTTTCCGCCTTGTCGGCCGATCGGGGCAGTCCCGATGCGCAACCAAGCGGGTTCGACTTGTGTATGGCGCTTATCGCCGTCTGCTCGGGCTGTGTCGGCGCGGCCCTCGCGCTGGAGGGTCGCTGGCTATTCGAGCCGGTTTCCGATCCCCGCGCGCGCCGCAACGTGCACGGCGACGATGCGCGAGACAAAGAATGAAGGTGCATCCCCATGGCAAGGTCGGCGGTGCTGAACCGGGTTGCGCCATGTTGCCAGCCGCAGCAGCCGACGCTTTGCTGGTCGCTGCGCTGGAAACGGACATGTCGCGCGTGGGCATGGCCACCACCATGGCCTATCTCGCCATCACGCGACGCAGCCTGGCGCTGCCGCTCTATCGCGACCGATCATGACCGGACATCCCCCCGCCCGTTTTGGCTCGTCCTATGCGGGGCGAGCCTTTGTCCGGTCTGCACGGCACCGGCACCGCACGGCAATGTGCCTACCCTGCCGCGACAAGAGCTCGGTGGATAGTCGCCGCTTCGGATTTTCGTGCGCACCTTGTCGGCTCGGCCCGGTGTATCGCGCCGAACTGCCATCAGGCGGCCCTGTGGAAATGTTGCGCGGTTTCCCAGGGCTGCACCGGTGCGAAAGAGATCGTGGGGACTAGAGGGGCGGTCGCAACCAAGATCCTTGCACCGGGGAAGGCATGCACCTCGCTGCGCGCGAATCCCATAGCGGCCGCGCGGGAAACGAAGCGGCCCTCAAGCTTGCCGCCATCATCCTGCACCAGCCAATGGCCAGCGCTATCCTGTCCCACTCTTATGACCGGGCCTCTTTGATCGGGCTCCGGGTCGTTTGGCGATGTCATGCTATGCTTCCTCACGCTAAACGCTCGCAAGATCCAATATCGCGGAAGGCCGCTGGCGCGCGACACGCACCTGTAGCGCGCCGCGCCCAGAACGCTGATCCGCGATCATGGGTTGGACGATCATGCGAACATCGAGATAGCTTTGGGCGGCATAAAAGCTCGATATCGATTGAAAGGAATTTGCGTAGAAAGTGCGTAAAACGAGGCCTCTGCGCGGAGGCCGCCGCCTCGCCGAAGAGCGCCTTTTCAGGCGCATCAACCTGCCACGGGATTGGCTATTGGCACCCTCTTCGAAGTCGAACGCGCAGCTTCGCATTCCGGGGCGAGCACCGGGCTTATCCGAGCATGACCGTCGCGGGCACGCCGCCAACCGACGACGGCGCTACCCAGACATCAAATGCGCCGGCTTCGGCGAAGCTGCGCCGATCGGGATGGACGAACGCCAGATCGGCGCGCGACAGGGGGAATGCAACGCGCACGCTCTGCCCCGGATCGAGATCGATATGCGCGATGCCTTTCAAAGCTCGCACCGGTTGCGTGAGGCTCGCGACTTTCTGGTGAATGTATAATTGCGCGACTTCACGCATCCGCCGGTGGCCGGTGTTCGTGACGGTCGCCGACACTGTGGTCGCTGCGTCGCCCGTCAGTGTCGTAACGCTCACCTCGGTTGGCGAATAGCGCACGGTCGAATAGCCGAGCCCGTGCCCGAACGGATAGAGCGCTTCGTTCGTCACCTCCCGGTAGCGCGCTTTCCATTCCGGTGCCGCGCCCAGTTGCGGACGGCCGGTCGCGCGATGGTCATAGAAGAACGGCTCCTGCCCCGACGCTTGCGGGAAACTGACCGGAAGACGGCCCTGCGGTGCGTGATCGCCAAACACGACATCCGCCATCGCATTGCCCGTTTCCGATCCAAGGAACCATGTCGCGAGGATCGCCGGTGCCGCGCGCACTGCGCCCGTCAGTGCGAGCCCACGTCCGTGGCGCAGCAGCACGACGACCGGCTTGCCGGTCACGGCGATCGCCTCGGCAAGCCGCAGCTGCGCCTCCGGAACCGTGATTTCGACCCGCGCCTGCGCCTCGCCCGACATGCGTGCGCTTTCGCCTATCACCAGCACGACGACGTCCGATGCCTTTGCCGCCGCCACCGCCCGTTCGATCCCGCCGGCAAGCGGCACCTCATAGTCGGAGCCGCGTTCGACCTTCAGCGGTGCATCGTGCCCCATCGCGGCGCGGAAACCCTGCTCGGGCGTGACGCAACTCTCGAAATCGGGAAAGCTCGCCCATGGCCCGGGCATGTCGCCGCGGTCCGACACGCACGGCCCGATCAGCGCGATCCGCGCAGATCGCGCGAGCGGCAGCAGGTCGCCGTCGTTCTTGAGCAGCACGATCGACTTGCGCGCGGCCTCACGCGCCAGCGCAACCGCCTGTGGCAAGCGCACGTCGCGCCGCTCGCGCGCCAGATCGAGCGAGCGATACGGGTTGTCGAACAGCCCCAGCGCCTGCTTGACGGAGAGCACGCGCCGCACTGCGGTATCGACCGTCGCCATCGAGATCCGGCCCGCCCGCACCAGCGCGGGCAGGTGCTTGTTGTACAAGCCGCTCTGCATCGAGATGTCGCACCCCGCGTTCAGCGCTTTGACCACCGCATCGGACCCGTCGGCGGCAAAGCCGTGGAGGATCATCTCTTCGTCGGCGGTATAATCCGACACGACCAGGCCCTTGAATCCCCATTCGCCCCGCAGAATGTCGGTGAGCAAGTAGCGGTTTCCGGTCGACGGCACGCCCGCGATATCGTTGAAGCTCGCCATGGTCGACAGCGCGCCGGCGTCAAACGCGGCCTTGAACGGCGGCAGATGCGTCTCGCGCAATGTCGTATCGGGGATGTCGGCGGTGTTATACTCCATGCCGCCCAGCACAGCGCCATAGCCCGCGAAATGCTTCGGACAGGCCAGCACCGAATCATCCGCTGTCAGATCTTCTCCCTGAAAACCACGGACGCGCGCGGCGGCGAACTGTCGACCGAGCCAGGTGTCCTCGCCCGCGCCTTCGACGACGCGGCCCCAGCGCTGATCGCGCGCGACGTCGACCATCGGCGCGAAGACCCACTGAATACCCTTGGCGCTCGCCTCTACCGCCGCCGCACGCGCCGTGCGCCGCGCAAGCTCAGGATCGAAGCTCGCCGCCTCGCCCAACGGCACGGGGAAGGTCGTCTTCATGCCGTGAATCACGTCTCCGGCGAAGATCAGTGGAATCCCATGCGGCGACTGCTCGATGGCGACGCGCTGCAGCGCGCGTCCGTCGGCGACGCCGATGCCGTTGTATAGCCCGGTCATCCGTCCGGCGGCGATGTCCCGCTGCAGCGCGGCCATGCTCTGCGTGACCAGTCCAGGATTTAGCGGTGGCCCGTCGGTCCGCGCGGGGTCGCTGAAGATGCTGAGCTGCCCGGCCTTCTCCTCGAGGCTCATCGCCGCGATCAATCGCTCGATCCTGGAATCGAAGTGCCGGATGCGCGCGTGCGCCGGTGCCAGGGCGGCGGCGATCGCCGCGGCGGATCCCCCTTTCAGCAGCGCCCGCCGAGAAACAGTTCCAGTCACACGCTTTCCCTCGCCGATCTGCGCGCCCGAATCGGTTTGGGCTGTCGCAGCACGATAAATTTCACTTGGCGGATGCACAAGAAACCGGTTACAACGCAAGTGTTGGAACCGGTTTCTTGGCGCATCGGCCAGGTTTATCGGCCGCATAATTCACCACCGTACCGCGGTGCTCAGGCGAGCAGCGCGGCGATTCGATTTGAAGACGGACAGACAAAAATAACAGGGCGGCACCGCGCCGATTAGGGGAGATGAAATGAACAAGCTGATGAAGGCGAGCCTGCGTGCGGCGCTGGCAACCACCGTTCTGGGCACCGGGACGCTCATTTTGGCCGCGCCCGCCGCCGCGCAGACCACCTCGACGGTCCAGGGACATATCGATGGTGCCACCGCCGGCACGACGGTGACGCTGACCGACGTAAACACCGGCCATCAGGACACGACCAAGGTCGACGCCAACGGCAATTACGTCCTCGTCGGCTTGCCGCCAAGCACCTACCGCGTTTCCTCCGGCAGCCGATCGGCCGAGGTAGTGGTGCCGTTGGGTCAGGCCGTCACCGCCGATCTGCTGGCACCTGCGGACGACGCAGCGGCTCCCGGCAAGGACATCGTCGTGGTCGGATCGCGCGCGCGCGACGTCCGGACAGCGACCGTCAGCACCAACATCTCGCGGTTCCAGCTCGAAAATCTGCCGAACGGCGATCGCAACTTCCTGAATTTCGCAGCGCTCGCCCCGGGCGTCACCGTCTCCCCGCCGACGCTGGGCGGCAAGGCGCGCCAGGTCCAGGCGGGCGGCATCAATTCGGATAACACCAACACCTTCATCGACGGCATCAGCATCAAGAATCTGGTGAACCACGGTGGCACGGTCGGGCAGAACCTATCCTCGGGCAACCCCTTCCCCGCCTCCGCAGTCGACCAGTTCGACGTCCAGACGCAGAACTTCAAGGCCGAGTTCGAGCAGGCGGGCTCCGCCGTCATCTCGTCGGTCACCAAGACCGGCGGCAACAGCTTCCACGGCGAGATCTTCGGCGAGTGGCAGCCCAAGGCCTTCATCAGCCAAAATTACGATGACCGCCCCGGCCATCTCAACAACGCCACCGCGCCGTACAAACCGAAGCCCAATTTCGACACGAAATATTACGGGGCCGACCTTGGTGGTCCGATCATCAAGGACAAGCTGACCTTCTTCGTCGATTTCGAAGGCACGAAGAAGACATTCGGTGCCAACGACATCAATGTCTATAGCGGCAATCTGGCGGCGCTGGCCCCGGCGGCGCAGACGTACGCCCAAAGCGCAAGGTCGCAATATAATGGAAGCTTCCCGGCGACGTTCGACGAGAAGCTGTATTTCGGCAAGCTGACCTTCTACGCAACGCCGCAAGACACGATCAACGTCAGCGCGTTCATTCGTGACGAGTCGAATCTCCAGATCAACGGTGGCGCGACGACGGTCGAGGCATCGACCAACAATCGCAACAATGAACGCCGCTATCAGCTCACCTGGAATCACCGGGGCGAGGGCTGGCTGAACGAATTCATCTTTGCGCGCGATGCTGCCGCGAACGGTGCCATCCCCAATGTCACGGGCCCGTCCTCCGTCGTGACCTTCAATGGCGGTGCGACCACGCCCAACGTCGGCGATTCCCGCGTGCTCATTCTGGGCGGGACCAACTTCGCCCAGGACGATCACCAGTATCAGACGCTGTTCAAGGACAACGTCACCTTCTTCGGCGGCCCGCACACCGTGAAGGCCGGTATCAAGCTCAACTTCACCAAGCTGCAGCGGCTTGAGGACAATAACGGCTCGGGCACCTTCTTCTACGACGCCAATTCGTTCTTCGGCCTGGGCTCGGCGAGTACGAAGGCCCCCTATGCCGCGACCATCAACACCGCCGTCGTCAGCCCGGTTACGGCGAACAACACCGAAATCGGCGGATTCGTACAGGACGATTGGCGGCCCAACGACCATTGGTTGATCAGCGCCGGCTTGCGTTGGGACTATGAATCCAATGCGGTAAACAACGACTTCGTGACACCTGCGGGCATTGCGGCCGCGTTGCGGGCCTATCCCGGCTGGAAGGCGGCTGGCATCAACCCCGACGACTATATTTCGACGGGCCACAACCGGAAGCCCTTCCTCGGCGCGTTCCAGCCGCGCCTTGGCATTTCCTATGACGTGAAGGGCGACCGCGATCTCGTCTTCGTCCTGGGTGGCGGGCGCTATTATGACCGCTCGCTGTTCATCGACTCTGCGATCGAGACGATCAAGGACCAGTACGAATCGGTCGTCACCATCAACACGCCCCCCAATTGCACGTTGGGCACGCCACGCTGCGTGACGACGATTCCGACCAATGTCGACCAACTGCGCGCGCTCGCCGCGGCGCAAGGCGGCGAGGTGCACCTGCTCAACAACCGGACCAAGATGCCTTATTCGGATCAGGTCAACTTCGCGGTCAAGAAACGCCTTGGGGTGATCAACACGTCGGTCACCTTCGCCTATATCAAGTCGCACAACATCTATCAGGAGCTGATCGGCAACCGCAATCCGGACGGCAGCTACAGCCCGGGCGGCAATCCGGTCTATGTCTATAACGGCGTGCCCTATGCGGCCGGGATCTTCTACGGCACGGCTGCGATCAACACCGCGCCGCTGCCCGGTTATGGTAGCATCTTCATCGGCAACAGCGACGGCAAGGCCCATTATGCCGCAGTCTATCTGCAAGCCGACAAGCCCTATACCGAGCGCTCCGGCTGGGGCTTCAGCACGACGCTGACCATCTCGAGCTCGCGCTCGAACGATACCCGCAACGGTGCCTCGATCGGCGATCCGTTCAACTTCGACGCACCGACTATCGGGGCGCAGGGCTATGGTGATTCGAGCGGTCTGGAACGCTGGCGCTTTGTCGCTACCGGCACGGTCAAGCTGCCGCTCGACATCCGCGCCACCACCTTCGTCACGCTGTCGTCGGGGCCCTCTTACGGCGGCGTGCTGTGCAATATCCCCACCACCGCACCCGGCGGCGGCGGCTGCTACACGACCAACTTCGGCATCTACCGGCCCGGCGGAATCGGATATAAGAACGTCGACTTCAACATCGCCAAGACGTTCAAGATGCCGTACGCGCATGGCCACGAGCTGACGGTCTATTTCCAGGCGCTCAACGCCTTCGACTTCGTCAACCGCAACTATTCGATGTGGGGCGGCGGGTTCCAGAACGTCGGCGGGGCAGGACCGACCGGGGCCTATGATACGGGCTCGGTCGCGAGCCAGGGGCGCAACTTCAAGGTCGGCGCGCGATATAAATTCTAACCTGAAATCCGGAACGCTTTGTCACCCCGAGGATATCCCCGGGGTGACGATGCGACCGGATCAGGCCGCGATCGGCGGTGCCTTGCAATGGCGGGCGATGAAGGCGGCGTGATCGGGCATGGCGGCGGCGACGTCAGCGGTGACGTCCGCGACATCGGCGAGAAAGTCGCTTCGCACTTCGGCCGACACCATCGCCGCATTGGGGTCGCATCCCATCGCAAACCCCTGCCCCAGCAGAACCTGGACCCAGCTTTCGACCCGAAACAGCTCGGCTGCGGCGCGTTTGTAGAAACGGCCCGACGAGGCGAATAATGCCAGCCGTTCGGCAAGGCTGTCGGGGATCGCCATGTGCTTCAGATAACGCCAATAGGGCGTGTCCTCGCGATCGGTCACCTTGTAATGTGCCACGATGAAGTCGCGCACGTCGGTAAATTCGAAATCGTGTTGGCGATTATATTCCGCGATGTCCGCTGCGGCGAAACCGCGATGCGGAAACAGGCCCAGCAGCTTGGTGATGCCGGTGTGGATCAAGTGGATGCTGGTCGATTCGAGCGGCTCGAGAAACCCCGCCGACAGGCCGATGGCGACGACGTTCTTCTCCCACGCCCGATGCCGCTTGCCCGGACGAAACCGGATGGCGCGTGGATCGGCGAGCGGCTTGCCGTCAAGATTGGCAAGAAGCAGCGCGGCCGCTTGGTCGTCGCTGATGTGCGCGCTCGAATAGACATGCCCGTTGCCGGTGCGGTGCTGAAGCGGAATCCGCCACTGCCAGCCGGCCCCGCGTGCCGTCACACGCGTATAAGGCGTCAACGGTGCCACCCGCTCGCATGGGACCGCCAGCGCACGATCGTTGAGCAGCCAGTGGTTCCAATCCTCATAGCCGACGCCGAGCGCATCGCCGATCAGCAGCGCGCGCATACCCGAACAATCGACGAACAGGTCGCCATCGACCGCACGGCCATCGTCGAGCACGAGCTGCGCAACATGGCCGCTTTCGCGATCGCGGGTCACATCCACGATCTTTCCCTCGATCCGGATGACGCCATTGGCCTCCGAACGACCACGCAAATAGCGCGCGAACAGCGACGCATCGAAATGATAGGCATAGTCCAGTCCGCCGAGCGGCGAACCCGGGCTGCGCGGATCGGGATACCTGAACTTGTTTTGCATCGCCGCGACGCAATTGAGCGCATAGGCGTCGAACGGTGCCCTCGTCTCGCAGCGCTCGCCCAGCCATAGCTGATGCGGGTGCAGCCACATAAAATCGTGGCCGATGCGACCGAAGCCGTGAAAATAGCGATCCGCGCCGCGATGCCAGTCGACGAAGTCGATCCCGAGCTTGAAGGTCGCCTGGCTTGCGCGCATCATCTCGATCTGGTCGATCCCCGCCAGATCATTGTAGGTACGGATCGATGGGATTGTCGCCTCGCCCACGCCGATGATCCCGATTTCGTCGGATTCGATCAGCCGGATCGTGTAGCTGCGGAACACGTGGGACAGCAGCGCCGCAGTCATCCACCCCGCAGTCCCGCCGCCAACGATAGTGATCGTCCGTAGCGGCGCGTTAGCGTCCATGCTGCCCTCTCCCCTGTCGGTTTATGCGGCGAGCCATCCGCCAGTGAAGCCGGCGCGCTGCAACCCCAGGCGGATCGGGCCCGAGCGTCGCATCGTGCGCCAGATGAAATCCTCCTTCGCATTCGCGATCGCGCCAAGGATCGGTCCTTGATCGATACCGAGATAATTGCGCGAAACCCAACCGCGCGCCGGGTCGACGACGCCAAGCTGCACCGGCTTGTCGCTCCAACGAAAACTCGGGTTGAAGGCGTCGTAAAAGCCGTAGTCGCCATACAGCCACGGGCCATAGCGCGCATGCATCGCCAGCGTTGCGGGAACCACGATTTCCGGCGCGAAGGCAAGCGAGCCGATTGCGGCGGTCGGCGCGATCGTGCCGTCGTCATAGCCATCGGGCTCGTCGATCGGCCCGCGCGCCGAATAGGAGCGGAAGCTGCGCTGGGTGCCCTTGAAATCATGCTCGACATCGGCCGGGCCGACACAAGCGGTCAGTCCCCAGACGTCCCGCGAATAACCGTCCCATCCCATCGGATTGCGGATCGCGTAGCTGCGCTGCGCCCAGGTTTCGCGTCGGCTGTTCTCGAAATAATCAAGCCCCGCCGCACGCATCGCGGCGTCGCGGATCCCACGGAAGTCGATCCACATTTGGCTATACTGATGCCCGAACATCGGGGCGAACGCGAGCCGACGCGTGTCGCCGCTACCGCGCCAGCACTGCGGGTAAGGCGCGCACCAGGCGTCCCAGATATTCGCCGCGACCGGGTGTGTGGGCGACCCGAGCGCGAGCAGGTTGACCATCATGCCTTCGTTATAACCATCCCAGCTGCGCGCGATGAAACCCTGGCCGGGATGCCAGCCCATCGAAATCGCCGCCGCGCCACGACGGAACCACTCCCAGTCGGCGCGGGCGTAGATCGTCCGGGCGAGACGACCGATCTCGCGCTCGTCGGGATGGTCCTGGTCGAAATATTCGGCGGCAAACAGCATGCCGAGGAACAGCATCGTGCTGTCCACCGACGACAGCTCGACATCGCCATACCGCAGGCCGCTGTCCATGTGCAGGAAGTGGTAGAAGAATCCCTGATGACCGGTAACGCCGTCGGCCGCCGGACCCTGCGGCGCGCGATCAAAGAAGCGCAGCGTCGCCAGCGTCCGCGCACGTGCGGCGGACCGGCTGATCCAGCCGCGCGCCACACCGATCGGATAGGCTGTCAGCGCAAAGCCGACCGCTGCGATGCTGCAGAAAGCGGGATTGGGCCAGCTGTCGGGGACCAGGCCGTTTGCGGGATTGCCAGTGTCCCAGAACCAGCGGAACGTGCGGTGTTCGAGATCGTCCAACAAGGCGGGCAGCGGAGTTGCCCCCGTCGTGCGCTTGGGCCGTCGGCCTGCCAGCGCCGCCGCCCGATCTGCCGCAAGTCCGCCGACCGCAAGGAGCGCGGTGGCGCTGAAGCAACGACGATCGATCAATTGGCCTCTCCATGCTGTGCAGGGGTGATGCATCAGCCGCGGCCCCGATGTAACCGGTTACAGATGGTGGTCAAGCGAAATGCGGATCGATCCGGGCGATGTGCTATCGCCTCGTGAATGGCAGATTCGGTTCCTCCCGCGCCACAGCTTTCCTGGCCCGCACGACTGCGTTTTGCCTCGGGCGATTTCGCCTGCAATCTGTATTGGCAGAGTTCGAGCCTCTTCCTGTTCTTCTATTATACCGACGTGCTCCATCTGGCCCCGCAGGTTGCGGGCCTGATTGCGATGCTGGGTTCGGTGTGGGACGGAATGGCCGATCTGCTGACCGGCATGTGGGTCGAGCGTGGGCGCGGTAGCTATGCCCGGACGGTCGGCCTGGGGGCTGTTCCGCTCGGCCTGGCGTTCCCACTGCTGTACCTGGCACCGCCATTTCACGGAGCGCTATTTCTCGGGGCATTGCTCGTCGCCCAGTTCGTGTTTCGCTCGCTCTACGCGCTGGTGAACATCCCTTACGCCGCGTGGAGCGTGCGGATCAGTAGCGACAGCCGCGACCGCGCAGCGATCGCGGGGCTGCGGATGGTCTTCGGCACCGTCGCCGTCGTCGTGGTGTCGCTCGCGACCGAGCGCATTTCGCTCGCCGTGTCAGGCAGCCTGACCAGCACGAAGGGGCTGCTAAGTGCCGCCGCCGTCTTCTCGCTGGTCGCGACGCCAGTGCTGCTCCATGTCGCTCGCGGCACCCCCGCCCGCGCAGGCTCGCCGCGGCGCGACAGGCCGCATGCCTCGCTGCGCGACGGCCTGCGGACGCTTGCGACCAATTACGCGTTCGTCACGCTGTGCACCGCGATGATGTGCGTCGCGGTGGCAACGACGATGATGACCCGCTCGGTGCTCTATTACTTCACCTATATCGTCCACGACGAGTCTGCGGGGACGACCGCGCTGGCGCTGATGGGTGTGGCCGGGGGCCTGACCGTGCCCTTGTGGATGGTCGTGCGACATCGGATCGGCAGCCGCGCACTGTGGCTCGGTGCCGTCGCCCTGGCGACCGTAGCCAGTATCGCCTTTGCGTTGAGCGATGATGGTGCGGCGTGGCGTGCGGACCTGTTCCTGGTGACGATGCAGGCGGCGCTCGCCGCGTTCAGCTTCGTCTTCTGGGCGATGCTGCCGGACACGGTGGAATATGGCGAATATCATGGCGGTGTCCGCGTCGAAGCACTGTCGTTCGGCGTCGCCGCGTTCCTGCAGAAGGTCTCTATCGGTGCCGCGACCGCGATCACCGGTTTTGCCTATGCCGCCATTGGCTATGCCCCCCAAGTGCCGCAAACACCGCACGTCCTTACCGGCATCCGTTGGATCATGGTCGCAGCCCCGATCATCGGCTGTATACTGTCGGCGCGCGCAATGGCGTCGAACCCGCTGCGGCGCGACACCCATCGACGGATTGTCGCGACGCTGGCGCAGCGAACAGACGCTACGCCGCCAGCGTGAAGGTACCCGAAACGCCCTCCGCTTCGGCCGATGGCGCGATCCAGACCCGGAACGCGCCTGGCTCGACCGTCGGCTTCAGGGACTCGCCGACGAAGGCCAGATCGGACCGCCGCAGCGTGAAGCTGACCTTCTCCGACTTGCCCGGTGCCAGCGACACGCGCCGATAGCCCTTGAGCTGCCGCACCGGGCGCGTGATGCTCGCCGCTATGTCGTGGATGTAGAGTTGAACCACTTCGTCCACCGCGACCTTGCCGGTGTTGGTGACGGTCGCCGAAAGCATCAGGGTACCATCCCAGGCCAGCGTGTCGCCGTGGTCAATCTCCAGTGCGGCATAGTCCACGTTCGCGTACGTCAGGCCGTGCCCGAACGGAAACAGGGCCGAATTGGGAATGCCGCGATAATGCGCCTTGAACGGCGCCAGCGGGCCGTCAGGATTGGGCCGCCCGGTCGATTTGTGCGCATAATAATATGGCACCTGACCGGGCGCGCGCGGGAAGCTCACCGGAAGTCGTCCCGAAGGGCTGGCATGGCCGAACAGAATCTCGGCGATCGCCGCCCCCCCTTCCGAGCCGAGGAACCACGTCACCAGGATCGCAGGCGCTGCGAGCACCGCGCCATCCAGCGCCAGCGCACGGCCGTTCTTGAGCAGAACGACAATCGGCTTGCCGGTGGCCGCGACGGCTTCGGCCAGGGCCTGCTGTGCGGCGGGCACCACGATCTCGGTGCGCGCCTGTGCTTCGCCGGACATGTCTTGCCCCTCGCCGATCGCGAGCACGACGATGTCGGCCGCATGCGCGGCCGCCACCGCCGCTGCGATTCCGCCGTCGAGCGGCGTTTCGATGCCACACCCCTGCGTGACGGTGATCTGCGCCTGACGCCCGGCGAGCGCCCGCACCCCCGTCGCGAGATCGATTGCCTCAGCATCCGAGCCATAGACGTTCCACGGTCCGATCAAGTCGTGCTGCCCCGCCGCGAACGGCCCGATCAGCGCGATTTTCCGGTTTTGTGGCAGCGGCAGCAGTGCACCATCATTCTTGAGCATGACGATCGACCGCCGCGCCGACTCACGCGCCACCGACCGATGCGCAGGAGTGCCGATGCGGGCCGCTTCGCGCTGCGGATCGATGCGGCGGAAGGGATCGGCGAACAGGCCAAGCGCGACCTTGACGCGCAACACCCGGCGCACAGCCTGATCGAGCCGCGCCATCGGCACCGCGCCGGACGTCACCAGATCGGGCAGATATTTGAGATAAAGCGCGCTTTGCATGCTCATATCGACCCCGGCGAGGAACGCCAGCCGCGCCGCGTCGCGCGCATCGGCGGCAAAGCCGTGCGCGACCAGTTCCTCGTCGCCAGTATAGTCGGACACCGTCAGCCCGCTAAAGCCCCATTGGTCGCGCAACACGTCGGTCATCAGCCAGTGATTCGCGGTCGCCGGCACCCCCGCAACTTCGTTGAACGCCGCCATCACCGACAGCGCGCCGGCGTCGAGCGCCGCCTGAAACGGCGGGAAGTAGACCTCCCGCAAACTGCGCTCCGAAATGTCCACCGTATTGTAATCCAGCCCGCCCTCGGCCGCGCCATAGGCGGCGAAATGCTTGGCACAGGCCATCACGGCGTCGTTCGCGGTCAGCGCATCGCCCTGGAAACCGCGCACCCGCGCGCGCGCCATGTCCTCCCCGAGCAGCACATCCTCGCCCGCGCCCTCGACGCCACGCCCCCAGCGGGCATCGCGCGCAATGTCGACCATCGGCGCGAAGGTCCAGTCGATCCCGGCTGCAGACGCCTCGACCGCCGCGACGCGCGCGGTGCGTTCGGCAAGCGCGGGATCGAAGCTCGACGCTTCCCCAAGCGGTACCGGGAAGACGGTGCGGAAGCCGTGGATCACGTCGGCGGCGAAGATCAGCGGAATTTTCAACCGGCTGGCCATCGCCGCGCGCTGCATTTCGTGCGCCATCTTCGCACCATTGCCGTTGAACACGCCGCTTAGGCGGCCCGCCTTGGCGTCGGCGAGTTGCGACGCATACCCACCGGTCGGTGTGATCGGGTTGAGCCGATTGGCGGCTCCCCCGGCCCAGGCCGCGGCCATCAGCGTGAGCTGTCCGGCCTTCTCTTCCAGCGTCATCATGCCGATCAGGGCTTCGACTGCGGTCGGCAGAACGCCTTCGCCCAGCGTCGCGATCAAAGCCTGTGCCGGAGACGCCCGCCACGCCAGCGCAGCCGCGCCGCCAAGCATCAAGCTACGTCGCGAAACCTGCATGTTATCCACCTCAATCCTCCCGATTTCGGTCTTGGTACAGTGATGTAACCGGTTACAGCAAGAGCCTTGCCGAATTCCCCCATTCGTGGTGCAAGCGTGGCCCAACGAACGGCTGGAGATTGCTCCCCTTATGGCGCACGCCACCATCCGCGACGTCGCCCGCGCAGCGAACGTTTCTATCGCGACCGTGTCGCGCGCACTGAACGGCCACGGCAACGTCCGCGCAAACCTGCGCGAGCGGGTCCAGAGCGTGGCAGCCGCGCTCGGCTACGTGCCGCACACCGGCGCGCGAAGCCTCAGCCTCGCGCAAACCAACGCGATCGGCGTGATGCTCCCCGACCTGCACGGAGAATTCTATTCTGAAGCGCTGCGTGGCATGGACGGCGAGGCATCGGCCCGCGGGCTGCAATTGCTGCTGTCCAACATGCATGGCGACCGGCGGGGAACCGAAACGTTGCAGTTTATGCGGGGACGCGTCGACGCTCTGATCCTCATGGCCCCCGATATCGACCCCGAGCGGCTGCTGACGCATCTGCCGACAAGCTTGCCAACCGTTCTCATCAGTTGCCCGGACGTAGCGGCGGATCATCCGCAGTTCCGTATCGACAACGCCGCCGGGGCCGACGCGATGGTCGAGCATCTGATCGCTTCCGGGCGACGACGGATCGTTCATTTGTCCGGCCCCCGTGGCAACCGCGACGCCGAGGAACGCATCGCCGGCTACCGCGAGGCAATGGCCCGGCACGGCCTCAGCCCGCGAATCCTGACCGGCAATTTCGAAGAGGAAACGGGCACGGCGGCGGCACTGCAATTGATCGCGGATGCGGAACGCGCCGATGCCTTGTTCGCCGCGAACGACATGATGGCAATTGGTGCGATGGTGGCATTTCAACGCGCCGGACTGGCGGTTCCCGACGACATCGCAGTGGCGGGATTCGACGACATTCCCCTCGCGCGTTTCGTAACACCCGCGCTCAGCACGATGCGCGTCGGGATCGCCGAGATCGGTGCGGAGGCGGTATCGCGCATTGCCGCGATCCTCGCCGGTGAAACGGACACCGACGTCCGGCGCATCGTGCCCCAGATCATCGCCCGGGCCAGCACATTGGCGAAAACAGAAAAGGGCCGCCAACTCTGAGAGTTGACGGCCCTTTTAATGGTGGGCGTGGCAAGGATTGAACTTGCGACCCCTGCGATGTCAACACAGTGCTCTACCACTGAGCTACACGCCCACTTCGCCGTGGCGATGCCTGGCGAGGGGCGGCCTTTAACGAAGGCTTGGCCGTCGCGCAAGCGTCTCCTGCACGATTTAAATATTGTCGCTCACGCGTTCATGCTCGAACATGCGATCGACCTCGAGCACAAGATCCCGCAGGTGAAACGGCTTGGACAGCACGCGTGCCTGCGGCATCGTCTTGCCCGCCTTCAGCGTCACTGCGGCAAAGCCGGTGATGAACATCACCCGCAGATCCGGCAACATGTCCCCCGCCTTCTGCGCAAGTTCGATGCCGTCCATTTCCGGCATCACGATATCGGTCAGCAGCAGGTCGAAATGCTCGGTCTCCAGCAAGGGAATCGCCGCTGTGCCACGATCGACCGCCACCACTGCATAGCCGGACCGTTCAAGCGCACGAGTCAGATATTCGCGCATCACGCGATCATCTTCGGCCAGCAAAATGCGTATCATTCCAAAATCCCGCCTCGCAGCCTCGCTGCGCTTTACCATCCTTTCCTATGCGCAAAGCCCTTAATATTTTCCAGCCGGATCGCTGCGTGGCTTGTGCTACAAAGGGAGGAGATGACCGCTCCGGAATGCGCCTTCGACCGCTTTGGCGATGATCCGCCGCTCAGCCCGATCGTGCTGTCGGTACCGCATGCCGGGCGCGACTATCCACTTGCGCTACGGGCGGCGCTGCGGGTTCCCCTTGCTGCCGCAACGGTGCTGGAAGACCGCTATATCGATGCCGTGGCGCTGGCCGCGCACCGCGATGAAGCGCTGTTCGTGCAGCGTCGAGCGCGCGCCTGGATCGACCTCAACCGTTCCGAGCAGGAACGCGATCCCGCAATCGACGAAGGCGCGGCTTGGACCGCAATGCCACACGCCTCTGCCAAGCTGCGCGGCGGGCTGGGGCTCGTGCCGCGACGAGTCGCGGGGGCCGGGGAATTATGGCGGCGTCGGCTTGACGCCAATGACGTCAACGCCCGCATCCGCAACGACCACCGCCCCTATCACGCCGCGCTGGCATGCGCGCTGGCCGCAGCCCGGGCGCGCTTTGGCACCGCCGTGCTGCTCGACATCCATTCCATGCCGTCGCTCGGACCGGACCAACCAAGACTGGTCATCGGGGATCGGTTTGGGCGTAGTGCCGGTACCCGCTTCATCGCGGCAGTCGAGGCCGCGGCGCACCGACACAGTGTTAAAACCGCGCTAAACACCCCATATGCCGGGGGCCATATCCTCGATACCCACGCACGGCCCGCAAACGGGGTGCATGCCATCCAAATCGAATTCGACCGCAGCCTCTATCTCGATCCTGCAGGGGATCGCCCAGGCGATACGCTTCCGGCGGTGGCGCGGATGTTGCGGGATATGATCGACGCGCTGGCCGATGAGGCCGCAACCCCGCTATCGATTGCGGCCGAATAAAAAACCACCGCGTGCAATGCAGCACGCGGTGGCCAAGGTTCAGGGAGGAGGCACCCTGAAAGGGTGCCGCGCGGCCCCGCGAAAGGGGGGAACACGAAGCCGCGTGCAACAGATATAGGTAAGAGGTTTTCGCGCTTCAAGGGCCAAATTTCGGCCGGATCAGCGGAGCCTATTTCGGTCGCGCCAACGCCGGAATCATCCGCGTGAGCGTACCGTCGCGCAACACGAAATGGTGACGCAGCGCGGCACAGACATGGAGTACGATCAGCCCGACCATTGCATATCCAAGCAGGCCGTGCGCGCTATGGGCCGCCCCGCTGGCTGCCCGGGAAATCGGGAGCGCTGGTACGTCGAACACGCCCAACCACGAAAACGCGACGCCGACCGGCTTGCGCGATACCAGCATCCAGCCGGTGATCGGCAATGCCAACAGCAAAAGGTAAAACGCGCCGTGGGCGAGCCCGGCAACGGCGCGTTCCCACGCCGCCGATTTCGCGGGCGGCGGCGGCGGGCGATACACCAGCCGCCACGCCACCCGCGCGACCGTCAGCACCAGCACGCACAGCCCGATCGCCATGTGAAAGGGGATCGCCCCTCTCACCCCTTCCAGCAGCGAGTCATGCAACAGCCCGATCACCAGATTGACCAATACAAGCGCGGCGACGATCCAGTGCAACCAGACCGCCCCGCGCGTATAATGGTCCAGCACGATGATCGCGCTGCGCGTCATCTTAGTCGATCAGTTGCGGGACGGGGGCCTTGCCCAATTTGACCTGACGGTCGAACACCTGCGGCAGCGTCGAGAGCGAGAACAGGTGCGCGTAGAGCAACGGCAACAGGCCCGACTTCTGAATCTTGCGCAGTTGGTCGCCACGCAGTTCGTTGAGCTTTTCCTCGTTCACCATCTGGAAGCCGCGATAGATGAACGGCTTGTCATTGCCTTCGATCTGCAGCGTAACCTCGCCTTCCATCAGCAGGTCCAGTTCGCGAAGCTCGTTCATGAAGTTCGCGGTGCGCGCGCCCGCCTGCTCGAACTGCTCGTTGAAGGCGAGGATATTCTGCACGATCTCGGTCGGCTTACCGTCGGCGAACAGCGGCTCGCCCTCGTCGAACGTGCCGATCGTCTCGCCCGTCGGGTCGAAGCACAGCGACAGTTCTTCGGCATCGGGGCGCAGCCGCGCCAGCATGAAAGGATAGCGGCGCACATACGCGGGCACATAGACCTGATCTTCGGTCAGCTTGCCATCGTCCCCGATGAACACGTTGACGCCCTCGTTCAGGCCCATCAGCGCGATCGGGATCGCGTCGTCGCCGCTGGTGAAGACGATCGGCAGCGACCGCTGTGCCGCAACGAATTCATCCACCGTAATCGGAATGGCGTGCTGGCCGACCAGGAAAGTAGCCCGGTCCAGGGCGCGAAAACGGAAGGCAGCGTGCGCTTCGCTCGAAAGAGGCTCGAGCGCGTTGTAGAACAGCGGAAGGGATTGCGGCGCGCTGGCCATCAGAAATTCTCCATCGACTAAGATAAAGCACGCGGCTTGCTATGCCTGATGGCCGCTGGCTCTATGGTGCGCGCGGCGTTTCTGCAAGGCCGAGCAATTTGCCGGGATTCATCAATCCCTGCGGATCGAGGCCCGCTTTGATCGCGCGCAGCGACGCCAGGCGCGCGGGCGAGGACAAACGCTCCAATTCCGCCCGCTTCATCTGTCCGATACCGTGTTCGGCCGAAATCGAACCACCCGCTGCAACCACCAGATCATGGACGAATCGCGTTACGTGCGGCGCATCCTCCCCATACCAGCGGGTTGCGTCGGCCCCCATTGGAGCGCGGACGTGGAAATGCACGTTGCCGTCGCCCAGATGCCCGAACGCCGTGGCGTGTGTGCCGGGGAAGCGCGCCTCGGCGGCGGCGGCAGCCTCGACCATGAAACGCGGCATCGTCGCCACCGGGACCGAGATATCGTGCTGCACTGCTGGTCCGCTGGCCCGTTCAGCCGCAGACAAGGAATCGCGGATGCGCCAGAACGCTTCCGCTTGCGCTTCCGATGCTGCGATCGTCGCATCGGCAACCAGGCCATCGGCCATCGCGGCACTCAGTTCCCGCTCCAGCAATATGGCGGGCGATTCGGCTGCGGCATTGGCGGTTGTCGCCTCGATCAGCACGTGCCACGCATGCTGCCCGGTCAACGGCGCACGTGTGCCGGGAACGTGGTCGAGGACCAGCGCCAGCGAATCGCCCGGGATGATCTCGAAACTTTCGATCGAATCGCTTGTGCGCTCGAGCCGCCGCAGCAAAGCCAGCGCCGCCTCGGGATCGGGCACCCCGGCCCACGCCACCGCCCGCTGCAGCACCGCCGGATAAAGGCGCACGGTCACCGCCGTGATGATGCCGAGCGTCCCCTCGGCCCCGATCAGCAGATGGTCGAGATCGTAGCCGCGATTATCCTTCTTGAGGGCAGCCAGCCCGTCGAGAATCTGCCCGTCCGGCAGCACCGCCTCGACCCCGGCAACCAGCCCGCGCATGGTGCCAAAACGCAGCACCTGCGTGCCCCCGGCATTGGTCGACGCCAATCCGCCAATCGTGGCACTGCCGCGCGCGCCAAGCGTGAGCGGAAAGCGCAAGCCATGCGCGGCGGCGGCGGCATGGAGATCCGCCAGAATCACCCCGGCCTCCACCACCGCCAAGCCGGCGACCGGATCAATCGACCGTATCCGATTCATCCGCCGCAAGGACAGGATCAGCGCCGACCCGTCGGAAGGGGGCGTAGCGCCGCCCACCATCGACGTGTTGCCCCCCTGCGGCACCAGCGGCACCCGATATTCCGCGGCGAGGCGCATTATGTGGGCGACGCCCGCGGTACTATCCGGCGACAAAATCGCGGGAGTGCGGCCGTGAAAACGCCCGCGCCAGTCGGTCAGCCACGGCGCGATGTCCTCCGCGTCCGTCGTCACCGCCTTTGCCCCCAGTACCGCCTGGGCTGCGTGGATGACCTTTTGCTGGGCGGCGGTGGCATTGCCGCTCGGGAATGGGGCATTCATCATTCTTTTGCCCTACCATCCGCATGGTCAGACGCCAATTCATCCGGCATTCAACCATTCACGGTAACGCTGGCCTTTATCTTTATGCCCAACTTCGCCCTTCCCGCTTCATTGCTCCTTGCGCTCGCGTCGACCAGTTCGGCCGCGATGGCGCATAGCGATGGCGTTGCGCTGGCCCAGTTGACCATTCACCAACGCATCATAATCCGCATTCCACGCGTCCTCGGCGGGCCTGCGTCTCGGCGTTCGGAACCCGCACCACCCCGCGTGACGGAGAAAAAAGGGCCGAAATGCGTGGCTATGGCAGCGGTGGAGGGTGCGCTTATCTCGGGCGACGACAGCGTTGATCTGATCCTCATCGACGATACGCGATTGCGCGCGCGGTTCGACAACAAATGCCCGGCGCTCGATTTCTATTCGGGCCTTTACCTCAAGGCCACACCCGACGGCATGGTCTGCGCCGGACGAGACTCGATTCGCGCGCGATCGGGCAGCGCCTGCCGAATTGACACTTTCAAGCGTTTGATCACCAGGAACAAGTAGAACGTCCGCGTTTACCTTGACATTTCGCCCCTGATCGGCAAGCGCTTTTCAACCGTTCGCGGGCGCTTCGCCCGGGCGCTTTTTCCGGATACCGCATGACTTTTGCCGATCTCGGCCTTTCCGACGAACTCCAGCGCGCCGTCAACGAGTCCGGCTATACCGAGCCGACTCCGATCCAGGCGAGCGCGATCCCCTCTGTGCTGATGGGCAAGGACTTGGTCGCCATCGCGCAGACGGGCACGGGCAAGACCGCCGCCTTCGTGCTGCCGATGATCGATATTCTCGGTGAGGGCCGGTCGCGCGCGCGGATGCCACGCTCGTTGATCCTCGAACCGACGCGCGAACTCGCCGCGCAGGTCGCCGAGAATTTCGAGAAATACGGTAAATATCACAAGCTCTCGATGGCGCTGCTGATTGGCGGCGTCTCGATGGGCGACCAGACCGCCGCGCTCGAAAAGGGCGTGGATGTTCTCATCGCCACACCGGGCCGCTTGATGGATTTGTTCGGGCGCGGGAAAATCCTGCTCACGGGCTGCTCGATGCTGGTGATCGACGAGGCCGACCGGATGCTCGACATGGGGTTCATCCCCGATATCGAGGAAATCTGCACCAAATTGCCCAAGACGCGGCAGACGTTGCTGTTCTCGGCAACGATGCCGCCGCCGATCAAGAAGCTGGCCGACAAGTTCCTCGACAATCCCAAGACGATCGAGGTCGCGCGGCCCGCGACCGCCAACGTCAACATCAAGCAGTGGCTGGTCAACGTTTCCGCCGCCAAGAAGCGCGATACACTGATCTCGCTGTTGCGGGCGGAAGACGTGCAGACCGGCATCATCTTCTCCAATCGCAAGACGACGGTGCGTGAGCTCAACAAGGCGCTGCAGCGTGCGGGCTTCGCATCGGGTGAAATTCACGGCGATATGGAGCAGGCGCAACGCATTGCCGAGCTCGATCGCTTCAAGAAGGGCGAGATCAAGATCCTCGTCGCGTCCGACGTCGCCGCCCGTGGCATCGACATCAAGGGCGTCAGCCACGTCTTCAACTATGACGCACCGTGGCACCCCGACGATTATGTCCACCGCATCGGTCGTACCGGCCGCGCGGGCGCGACCGGCATCGCCTTCACCTTCGCGACGCCCGACGACGCCGAAAACATCCAGAACATCGAAAAACTGACCGGTCTGAAGATCGAGCGCTACGAGACCGGCACCGCCCCCGCTGCCGACGACACGCCAGAAGCGCCGCGCGAAGCTGCCCCGAAAACACGTCGGCGTCCCAAGGCTGCCGCGAAGGTCGCGGTGCCCGTCGTTGAAGCGGAGGAAGCGCCATCCGAGGTCGAGCGCCCTGCCCGCCCGCCACGTCCGCCGCGCGCCGAACGCCCGGCGCGAGAGGCACGCGCACCGCGCGAAGATCGCCCCGCCCGTACCAGCCGCCCGCCGCGTAGCGCGCCCGCCGAGCGCGAAGAACCGCTGGAGCCAATCGATGCGGTCGACGATGGCGGCTGGAACGGCCCGATGCCGAACTTCCTGCTGGCCAAACTGACGCTGACCGACTGAGCGTGCCACCGCCGCGCAGCGGTGGACACGCTATCCGGCGGTGGAGTGCGGCCGTTACGCCGCCGACGCCGGTGTCGGCATCAGCGCGTTATCGATCTCGTTCGCGCGCTGATAGGCAGGCCGCTCCTGCACGCGCGCAAGATAGTCCTCAAAGGCCGCGCGCTTGGGCAGCGACCCGAATTGCACGCCCCAGGCCACTTGCGACCCGGCATAGACATCCGCTGCCGTAAAGGTGTCGCCCGCGAAATAGCGATGCGCAGACACCGCCTTTTCCAGAGTATCGACCGCCAGATCGTACGATCCGTACCCCGCCATGCGCTGCTGCGAATCGGTCGGCGTAACGCCAAGCGACCGGTTGGTGATCGCATGTTCGAGTGGCCCCGCCGCGAAGAACAGCCAGCGATAATAGTCCGCCCGCGCCGTCGTCGGCGGGGCCAGCCCGGCCTCGGGAAAGGCGTCGGCGAGATAGGCGCAAATCGCCGCGCATTCGGTGACGACATGCCCGTGATGGACGATCGCGGGCACTTTCCCCATCGGGTTGACCGACAAATACGGCTCCCCCTTCATCGTCGTGGCATAATCGAGCAGCACCGTTTCATAAGGTGCGCCGACTTCCTCGAGCATCCAGCGCGCGATCCGGCCGCGCGACATCGGGTTGGTGTAAAAGGTCAGGTCCGCCACGATCATTCTCCCCCAGATATCGCCCAGCGATTCTTCGGAACATTAGTGGAACGAAAGTCCCCTACCCGTCAAGATGCTGGTGCAGAAACGCGACCGTCCGCTCCCACGCCAAGTCAGCGGCGGGCTTGTTATAGCGTTCAGCCGAGGTGTCGTTGTTGAAGGCGTGATCGACGCCGTCATAGGTATATGCAGTCACGTCCTTGCCCGCCGCCTTCAACGCGGCAACCCACGGCACGCCGGTTGCCGCGACGCGCGCATCCTTACCCGCATAATGCAGCAGCAAGGGGGCCGCGACCGCCCCCGCCTCGGCCGGATCGGGTGCCGGGCCATAATAAGCGACACCCGCCGCCAACGCGTTGCCCGCCGCCACGGCAACACGATTGACCAGCGCCCCGCCCCAGCAAAAGCCGATAATGCCAACCTTGCCGTTCGCGCCCGGCTGCGCCGACATTGCGCCGATCGTGGCGACGGCTTCCCCGGTGATCGCGGTAAGATCAGCCTTGCCAATCATGTCGCGGGCGAGGTTCTCGTCGACGGGAGTGCCACCCTGGTCGCTCAGAAAATCGGGCGCGACCGCCTGAAAGCCGGCCAGCGCCACACGCCGGGCGACATCTTCGATATGCGGGGTCAGCCCGCGATTTTCATGCACGACAATGACCGCGCCAGCGTGTTTCGCATCCTTGGGTGCCGCGAAATAGCCGGTCAATTGCTTGCCCGGCCCGATCGCATAGGGACCTTTGCGCGTCACCAGCGCCGGGTCATCGGGCTGGGTGATCGAAGCGGCGGCGGGCGAAGCCGCAATCCCGGCGATCAGCACTTCGGCAGCAGCGACCGATCCGACCAGGCCGACCATTTCGCGCAACAGGGCGCGGCGGTCGCGATGCTCATGCGTGAAGGCGTCGTAAATCTGGATAGCGCGATCGCGGATATCGGGCATGAGCATTCCTCAAACGATTCGCCCCCCGGCACTTCGCCAAGCTACCCCGTCAAACCGCGCGATACCACCACACGCCGTCCTCGATCGTCTTCACCGCGCGCCCTTCGACCTCCAGCCGCCGGACATGCGCCAGCGCTTCGCCCGTCGCCATGCCGAGCATGTCGGGCCCGATCGCGCGCCGGAACAGCCGCCCGAAACAGTCGATCGCGCGGCGCGGTTCGGCCAGAAACACTTCCAGTTCGTCGAGCCGCTCGCGATGTTCGCGGTCCATCGCATCGAGCCGCGCGTGCAAGCCGGTGAATGGATCGCCATGTCCCGGCAGCACCAGCACATCGTCGGGCAATGCCTTCAACCGCGCGATCGAGTCGAACCATTCGCCCAGCGGATCGGCCGCAGGCTCGGTCACGCCGAGCGAAACATTCGGGCTGATCCGCGGCAACACCTGGTCGCCCGAGATCAGCACCTTGCCGACGGGATCGTACAGACAGGCATGTTCGGGGCTGTGACCCGACCCGACAACCACCTGCCACTCGACCGCGCCGATCAGCCGCGTATCGCCATGCTGGATGCGGGTATAGCCGAGTGGCAGCGGCGTGACGATCCGGCGGAACCCCGCCCAGCCACGCTCGCTGGCATGGGCGATCTGCGCATCGTCCCACCCCGCGCCACGCCAAAAGGCGATCATCTCATGCGGCACCGCATCGCGCGCATCGGCGACCAGCATCCGCGCGGTCAGCCATTCGCCGCGCGTCATCACCAGCGGGCAGCCATGCGTGTCGCATATCCAGCCCGCCAAACCGATATGATCGGGATGGAAATGCGTGCCGACCATCTGCGTCACCCGCACGCCCGCCAAAGGCCCCCGCCCCAAAGCCTCCCACGCCGCACGCGCCTCGGGCGTGTTCATGCCGGTATCGACCAGCGCCACGCCAGCCGCATCGTCGAGCAGCCAGCAATTGACATGCTTGAGCGGTCCCGGAACGTGCAGCCGCACCCAGCCGATGCCGGGGGCCACACGCATCACCGTGCCGGGCGCTGGCTCGGCCCCGCCATACGGATAGGTCAGCCCCTTATGGCTGGTCGGGACGAAGCTCTGCTCGACCGGGACGGCCGCCTCTGCAATGGACATGCGATCGGTTAGCGCGGGGTGCCGTACCAAGTCACGCATTTCCTCAGGCAAGGAGCGTCGCCTCCTCGCCCAGCAACAGCCGCAGCACCTCGTCGGGCGATTCGAACATGATGTCCGGATTCAGCCGCGCCAGCCCGTCGCGATTGGCATAACCCCACAACACCGCGCCCGAACAGATGCCGACCTTCTTCGCCGCCACCACGTCGCGCGTCTCGTCGCCGATCGAGATGACATGCTCGATCGCCACCTTGCTCTTGCGCAACACCCGGCGATAGCGCGGTGCCTTGCCGAACAAGGATGCGCCGCATTCGAACCATTCGATCAACGCGGCATTTTCGGGGCCAAGGATGGCACGGGCATTATGCTCGGCATTGGAAGTGACCAGCGCCATGCGCACGCCATTGTCCGCCAATTGCCGCAGCAACGGCGTAACGCCCTCGAACAAGGCGATCCGGTCGGTCTGCTCGGCCAACAGGCGATGGAGGTAGCGCCCGATCTTGGGCAATTTCCAGCGCGGAATGCCGAGATGGCGGATCACCTCCCCCGAGGTGCGCCCGCGCAAGGACGCAACCTCCTCGGGGGCGACCTTGCGGAACTTGAACCGGTCGGCGAGATGATCGGCGACCGACAGGAACCAGTCCCCGCTATCGGCCAGCGTTCCGTCGAAATCGAAGATCACCAAACGATAGCGCGGATCGGACATGGTCACCTCAGCGCGATTGCGAGGAGCGGCGATGGCCGCGCTTGCCGTCATCCCCCTGGGGAACCGGTGCGCTGCGAATGGTCACCAGCTCCGCTCGTGTCGCCGCGCCGTCCTTATTGGTGTCGAAACGGTCGAACAGGCTCGAAAACTGCGCCTGCAATTCGGCGAGCGTGATGCGGTTGTCGCCATCGCTGTCGATGGCGAACGGGCTCGGCAGCGCATTGCGATCCCCCAGCCATTTGAGCGCCCAGTCGCTATAGTCGATATAGCCGATCGAGCCCTTATGCGCGCTGTCGGCATCGGCGAAGCTGCGCGCGATACAGGCACTGAGCTCGGCGCGGGTGGTGCGCCCGTCGCCGTCACTGTCGCACGCGGCGATGAGCATTGCGGCCGGCTCGACCACGATCGTCGCTGCTGGCTGACGGGCTGGCGGGGGAGTGACGACGGGTACGGTTTGCGCCGATAGCGGTGCCGCCATCAACAGCAGCATCGCTCCGGCGCGCACGACCATCATTTCGTCAAACCCGCAAAATCGCTCTCGTTAAGATAGTGGGTATAGCTTTCCAGCCCCTTGGAAGCCGCCGGATTGGACAGCAGTTCCTTCATCGCGATCTTGCCCAGCGCGCCCCCGGCCGCTTCAAATCCGGCACGACTTCTCGCCTTGAACAGCGGACGCGCCTCCTTTGCGCAGTCGACCACCATCAATCGCGTGAAAAGCACCGCCATTTTTTTGTCGGCCTCAATCTGCCCGGCGGAATCGACCTTGATCAGATCCGCCATCTGCGGTGCCGAACTCATGGCACCTAACATCCAGCGTGCGACCGCGATTCGGTCAGCGCCGGTAGTCTTGTCGACGAAGCACTGCCCAAGCACGGTCGCCTGTTCGGCTAGCTTGGCATCATCAGGAACCGACGCTTGCGGACTCGCCGCAGCAGCCAAGGCAGCAACCATCATAAGAATCGTCATGCTTCGCTCTTCCCCGCGTTCGGCAGCAACAGACTGGCATCGCCATAGCTGTAGAATCGATAGCCGTCTCGCACCGCATGGGCATAGGCCGCTTGCATCTGCTCGGTGCCCATCAACGCGCTGACCAGCATGAACAAAGTCGATCGCGGCAAGTGGAAATTGGTGACGAGGCCGTCGATACCGTTGAAGCGATAGCCCGGCGTGATGAAGATCGCTGTGTCGCCCTCGAACGGGCGAATCACCCCGTCGGCACCGGTAGCACTCTCGATCAGGCGCAGACTGGTGGTGCCGACCGCGATCACGCGCCCGCCACGGGCGCGCACCGCGTTGAGCCGGTCGGCGGTGGCGGCATCGATGCGTCCCCATTCGGCGTGCATCTTGTGGTCGAGCGTATCGTCGGCCTTGACCGGAAGGAAGGTGCCCGCCCCGACGTGCAGCGTCAGCGTGGCGTGCTCGACGCCTGCCTCCCCAAGCTTCGCCATCAGCGCGGGCGTGAAGTGGAGCGCCGCAGTCGGAGCCGCCACCGCGCCTTTTTCGGCAGCGAACATCGTTTGATAATCGTCGGCATCCTGCGCGTCCGCCGGGCGGCGCGCGGCGATATAGGGCGGCAGCGGCATGCGTCCGGCGCGTTCCAGCAGCAATTCGACCGGCTCCTCGCCCGCGAAATCGAGCGCGAAGCTACCATCCTCGCCGCGATCGCGCGCATAAGCGGTGACACCGCTGCCGAAATCGATTTCGTCGCCATCGCGCAGCCGCCGCGCATTGCGGATGAAGGCGCGCCAGCGCCGCGGCCCCTCGCGCTTGTGCAGGGTCGCACCGATCCGCGAATCGCCGCGCGTCCCCTCCAATTGCGCGGGGATCACGCGCGTGTCGTTAAACACCAGCATGTCGCCCGCGCGCAATGCGTCGGGCAGATCGCCCACATGGCGGTCGAGGAGGGCATTCCCCTCGACCACGAGCATTCGGGCGCTGTCGCGCGGCGACGCCGGGCGCAGTGCGATCCGCTCCGGCGGCAAGACAAAGTCGAACAGATCGACCTTCATGACGGTACTCCCCCCGTCGTGGCAGGTATCAGCGGCTCAGGCCGCCTTTTTCTTCGGCGCTGCCTTGGGTGCGGGCTTCAGCACCGGCTGGCTCGGCGCGAGCGTAGCCGGGGCAGCGACCGGCGCGGGCGGCGGCGGCGGCGCATAAGCGGGGGGATTGTCCGCCGCGATATAAGCATGGAGAATCCGCGACGGGTGCACCGGCGGCTCACCGCGCGCGATCGCATCGACATAGTCCATGCCCGAGATGACCCGGCCGAACACAGTATATTTGCGGTCGAGCTTCATTGTCGGACTGAACACGATGAAGAACTGGCTGTTGGCGCTGTTTTCGGCCTTGGTCACTTCCTCGACGGTGGCACCCTCGGCCGATCCTTCGCGCGCCGCCGACACCGCGCCACGCACATGTGGCAGCCAGTTGAACTCGGCTGGCACGTTGGGCAGCGTCGATCCACCGGTGCCGTCGCCCTTCGGGTCGCCGGTCTGCGCCATGAAGCCTTCGATCACGCGGTGAAACAGCAGCCCGTCATAGAAATGCTGGCGGGTCAGCGTCTTGACGCGCTCCACCATCTTGGGCGCGGCATCGGGGCGCAGCCAGATGACCACACGGCCACCGGTCGACAGGTCGAGATAGAGCAAATTCTCCGGGTCGCTCGCCGAGGGGATATCGGGCCGCCCAACGGCGGTGACGACAGCGCTCTTCGGGTCCGGCTTCTTTTTGGCGGCAAAGGCGGGCCCAGCGACGAACGCGAGGATGAAGACCAGAAGGGTGGTAACGAAACGCATCATTTCCCCGCGAAAAACTCGGTGTGGACCCGCGCTTAGACCAAGTCGCCGCTTGCGCCAATCTGAACGTGGCGCGCGAAAGCGACCATATTAGGGCTGAGTGCCCTTGCGGCCGATCTTATCGACCCGTGCGGCAAGTTCCGCCGCCACGGTCGGGCTGACGAAACGGTCGATCGGGCCGCCATAAAGCGCGATTTCCTTGACCAACCGGCTGGCAATTGGCTGCAACGAGACATCCGCCATGAGGAACACCGTCTCGATACGCGGGTTGATCGCCCGGTTCATGCCCGTCAGCTGATACTCATATTCGAAATCGGTCACCCCGCGCACGCCGCGCAAGATGATGCTCGCGCCCTGCGCCGCCGCGAAATCCATCAGCAGCGAATCGAAGCCGACGACGCTGACCCCCGCGATCCCTGCGGTCTCGCGCTCCATCATGGCGATCCGTTCGGCATCCGAGAACATCGGCGATTTGGAGGCATTGGTGGTCACGCCGATCACCAGCCGGTCGACCAACGCCGCGCCGCGCCGGATGACGTCCATATGCCCCAGCGTCACCGGATCGAACGTACCCGGATAGACCCCGGTGCGGATCGTCAACGGTCGCGCTCGAGCGTGAAGCGCGCAATGTCGCGCAACAGATCCGCCTCGGGGCCAAAGGCATGGAGATGTTCGATCGCCTGATCGACCAGCATCCGCGCTTGTTCGCGGGCACGATCGAGGCCGAGCAGCGACAGGAAGGTTTCCTTGCCCGCGCCCTCATCCTTGCCGAGCTTCTTGCCGACTGCAGCCTCGTCGCCCTCGACATCGAGGATGTCGTCGGCAATCTGGAAAGCGAGCCCCACGTCACGGGCATAGCCGCGCAAGCCTGTGCGCCCTTCGGGTGGCACCTTGGCGAGGATCGCGCCCGCTTCGACCGAACAGGCGATCAGCGCGCCGGTCTTCAGCGCCTGCAATCGCGTGACGGTCGGCAAATCGAAGGTCGATTTCTCGGCCTCCAGATCCATTGCCTGTCCACCCGCCATGCCCGCCGGGCCCGCTGCGCGTGCCAGATCGAGCACAAGTTCGCTGCGCACGAAGGGGTCGGGATGCGTGCTCGGGTCGGCCAGAATTTCGAAGGCCAGCGCATGCAGCGAATCGCCTGCCAGGATCGCGGTCGCCTCGTCGAACGCGCGATGGACGGTCGGCTTGCCGCGCCGCATGTCGTCGTCGTCCATCGCGGGCAAATCGTCATGGATCAGGGAATAGACATGGATGCACTCGATCGCCGCACCCGACCGGCCGACCGCATCCCGGTCGAGATTGAACAAGCGCCCGGTCGCGAACACCAGCAGCGGGCGCAGGCGCTTGCCCCCGCCAATCGCGGCATGGCGCATCGCCCGATACAGGTTGGCCCGCGGATCCTCGGGGATCGCCAGAAACTGGTCGAGCCGGCGATCGATATCGGCACCGACTTCGGACAAAGCTGCGGCAAGCGTCAGGGACGAAGCGGTCATGCCCTCAACCCGCGGCAAAGGGCTGCGTGCCGATGGCACGCCCCTCGCTGTCGGTGCGGATCGCCTCGATCCGCGCCTGGGCCGCATTAAGCCGCTCGTCACAGCGACGGCGCAATTTGTCCCCGCGCTCATAGAGCGCAATTGCCTGGTCGAGCGGCGCATCGCCACTCTCGAGCCTCGCCACGATCCCCTCCAATTCCTTTAACGCCGCTTCGAACGACAGCTCTTCGATCGCTATATCCATTTGTCAGCTATGCGGCAGGCGAGTGTTTGGGGTCAAGGATACGCTAGGGCCGCAATGCGTTTGTCGTGCAATTCGCAATAAGGAACTTCCCGCATGTTCACCAGCATCGATCCGGCAACCGGAACGCCAGGCCCGTCTTACCGCGAGCTGACCGGCGATGAGATCGAAACCAAATTGACGCGGGCACAGGATGCTTTCCAGGAGTGGCGCGTCACCGATTACGCCACGCGCACCGCCCTGCTCGAGCGAATCGCCGAGCAGTTCGATGCCAACACCCGTCGCCTCGCCGAGATCGCGACGCGCGAAATGGGCAAGACGCTGAAATCGGCAATCGCCGAGGTCGAGAAATGCGCGGCGGGATTCCGCCATTATGCGCAGGAGGGCCCGGCGATGCTGGTGCCGAGTCCGGTCCAGGGAGGGACCGCGACCTGGCACCCGATGGGTCCGGTGCTGGCGGTGATGCCGTGGAATTTCCCCTATTGGCAAGTCGTCCGCTTTCTCGCGCCGACGATCATGGCGGGCAATGTCGGCCTGCTGAAACACGCCTCCAACGTGCAGGGCGTCGCCGCTGCGATCGAGGAGATGGTGATCGCCGCCGGAGCCCCTGTCGGCCTGTTCCAGAATTTGCCGATCAAGTCGGACAAGGTCGCTGCCCTCATCGCCGACGACCGCATCGTCGCGGTCACGCTCACCGGCAGCGAGGGCGCGGGCATGAAGGTCGCGGAGGCGGCGGGCCGGGCGCTCAAGAAGGTCGTGCTCGAACTGGGTGGCTCGGACCCGTTCATCGTCATGCCCTCCGCCGATCTCGATCTCGCCGCCAAGACCGCAGTGACCGCGCGCATCCAAAATACCGGCCAGTCGTGCATCTGCGCCAAGCGCATGATCGTTCACGCCGACGTGTATGATGCTTTTCTCGAAAAATTCTCGGCCGGGATGAAGGCGGTTGTCGCGGGCGATCCGATGGACGCCGCGACCGACATGGGCCCCTTGTCGAGCGACGCACAGCTTCAGACTGTGCTGGACCAATTGCAGATGTTCCGCGAGGCCGGTGCCAAGTTGCTGTTCGGCGGAGAGCCCTTGCCCGGCAAGGGGGCCTATCTGTCGGCGGGGATCCTCGTCGACGTGCCCGCCGACCATGCCGTCGCGCGGGAGGAGGTGTTCGGGCCGGTGGCAATGCTGTTCAAGGCCGATGACATCGACGCTGCCATTGCCCTCGCCAATGCTGTGCCATTCGGCCTCGGCTCCTCGGTCTGGACCAACGATCCTGCCGAGCGCGCGCGCTTCGAACGGGATATCGAGGCCGGGATGATCGCAGTCAACGCAATGCTGGCTTCCACGCCGGGAGCACCGTTCGGCGGCATCAAGCGCTCGGGCCACGGGCGTGAATTGGGGCCCTATGGGTTGCACGAGTTCATGAATTTGAAGACGGTGATCGGCTGAGCCCCGCCGTTTCCTCCCCTCCCTGGGAAGGGAGGGGAGGAAAGCAGTGTCGACCTCCCCTCTTCCCGGATCAATCCAGCGTCAGTACGATCTTCCCGACATGCTCGCCCGCCTCCATCCGCGCATGCGCGGCGGGGGCTTCCGCGAGCGGGAAGGTGCGGTCCATCACCGGCTTCAGTCGCCCCGCCTCCACATGCGGCCACACCGTGCTGTGCAGTTCGTCGGCAACCAGACTCTTGAACGCCGTATCGCGCGGGCGCAGCGTCGATCCGGTCAAAGTCAGCCGCCTCCGCATGATGTCGAAGATGGGAATCGTCGCCATCAATCCGCCCTGCACCGCGATCGAGACATGGCGACCATCCTCGGCCAGGCATTTCAAGTTGCGCGGCACATAATCGCCGCCGACCATGTCGAGCACCGCCGCGCAGCCCTTGCCACCGGTAATCTCGGCGACGCGCTCGACGAAATCCTCGGTCTTGTAATTGATCGCATGCGCCGCGCCGAGCGCGACTGCCGCCGCGCATTTATCGTCCGAGCCAGCGGTGACGATCACCTCCAGCCCGAAGATCGCGCCCAAGGCGATCGCCATCGTGCCGATGCCGCTGGTGCCGCCATGCACCAGCACGGTGTCCCCCTCGGTCGCATAAGCGCGTTCGAACAAATTGGTCCACACGGTGAACAATGTCTCGGGCAAGGCCGCCGCCTCGACCATCGACAGCGCGTTGGGCACGGGCAACACCTGCCCCGCTGCGACCGCGACATATTCGGCATAGCCGCCCCCTGCCAGCAGCGCACACACCGGCTGACCGGTCATGTCGATCGCGACCTCGGCCCCTTGCGCGACGATCGTGCCCGACACTTCCAGCCCCGGGATCGACGGCGCGCCCGGCGGTGGCGCATATCCGCCCTTGCGCTGCAGCACGTCGGGCCGGTTCACGCCCGCCGCGACGACGCGGATCAACACTTCATCAACACGCGGCATCGGCACCGGGCGCTGCACCACGCGCAGCACCTCGGGCCCGCCCGGCACGTCCGGGTCGATCGCTCGCATCGTTGTCGGAATACCGTCCATCGGTCGTGCGCCCTGTTTTGCTTTGCGCGCCTTATTGACATGGCGCGCCGCCGGGTCAACGATCCTGCCTATGGACCTCGACGAGATTCTCCCGAAACGCGCGGGCGATCCGCTCGCCGCGCTGATCGTACAGGACCTTGACCCGCTGTCGGTCAAGGAACTGGAAGCGCGCATCGTCGCGCTGGAGGCGGAAGTGGCGCGCACCCGAGCAAAAATACAATGCGCGGTTAACCATCGGGCAAGCGCGAACGACCTATTCAAGTCATGAGGGGTTTCGTCGCGGGGCCGAGGAAATGCCGCGACGTGTTTCAAGTGCTTGATGCGGGCGTCCTGCCTTCCGACATAGCAGGAAAGGGCCGCCCGTCTTTCGTGGCCCGCATGGAGTAAATACAGATGCCATCCTTCGCCTCCGCGCTGGAAACCACGCTGCACAAGGCCTTAGAGGCCGCGTCGTCGCGCCGGCACGAATATGCCACGCTCGAGCACTTGCTGCTTGCCCTGATCGACGATGAACATGCCTCCAAGGTGATGCAATCGTGCGGGGTCGACACCGCCGAGCTGACCGCAACCGTAAAACACTATCTCGATACCGAGCTTGAGGCGCTGAAGGTCGATGCCGCGACCGACCCCTCGCCCACCAGCGGCTTCCAGCGCGTCGTCCAGCGCGCGATCCTCCACGTCCAGTCCTCCGGCCGCGACGAAGTGACCGGCGCGAACGTGCTGGTCGCGCTGTTCAGCGAGCGCGAGAGCTATGCCGTCTATTTCCTGCAGCAGCAGGATATGAGCCGTCTCGATGCCGTCAGCTTCATCAGCCACGGCGTCGGCAAGGGCACCGCTGCCCCCGAAGCCGCCCCGCCCAAGGGTGTCGATGAGGAAAAGCCCCAGAAACCTGGCGAGAAGGGCAAGAGCGAAAGCGCGCTCAAGCAATTCTGTGTCGATCTCAACGAGAAGGCCAAGAAGGGCAAGGTCGATCCGCTGATCGGTCGCGGCCCCGAGGTCGATCGCACCGTGCAGATCCTCTGCCGCCGGTCCAAGAACAACCCGCTGTATGTGGGCGATCCCGGCGTCGGCAAGACCGCCATCGCCGAGGGCCTGGCGCGCAAGATCGTCGAGGGCGAAGTGCCCGAGGTGCTGTTGCCAGCGGTCATCTATTCGCTCGACATGGGCGCGCTGCTGGCCGGCACGCGCTATCGCGGCGATTTCGAAGAACGGCTGAAAGCGGTCGTCACCGAACTTGAAAAGATGCCCGACGCGATCCTGTTCATCGACGAAATCCACACCGTGATCGGCGCGGGTGCGACCAGCGGCGGCGCGATGGATGCGTCGAACCTGCTCAAGCCTGCCCTTTCGGGCGGCACGATCCGCTGCATCGGCTCGACCACGTACAAGGAGTTCCGCAACCACTTCGAGAAGGACCGCGCGCTGCTGCGGCGCTTCCAGAAGATCGACGTCAACGAGCCGACGATCGAGGATACGGTCAAAATCCTGACCGGGTTGCGTTCGGCGTTCGAGGAGCATCACAAGGTCAAATACACCCCCGACGCGATCAAGTCGGCGGTGGAACTGTCCGCGCGCTACATCAACGACCGCAAGCTGCCCGACAAGGCGATCGACGTGATCGACGAAGTCGGTGCGATGCAGATGCTGGTGCCGCTCGCCAAGCGCAAGAAAACGATCACCTCACGTGAAATCGAGGCGGTGATCGCGACGATGGCGCGCATCCCACCGAAATCGGTCTCGACCGACGATACCAAGGCGCTCGAATCGCTCGAAACCGATCTGAAGCGCGTGGTGTTCGGGCAGAATGCGGCGATCGAAAAACTCGCCTCGGCGATCAAGCTGAGCCGGGCTGGCCTGCGCGACCCCGAAAAGCCGATCGGCAATTATCTGTTCACCGGCCCGACCGGCGTCGGCAAGACGGAAGTTGCCAAGCAACTCGCGCAGATCATGGGCATCCCGCTCCAGCGCTTCGATATGTCGGAGTATATGGAACGGCACTCGGTCAGCCGACTGATCGGTGCGCCTCCCGGCTATGTCGGGTTCGATCAAGGTGGTCTGCTCACCGATGCGATCGACCAGCAGCCGCATTCGGTGCTGCTGCTCGACGAGATCGAGAAGGCGCATCCCGATCTGTTCAACATCCTGCTGCAGGTGATGGACAATGGGCGCCTGACCGACCAGCACGGCAAGACGGTCGATTTCCGCAACGTCATCCTGATCATGACGACCAATGCGGGTGCCAGCGACATGGCGCGCGAGACATTGGGCTTCGGCAACCTCACCCGCGAGGGCGAGGATGAGCAAGCCGTGCAGAAGATGTTCACGCCCGAGTTCCGCAACCGTCTCGATGCGATCGTGCCGTTCGGCTATCTTCCGACCGAAGTCGTGGCGCGGGTGGTGGACAAGTTCATCCTCCAGCTCGAGCTGCAACTGGCCGACCGCAACGTCCACATCAACCTCGACGACGAGGCCAAGACGTGGCTCACCGCCAAGGGCTATGACAAGCTCTACGGTGCGCGCCCGATGGGCCGTTTGATCCAGGAAAAGATCAAGCAGCCGCTCGCCGAGGAATTGCTGTTCGGCAAGCTGGTCCATGGCGGCGAGGTGACGGTGAAGATGAAGGACGGCGCGCTGTCGTTCGAGATTACGGCCGCCCCGCCCAAGAAGCCCAAGAAAAAGGCGGCGGCCAAGATCGACAAGGATACCACGACGGCCAAGTGACCAAAACCGGCGGGTCGGCAGGAGTGCCGACCCGCTTTTTTTCAATCATACTGCGGATCCCATGCGGGGCGGAGCGCCGCCGCCTTCGGTTCTGGCTCTTGGCGATCCCTGTGCGGCGCGGCGAAATCGCCCTTCGCAACAATTTTTTGTCCTTTACGCTCTGTTTGGGTTCCTGGGCGTAGGGAGCAAGCATGTGCCGCGTGCTTTTATCCAGTCTCCTTGCAGTGATGTTGACGCTCTTTGCATCGGCGGCGCATGCTGAGCGACCGGGCGATACACTGCCGGTCTGCGTCACCCGCGCGCAAACGGGCATGACCCCGCTCCGGCTTTTCGCCGGCAAGACCGCGTTTGATTGCGTTTCTCCGCAAAGCGTTTTGCCCGGTGGCGACTATTGGGCGATTTCCTCGCCGGTCCACCGCACCGGCCCGCTTGCGATCCAGGTCGCCAGCCTTTGGCAAAAACGCATTACTTTCTATGCACTGTATGCCGATAGAACGGTCGTCTCCGCGTCGCTCGACCAACACGGGGCCGCGCGCCACCTCCAGCTCGGGGCGATTATCGAACAGTCCTTGCCCGAGCGCAACGCGCCGCTGTTGCGCGTGCTTTGGCATATCGAGGGGACTGGCAACATGCGCGGAATCTTGCGCGGCGCGCGGATCGTGAATCCGCAACAAAGCGTCGGCGCGAATTTGAAGATGGCGGGGCTCTACGGCGGCTTTGCCGGTCTCTGCATCGCGTTGCTCACCTATAATCTGGCGCTATGGGTGGCGCTTCGCTATCGGTTCCAGCTCGCTTACTGCGCGATGGTGACGGCGCTGCTGCTCTATGCGCTCTCGTCCTCGGGTGCCCTGGCCTGGGCCTGGCCTGATCTCGCCAATAACGACCGGATACGGATAAATTATCTTACGCTCGGTATTGCGGCGGTGGCCGCGTTCGCGTTTGCCCGGGCCTTTTTCGAGCCGCGCGTGTTCGGCGGATATCTCGGCCGGTTGGCGACGGTCGCTTCCGGCATAATGACGGTTGCGACGCTAGCCTTCGCTGTGTTCGCTCCAGTCGCACCCTATCTCACCGACCGCGCCTACACCTATGCTTTTCTAGCGCAAATGGGGGTTGCAGGACCCATTCTGTGGCGCGCATGGCGCTTGCGCAGCGACTATCTTGGAATGTTCGTTCTGGCCTGGGGTGCGCCGATCACGCTGGCATGCCTGCGGGCGTTCAGTTCGCTGGGCCTGATCGGCTGGAGCTTCTGGCTTGATAATTCGACGCTGGCTTCGATGACGATCGAGGCGCTTCTGTCGAGCATTGCGGTTGCCTATCGCATCCGCATGCTGAGCCGCGAACGTGATGTGGCGCGCGAACGCGAGATCGCCGCACTGCTGCTCGCCGACACCGATTCACTGACGGGATTGCTCAACCGCCGTGCCTTTCTGACCGAAGTTATCGGACGGTCCGGCGAGCAGACCTTGCTGATCGCCGACCTCGATCATTTCAAGCGCGTCAACGAAACGATCGGCCATGACGGGGGGGATGAGGTATTGCGGGTCTTCGCCCGTACGCTCCGCGAGTCGGTCCCACCGGAGGCGCTGGTCGCGCGAATCGGCGGTGAGGAATTTGCAATCGTTGCCCCCGCCGATATTCTGATCGAACCGCGCGCCATCCTGGAGAAACTGCGCGCCGGGCGCATGCCGTACGATGTGACCGTGACGGCGAGCATTGGCACTTGCACGGGCCCGCTGTTGCGCGAAGTCGACTGGAAGGCGCTGTACGCGTGTGCCGATCGTGCGTTGTTCGAAGCAAAGTCGGCAGGACGAGACCGCGTACGCGGTCGCCATTTGCCCGATCGCTGGGCAGCCTGACACGATTGGCGGACTTTCTTGCTCCGAATCGGAATTACCGATAGAATCGGGATGCAAAGGGGCTGGCCATGCGCAATCGCCGCATCACGATCGGAATCGTCGCAGCCCTCGCGCTGATCGCGGTCGTGCGCCACCCGAGCGCCGACATTCAGATTTTGACGCATGACGCTACGGATCGTGCGCCACATCAGGTAAAGGCGGCGCTGGACCTCGGGCTGGTTGCCATATCGGTACTCGTCACCTGGACGGGAGCTCATATCTCCTGACGCTTGCGGCGCGCGGGAAGGCTGCTTACACCCCTGTCAATGATCTCCGCTGAAGCCGTCTGGCGCCAATCCTACCGTCATCCAACCCCTTGGGAGAGCGCCTTTCCTGCGCTGTCGATGGTGGAATTGTTCGAGCGCTCCGCGCATGCGGCAGGCAAGGCTCCGTTGATCGATTTCCTGGGCCGGCACTTCAGTTATGCCGAGACGCTGGACGGAGCGAACCGCGTTGCGGCCGGCCTGCAAGCCTTGGGATATGGTCCGGGCGACCGGATCGGCCTGTTCCTGCCCAACGTGCCGCATTACCTCGCGGCCTATTATGGCATTCTCAAGATCGGCGCGACCGTCGTCAATTTTTCGCCGCTCTATACGGTGGCCGAGTTGGAGCATCAGGTCGCGGATTCGGGAACGCGCGTGCTGTTCACGCTCTCGGCCAGCGCGCTGCTGCCAACCGCGCTCAAGGTGCTCGACGGAAGCGGCCTGGAGCGCTTGATCGTCGGATCGATCGCCGGGGCGCTGCCAAGTGCGAAATCGATCCTCTATCGCCTGTTCAAGCGCGCCGAAGTCACGCCGCGCCCACACGACCCGCGCGTCATCGCGTTTTCGCATCTCATCGCCAATGACGGACGGTACACCCCTGCGACGATCGACCCCGAACGCGACGTGGCGCTGATCCAATATACCGGCGGCACCACTGGCGTGCCCAAGGGTGCCGCGCTGACGCACCAGAACCTGTCGGCCAATGCCCGGCAAGTGATGGGGATCGACCCGCACCCCGGCCCGCCCGACCGCATCCTCGGCGTGCTGCCGCTCTTCCACGTCTTCGCCAACACCTGCGTGCTCAACCGCACGGTGCTGAATGGCGGCTGCATCGTAATGCTGCCACGCTTCGAGGCGGGGGCTGTGCTGGCCGCCATCGGCCGCACCAAGGCGACCGCCCTGCCCGGCGTGCCGACCATGTATCAGGCGCTGCTCGACCATCCCAAGATCACGAGCACCGATTTCTCGTCGCTGCGCATCTGCATTTCCGGCGGCGCGCCGCTCGCCGCCGAATTGAAGGCCAAGTTCGAAAAGGTCACCGGGGCCGCCGTGGTCGAAGGCTATGGGCTGTCGGAAAGCTCGGGCGTGCTGTCGGCCAACCCGTATGAGGGCGAAGGCAAGACCGGAACGATCGGCCAGCCCATTCCCGGCACGCGGCTGCGGCTGGTCGACAAGGCCGATCCGACGCAGGATCCACCTGCCGGCGAGCCTGGCGAAATCGTCGCGATGGGCCCGCAAATCATGCAGGGCTATTGGCACCGGCCGGATGCCGATGCCGAGGTGTTCCTGACGACCGAGGAAGGCCGCTGGCTGCGCACCGGCGATGTCGGCACGATCGACGCGGACGGGTTCGTGCGGATCGTCGATCGACTTAAGGACATGATCGCGGTGTCGGGGTTCAAGGTCTTCCCCAGCCAGATCGAGGCGGTGCTGCATCATCATCCGGCGGTAAAGGAAGCGATGGTGATCGGCCTGCCCGATCCGTATCGTGGCGAGCAGCCGCGCGCCTATGTCACGCTGAACGAGGGTGCCGATGTTACGCCGGAGGCGCTGCGCGACTGGCTCAATCCGCAGCTTGGCCGCCATGAGCGAGTCGATGCCGTCGTGATCCGCCTGACCATGCCCAAGACGATGATCGGCAAGCTCAGCCGCAAGGATTTGATTGCCGAGGTGAAGGCGGAGAGCGATCCCCCTCCTTCCGCATAAGAAGCGAACTGGCCCGATCAGATCGAACCTCCTAAAGACCGTTGGAAACGATCCAAAGGGGCGCGCGGACAATGGCCAATCTGATCCTCCACGAAGATCCCGTTTCGGGGAATTGCTACAAAATCCGCCTAACGGCGGCGCATGTCGGCATTCCGCTCGAACGGCGCAGTTACGACATTCAAAAGGGCGAAACGCGCACCGCCGCCTTTCTCGACGGCGTGAACCCCAATGGCCGCATTCCGGTGCTGCAGATCGGCGACGATTATCTGCCCGAAAGCGGTGCCGCCTGCCTGTATCTGGCCGATGGATCGCCGCTGATCCCGCACGACCGCTTCGATCGCGCCGACATGCTGCACTGGATGTTTTGGGAACAATATAATCACGAGCCCAATGTCGCGACGCTGCGCTTCTGGCGCGCCTTCATCGGCGAAGACCGGCTGACCGATTTCCAGCGCACGCTCATCCCCGGCAAACAGGCGGCGGGCGAAGCCGCGCTGGCGCTGATGGACGCCCACCTTGCGCAAACGCCGTTCCTGGCGGCCGGGCGCTTCACCGTCGCCGACATTGCGCTCTACGCTTACACGCATGTCGCCGAGGACGGGGGCTTCGTCCTAAGCCGCTATCCGGCGGTCACGGCATGGCTCGCCCGCGTCGCAGAACAACCCGGACACGTGCCCATGTGACAGTTGCGTGAAGGTCCACGATTCCGATTGTAACATTCCGTCGCCATAGCTGGAGATCAGCCAAAGGTTTCGCGAAGGTTTCGACGCTATGGACGCTGTGACCAAGATTGCCATGGACGGTCTTTCGGGCGGGACGATTGCCGATTTTGCGGACTTCGCCAACTCGCATCCCGCCATCCCCGAGCGCGCAACGAGCGAACGCCGCCGTTATCGCACGATCTGGATCTCGGACATCCATCTCGGTACGCGCGGCTGCAACGCCGATATGCTGATCGACTTTCTCGACCATGTCGACAGCGAGCGGATGTATCTGGTCGGCGACATCATCGATGGCTGGCGGTTGAAGAAGCGGTTCTACTGGCCCGCCGCGCATAACGATGTGGTGTGGCGTCTGCTCAAACGCGCCAAGCGCGGCACCGAGGTGATCTACATCCCCGGCAACCATGACGAGGTGATGCGTCAGTTCACCGGGCTCGATTTCGGTGGCGTCGCAATCCGGCGCAAGGCGATCCACGAGACCGCCGACGGCCGCCGCCTGTTGGTGCTGCATGGCGACGAATTCGACGCAATCACGCTGGCGCATCGCTGGCTGGCGCATGTCGGCGATGTAGCGTATGAATTCATGATGGCTCTCAATCGCTGGGTGAATGCGTATCGTCGCTTCTTCAACTTGCCGTATTGGTCGCTGTCGAAGCACGCCAAGGCCAAGGTGAAGAACGCCGTGCAGTTCATCTCCAACTTCGAGGAGATCGTCGCGCAGGCTGCTGGTTCGCGCGGCGTTGATGGCGTGGTCTGCGGCCACATTCACACCGCCGAATTCCGCGATATCAACGGGGTCGAATATTATAACGATGGCGACTGGGTGGAGGGTTGCACCGCCTTGGTCGAACATTTCGACGGCCGGATGGAGTTGCTCCACTGGGCCGACGAAATCGCCGCGCGGGCAAAGGCCCGGCCCGTGGCGAAGATCGAGATGATGGCGGCCTGACCGGCGTGCGCATCGCGATCGCCACTGATGCGTGGAGCCCCCAGGTCAATGGAGTCGTGCGCACGCTGCAGGCCGTGCGCAGAGAATTGGAGCGCCAGGGGCATGAAGTCCTGATCGTCTCGCCCGATCTGTTCTATTCGCTGCCCTGCCCGACCTATCCCGAGATCCGCCTGGCCTTTGCCAGCACGGCGACCGTCGGCAAGATGCTTGCCGACTTTGCGCCGAATGCGATCCATCTGGCGACCGAAGGGCCCGTCTGCCTGGCGGCGCGGCGCTGGTGCCTGACGCGCGGCTTTCCCTTCACCACCGCCTATCACACGCAATTCCCCGATTATGTTTCGGCGCGCACCGGCGTGAACCCGGAATGGGTGTGGCGCTATATTCGCTGGTTCCATTGGCCGGCCCAATCGATCCTCGCCTCGACACCGTCGATCGCGGCAACGCTGAAGTCGCATGATCTCACCAAGATCCGGCATTGGGGGCGCGGCGTCGATCTGTCGATCTTCGGCCCGCATCTCGCGCCGCTTGCCGCTATTCAGGCGCTGAAGGATGCAGGTAAGGGCCCGATCCAGCTTTATGTCGGTCGCGTCGCGATCGAGAAGAATATCGAGGCGTTTTTGACCTCGAGCCATCCCGGCACCAAGGTGGTGGTGGGCGACGGCCCGGCGCGTGCGGCGCTGACCGCACGCTTCCCCGACGCGCATTTCCTGGGGCCGTTGTTCGGCGGCGATCTGGCCGCCGCTTACGCGTCGGCGGACGTGTTCGTCTTCCCCAGCCGCACCGACACGTTCGGGTTGGTGATGATCGAGGCGCTGGCATGCGGTACGCCCGTCGCAGCTTTCCCGGTGACGGGGCCGGTCGATGTGCTCAACCCTGCGGTCGGCGTCATGGACGAGAATCTCGATACCGCGATCGCCACCGCGCTCACGCTCGATCGTACCGCCTGCGCGGCCTATGGCCAGACCTTCACCTGGGAAGCGAGTGCCCGACAGTTTCTCGGTGCCCTGGTCCCGGTCGATCATCCCGAGGCGATTGCTGCTTAAGGAGGAAAGCGACACGCTTGCCCTCCCTTCACAACCGCTCTACACTGATGGTCAGAATAAGCGGCCGCTCCGAAAGGGGCGGCCCTTTCCGTTTTTAAGGAGTTTTCCGTGGCCCAGCCGCTCATGCCGCACGCGACCGCGTCCTGGCTCGTCGACAATACATCGCTCAGCTTCGAGCAAATCGCCGAATTTTGCGGCCTGCATATCCTGGAAATCCAGGCGATCGCCGATGACACCGCCGCGACCAAGCTGACCGGTCGCGACCCGATCCGCGCGCACGAACTGACCCAGGCCGAAATCGACAAGGGGCAAGCGAACCCCGATTATCGCCTGCAGATCCTCAAAGGACCAGAGCAGGTCCGCCGCACCAAGGGGCCGCGCTACACGCCGGTGTCGAAGCGGTCGGACAAGCCCGACGGCATCGCCTGGGTGATCCGCAACCACCCCGAAATCAGCGACGGCGCGATCAGCAACCTGATCGGCACGACCCGCACCACCATCGCCGCGATCCGCGACCGCAGCCACTGGAACATCGCCAATATCACGCCCAAGGACCCGGTGACGCTGGGCCTGACGACGCAGCGCGAGCTCGACGCGGCCGTGTCCAAGGCGGCGAAGGCGGCTGGGCTCGAAGCCCCGGTCGACACCCGGCTGGAAGGCGACCGCGAGGCGCTGATCACCGAACTGCGCGCGCAACGCGACCAGCTTTCGCGCGATGCCGAAGCGGCTGAGCATGGCGAAACCGCCAAGCCCGCCGAACCCACTGCCGAGACGCTGTTCAAGCGCTGAAAACCCTTCTCCCCTCCCGGGAAGGGAGGGGTTGGGGGTGGGTTGCTCTCGGGGGAGCGCCGCGCTCTCCTTATGCCGACCCACCCCCGGCCCCTCCCTTACAGGGAGGGGAGGAAGCAAGATGACCCAACCGCCCCGTTTCGCCTTCACCATCCACGCCACCGACGGCAAAGCCCGCACCGGTGAAATCGCGATGCGCCGGGGCACGATCCGCACGCCCGCCTTCATGCCGGTCGGCACCGCCGCCACCGTCAAGGGCGTGAAACCAGCCGACGTCCGTGCGGCGGGGGCCGACATCATCCTCGGCAACACTTATCATCTGATGCTGCGCCCCGGAGCCGAGCGCGTGGCGCGCTTGGGCGGGCTGCACGGCTTCATGGGCTGGGATCGCCCGATCCTGACCGATAGCGGCGGCTATCAGGTGATGAGCCTCAGCGACCTGACCAAGCGCGACGAGAATGGCGTGACCTTCAAGTCGCATCTCGACGGCACCCGTCACACGCTCAGCCCCGAACGCTCGATCGAAATCCAGCGGCTGCTCGGCTCAGACATCGTCATGGCGTTTGACGAACTGGTGCCGACCACGTCGCCCCCCGAAGTGCAATCCGCCGCGATGGCGCGCTCGATGCGCTGGGCAAAGCGCAGCCGCGACGCGTTCGACAGCGGCGGTGGCCATGCCGAAAATGCGGCGATCTTCGGCATTCAGCAGGGCGCGCTGGACCAGACATTGCGTGGGGATAGCGCGGCGGCGCTGATCGACATCGGCTTCGATGGCTATGCCGTCGGTGGCCTTGCCGTCGGCGAGGGACAGGAGGCGATGTTCGGCTGCCTTGATTTCGCCCCCGGCCAATTGCCCGCCGACAAGCCGCGCTATCTGATGGGCGTGGGCAAGCCGACCGACATTGTCGGCGCGGTCGAACGCGGCATCGACATGTTCGATTGCGTGCTGCCGACCCGCTCGGGCCGCACTGGCCAGGCCTTTACGCGCGGTGGCCCACTCAACATCCGCAATGCCAAGTTCGCCGAGGACACCGGCCCGCTCGACCCGACCTGCGCCTGCCCGGTGTGCGCGACCTGGAGCCGCGCCTATCTGCATCATCTGGTACGATCGGGCGAAATGCTGGGCGCGATGTTGATGACAGAGCACAACCTTTGGTTCTATCAAGCGCTGATGGCCGATCTGCGCCGCGCGATTGCCGAAGGACGGCTCAAATCCTTCGCCGATACGTTCCGGCAGGAGTATCGAAGCCAAAGCGAGAGGGACCAATGAGCGAAATCAACGAAATCGAAGCCGCCGCCCGCGACCATAAGCGCGTGCGCGATGCGGCTGAAGCCAAGTCGGAAAAAGGCGGCAATTGGCCCCTCACCCCGATCGCCATCGGCGTCGGCGTGGGATCGGCGGCCTTGGCGGCGGTCTTGCTCTATGTGAACCGGCCCAAGAAGAACTAGCGCGCACCCTTGCCCCCGGTGTCTCCCCTCCCTGGAAGGGAGGGGCCGGGGGTGGGTTGCTCTCGATAGAGAACAACCTCACCCAACAGGCCGACCCACCCCCTAACCCCTCCCTTCCAGGGAGGGGGTATAGTGATAGCGGGCGGAAATTGCATCTGTGACCACACCCGCCGGGTAGCATTCAGGTGACGGTCTGCGAATAGAGGCTGTTCAAGATCGGCAATGCCCCTTCGGCCAAAAGATGCATGTTGGACTTGCTTCAGAAAAGTGGAGAGTTTTCCTGAGGTGAAAGGCAAACTCGATGACGAAGCAACGACGGTTTACAAAGGAATTCGAGGACGAGGCGGTCCGGCTGGTGGCGACCAGTG